>NZ_JARGYD010000007.1:0-242035 GCF_029168315.1 Psychromarinibacter halotolerans
ATGAATGCGCACCCTACGGGGCCGGTAGGGTGCGCATTCATGCGCACCCACGGAGTCGTCGGCACGTGCGGTGCCGGTATTGTAGGGTGCGCATTCACTGCGCACCCCATCGAAGACCTTAGAACTGGTCTTCGAATTTCTTCGCCAGATCCTCGATGTTCTCGGGCGGCCATTCCTCGACATCCATGCCAAGGTGCAGACCCATGCCCGAAAGCACTTCTTTGATCTCGTTCAGCGACTTGCGGCCGAAGTTCGGGGTGCGGAGCATCTCGGCTTCGGTCTTCTGAATCAGGTCGCCAATGTAGACGATGTTGTCGTTCTTCAGGCAGTTCGCCGAACGGACCGACAGCTCGAGCTCGTCGACCTTCTTCAGCAGCAGCGGGTTGAACTCCAGACCTTCGTCCTCGTCGGCGCGGCCGGCGGCTTCGGGTTCTTCGAAGTTCACGAAGATCGACAGCTGGTCCTGCAGAATACGGGCAGCGAAGGCCACCGCATCATCCGGCGAGATCGAACCGTCGGTTTCGATCTTCAGGGTCAGCTTGTCATAGTCCAGCACCTGACCTTCGCGGGTCGGCTGCACGTCGTAGGACACGCGCTTGACCGGCGAATAGATCGCGTCGATCGGCATCAGGCCGATGGGCGCGTCTTCCGGGCGGTTCTTGTCGGCCGAGACATAGCCCTTGCCGGTGCTCACGGTCAGTTCCATGAACAGGTTCGCGCCGTCGTCGAGGTGACAGATGACGTGATCCTTGTTCAGGATTTCGATGCCCGCAGATTCCGAGATGTCACCGGCGGTGACGACCATCGGACCCTTGGCAGAGATCGAAAGACGCTTCGGCCCCTCGACATCCATGCGGATCGCAACACCTTTCAGGTTCAGGACCACGTCGGTCACGTCCTCGCGGACGCCGGCGATGGACGAGAATTCGTGCAGGACGTTGTCGATCTGCACGCTGGTGATCGCGGCGCCCTGAAGCGACGACAGCAGAACGCGGCGCAGCGCGTTGCCCAGCGTCAGACCGAAGCCGCGTTCCAGCGGTTCGGCGATGACGGTGGCCTGACGCGCAGGGTCGTTGCCCGGCTTGACGTCAAGCTGCGTCGGTTTGATCAGTTCCTGCCAGTTCTTATGGATCATGCTGTGCGGCCTCCATTCCTGCCCTCCGCCCTATGACCCGTGGCGGACGACTCCCGAGGTAAAAACGACTTAACGGGCCGCGCGGGGGTCTGCGCAGCCCGTGATAGTTGGCGATCCCCGATCAGACGCGGCGACGCTTCGGCGGACGGCAGCCGTTGTGCGCGATCGGCGTCACGTCGCGGATCGACGTGATGTTGAAGCCGGCGGCAGCCAGCGCGCGCAGCGCGCTTTCACGGCCCGAACCGGGGCCCTGCACTTCGACTTCCAGCGTTTTCACGCCGTGTTCCTGCGCCTTGCGGCCAGCATCCTCGGCGGCCATCTGGGCGGCGTACGGAGTCGATTTGCGCGAACCCTTGAAGCCCATCGTGCCGGCGGACGACCACGAGATCGCGTTGCCCTGCACGTCGGAGATCAGGATCTTGGTGTTGTTGAAGCTGGAGTTCACATGAGCGACACCAGCGGCGATGTTCTTGGATACCTTGCGCTTCGGAGCGCGACGATCGCGTGCCATTGTTCCTGCTCTCCCTTACTTCTTCTTGCCGGCAATCGGCTTCGCCGGGCCCTTGCGGGTACGGGCGTTGGTATGGGTGCGCTGACCGCGCACGGGCAGGTTGCGGCGGTGGCGCAGACCGCGGTAGCAGCCAAGGTCCATCAGGCGCTTGATGTTCATCTGAACTTCACGGCGCAGGTCGCCTTCGACCGTCACGTTGGCGTCGATGTGCTCGCGGATCTGCAGCACTTCGGCGTCGGACAGTTCGTTGACGCGACGGGTGGAATCGATGCCAATGGCTTCGCAGATGCTTTTCGCGACCGCGGGGCCGATACCGTGAATGTAGGTAAGCGCGATCGGAACGCGCTTGGATGTCGGGATGTTAACGCCGGCGATACGTGCCACGTATATGTCCTTTTCAGTTGCGGTTCCGTAATACCAGAACCTTTTTTCACAACGCGAACCCGCGGACACAAGGGCCTGCGGGTCTTTGCTATACGAAGTTGACTGTAAGCGGGGCGCGACCCCGGCTTGCGGCCGATTCTCTGTCGAGACGCTGCGGGATAAGGGGCTGGTGAGGAAAGGTCAATACCTTGGCCACACGCAAGCCGCGATGCAGCGCAGATTGGCACCTTCGGGCATCCTACCCCGGCAGGATACGGAAGCGGAAGCGATTTCTGCGTCCGTCATTGCCGGGCGGCGATCACTCTCCCGTCAGCGGCACGCGGTAAATCACCCAGTCGTCCGTCCGCGTCACCTCGCGCCCGCCAAGACGTTCCTGAAACTCGGGGCGGCCCTCGAAATCGACCGGGCAGCCCACGAGATCCTCGTCGCGGTTGATATAGGGCGCGGTGTAGCGGGTCGCGCCCACGCGGCGACAGGGATCGTCGGTTCCCCGGTAGCCCATGCCAAAGCGCAGATCGGGTTCTGAATTTCTGGAAACGAACTGGGCGCAGCCGGCAATCGGCAGGATCAACGCCGCCATAAGGACAAATCGAGCCATCCGGCCCCTCCCAACCAATACCCGGGCCGGGGGCGGATCGCCCCGCGACTCCGTCAAAATTCACTTGGTGCGGATCAAGAATGCCCTTGCGTCAACAGACCTGTCAAGCTGCGGACGGAGGCGCCGACGCGCGTCGGGTCAACCCGCAGGCAGCGCGCCGGTCAGGACGTAGCGAAGGATGTCGACCACCTGAAGCGGATCCTCGGCCACCGCGAGCGCGGCGGCGTCGACTTCTTTCAGAGCGTGCTGGTGGTCGGGGCCGTGCAGCACGATCAGCGACTTGCCCAGCGCGGCGGCATAGCCCGCGTCGAAGGCCGCGTTCCATTGCTTGTACTTGTCGCCGAACCGGACCACCACGACATCGGCGTCCGCAAGCCCCTTGCGGGTCCGGATCGCGTTGACCTGTGCGCCCTTGTGATCGTGCCAGAACTTGTTCGGCTCGGCACCGAGGATCGCGACGCCGCAATCGTCCGAGGCCGCATGATCGGTCACCGGGCCGTCAAAGCTGACGTCCAGCCCTTTCGCCCCCTCGACGATCCGTTCGCGCCAATCGGTGTGGATCTCGCCCGAGAGATAGACCTTCAGCGTCATCGCGTCCTCCATTGCGGTTCGCAAGCGGGCTAGCTTCCCGGGGCGGGAATGTCAAAGCCGGTGCGGACGGGAGGGTAGCGGCCAAGGGGATAGAGGTTTGGGGGCGCTGCCCCCGCCGCGCGCTGCGCGGCTCCCCCGAGGTATTTCCCGAAGAGAAGAAGCAGGGCGGGAAGACAAAGGGGCCGCCGGGGGTTTTCCCCGACGGCCCCGTTGCGTCATGTCCGGTCGGGCATCAGCTGCGCAGCGTGCCGCCGGTGGCTTTGGTGACCTTGTCGACAATTTTGGCGCCGATCGCCTCGATGTCCTTTTCGGTCAGCGTCTGGTCCGTGGGCTGCAGGCGCACCGTGATCGCGAGGGACTTCTTGCCCTCGCCCAGCGCGCCGCCGATGAACTCGTCGAAGACGCGCACGTCCTCGATCAGCGCCTTGTCGGCCCCGGCCGCCGCGTTGACGAGGGTCAGCGCCTCGACATCGGCGTCGACCACGAAAGCGAAGTCGCGTTCCACGGCCTGCAGGTCGCTGATGTCGAGCGCCGCGCGGGTGGCGCCGGTGGCGCGTTTCACCGGCACCTCGGCGGGCCAGATGGTGAAGGCCACCGCGGGGCCTTTCACGTCCATCTGCTGCAGCACCTTCGGGTGCAGTTCGCCGAAGACACCCAGCACCTTTTTGGGCCCAAGGCAGATCTTGCCGTGCCGGCCCGGGTGCCACCAGCCCTGCGCGCCGCGCAGGATCTGCACCTTTGCGGGCGCGCCGATGGCGGACAGCACCGCCTCGGCATCCGCCTTCACGTCGAACACGTCGACCGGACGGCGGGCGCCGTGCACGTCGCGGGGACCGGTGTGGCCGACCAGCAGGCCCGACAGCAGCAGGTGCTGTTCGCCGGGTTCGCCGCCGTGGAAGGCCGCGCCGATCTCGAACAGGGCCATGTCGGCGAAGCCGCGCGCCTGATTGCGGGCCGCGGCCTGCAGCAGGCCGGGCAGCAGCGCCGGGCGCATGTGGCTCATTTCCGAGCTGATCGGGTTCTCGAGCCGGGTGGCGTCATCGCCGCCGCCGAACAGCTGCGCGCTGGCCTGATCGATGAACGAGTAGGTCACGCACTCGTTGTAGCCCAGCACCGCAGCGGTACGGCGGGCGGACCGTTCGCGCTGTTGCGCGACGGTGAGCACCGGCTTCGGCACACCGGCCTGCGGGCGCGGCATGGGGCGGCCTTCAAGCTTGGTCAGCGACGCGATGCGGGCGACCTCTTCGACGAGGTCGGCTTCGCCCTTCACGTCGGGGCGCCACGACGGCGGGTGCGCCATGCCGTCCTTCAGCGTGAAGCCAAGGTCCTGAAGGGTCTTGCGCTGCGTTTCGGCCGGGATGTCCATGCCGACGAGGCTGGCGACGCGGTCGGTATCGAGCTTGTAGGCGCGGTCGGTCGGCAGCGGCGCGCCGTCCTGCACCACCTCGGACGCCTCGCCGCCGCAGATGTCCAGGATCATCCGCGTCGCGGCCTCGAGCCCCGGCAGGGTGAAGGCCGGGTCGACTCCGCGTTCGAACCGGTACTTGGCGTCCGAGTTCAGGCGCAGTTTACGGCCCGTGGCGGCGATGGTGACCGGATCCCAGTAGGCGCTTTCGAGGAACACGTTCACGGTGTCCTCGGTGCAGCCGGTATGGGCGCCGCCAAGGCAGCCGCCGATGCTTTCGAGGCCCTCGTCGTCGTAGATCCCCATCATGCCCGGCTCGACCGTGTAGGTCTTGTCGTCCAGCCCCTCGTACTCGGTCGGCGCGTCGACCCAGCGCACGTTGAGGTCACCCTTGACGATGTCGGCGTCGAAGACGTGCAGCGGGCGGTTCTGGTCGAAGGTGAAGAAGTTGGTGATGTCCACCAGCGCCGAGATCGGGCGCAGGCCGATGGCCTTAAGCCGGGCCTGCAGCCAGTCGGGGCTGGGGCCGTTCTTCACACCACGGATAACGCGGCCGGTGAAGTGCGGGCAGGCCTTGTCCTTCAACTCGTCGGCGATGGTCACCTTGATCGGGCTTTCGAACGCGCCGGCGACGGGTTCGACGGTATAGGGCTTCAGCGTGCCAAGCCCACGCGCGGCAAGATCGCGGGCGATGCCGCGGATGCCCAGCGCGTCCTGACGGTTCGGGGTGATCGCGATTTCGATCACGGGATCGACCACCTGCGGCCGGTTGGCGGCCAGCCAGTCGGCGAATTCGGTGCCGACGGTGGGTTCGCCCGGCAGTTCGATGATGCCGTCGTGTTCTTCCGACAGTTCCATCTCGCGTTCCGAACACATCATGCCGTGGCTTTCGATGCCGCGGATCTTGCCGACCTGAATGGTGGTGTCGATGCCGGGAACGTACATACCGGGCCGGGCCACGACGACATGGATGCCGGCGCGCGCGTTCGGGGCGCCGCAGATGATCTGCTGAACGCCATCGGCGGTCTCGACCTTGCAGACGCGAAGGCGGTCGGCATCGGGGTGTTTCTCGGCCTCTTGCACGAAGCCGACGGTAAAGCCCTTCAGCGTGTCGAGGGGGTTTGTCACCTCTTCGACTTCCAGCCCGAGGTCGGTCAGCGTCTCGGCGATCTCGTCCACCGACGCGGTGGTGTCGAGATGGTCCTTCAGCCAGGACATCGTGAATTTCATGGGCGTGCCTCTTGCCTCGTCATGCGGTCGCGGTGTCCTTAGCGAAATCGAGAGGGAACCGGAAGGGGTTCGCCCCGGTCCACCGAAGGTGGTGAAAGGTCCAGTGGACCTTTCAAGGGGCGAACGGGCGGAGCCCCGGCAACGGCCCCGGTCCACCGAAGGCGGCGAAAGGTCCAGTGGACCTTTCAAGGGGCGAACGGGCGGAACCCCGGAACGGACCCGGTCCGCGAAAAGGCGCACTGGAGCCCGGAGCGAACCGAATGCAGCGCCGCCAGGGCGAAGCCACATATCTGACGCCCCTACCCGGCCGTCAGCTTTCGACCCGTTCCGCCAGCTTTTCCAACTCGCCCATGCGCGCCAGCTTGATCTCGCGCGCCAGCCGCAGCGAGGGCTTGGCGGCGAACAGGATCGAGCCGACCAGAAACAGCCATGTCGCGATGGTCATCGTGCTGTCCCAGAAGAACAGGACCGACCCGATGGTGAAACAGACGGCCGCGCTGAAATCGACGAAAGTGTAGGCCAGTTCGAACATCGCGTAGACGCGGCGCGTGCCGTGGTTGCGTTGGCGGTTCTCGTGACGGAACAAGCGCATGTCGTTTCCCCTTGGCTGCGGTGCGACCACAACGATAGCGGCGGTTGCCCCAACGGCCAGCCCGACCGGACCTCAGCGGCGGAAAACTTCGTCGCGGAAAAAGCGCAGCCAGCCCCTCGACGGGCGATAGCGGGCGCCGAACCCGCGCGTATCGCCCCCGTCGGCGTGGAAGTCACGTGCCACCTTGCGGGCCATCGCCACATCGCCACCGTGCGATCCGTCGAAGATCGCGCGCAGCCGGTCATTGGCATCGGCCAGCGTGCGGCCCTGCGTGGCGGTCAGGGTGTTGGCGCGCACGGCGGCCTCGGCCTCGCGCGCCGCCTGCTCCAATTCGGCCAGTTCGGCCTGAAGCGCGGGGTCGGTTGCGGCGCGGCGAAGCTGAGCCGCGGCAAGGCGGCTTTGCACCGCCAGCCGAAGCGTCAACAGCCGCGCCGGGTTCAGCGGCTTAGCCCGCCCGCCAACGACGGCATGTCCAGCGCGGAAAAGCCGTAGTGGCGCAGCCAGCGCAGGTCGCTGTCGAAGAAGGCGCGCAGGTCGGGGATGCCGTATTTCAGCATCGCCAGCCGGTCGATGCCGATCCCGAAGGCGAAGCCCTGCCACTGATCGGGGTCGATCCCGCCCGAGCGCAGCACATGCGGATGCACCATGCCCGACCCAAGGATCTCCATCCAGTCGTCGCCTTCTCCGACCTTCAGCGTTCCGTCCTGCCACGAACAGCGCAGGTCGACCTCTGCCGAGGGTTCGGTGAAGGGGAAGTGCGACGCGCGGAAGCGAAGCTCGACCTTGTCGACTTCGAAGAAGGCGCGGCAGAATTCCTCAAGGCACCATTTCAGGTTCGCCATCGAGATATCGCGGTCGATGGCCAGACCTTCGATCTGGTGGAACATCGGCGTGTGGGTCTGGTCATAGTCGGCGCGGTACACGCGACCCGGTGCGATCACACGGATCGGGGCGCCCTGTTCCAGCATCGCGCGGATCTGCACCGGCGAGGTATGGGTCCGCAGCACATGCGGCGGGCGGACGTCGCCCTCGGCACGGTGCATGTAGAACGTGTCCATCTCGGTCCGGGTCGGATGCTCGGCCGGGATGTTCAGCGCATCGAAGTTGTACCAGTCGTCCTCGACCTGCGGGCCCTCGGCCACGGCAAAGCCCATGTCGGCGAAGATCGTCGTCACCTCTTCGGTCACTTGGCTGACCGGGTGGACCGACCCCTGCCGCACCGGGCGCGACGGCAGCGTGACGTCCAGCCACTCGGTGCGCAGGCGTTCGTCCAGCGCGGCATCGGCCAGCGCGGATTTCTTGGCAGCAAGCGCCGAGTTGATCTCGTCCTTCAGCGCGTTCAGCTTCGGGCCCATCACCTGACGCTCTTCCGGGGTCATCTTGCCCAGTTCGCGCATCTTGAGAGCGACCTCGCCCTTCTTGCCGACGGCCTGCAGACGCAGGTCCTCGAGCGCGGACTCGTCGCCGGCACCGGCGATCGCGTCGAGGTATTTGGTTCTGAGATCGTCCATCGTGGGCCTCGTCTGCCTTGGTCGCGGCATCTGCTACCCAGCGCGGCCTCCGAATGCAAGGCTGTGCCGTGTTTGCGGCCCCGGCAAAAGCACCGCCGGGAGGCTTGCTTGCCTTTGAATCGCCCCCCTTTATAGTGACGCGAAAACCGGGGCAGGAGCAGGCGTCCCATGTTCGAGACCATCACCGCGGAACAGGCCGCGGCGGACCAGTGGGATGTCGTAATCGCCGGCAGCAGCTTTGCGGCGATGTTTTTTCTTGCCGGACTGCCCCGCGACGCCCGCGTGCTGGTGGTCGAGAAGGGACCGACCGTTTCCCATGCCGACCAGCTTGCCACGATGGAGCTTCCGCGCGCCGAATTCCGGTTCGACAACCGTTCAGGCCGACCGAAGCACTGGGTGGCGCACACGATGTTCGGCGGCAATTCGAACTGCTGGTGGGGACAGGTACCAAGGTTCCACCCGTCCGATTTCACACTGTTCGAAGATCACGGCGTCGGCGCCCCCTGGCCGATCCGGTACGACGACCTTGAGCCCTTCTATGCCGAGGTCGAGGCGATCATGGAAATCGCCGGGCCGGACGACGACCCCGTGCATCCACGGTCGGGACCATTCCCGTTTCCTGCGCATCCCGTGTCCCGAAGCGACGCGGCCTGTATCGCGGCGCGGCCCGACATCTGGCTACCGGTCGCCTGCGCCCGCGCCAACGGCGGTCGCCGCGCCGGATGCTGCACCAACGGCGTCTGCGATCTGTGCCCGGTGGATTCGAAGTTCACGGTGCTGAACGGAATCGACGCCTTCGTGCGCGACAACGTCCGGCTGGTGAGCGGCGCCGAAGTGCGGGCGGTCAGCGTCGAGGCTGGCACCGCAACCGGCGTGATGTTGCGCGAGGCGGACGGCACGGAACGGTCTGTGCGCGCCGGGCTGGTCGCCGTGGCGGCGAACGCGATCGGCAACGCGGCGATCCTGCTTCGGAGCGGGCTGACCTCTCCGGCGCTGGGACGCTACCTGCACGAGCAGGTCAGCCTAGAGATGATCGTGGACGTGGGCGCGCCGAACTATTTCGGCGGCACCTCGATCACCGGGCATTGCTATGGCTTCTACGACGGCCCGCATCGCGCCACGGCGGGGGCGGTGCTGCTAGAGAATTACAACGCCCCGAACGAGTTGCGGACGGATCGCGGGCGGTGGACCGAACGGCTTAAGCTGAAGCTGATCGCCGAGGATCTGCCGCAGGCCGACAACCGCGTGACGCTGGGCGAAGACGACGCCGCCGAGATCACGTGGATCGGACATTCCGATTATGCCTATGCCGGGATCGAACGCGCCGAGGCCGGGCTGGCCGACGTTTTCCCGTTTCCGCTTGAGGGCGTCGTGTCCAAGCACTTCTCGGAAACCGAGGCGCACATCCAGGGCACGCACCGGATGGGCGCGGACGCCGGAACCTCTGTCACCGACGGATACCTGCGCTGCCACGAGGTCGACGGGCTGTTCGCGTTGGGTGCCGGGGCCTATCCGACCTCGTCCGCGGCCAATCCGACGCTGACGCTGTCGGCCCTGTCTCTGCGCGCCGCGAGATCGGTGTGATGCGGCGGCGGACGGTGTTTGCCGGTGGCTTCGCCGCCATCGCCGCCGCCGTCGCGGCGCCCCTGTTGACGCGGCGGATCGACGACGAGCTGCGCCATATCCTGCGCACGGGCTTCGGCGATGTCATCGCCGCCGACCCCGAGGCCGACCTGTTCATCGCGGACGTCGCGGCCATCTGGGACGGCATCACACCGCCCGCCCAGCGGATCACCAAGCCGACCACGTGGATGCTGTCGCCCCAGCTGTCCGGCCCCCGTGCCGAGCGCGCAAACCTGACAGAGGTGGTGACGCTGACGTTCATGCACGCCACCAACGCGGTGCGCGCTTTCGAGACGGGTGAACCGCTGGTGTACCTCGGAATGCCCGATCCCTACGCGAACCCCTGCGCCAACCCCCTGAGCGCGATGTGGCTTTGACCCGCCGCGCTTGACAGAGAAGGGCGCGGGGAAGGACGCTTTCCACTTTTAGAACCGGGGATTTTCATGAAGGCGTATCTGGCTTCGTTTCTGGCCGTCTTGGCCTTTGCATCTGCAGCGGCTGCGCAGGGCAATTTGGGCATCTGGTGGCATGGCGACACCGAGTTCCGCAACAGGGCCGCATGGGCGCTAAGCCAGGGCAGCGGACGGGCCCCCTGGACCGTGACGGTGGACTGCGAAGACTTCGGCGCGGTGCTGCACGTCCACAGCATTAGGTTCTCGCCTACCTATGCCACCGGAGAGATGGTCGTTCGTGCTTCTGGCCGGTCCTTCCGCCTGCCCGCCTTCGCCGAACCCGTGGCGGCCGAGCCGGGCTGGTCAGCCCCACTGCTTCCCGCCGTGGCGAAGGCGATGATGAGCGGGTCCGCGGCCGACATCAGCGTTCCGTCCGGGTCGATGCGGGTGGGGCTGTCGGGGTCGCGGCGGGCCATCGGCGCCGTTCTGGCGGAATGCGGGCCGGGCCGCACCGGACCGGGCGTGTTTCCTCCGCCCCGTCCCGATGCGGCCTTCCCGCCGGGCGAAAACCCTACCAAGCCCGCACCAGAACGCGACAC
This sequence comes from Psychromarinibacter halotolerans, assembly GCF_029168315.1. Classification (NCBI taxonomy): domain Bacteria; kingdom Pseudomonadati; phylum Pseudomonadota; class Alphaproteobacteria; order Rhodobacterales; family Paracoccaceae; genus Psychromarinibacter; species Psychromarinibacter halotolerans. Next base: position 10,572 of record NZ_JARGYD010000007.1, read on the forward strand.
TGTCAGGAGCATTCCCCTGATCCCGTTGCCGCAGCCCTCAGCCCCCGCGGGTGGCATTCCCCTGATCGTGCCGCGAACGACTGCGCCTGCCCACGAAACGCCATCCATCCCGCTTATCGTCGATCGTCCCCAGGACACGGCGCTTCCGGACGTTCTGAGCGCCACGATCCGGGACGCCTGCCAGCCCGGTACGGCAGAAGTGGCGGATGGCGCGTTGTTCCGAGGCGATCTGACCGGCGACGGCCAGCCGGATCACGTGGTCAATTGGGGAAAGGTCACCTGCAACGGCGTAGGCCCGGCAGTTACGCGCGGCGCGGGGTACTGCGGCGCTGCGATGTGCTCGGCCGATGTCTACGTTTGGCCCGCCCTGCCACCCGGCCGCCCCACGATTTCGATCCTGCACGCGGGGATAAGCTTTTTCCCCGGCGCCACGGTGCCGATCCGGACAAGTTCCAGCCGGATCGGTCCCGTCGACTGGATCTGGACCGGGACGGAGTTCACCAACCCCTAGCGTCGGATGGTTGGTGTCCCGGAAAAGCGAAAGGGCCGCACCTTTCGGCACGGCCCTTCGAAAAACGTGATGCTCGCCTTTATCAGGCAGGCAGCGCGGCCTTGGCCTGATCCACGATCGAGTTGAACGCGGTCGGTTCGTTCACGGCCAGGTCGGCCAGAACCTTGCGGTCCACTTCGATGCCGGCCAGCGCCAGACCGTTGATGAAGCGCGAGTACGTCAGCGATTCATCGTGGGCGCGGACAGCGGCGTTGATCCGCTGGATCCACAGCGCGCGGAAGTTCCGCTTGCGCGCGCGACGGTCACGGGTCGCGTACTGGTTGGCCTTGTCGACGGCCTGCTTGGCAGTCTTGAAGTTCGTCGAACGCGCGGCGTAGTAGCCTTTCGCGGCCTTCAGGACCTTCTTGTGACGGGCGTGGGTTACGGTTCCACCTTTAACGCGGGACATATCAGATCACTCCTATCAGCGGTCGTAGGGCATGTAGCCCTTGACGATCTTGGCGTCAGGGGCGGACAGGGTGGTGGTGCCACGCGCGTCGCGGATGAACTTCTTGTGACGTTTGATCATCCCGTGGCGCTTGCCGGCCTGACCGGAAATGACTTTCCCGGTCGCCGACACCTTGAAGCGCTTTTTCGCGCTCGACTTGGTCTTCATCTTCGGCATTTCCGTCTCCTTGCGGTGAAAGCGCGACTCGGCATGCCATAAGCCGGCCACGCAGTTATTCGAGAGGCGCCGTATAAGGGGGCAAGGCACAGCTGGCAAGCCCTGATTTCCCGGACGGCACCGCGATCCCGCCCTGCGCACGAGGCGCAATCGTGCGGTTTGAGAATTGCCGCGAAACGCGCTATGTTATCCACAAAACAAGACAAGACCAAAGAGCAGTTCCCATGACCACGACCGTTCCCGGTGCAATATGCGCCGGCACGACCCGTGCGCCCCTGATCCGCCGCGCCCTGCCGCTGGCGGTGCTTCTGCCATTGCTGGCGCTTGCCGGTTGCGGCGGCGGCGGGGACGGCATGGGCGACGCCCCCCGCAACCCGGAGAACGCCTGCGCGGTGATCACCGAACGGCCCCACTACTACGAGGCGCTGCGCGCGTCAGAGCGGAAGTGGGGCGTGCCGGTGCATGTGCAGATGGCGATCCTGTTTCAGGAATCGACGTTCCGCTCGGACGCGCGGCCGCCGCGCAAGAAGGGATCGCGCGACAGGATTTCGTCCGCCTACGGCTATGCTCAGGTGCTGGACGGCACGTGGGGCGATTACCTGAAGGGCCCTGCCCGCAACGGCGCCCAGCGCAACAACTTCAACGACGCGACCGATTTCATGGGCTGGTACATCAGTGAATCGAACCGCGCGCTGGGGATTCCGCTGAACGACGCCAAGAACTCGTACCTTGCCTATCACGAAGGTCGGGCCGGTTTTCAGCGGGGCAATCACCTGAAGAAGACGTGGCTGCTGCGGGTATCGGACGGCGTCGCCAGCCGGGCTGACCGCTATTTCGAGCACCTGCTGTTCTGCGGGCTATGACCGCGCAGCGGGGCCGCTCGGGCCCCGCGCACATCTCGCGCAGGTCTAGCGCACGAAGTAGGCCACCACCCGGACGAACGCCTCGGGCACGCCGTGCAGGGTGTAGGACTGCCGCGACAGCGCGACCCCCACCATGCCGGCGCCGATGGCAAAGACCAGCACCGCCACCCAAGGCCGACGCCGGTCGGCGAAGGCCCCAAGCAGGGACGGCACGGCGAACGTGGCGAGGATCAGCCCGAGGACCAGATACAGGTCGGCCGAGGACATCGCCACGCGACCGCGTCCTTATTCCGGCTCTGCCGAGTAGATCTTGCGTTCGTCGCAAGGCGCGACGCGCAGGATGTTCGTGGTGCCCGGCACGTTGAAGGGGACGCCCGCGGTGACGACGATGTCGTCCTCTTTGGCGGCGAAACCTTCCTGCGTGGCGGCCCGGACGGCGCGGACGACCGCTTCCTTGAAGCGGCCCATCTCGTCGGTCTTCACGCAGTGCGCGCCCCATGTCAGGCACAACCGGCGCGCGGTCCGCGTGGTCGCCGCCATCGCGATGATCGGGACCGAGGGCCGTTCGCGGGCGACCAGCCCCACGGTGGTGCCGGACTGGCTGAAACAGGCGATGGCCTTGATGTCGGCGGTCTCGGCGATTTCGCGGGCGGCGGACACGATGCCGTCGGCGATGGTCATCTTCTCGGCGCCACGCGACGCACCGATGACGACACGGTAGGTCGGGTCGCTTTCGACCTCGATCGCCACGTTGTGCATCGTCTGCACCGCCTCGATCGGGAAGCGGCCGGCGGCGGATTCGGCGGACAGCATGACGGCGTCCGCGCCTTCGTAGATGGCGTTCGCGACGTCCGAAACCTCGGCCCGCGTGGGCATCGGGCTGTCGATCATCGACTCCAGCATCTGCGTCGCGACGATCACCGGCTTGGCGACGGCGCGGCACTTGCGGATCAGGCGTTTCTGGATCGGCGGCACGTTCTGCACCGGCAGTTCGACGCCCAGATCCCCGCGCGCGACCATGATCCCGTCAGAGACCTCTAGGATCTCGTCGAAGCTTTTCACGGCGGCGGGCTTTTCGATCTTGGCCAGCACCGCGGCGCGGCCCTTCACCAGTTCGCGGGCTTCCAGCATGTCTTCCTTGCGCTGCACGAAGCTCAGCGCGATCCAGTCGACACCCAGTTCGGCCACAAACTCGAGGTCTTTCTTGTCCTTCTCGGACAGGGCGGCCAGCGGCAGGACCACGTCGGGCACGTTCACACCCTTGCGGTTCGAGATCTCGCCGCCCGCGATCACCTCGCAATTGGCGTAGTCGTTGGCGCACTCGGTGACACGCAGACGGATCTTGCCGTCGTTCACCAGAACGGTGGTGCCGGGTTCCAGCGCCTCGAAGATTTCCTTGTGGGGCAGGCAGACGCGGGTGTTGTCGCCCTCGGCAGTATCAAGGTCGAGCCGGAACATCTGGCCGTCCGACAGGGTCTCGGCCCCGTTCTTGAACACGCCCACGCGCAGCTTCGGCCCCTGAAGGTCGGCGAGGATGGCGATGGGGCGGCCGGTGTCTTCCTCGACCTTGCGGATATTGGCGTGCCGGGTCGCGATTTCCTCGTGCGAGCCGTGGCTCATGTTCAGCCGGAACACGTCGGCCCCGTTGCGAAACAGTGCGCGGATCATGTCGTAACCCGTGCTCGACGGGCCCAGCGTGGCCACGATCTTGATATTGCGAAGACGTCTCATCGGCCCGTCCTGTTGAAATTGTTAGCGTTCTCGGCGACGTTTCGCCCACCTATGGCGGAATTCCCGTTCACTGACAACTGGCGCTTCCCGATACTGCGCCTTATTCATCCGGCCGATACAAAGGATGCTGCATTCATGAGCTTTGACGCTTATCAAGTTCACGGAGCCGACCGGCCGGGTCGTTTCCTTATCACCTGCGATCACGCGTCCAACGCGGTGCCGCCGATGATCGCGGACGGCGACCTTGGCCTGCCCGAGCGCGAGATGCAGCGGCACATCGCCTATGACGTCGGCGCGGCAGAGCTGACGCGCCGGCTGGCGGAACGTCTGGACAGCCCGGCGATCCTGTCGACCTTTTCCCGCCTTGTGATCGACCCGAACCGGGGCGAGGACGACCCGACGCTGCTGATGCAGCTGTACGACGGCACCGTGATCCCCGGAAACCGCCACATGGACGCGGCCGAGCGCGAGCGGCGGCTGGACCTGTGCTATCGCCCCTATCACGACGCCGTCGAGCAGCTTGCCGCACGGCGCGACGATACCGTCTATGTCGCCGTCCACAGCTTTACCCCGCGGCTGAACGGGCGCGCGATGCGGCCTTGGCAGGTGGGCGTGCTATACGGCTATGACGCGCGGCTGGGCCGGGCCCTGATCGACCGCCTGCGCGAAGAGCCTGACCTTTTCGTGGGCGAGAACGAGCCCTATTCAGGCGAGTTGAAGGGTGACAGCGTCGACCGCCATGCCCTGCGCCACGGCCGCCCCAACGCGCTGATCGAGGTTCGGCACGACCTGATCGAGACCGAGGCCGACCAGCACGCGTGGGCCGACCGCCTTGCGCCCATCCTTGAAGACGCCCTGCGTCGCATCCAACTTTGATTCAGGAGGACCGTCATGGACGCCCAGACCAAGCTTGAACTTGAGGCCGCCGCGTTCCGCCGCCTGCAGCAGCACCTGATGCAGGACCGGCCCGACGTGCAGAACATCGACCTGATGAACCTTGCGGGCTTTTGCCGGAACTGCCTGTCGCGCTGGTACCAAGAGGCCGCGAACGAACGCGGCATCGAGATGTCGAAGGAAGAAGGCCGCGAGGTTTTCTACGGTATGCCCTACGACCAGTGGCGCGCCCAGAACCAGACAGAGGCCGGACCGGAAAAGCAGGCGGCCTTCGAAAAGGCGTTCAAGGAAAACGTCGGCGACCCGAACGGCTGACCCTTCGAACCGGCAAAGTTGATTTGCCCTTGGGGCGGGGGCGGCCCAGACTTGGGTCCACATTGGGACACACCGTCCCGAAGCGCAGGAGGCTTGCATGAAGAAAGCTATCATCGCCACCCTGATGTCGCTGCCGCTGTACGGCGCACTTGCCGCTGCCCCGGTCCTGACAACCGCGACCCCCGCCGTCGCCGCGCCCAGCGCACAGCTGGTCGCGCTGGTCGAGCGAAAGTTGCGCGCCTACAATCTCAGCGCGCCCGTCGATCGCATGACTACCGACAGCGTCACCGCGCTGTATGCGATCCTGCTGTCGGGCGACCGTTATCTGAAAAAGCGTTTGCGGCTTAAGACCGCGATCGCGAATGCGACCTACTATCGCTAGGAGACCGCGATGAAACGCCCCCTTCTTGCCGTGCTTGCCGCTGCCGCCGTCGGCCTCGCGGCCCCGGCCCACGCCGACTATGACGCCGCACGCGCGCAACTGATCAACTCGGTCGAACGCGAACTGCCGCGCTATGCCCGCGACGTCGACCTGTCGCAGCTGTCGAACGCCAAGCTGGCCGAGATCAAGGCCGCCATCCACGGCCCCGGCAGCGAAAGCGACAAGCGGATGAAGGTCCGGTCGATCCTTGGCGGGCGGTTCAGCCTGCGCGGCCTGCTGTTCAACTGACCCCCTGCGGCGGCGCGCCTCGCCTCTCGCGCGCTGCCCCCTGTCCCCTGCTTGCGCCACGGGAATCGCAAAGCGCCTTGCGGGCTTTCGGTGGCCTGCACTAGGCTCCGCCGCAAGCTGGAGGACATCATGACAATCGACACACGCGCCTGGGACCGTCTGGGCAATGGCGGGCTGACCTTCACCGAGATGGGCTTTGGCAGCGCCCCGATTGGCAACCTGTACCGCGCCGTTCTCGACGCAGAGGTCGACGCGCTTCTGCAGATCGCATGGGATAACGGCCTGCGGTACTATGACACCGCGCCTCTGTACGGGCTGGGCCTGTCCGAGACACGGCTGAACCGCTTTCTGCGCGACAAGCCCCGTGACGAGTACGTCCTGTCCACCAAGGTCGGTCGCCTGCTGAAGGCCTGCCCGCCGGATCAACGCGACGGCTTCGGCAAGTGGTTCGACGTGCCCGCGCGCAAGGAAGTCTACGACTACGGCTACGACGCCACGATGCGGTCGCTGGAGTTCTCGCTGGAGCGGCTGGGCGTCGACCGCGTCGATATCCTGTACGGTCACGACCTTGATATCTTCAACCACGGCTCGCAGGACGTGCTGGACGCCAAGCTGGCCGAGTTCATGGACGGCGGGCACAAGGCGCTGGTCGAACTGCGAGAGCAGGGCGTGATCAAGGCCTTCGGCACCGGCGTGAACGAATGGCAGTCGGCGCAATGGGTGGCCGAACGCGGCGACCCGGACATCTTCCTTCTGGCCGGGCGCTATACCCTGCTGGAACAGGAGGCTCTGGAAAGCTTTCTGCCGCTGTGCACCGAACGCGGCATCGGCGTCGTGATCGGCGGGGCGTACAACTCGGGCATCCTCGCCACCGGCCCCCGGCCCGGCGCCTATTACAACTATGACCCTGCCCCGCAGGAGATCCTTGACCGCGTCGGCCGCATCCAGTCGGTCTGCGTGGATCACGGCGTGCGGCTGGTCGATGCGGCCTATCGCTTCCCGTTGCTGCATCCGGCGGTGGTCTCGGTGATCCCCGGCGGTCAAGGCGTGGCCGAGATGAATTCCAACCTGCAGGCGGCACGGGCCCAGATCCCCGCTGCACTGTGGGACGATCTAAAGGCACAGGGGCTGATGCGGTCCGATGCGCCCACCGGAGGAGAACACTGAGATGGTACAGATCGACGCGCACCAGCATTTCTGGAACCCCGCGCGGGGCGATTACGGCTGGATGCCGAAAGACAACGAAACCCTGTCGCGCCCCTATGGCCCCGCCGACCTTGCACCGGCGCTGTCGGCGCACGGCATCGACTATACGGTCGTGGTGCAGGCCGCGCCGACCGTGAACGAAAGCGAGTACATGCTGGGCCTTGCCGACGCGACGCCGCATATCGCGGGGGTCGTGGGCTGGGTCGACTTCGAGAAGGCCGAGGATGCCGCCGCGCTGGAACGGCTGGCCGGGCATCCGAAGTTCAAGGGCGTCCGTCCGATGATTCAGGACATCCCCGACGATGACTGGATGCTTCGCGACGATGTGCAGTGGGGCTTTGCCAAGGTGGCCGAGCTTGGCCTGTGCTTCGACGCGCTGGGGTTCCCCCGGCATCTTGCCAACTTCCTGACGATCCTGACCCGCTATCCCGAGATGCGGACCGTCGTGGATCACTGCATGAAACCCGACATCGCCGGGAAGTCCGACGATCACTTCCGGTTCTGGGCCGACGGGATGACCAAGATCGCGACCCAGACAAGCGCGTACTGCAAGTTCTCGGCGCTGGTGACAGAAGCCAGCCCGGACTGGACGGTTGCCGACCTCAAGCCCTATGCGGACCACATCTTCGAGGTGTTCGGCCCGTCGCGGATCATGTGGGGCTCGGACTGGCCGGTGGTCCGGCTTCGGTGCGAGTACGACCGCTGGCGCGCCGCCGCCGAGGAGCTGACAGCCGGCCTGTCCGACACCGACCGCGCCCGCGTGTTCGGGGACACGGCCGTCGAATTCTACGGGCTGGACGTCTGACGCAGCCCGCGCGCGCGGGTCACATCTGGGCCAGCTGGCATTCGATCATCTTGCCGATCGCGGCTTTCGATCCGTCAAGGCTGACGGCGAAGGGCGCAAGACCGGCTGGCATGACCATCAGGGTTTCCTTCTCGGACAGGTCCATCAGGAAATCCGGGTTCGTGATGTGGACATAGCCGCCCTCGAACCCGGGCCGCTTTTCTTCCGTGATGTCCCCCACGAACTCGTCACCGTCGAGATCGAACAGTACGGCAAGGTGTTCGCCGTTCTCGAACCCCATGTGCTTCTCGGTGAAGATGGCAAGGAAGGTACTGTCGTCCACCGGGTCGAACCCGACTTGGATCTGGACGCCGTCGCGGGTGGATTCCGCGATGCAGCCGTTCCCGGTGTCGCGGCGGACAAGGATGTTCCAGCCGTCGGTCTTGCCGTAGGGCGTTTCCTCCATGCCGACCATCGACGTAAACGCACCGCTTTCGCCGCGCAGGTACTCTGACGCGGCCCAGCCGGTCAGGCCGTCGGCGGGCCGTTCGACCTCGCACCATGTTCGGTCGGCCTCTCGCAGGCAGCCAAGATTGCGAAACACCGTGCCATCGCTGGCGTGCAGGACCACGTCGGACTCGGCGTTCGGCGCGGCGTGGATGCGCAGGCGGCTGTCGACCTCGACGACGTAAAACTCCGGGCCGGAAAACGGACCATCCGCAGAGGCGGGCGCGTCAGAGGTACTTGCGACCTCTTCCTGCACGTCCCCCGCCGTGACCTCTAGCACGAAGCGCGATTCCTCTCCCTCGCGGGCGGCGGCGCGCACAAGGTAGACAGAAACGCTGTAGATCCCGGATTCGCGAACCTTGGTGCTGAACGTGTTGATGTCGGGCACGGTCGGCCCCGTCCGGTCGCTGGACCCAAGCGCAATATTGCCCGGCCCCTTGTCCGGTTCGTAGACGTTGAAATACGTGCCAGGATTCGATGGATCCAACCGCACCTGCAGGGTCTGGTCCTTGCGGACGTAGACGCGGTAGTTCACCGACTCTCGCCCGTAGATACGATCCAGCAATTCGACCGTGGTTTGCCCCTCGTCGAAATGCACTGTTTCCTCACGCATCTGGCGCGCGTCGGCTTGCACCGCGCACAGGCCGACGGCGGCGGCTAAAACGATTGATCGTATCCGGTTCATGACTGACAGCTCCCATCCGAGATTCCGATCCGCGCGACATCGCGGACAAAAGACGCCACCGGGCAGACCGGGTGACGTTAGGTCAGGATACGGCCTTCGGATGACATTGCAGCAAAATTCTTACCTTGCGTCAGGTCTCTGTCGCGGCCCGTTCAGGTCACGGCGCCGCGCACGCGAAGGTCTTCGCGTCTCGAGGGCTGGTCAGGCAAACGCACGCTTTCGCGGCGGCGGCGCCAGTCGGCGATCCAAGCGATCCACATCAGCAGCGCAAGGCCGATGGGTGGAAGTCCCCATGCCAGCAGGGGCGCCTTGTCGGTGCCGAACAGCAAAACCTGAAACCCAAGCGCCAGCACCGTACCGGCGCCGAACACCAAAAGCCCCTGCCGCCCCATCAGGCGCAGCGGTGCGGCCAGCCGGTGCGCACACATCCGGGTCACCCACGGAAGGCACGACACGAAGTAAACAAGCGCCAGCGCGTGCAGCAGCCGGGGCGCCCCTAGGTACGTCTTGTTGTGCGAGGTGATGTGGAACGGCAGCCCGTGCTGCGATAGCTGCCACATCTGATTGTTCATGTAAGGACCGACGCCGGGCACGTATTTCCACACCAATGTCAGCACCAGAACCGCCGTGGCGATGCCGAACAACCACTTGGAGCGGGCGACGAACCGTTCGCCGCGCCGCATGTAGATCCCGATCAGCAGACCGGTCACGAAGATGAACTGCCACGACGCGGGGCTAAGGAACCAGCCGCCCGAGCGCGGGAAGTTGGGCATGTTCAGCCGCCACAGCCCGGCGGCGAACCACAGGCCCGCGCTTAGGAAGAACAGAAGCCAAGGGCGTTTCAGCGCCAGCAGGATCGCCGCGGGCGCGCCGAGAAGCAGCACGGTATAGACCGGCAGGATGTTCACATAGCCGATCTGGTGACCCAGAAGCGTCAGCCCGAACAGCACCTCTTGCGGGTCGTCCCACACGGCGCCGAGGTTGTGTTTTTGCAGCAGGGACTGCATCCCGAAGTACTCGGCCCCGGCGGCGAAGAGCGTGATCGCGGCCAGCGTCAGGAAGATGTGCACAAGGTACAGCGTCCAAGCGCGGCTCCAGACCGGGGCGATGGCGGGCCAGATGCCCTTTTCGGCGCGTGCCTCGGGCAGGAAGCGGCCGGAATAGGCCAGGCCGGCCGCGATGCCGGACATCACGAAGAACGCCTCGGCCGCGTCCGAGAAGCCCCAGTTGCGCAGGGTGATGTGCTCGTAGGGGTTGCCCGGCATGTGGTCGATGAAGATCATCGCCAGCGCCAGCCCCCGGAAGGCGTCGATGCGCGGGTCCCGAGGCCGCCGCTCGCGCGGGGTTTTCGGGAACGACAGTAGGTTGGTGTCAGACTGCGACATGGGCGGCGGCCCCCGGGGCGGACGGTGCCGCGGGTTGGTCGACCCTCGCCGGGGACATCTCGTCCAGCCACGCGCCGTGGATGGCGCGGAAGCGGTTCAGAACCGGCGGCACGGCGCGTTCTTCCGGCGCCCGGAACAGGGCATGGGTCAGCGGGCGCGAGGTCCACGCGATCAGCAGCGGGGCCAGCAGCATCGGCACGCAGACCGGCAGCAGCCACGGGGCCAGATCCGGGGCCAGCCACGCGGTCGCAAAGTAGATGGCGCCACCGGCAAGGACGATCCAGAAACTGGCGCGGGTGGCCTGCGCGATGCTCAGCTTGCCCTCTCCCCGCGCGTTCGCGGGCCAGCCGCCATCACGGCCCGACAGCACCTGAAGCACGGCGCGGGACTGGTACATCAGCATCACCGGCGCCAGCAGCGAGGTCAGCAGGATTTCCGTCACGACCGACAGCAGCGACCCCAGCGCGCCGCCAAAGCTGCGCACCCGGCCCTCGGCCAGCGACTGCGCCCAGATCGCGAACTTGGGCAGCACCAGCAGCCCGAGGATACCCAGCGCCAGCGCCATGATCTCGCGCGAGCGGTCGGTCGGGAACACCGGGAACAGCTGATACCGGTCGGGGAAGTAGTCAGGCGCAGGGGCGGTCACCGTCGCCGCGACCGAGGCCACAAGAAACCCGGCCCAAAGCAGCGACACCAGATACGAGAAGATGCCCTGCAGGAAGACAAAGCGGCTCCACCCGGCCAGACCGGGGGCCAGCAGCAGGCGGATGTGTTGCAGGTTGCCCTGACACCAGCGGCGGTCACGCTTGGCGTAGGACAGAACGTTCTCGGGGCCTTCCTCGTAAGAGCCGTCGATGCTTGCGTCGACTTTCACGGTCCAGCCGGCACGGGCCAGCAAAGCGGCCTCGACGTAGTCGTGGCTTAGGATATGGCCACCGAACGGCGGCTTGCCCGACAGTTCCGGCAGCCCGCAGCTTTGCGCGAAGGCGCGAATGCGCACGATGGCGTTGTGTCCCCAGAAGGGACCGGTCGTGCCTTGCATCCGCGCCAGTCCGCGCGTGAAGGCGGGGCCGTGGAAGGCCGCCGCGAACTGCATGGCCCGACCGAAAAAGGAATGCGCCGCGACGATGCGCGGCAGGGTCTGCAGCAGGCCCAGTTTCGGGTCCGCCTGCATCCGCGCGATCATGCCCCGGATCGCCGAACCTTCCATCAGGCTGTCGGCATCAAGGATGACCGCGAACTCGTAGGCACCGCCGGACCGGCGGATGAAGTCCTCGACGTTTCCGGCCTTGCGGCCGCGCCCGTCCTCGCGCTGGCGGTAGAAGATCCGTTGTGCCCCGTCCGTCTCGGCCATCAGCCGAGCGAACGCGCGCTGTTCGTGGGCCGCCGCCTCGGGGGCGCGGGTGTCGGACAGGATGGCGATGTCGGCCCGAATTCCTGCGTCGCGGATCGACCGATCCATCGCGGCCACCCGTGCGAAGGTTGCGACCGGGTCCTCGTTGCAGATCGGAACAAGGACGACCGTGGCCGGCTGGGGCAGTTGCAGTTCCGGTTCCGCCGTCGCCCGGCGTCGCGCCAGCCCGATGAAGGCAAGCATCGCGCCCCACGCCAGCCACGCGGTCGTCACGAAGATAAGAATGACGCGCACGATATCCAGCACCTCGATCCCGTCCTGAATCGATGCCTCGGCCAACAGGCCCGCCGCCAGCGCCGCCGACAGCAGTGCGCAGCTGATCGCCGTGACACGATAGCTGGCCGTCGCCGTATCAACGGGCGAACGGTCCTTCGCGGCATCGGAGGTCCGGGGCGGAGTCGACGGGTCGTGCATGAGCGTCAGGCGGTCCGGCGCATCGGCAGAAGCCGCAACAGGAACCCGGGCACGGGCATACGGCGCGCGCGGCCTTCCAGCACTTGGCTGGGCATATCGAGCGGAGCCTCGGGCGGTGTCCAGCCTTCGGCCCGCTCGGTATTCACGCTTTGCTCTTCGGTCATTCTTTCACCCATTGATACAGCCACGTTTCGGTCAGGGGCCGCCCATATCCTTCGATCGAGGCCTTCAGCTCGGCGGTCGTGCCGGGCTCTGCCGTCGCTTCGATGACAAGCCGCCAGGTGTCGGTACCGGAAACACGCGATAGGACCGTCTCCTCGACGTTCCCGCGCAGAACACTCACGTTAGCTGTAACTTCACCATCAGACGGAAGTTCCGCCAAAAGCCCGCCCTGGAAATCCACGACGAATTTTCGCCGATCAGTCTCTTCTTCGACCCCCGCAACGCCGCCTTTACCGACTCGGGTGCGCAAAACCTGTGCACGTTCCGAAGATCCGCTGCCGTGCGGCTCTAGCCCCCAGTTCAGGCGATAGCTGAACTCAAGCTCGTCGCCTGCGCGAGTCTCGCCCTCGGGAATCCAGTAGGCGACGATGTTGTCGTTGACCTCTAGATCGGACGGAATCTCTAGCAGGCGGACGGTCCCCTGCCCCCAGTCGCCAATCGGCTCGACCGTCAGCGAAGGACGGCGTTCGTAATGCGCCTGCGCATCCAGATAGGTGTCAAAGTCCCGGTCCCGCTGGACCAAGCCGAAGCTGGCAAGGCCATTCGCGCCAAGAAAGCTGCCCGCAAGGCGGGGCGGGTTGTTCAGCGGGCGGAAGAACGTCTCGCCCGAGTTCATCGTCATGATCAGCGCCTCGCTGTCATGCACGGCCGGGCGGAAATCGTCGAACTCGCCGGGATCGGCGCCGCCGTACAGGTACATCGAGGTCAGGGGCGCGATACCAAGCTGCTGGATGTCCTCGCGCAGGAAAAGCCGCGCGGTTACATCCATCGTCGTCGTCGGCCCCGGCGTGATCGCAAAGCGGTAAGCCCCGGTCACGGACGGACTGCGCAGCGCAGCGTAGAACACCATCGTATCACTGTCGGGGGTCGGCCGCTCGACCCAGAAATCGGTGAAGCGCGGGAACTCTTCGCCCCCGGAAACCCCGGTGTTGACGGCCAGTCCGCGTGCGCTGAGGCCGTAGAGGCAATCCTTGCCCAAGGCGCGGAAATAGCTTGCTCCGAGGAAGGCCACAAGCTCGTCGTAGATGTCGGCGCGATTAAGTTGCGACAGCAGGCGGAAGCCCGCCACACCCGGCAGATCGAACTGTTCTCCGGCGCCTTCGACGGGTTCGTAATAGATGAAATCCTCGCTTGAGAAATTCATCGGAACCGCCTGTCCGTCGGTCACCTCGAAGATGTGGACGGGTTCCTTGAACAGCCACCCAAGGTGGAAGGTTTCCAGCTGGAAATGGCTGCCTTCGGTGTCGGCGTAACGGCTGCGCTCGCGGTTGAAGTTGATGCGCTGGTAGGCATCGTAATCCAACTCGGCAAGGAAGTCGGCGATCGGTTCGGGCGCGGCGTCTTCTTCGCGCGCTGCCGACCGCATCTGGTCCGTCAGCCAATCGAACGAGAATGGCGCGGCTTCAGGCGCCGACTGTGCCCACGCCACACCCGGAATGGCAGGCAGGGCCACGGTGCCCGCCAAAGCGGCCAGAAACGAGCGGCGGGAAGGATGCGGAAAGAGGCGTTCACGTATGCATGCGTTCGGGGCCAATGGCTTGGTCACGTTTCACTCCGTCAATGTCCTCCCGGCTGCATTAAGTGATTTTGTTTTGGGGGAAATCAATCGGCCTTGATCAACACGCGCGGCTGTTCGCCGAGGGGCGAAATGCGGAAGGCGGGGAATCGCCATGTGCAAAATGGTCGGGAACTTTTCGTGGCTTCGCGATTCACGGCTTTGGCGCGACCAAGGCGCGGCCAGCTTCGGGTTTTGCCGGAACGGGCCGTCATCACGAATGCGACAGGCGTGCCATCGACGTTGGACGCGGCCGGGCCGACCGCTAGCCTTTTGAGCAAGGTTATTCAGCGAGAAAGGCCGCCCCATGCGCACGATCATTCCCGCCACCGCCCTTGCCGCCCTGTTCGCGCAGGGCGCGATGGCGCAGGACTTCAACGCCGCCCCGCCCAACGCACCGGGCCAGACCCCAGCGTTCGAGGCGCAGACCCGCGCGCCGGTGATCGACGACGCGATGACGTTGAACCGAGAGGTAATTGCAGGCGGGCTGGCGAACCCTTGGGGCATGGATCTTCTGCCCGACGGAAGCTGGATCGTCACCGAACGCCCCGGCCGGATGCGGATCATCAGCGCGGACGGCGATATTTCGAATCCCATCAGCGGCTTGCCCGAGGTCGATTCTCGCGGTCAGGGCGGGCTTCTGGACGTGACGGTCGCCGATGACTTCGCCGACACCCGCCGCGTCTGGTGGAGCTTCTCCGAGCCGCGCGGCGGTGGCGAGAACGCGACCGCCGTCGCGACCGGCGTCCTGTCGGAGGATGGCAGCGCGATGGAGCAGGTCGAGGTCATCTTCCAGCAGCAGCCCGCGTGGAATTCGACCCTGCACTTCGGATCGCGGCTTGTGTTCGACGAGACCGGCGCCCTGTTCGTCACGACCGGCGAGCGGTCGATGCCGGAACCGCGCCAGCTTGCGCAGGACGTCGGGACGCACCTTGGCAAGGTGCTGCGCATCGACCCGATGGGCGGCGCCGCCGAGGGGAACCCGGACATCGACGGCGGCCTGCCCGAGATCTGGTCCTACGGGCATCGCAACCTGCAATCGGCGGCGCTTGGGCCGGATGGCGCGCTGTGGACGGTCGAGCATGGCCCCAAGGGCGGCGACGAGTTGAACCGCCCCGAGGCCGGGCTGAACTATGGCTGGCCCGAGGTTACGTATGGCGTCGAGTATTCGGGCGGCACCGTCGGCGAGGGGGTGACCGCCCGCGACGACGTGGAACAGCCGGTGTATTACTGGGATCCCGTGATCGCGCCGTCGGGGATGGTTTTTTACGACGGCGACCTGTTCCCCGACTGGCAGGGCGACGCGCTGATCGGCGGGCTGGCCTCGCAATCTCTGGTGCGGCTGACGCTGGAAGACGGACGCGTCACAGGCGAGGCCCGCTATCTGCAGGGTCAGGGCCGCGTGCGCGATGTGGATGTTGATACCGACGGGTCCATCGTCATCCTGACCGACAGTTCCAACGGCGCGCTTGTGCGGCTGACGCCCGGCGGCTGACACAACGAACGTCTCGGGGAACGGCGCGGGGATTGGCGCGGGGCGCTGTCAGCCCTGCGCCGCCGCCGACAGGGCCGCCGCATGCGGCCCGCTGGTTTTCACCGCTGTGCGGATATCCTCGGCAAAGCCTGCGACCTGTTCCAGCCCGAAGTCGCTTGGCGCCTTGAACGGGGCCCGCTCGGCGCGGATGTCGATGTCGGCCTGCGCCGCGAACAGCCGCTTGCCATAGCACAGCATCCCCGGCACCGACCGGGACATGAACACGATGGCGGGCAGCAGACGGCGGTGGATGTCCAGCGCGTCCGCCGTTCTCCCGTCACGCCACATCTCGTACATCGCCACCTGTGCCGGCAGGAAGTCCGGCGCGGGGATCAACCCGGCCCCGCCCGACTGCAGCAGCGCCGGGAACTCGATCCCGCCATGCCCGCCGAACACGGCAAAGGCGCCGTCGGACCCGGCAATCGCACGGTCGATGTCCACCGACCAGCCTTCGCCCTTCAGAATGCGGATGTTCGGGTGCGCCCGGTTCAGCGCCACCAACCCGTCCGCCGACAGCGAAACGTCAAGGTTCACCGGGTTGTTCTGCACCGCGACGTCCACATCCACCGCGTCAGCGACGGTGCCGAAGAAGCGGATCAGGTCGGCCTGCGAGGTTCCCTTGACCGGGGGCGGTTGCAGGATGACCCAGTCCGCCCCGGCGGCGGCGGCGGACCGGGCAAAGGCAATCTGCCCTTCGGTCGACGGTTCGGCGACGGTCACCGCATAGGGCACCCGCCCCGCGATCATGTCGCCCACCATCTCGACCAGATGCAGCCGCTCGTTGACGTCCATCTTGTGGACCTCGGTCACCAGCCCCAGCACCGCGAGGCCGTGCGCGCCGTTGGCGATGCAATAGTCGACCTGCCGCGCCATCGCGGCCCGGTCAAGCCGACCGTCCTCGCCCCAGAACGCGTAGAGGATCGGGTAAATTCCGTGCCAGCTCATGCCACGTCCCCGCGTACATGCTCCAGCAACGCATCCGCCGGGCGGACGCCCAGCCCCGGGCCGCTTGGGATCGTGTAATGCCCCTTGGCGCAGCCCATGTCGCCGGTGGTGAAGGCAAGGTTCCGGTCGAAGATCGAATGCTGATATTCGTGGTACGGCACCCGCTGAAGCGCGGCGGTGGCCTGAAGGCTGGCCGCCATGAACAGCCCGACCGAGATCGAGGCGTGCGGGATCACCTGCTTGTGGAAGCCCTGCGCCATCTGGCCGATGCGGGCGAACTGGGTGATACCGGTGTGACCGATCTCGGGCTGCAGGATGCCGCAGGTGCCTGAGGTCAGACGCGGGCGCACCTCGTAGACGGTGCGCCATTCCTCGCCAAGCGCCAGCGGCACGCCGATGCCCGCGGCGACCTTGGCCTGACCTTCGATGTCTTCGGGCTGGCACGGCGCTTCGGCGAAATACAGATTGTAAGGCTCCAGCCGCCGGATCAGGCGGATCGCCTCGGACGCCTCGAACTTCCAGTGCAGATCGACCATCAGGTCGATGTCGGGGCCCACCGCTTCGCGCAGGGCGGCCATTTCCTGCACGATGCCCTCGTCCGACACGGCGGCGGCGAACTTGATCGCGCGGTAGCCCTTGTTCACGAAGTCGACCGCCATGTCGCAGCGTTCCGCCAGCGTGGCGCGCGGCAGGCCCGAGCAGTACGCGGGAAGCGTGTCGTGCCGCCGCCCGCCCAGAAGCTGTGCCACCGACAGCCCGGCGCGGCGCCCGTAGAGATCCCACATCGCGATGTCGATGCCCGCCAGCGCGTCCACATAGTAGCCGCCGAAGAAGCCGCGCACGCGCATCAGGTCGTACATGTCCTCCCAGATCACCGCCGCCTCGGACGGGCAGCGGCCCACGATCACCGGCGCCAGAAGGTTGTCGACAATCGCCGTCACCGCTTCGGGCGCGGCGATGCCGTAGGTCTCGCCCCAACCGACCTCGCCGCTTTCGCCGGTGATCCGCACCAGAACCGACAGGTCGGACGCCGGATAGATAGAGCGGTTGCCCTTGCGGATCAGATAGCCCTTCTCGTTGATGAACTCGCCGTCCTTCAAAGGCCCCAGATAGGGCACGTCGCGCGGAACCGAGACGATGAAGCTTTCCACCTTCGCGATGCGATCCAACGGAGCTTTGGTGCGGGTGTCGTGCTTGGTCACGCGTATACCTCTGTCGGCTTGACGGGAAATTCGGTCAGTTCGTTGGAAATCTGGTCCAGCAGGGCGTTTAGCTCTGCCCGGTCGCCCGCGTCCATTCTCGGCCCCTTGCCGCGGACGTGGGTCGAGCTGAGCACGCCGCGGCGGACCAGCGTGTGCTTGGTCATGTGCATCCGGAAGATCGCCTGAAACCCGAGCAGCGGCATAGAGACCATGAACAGCCGCCGGGCCTCGTCGCGGTCGCCGCGCATCCATGCTGCGACCAGCCGAACGTGCAGATCGGCCAGCTCGCAGGCGGGCAGCGTGCCCAGCGACCCGCGCGCCAGTTCGTCGGTGATGTACCGCCCCCCGGCCCCGCCGAATACGCCAAGGATGCTGTCCCCCGCCGCGTCGGCGATGCGGGTCAGGTTCTGGCCGCAGGGCATGGTTTCCTCTTTCACGTAGTCGACGCCCGGAACCCCGGCGACCTCGGCCACCGCCGCCGGCGGCAGGCCCGCACCGATGGGGACCGGGGCGTTCTGCAACATGATCGGCAGGGGCGAGGCATCGGTGACAGCGGCAAAGAACGCGCGCTGCGCCGCCACGTCGCCGCCCACCGCGCCCGGCGCCATGACCATCGCCGCCGCCGCCCCGGCGCGCGCGCCGGTGGCAAGGTGTTTTGCCACGCCGTCGGGCGTCGCCGCGCTGGCACCGACGATGAAAGGCACACGTCCGTTCAGACGGTCGCCCAGCCGCATTGTCAGCATCTCGCGCTCGTCATCGCTTAGGGTGTCGACCTCGGACGCGACGCCGGGAAACACCACGCCGTCCACGCCCACCGAAAGGCAGAATTCCACCACGTCGTCGAACTCTTCCGGCGAGACCGATCCGTCATCGCGGAAGGGCGTGCACAGCACAGGAAAACATCCACCAAGTTTCGTCATTTCACTGCTCCTGCCGTTACGCCTTCGATGAAGAACCGCTGGAGCGCCATGAAGGCCACGATCACGGGGATCGAGGCGAGGATGGACGCGGCCATCGCGCCGCCCCAGTTGGAATGACTGTCGTTCAGATATGTCAGAAGGATGCCGGGCCCGACCGTCCGCTTGTCTTCGCTGACGATCAGGGTCAGCGAATACAGCAGGTCGTTCCAGCTCCACATGAAGCTGTAAAGGAACACCGTCACGATGGGCGCGACCGAGATCGGCAGCACGATCGTGTGCAGGATCCGCAGGTCGGATGCGCCGTCGGCGCGCGCCGCCTCGATCAGCTCGTTCGGGACCTGACTGAAATAGCTGTACAGCATGTAGGTCGCCACCGGCAGCGCGAAGACGATGTAGGAGATCATCAGCCCCAACCGGGTATCCAGCAGGCCCCACGTCGTGAACATCGGATAGATGGTGATCAGCAGCAGGCCGAACGGGAACATCTGCGCCGACAGCATGAACAGCATCACCGGGCGGCGCCCGAAATAGCGGTACTTGGCGAAGGAGTATCCCGCGTAGACCGCCATCGTGCAGTTGATCAGCGCCGAGCCCAGCGACACGAACAGCGTGTTTCCAAGCTGCAGCAGCAGCCCGCCCTCTGTCAGGGCATAGCGGAAGTGTTCCAGCGACCACGTCTGCGGCCACATGCTGGGGACGATCCGGTACAGTTCCTCGTTCGTCTTGAAGGCCGAGATGACCAGCCAATAGACCGGGAAGAAGATGAAAAAGCCGATCAGCAGCGCGGTCGCGCCAAAGCCGATCTTGGCTTGGGGGGATGACAGGTCCAGCATCACTCGGTCCCCTTCATCAGTTGGCGAAGATAGAAATACGCGGGCGGCAGGATCGTCGCGACCCAGACCACGCCCACGGCGGCGGCCATGCCGATATCCCACTGCTCGAAGGCGCGGCGATAGACCTCGATCGACAGCACGGCGGTCGCGCGGACGGGTCCGCCGCCGGTCAGCGCCCAGATCGTGTCGAAATGCTGCAGGTTGCCGATCATGCCCAGCACGACGGTCACCATGATGACGGGCTTCAGATGCGGCAGGATGTGGTGCGCAAGGATCTGCCAGTTGCCCGCGCCGTCGACGCGCGCGGCCTCGATCTGTTCGCGGTCCATGCTTTGCAGTCCGGCGATGAAGAAGGCCATGAACAACGGCACGCTCAGCCAGACCTTGGCGATGACCACCGCCGCCATCGCGCCCGCCGGGGTCGACAGGTAGGCCTGCGGCAGATCGATAAAGCCCAGTTCCATCGCCAGCGCGTTCAGCAGCCCGTAGCGCGAGTTGAATATCCAGCCCCAGATGAAAGCCGCCACGATGGCAGGCATCACCCACGGCATCAGTGACAGGCCCCGGATCACGTTCCGGCCCCGGAACGGGTGGTTCAGGATCAGCGCCCAGCCCAGCCCCAGCAGGATCGAGAACACCGTTGCGAGACCGACGAAAATCATCGTCGTCACGAAGGATGAGATCACCGCCTGATCGGTCAGCACCGCAACGAAATTGTCGAGCCCGGTCCACTCGGGCTCCGACATCTGGATCGTGTATTCGTAGAACGAAAGCCCCAGCGCCTCGATGAACGGGAACAGAACGACGATGCTGAAGGCGGTCAGCGCGGGCACCAACAGCAGCAGACCAAAGCGGCGTTCCGTCGCCTTCAGGCCGCCGCGGCGTGCGTGCGGAGAGACCCTTGGCGCGGACCGCGCCCTGGTCTGGGGATCTGTGATGGCGGACATGGCGTGTCTTCCGGTGGATGTCGGGTCAGGTCATCCGCCCCCGGCACAATGGCCGGAGGCGGTAGTGGTCTGCAAAGGTCAGTCCAGCTCGGCCTCGAGCCGTTCCTGCATGGCGTCGGCGGCCTCTTGCGCGGTCTTCTGCCCCAGCAGCGCGGCCTGCACCTCTTCACCGATGATGTCGGAAATCGCGCCACCGTTCGCCAACGGGGCGATCGGGTTCGGGCGCGGGGCAACCGCCGCCTCGGCCCACGCTGCCATGTAGGCGTCGCTTGCTACCTGCTCGCTTTCCAGCGCGGTGAAGGTCGGCGGCAGCGCACCCTTGATCAGCGCGTAGTCGACCAGCACGTCATCGGACATGGTGTTCATCAGGAACTTCGACGCGGCGCTGTCGGACGAGGCGTTGTCGTCGTTGAACATCACAAGGACATGGCCCCACTGGATCGCCGCTGGCGTGCCGTCGGCCTCCATCGTCGGGGTTTCCATCGGGATGATGTTGACGGCATAGTCCATGCCCTGCCCCGAGAAGTCGGCGGCAAAGTTCTTGGCGCTGGGTGCGTCGAAATAGAAGGCCGTGGCTTCCTGCCCAAACAGGCGGCGCGCGTCAGGCCGGTCGATCTCGGGCGCGGCGAGACGGTCGTTCATCAGGCCGACCATGAATTCCAGCGCGGCGACGCCCTCGGCGGAATTCACGTCCGGTTTGCCGTCTGCGTCGATCACGTCCGCGCCGAAGGTCCATGCCCAGATCAGGTAGTCCAGAAGGATCGAGGCGTTGTTCTTGGTCGCCATCCCGTAGGGCACCGAGTTCGGGACATTCTCGCGCACCTGCTCCAGCGCGGCGCGGAATTCGTCCACCGTCCCGGGAATGCCGTCGACGCCGGCAGCGTCCAGAACTTTTTGGTTGGCGACCATGCCGATGGTGCCTGCGATCCACGGCAGCGCGACCTGCTTGCCGTCGACCTGTCCCATCGCAAGGAAGCCGGGGGTGAACATCTCTTCCAGCGCATCCTTCCCGAACACCTCGTTCAGGTCGACGATCTGCTGGATGTTCGCGATCGTCGGCAGGAACCGCGCCTGCACCTGCATGACGTCAGGCAGCGTATTGGTGCGCGACCGCAGGAAAGCGTTCTTGTTGATGTCGCTCCAGGCATAACCAAGGGGTTCGACCGTGTCGCCGGACTTGCCAGCGTAGTCGTCCATGATGCCCTGCATCAGGTCCTTCCCCGAATCCTCGGTGTAGGTCCAGTTCATGAATTCAACGGTGTCGGCCGCGGCCGGAACGGCCAGAGCCGCGGCAACCAGCCCGGCGGCCAGAGACGTGGTGATCTTCCACATTGCAATCTTCCTCCCATTTTTGGAACCAAGTTCCAACCATATCAATAAACGAGTTTCTCCATTCGGACAAGCTATCTTGGAACTCGGTTTCAAGTTCGCTCGAAGCTGATCCTCTCCCTGCCCGCTTACTGCTCTTCGCCTTTCGTTAGTGCCATGCCGCCCGGCGCGTCAGACGACGCCGCCATCCACGACAAATGTCTGTCCGGTGATCATCCGACTGTCGTCGGCGGTCAGGAACAGCGCCATCCGCGCCACGTCCGGCGGCAGAAGAAATTCCTTAAGGCACTGCTTGCCGAGGTAGTCGTCGAACTTGTCGGCATAGATCGCCTTGGCCCGCGACACCTGTCGTTCGGTCAAGATCCAACCCGGAGCGATAGAGTTCACACGCACCCCGCGCCCGCCCACCTCGCGCGCGAGGGACCGGGTCAGGCCCTGTATCCCGGATTTGGCCGTGGTGTAGGCGATCAGCCCCGCCGCGCCCTGCATCCAGCTGTTCGAGCCCATGTTCACGATAGACCCACCTTGGTCCATCGCAGGCAGAACCGCCTGCGCGGCGAAAAATTGGTGCCGCAGGTTCACCGCCATGCGGTCGTCCCAGTACTCGGGCGTCACATCTTCGACCGGCAGCCGGTCGTCGTTGCCCGCGTTGTTCACCAGCGCCCCGAACGGCCCGGTTTCACCGGCCAGTTCGGCCACCGCGCGCCGCAGCCCGTCGATGTCACGCAGGTCCGCCGCGCGGAAGGCGGGGCGGTTGCCGGTGGTCGCGGCGCAAACCTCGGCCACGCGCGCACCGGCATCGGCGTCAAGATCGACGAACCCGACACGAGCACCCTGCCCGCAGAATGCCTCGACCAGATACATCCCGATCCCCGAGCCGCCGCCCGTGACCAGCACCGCGCGCCCCTCAAGCGAGGGGTAGCGGGCCGCCTCGATGGCGACCGGTTGCAGTTCGGCGTGGTCGGAGGTCTCAAGCATCACGCTGCGCGCGCCTGATCCGGCAGCAGCGGAACGCGCTGCCCGTCGGCGTCGAACCCATAGGCGTGCTCCGCGTCGAAGGTGACGCTGACCATGCTGCCCCGGTCCAGCTTCCGCTCGCCCGGCAGGCGGACCATCAGCGGGCGGTCGGCCCCCTCGACCGCAAGGATCGCGAAGGTGTCGGACCCAAGATGCTCGGTCGCCTCAAGCCGCCCGGACAGCACCCCGACGCCGTCTTCGCCCAGCCGCAGATGCTCGGGACGCACCCCGATCTCGGCCAGCGAAGCGGGCGCGCTGGCCAGCCGCAGCGACCCGCCCGGAAGCGTGACACTGCCGCCCGCGCCCGTCGCCCGCAGGAAGTTCATCTTGGGCGAGCCAATGAAGCCCGCGACAAAGCGGTTCGCCGGGCGCTCGTACAACTCAATCGGGCTGCCGACCTGCTCGATCCGGCCCGCGCTCATCACCACGATCTTGTCGGCCAGCGTCATCGCCTCGACCTGATCATGCGTGACGTAGATCATCGTGGTGCCCAGCCGCTCTTTCAGCCGCGCGAACTCCATCCGCATGTCGACCCGCAGCGCAGCATCGAGGTTGGACAGCGGCTCGTCGAACAGGAACACCTTCGGCTCGCGCACGATGGCCCGGCCAATGGCGACCCGCTGTCGCTGACCGCCGGACAGCTGCCGCGGCTTGCGATCCAGAAGCGGCTCGATCTGAAGGATCGCGGCGGCCTCGGACACGCGGCGGTCGATCTCGGCCTTGTCCGTCTTGGCCAGCCGCAGGGCATAGCCCATGTTCTGCGCCACCGTCATGTGCGGGTACAAAGCATAGGACTGGAACACCATCGCGATGCCCCGCTTCGACGACGGCACGTCGTTGACCAGTTCATCGTCCAGCGCGATCCGCCCCGAGCTTACCTCGTCCAGCCCGCAGATCATCCGCAGCAGCGTGGACTTGCCGCAGCCGGACGGGCCGACGAAAACGACGAATTCCCCGTGACGTATGCTGAGGTCGATATCCTTTAGAACTTCGACCGCGCCGTAACGCTTGCAAAGCCCGTCGATTTCGAGGGTCGCCATAAGCCTCTCCCTTATCCCGCGAAGATCTTGTCTTTCTGGCCGGTCACCCCGGCATCCAGCGCGAACACGCTGCCCGACAGCGGCGCCTCGGCAAGGTGCTTGGCCGACAGCCTGATGCGCGCCGAGGTCACGAACAACCGGTCCATGTCGGGCCCGCCGAAGGTGCAACTGGTCGGGCGCGGCACCGGCAGGCTGATGGTCCGGTCAAGCCGCCCGTCGGGGGCATAGCGGCGCACCGCCCAGCCATCCCAGATCGCGACCCAGACGTAGCCTTCGGCATCCACCGTCAGACCGTCCGGCACACCGTCGCCGGGGCCGAACTCGGCGAAGGCGCGCTTGTTGGAAATCGTGCCAGCCGCAGCGTCGAAGTCGTAGGCCCAGATCGTCTTGGGGCCATCGGTGAAATAGAACGTGCGCTCGTCCGGGCTCCATCCCAGCCCGTTCGAGATGTGCAGCCCCTCCTCCATCAGCGCGAAGCTGCCGTCCGGGTCCACACGCCACAGCCGACCCCGCCCGGGTTCGGTGTTGATCGCAAGCGACCCGACCCAAAGCCGGCCCCGGCTGTCGCACTTGCCGTCGTTGAACCGGTTGCCCGGGCGGTCTGCCTCTGGCTCTGCCAGCACCGCGATCTCGCCGGTGGCGGAAATCGTCTTGATCCCGGTTTCGGTCGCGCAGACGAAGCCGCCCGACGCCTTGGGAATGGCGACGCCGACCAGTTCCGGCATCGGGCGAAAGCTGCGCTCGCCGGTGGCGGGATCGCCCGACAGCAAACCCGGCGCAAGGATGTCGACCCAGTGCAGGCGCTGTGCGTCGGCATCCCAGAACGGACCCTCGCCCAGAAAATCCTCGCCCGGGATGGCGCAGGCAATGTCGTCGCGACCGATATCCAGCGGACGCGGATTGATGGCGATCGACATGGCCAGCTCTCCGATGTTGCCCGAGATGCGCCGCGCCGCTTCGATCACCTCGCGACCGTAGGAATGCAGCGTTTCGGTCGGCAGGCGATAGGACGGCCCCACGATGCCGATGGCGGCCAGAGGCCGCGCCCGGTGGTCTAGGATCGCGGCAGCGACGGCGCTGACGTCGTCGTATTGCTCGCCGTTCGAGATCGCATAGCCGCGCGCCTTCACGATGTTCAGCTGCTGACCCAGATCGCCCGCCTCGACGATGGTCTTGTCGGTGAAGCTTTCCAGATCCACGTCCTTCAGCAGGCGCTGACGCTCTGCCTCGGTCATGTGGGCGGCCATCGCCTTGCCCAGCGCGGTCGCGTGGATCGCGGAGCGTGCGCCCGTGCCATTGGCCAACCGCACCTGCCGGGGCGTGTCGCGCTGATCGATGTACAGGACCTTGTCGCCATCCACGATGCCAAGACGCACCGCCTCGCCGGTCAGGTCGGCCAGCCGTTCCAGTTCCGGCTCTGCCGCGCCGCGCAGGTCGAACTGATCCCAGACACGGTGCGCCAGCTGGAACGGCTTGGATCCCAGCGCGTAGGACTGACTGCGGTCGTCCAGCGACAGGTAGCGTTCGTCGATCAGGGTCTGAAGGATGCGGTGCAGCGTGCCCTTCGGCAGCGCCGATGCTTCCAGCAGCGTGGTGAAGCGGACAGGACCATCGCGCGACGCCACAAGCTCCAGAATATGCAGCCCGCGCTGAAGCGCCTGCATCCCCGGTTGAACGGTCGCTTCGTCCGGCGACTCGATCGTCGTGACTTGGGCTTTGCGCGGCACGTCTGCTTCTCCCGGGTTGTCTTCAGGTCCGGTCTGTGTAGGTTGGAACTCAGTTCCAAGTCAAGGGAGGGGACATGGAAATCGTGAAAGTCGACCACTGGATGGTCAGGGTTCCGTTTCGGGAAACGATCAACTGGGGGTCCGGCGCACGGATCGGCAGCACGCGGCTGATCTGCCGGATCGAGACGCGGTCCGGCGCCATCGGGTGGGGCGAGACGCTGTGCCTGATCGACACCGTGCCCGCCGTCTTCGCCAACGTCGTCGCCCGGCTTGCGATTGGCCGCAGCGTGGCCGAGGCCGAAGCGTTCTATCGCCATGTTCTTGGCGCTGGCTACTATCACCACAAGCGCGCCGCCGTGATGGCGATGGCCGCGCTTGAGATGGCGATGTGGGATGCGTTGGGGCACATCGCGGGCCTGCCCTGCCATGCGCTGTGGGGCGGACGGTTCCGCGACACCGTGCCCGCCGCTGCCTATACCTTCACCCGCGACCCCGACGCCCTGACCGACCGGCTGCGCGACTTCCGCGACCGGGGGTTCGGCACGTTCAAGGTCAAGATCGGCTTCGATGTAGACAGCGATATCGCCTTGGCCACAGCCGCCCGCGCGGCCATCGGCGACGCGCCCCTGCGGCTGGACGTGAACGGCGCATGGACACCCGGAACCGCCCGCCGCCAACTGGCGAAACTGGCGCCGCTTGACCCGTTCTATGTAGAGCAACCGCTGGAGCTGGACGATATCGCCGGGCATCGCGCGCTGCGCCAGTGCCAGACTGTGCCGATCGCGCTGGACGAAAGCGCCTATACGCTGGAGGACACCGGCAACATCGTCCACGCCGAGGCGGCGGATGTCATCCTGCTGGATCCACATCAGGCGGGCGGCTTGTGGCCCGTGATCAAGGCCGCCGGCATCGCCGAGGCGCACGGCATCCCCGTCACGCTGCACTCTGGCGCCGAACTGGCAATCAGTCAGGCCGCATACGTTCACCTTGGCGCGTCGATTCCGAACCTGTCGCTGGCGATCGACACCGAGCGCGACTACCTCGCCGCCGACATCGCCCCCGACACGCCGCCGCTGACACGGGGCGCGTACGAGGTGCCGACCGCGCCGGGGCTGGGCGTCACGCCATCGCTCGACATGATCGAGGAATTCCGCGTCACCCGGATCGAAGGCGCCTATCTAGACCAGTCGCGGCCGGGATGGTTCCCGATGAAACCCGCGTACTAAACCCCACCGCCTATTCCGCCGCGATGGCGGCGGCGCTGCCGGGGCGATAATTCAGGATCGGGGCCAGCCAGCGTTCGGCCTCTTCGACGTCGATCCCCTTGCGGGCGGCGTAATCCTCGACCTGATCGCGTTCGACCTTGGCGACACCGAAATAGTAAGAGTCCGGGTGGCCGATATACAGGCCGGATACCGAAGACCCCGGCCACATCGCCATGCTTTCGGTCAGCTCGACCCCGGTGGTCGCCTTGGCGTCCAGCAGGTCGAACAAGGTCTGCTTCTCGGTGTGGTCGGGCTGCGCGGGATAGCCCGGCGCGGGGCGGATGCCGTCATAGGGTTCGCCGATCAGCTCTTGCGGCGCGAAGGCCTCGCCCTTGCCATAACCCCAATGCTGACGCCGCACCCGTTCGTGCAGCATTTCCGCCATCGCCTCGGCGAAGCGGTCGGCCAGCGCCTTCACCATGATCGCGGCATAATCGTCGCCGTCCGCTTCGAACTTTTTGGCGATCTCGACCTCTTCCGGGCCCGCCGTCACGACAAAACCACCGACCCAGTCGGGCGTGCCCTCGGGCGCCACGAAATCGGCAAGGGCAA
Source organism: Psychromarinibacter halotolerans (assembly GCF_029168315.1). Classification (NCBI taxonomy): domain Bacteria; kingdom Pseudomonadati; phylum Pseudomonadota; class Alphaproteobacteria; order Rhodobacterales; family Paracoccaceae; genus Psychromarinibacter; species Psychromarinibacter halotolerans. Next base: position 37,703 of record NZ_JARGYD010000007.1, read on the forward strand.
GATTCGGGCTGTCCTTGCGCTTGGACGTCTGCTGACGAAGCGTGTGCAGGGTCGCCAACGTTTCGGTCCGGCTGCCGTCCTTGAACAGGCGGATGTCGTCGCCGACGGCGTTCGCCGGCCAGAACCCCACGACGGCGCGCGGGCCGAACCAGCTTTCGCCGATGATGCGCTGAAGCATCGCCTGCGCGTCGGCGAACAGGTTGCGCGCGGCCTCGCCATAGGTCTCGTGTTCCAGAATGCGCGGGTAGACGCCCTTCAACTCCCACGTCTGGAAGAACGGCGTCCAGTCGATGTACCGGGAAATTTCGGCAAGATCCCAGTTCTCGACCACCTTGGGCCCGGTGAACGCGGGCTCTGTCGCCGCATAGTCAGACCAGTCGATCTTCATCGCATTGGCCCGCGCCGCCGCCAACGGCAGCCGCTGCTTTGCCCGCTCGGCCCGCTCGTGACGCTCGGCCACCTCGGAATACTCGGCGCGGATGCCGTCGATATAGGGCTGTTTCTGCGTCTTGCTCAGCAACGATGACACGACCCCGACCGCCCGGCTGGCATCGGTGACGTAGATGGCCTGACTTTTCGAATACTGCGGGGCGATCTTGACCGCCGTGTGCACCTTCGAGGTCGTCGCGCCGCCAATCAGCAGCGGAACGTCGAAGCCTTCGCGTTCCAGCTCGGTGGCAAGATGCACCATCTCGTCCAGCGACGGCGTGATCAGGCCCGACAGGCCGATGATGTCGACATTGCGGGCCTTGGCCTCTTCGAGGATCTTCTGCGGCGGCACCATGACGCCAAGGTCGATGATCTCGTAGTTGTTGCACGCCAGAACGACGCCGACGATGTTCTTGCCGATGTCGTGCACATCGCCTTTGACCGTCGCCATCAAGACGCGGCCCGCGCTTTCGCGCTGCCCCTCCTTCTCGGCCTCCATGTAGGGCAGAAGCACGCCCACCGCCTGCTTCATGACGCGGGCCGATTTCACCACCTGCGGCAGGAACATCTTGCCCGCACCGAACAGGTCGCCCACGACATTCATGCCCGCCATCAGCGGCCCTTCGATCACGTCCAGCGGCTTTTCGGCGGCGACGCGCGCTTCTTCGGTGTCATCCTCGACGAACTCGGTGATGCCGTTGACCAGCGCGTGCTCCAGCCGCTTTTCGACCGGCCATTCGCGCCACGCAAGGTCGCGCTTCTTCTCTTCCCGCTTGTCGCCCTTATAGCGTTCCGCGATGTCCAGAAGGTTCTCTGTCGCGTTGCCGCCATTGGCGGGCGCACGGTTCAGGACCACGTCTTCGCAGGCCTCGCGCAGGTCCGGGTCGATCTGGTCGTACACCGCCAGCTGCCCGGCGTTAACGATCCCCATGTCCATGCCAACCTTGATGGCGTGGTACAGGAAGACCGCGTGCATCGCCTCGCGCACCGGCTCGTTGCCGCGGAAGCTGAACGACAGGTTCGAGACACCGCCCGAGATGTGGCAGTGCGGCAGGTTCTGCCGGATCCAGCGCGTGGCTTCGATGAAGTCCACGCCATAGTTGTCGTGCTCCTCGATGCCCGTCGCGACGGCGAAGACGTTGGGGTCAAAGATGATGTCCTCGGGCGGGAAACCAACATCCTTGGTCAGGATCTTGTAGGCCCGCGCGCAGATCTCGGTCTTGCGCTCGAAGCTGTCGGCCTGCCCTTGTTCGTCGAAGGCCATGACCACGACAGCCGCACCATAGGCAAGGCACAAGCTCGCCTGATGCACGAAGGCCGCTTCGCCTTCCTTCAGCGAGATCGAATTCACCACCGGCTTGCCCTGCACGCACTGCAGGCCCGCCTCGATCACCTCCCACTTGGAACTGTCGATCATCACCGGCACGCGAGCGATGTCGGGCTCGGCGGCGACAAGGTTCAGGAAGTCGATCATCGCCTGCTTCGAGTCGATCAGCCCCTCGTCCATGTTGACGTCGATGATCTGGGCGCCGTTCTCGACCTGATCGCGCGCAACGTCCAACGCGGTGGCATAGTCGCGATTGGTAATCAGCTTGCGGAACTTGGCAGAGCCGGTCACGTTCGTCCGCTCGCCCACGTTCACGAACGGGATGTCCTTCGTCAGGACGAAGGGTTCAAGGCCCGAAAGCCTAAGCAGCGGGTCAGACATTGGCAGTCATCCGGGGTTTGCGCGGCGCATAGGCGGCGACATGATCGGCGATGGCGCGGATGTGTTCGGGCGTGGTGCCGCAGCACCCGCCGACGACATTGACCAGACCTTCCTTGGCGAAGACCTCGACCTTGGCGGCGGTGTCTTCGGGCTGTTCGTCGTACTGGCCGAACGCGTTCGGCAGGCCGGCGTTCGGATAGGCACAGACCCGCGTTTCCGCGACCCCGGCCAGTTCGGCAAGGTGCGGCCGCATCGCGTCGGCGCCAAGCGCACAGTTCAGCCCCACGGTGAACGGCCGCGCGTGACGGACCGAGTGCCAGAAGGCGGTGGGCGTCTGCCCCGACAGCGTGCGGCCCGAGGCATCGGTGATCGTGCCCGAGATCATGATCGGCAGGCGGCGACCGACCTTGGCGAAGCTTTCAAGCGCGGCGAAGATCGCGGCCTTGGCGTTCAGCGTGTCGAAGATCGTCTCGATCAGGATCAGGTCCGATCCGCCTTCGATCAACCCGTCGATCTGCTGACCGTAGGCGAGGCGCAGATCGTCGAAGGTCACCGCGCGGTAGCCCGGGTCGTTCACGTCCGGACTGATCGAGGCGGTCCGGTTGGTCGGCCCGACGGCCCCGGCGACGAAGCGGCGGCGCCCGTCCTCGGCCTGCGCCCGGTCCGCCGCGCGCCGCGCGACCTGCGCGCCGGCGACGTTCAGGTCGTGCACCGCCCCCTCAAGCCCATAGTCGGCCTGCGCGATGGTGGTCGACGAAAACGTGTTGGTTTCCAGGATGTCGGCCCCCGCACGGGCGAACTGAAACTGCACGTCCTCGACCGCCTTCGGCTGGGTCAGCACGAGAAGGTCGTTGTTGCCCTTCTGCGGGTGATCCGAAGCATGGTGCCGGCAGCCGGGCCCGTGAATGTGCCCACCTGCGGTAAAGTCCTCTTCGGACATGTTCAGCTCTTGGATCATCGTCCCCATCGCTCCGTCGAGGATGAGGATTCGGTCGCGGGCAGCCATTTCGAGCGCCGCGAAGCTGTCGGACGCCGGGAGGGAAAAGTTGATCATGATGGTCCTGTCGGTTCGAGGGCGACAGATACCCGACCGCCAACATGGGTAACAACCTCATTATCCTGAGCATCATTATGAGGATCATTCATGTTCAACGAGATACGGCCTTACGGTGCGTGCGGTCCCGGCCCACCTAGGCACCGCCTGCCGCTGCACCGTTGCGGCCGACAACAATCGGCTTGACCTTCGGTGTCGAAGAACCTAATCGGAACTCCACTCTGGCGAGTTGGCGGAGTGGTGACGCAGCGGATTGCAAATCCGTGTACACCGGTTCGATTCCGGTACTCGCCTCCATTTATCTTCAAGCACTTGCGTCACTCCTTTCAGTGTAGCGGCCCTGCCGTTTACATACGCGTTTACATTCACCGCAAATTTTCTTGCTGTTTGGCGCGCTCAAGCTTCCTGCTCACCTCGTCACTTTCGTCTGGGCTAACGCGAGCGTAAATTTCGATCACTTGCGATGCGTAGCGGACAGACCACCCCATCAAGGTTGCAATTTGGCGTAGAGAGAGGTCCGCATTGAGCAAGCGAGTAGCCGCTGTGCCCCGTGTATCGGCCAACGTTTTCTCGCGGCCATCTTCCCAAGGCGGTATCTTGGCTTCGCGCCGCCACTTAGTGATCTGGTTGGAGGCCCAGCGAGCAGATAGGTGATGGCCAAGCTGGCTGACAAGAAGTGTCTCTTGTCCTGCTGGAGTCGCTTCAACGAGCTCCGCCAAGCCAGTAGTCACGGGGATATATGCAACCCGGCCACGCTTGCCTGTCTTAAAGCGCAGGCGTTTCCCAGACCGGGTGTCTTCGAAGTGATCAACCCGAACCTGCACCAGGTCTGACACTCGCAGTCCGGTCTCACAGCCCAACAACAGGATGCGCTGCACCCAACCTGGCGCCACCTTCTTAAATGCCTCAATGTCTGCCGGGGTCCACACGATCTCGCTACGATTTGAGGAGTAGAGTTTCTTCAGGCGATTACAGTGGTGCTCCTTGATCCGTCCTTCACTGACGGCCCAATTCAGGAGTTTGACGGCATGAGTTCCCGCCATGTCATATTGCTTCGGTGAATGAATCCAGCGCTTCCGCCAAGCGTTAAACTCCGCCCGAGACGCAGGCTCTTCGAACATTGCGACCGGATCCTCACCAAACTCGACTTGGAAACGCTTCACCCAGAGCTCCACATCCTCCCGCGAGCGAGCCTTTGGAGGCATCGCGTCGCTGCTCAGGAACTCGTCAACAAGCTGCGCCACCAAATACGCATGCCGCTCTGGCTTAGAAGTGCTCGCAGCAAAGGCGTGGAAAAAGTCAGGCACGCGAGGAGTGCGCGCCATGTCCTCCCAGAACTTCGGGCCACCGCGCCAAGCATAGAAATGATACTTATAGCCTGCTGAGACTTTGCGCCGAACTCGATGCACTCCTTTTGGCAAGTCACTGCTGCGCAAGGCGCAACCTCCGCTGAGCCACCAGCCCAGTCTCTTTGCGCTCACCTTCGGCGAGGTGGGTCGGGATGTGCTGAGCCTTGTCCAGCTGGAATCGAACGTGAACGGGGTCGAAGTAGAGCGGATTGCGGCGGATCGGCTGGATACCGACGCGAGCGCAGAAGTTCCGGAAAGGTCCGCTGGAGTTCGCGAATCCTAGACGCGTCGCAAGTTCATGGGCGGACATCAGTTCAATCATCGGCATCACCTGCGCTCCCGCGATCAAGGGGAGCCACGGTATTCCGCTTGAGAAACTCGTCTATCGCTTCCGGCGGGATCAGATTCCTTCGGCAGACCCGAACATACCGCAACTCCCGGATGGCCATGAGTTCCCTCACCTTTCGCACAGAGATCGCCATCTTCTGAGCAACCTCCGCAGTCGTAAGCAATGTTTGAGCCATATGTTGCCCTCGTGATGCTTATGGTACTAAATGGAAGCAAGACGCATCGAATGCACTCACTTCAGACCCAAAGGGCCATATATGGCCTTTTTATACAAGAATGGACCAATGTCTACCACTTTTGAAGCGATAGGCGATAGGCTGCGTAGGCTCAGGAGCGGAGCAGGTCAGACTCAGGCTGAGTTCGCTGAAACCTTGGGAACGTCCCTACGCTCCTACAAAGGTTATGAGAGCGGCCAGCGCGAGCTGCCTACTTCCATAATTCTGCGCCTATGTGAGTTCAGTGGTGTCTCACCTAGCTGGCTCTTAACTGGCGAGCGCGACGGGCTCAGTCCAGAGGCCCTGGACGCGATCCGCCTGTCCTTACGCGCAGGGCTGGAACACCTTCGAGCGCAAACAAATATATCATCAACCGATGCCTGGGCAGATTACCTTCTTCTCCTGACAAAACTCAGTGAGAAGCAAAAACACTTCATCAGCTCGGAGGATGCCCAAGCTATCTTGATGATTGGGGAGAAAAAATGAGAGCTTCCGAAGATGATGCAAGCAGGGATAATGTGTCGCTGTACCGCCCTGAACAGGCCGAACAGCTCATTCTTGCGCAAAAGACACTACCAGTTAGAAAGCGCGCGCAGACCATGAGCAGAATCGCGATCTTCTTTGCGATCATATGCACAGCCATTTTTGTAACAGGAATAGCACCACATGCGGTAAACGTCGCTGCTTGGGTTGCCTGCCTCTTATTCGTCGGCGCTGCCGCTGCGATTGACAATCTCCGACGGGAGCTACTTCGACTCAGGTGATTAATGCACGTAGTTGTTCGAAAAGCCTAGGACGTAGCTACCCCAGCTACCCCTCAGCTTGTTTCACGGGTTGTAAAATTGCAATCACACTTTCGATCTCACCATGTCCACCTGTTGCATCAAATCGATCACGACAGGGTCGCTAGTGGCCACAACGCCGTCTGATGCAAATATTCGATCTCTAACTTCTGTAAACTCAGCGTTGGCCAATGAGTTTTCGAAGTGCGAGGCTACGACAAGATGGTGTTTATGGTGGGCTTCATGCCCGCAATCACATTCTTCCGGATGAGAAATGTGCTCCCAGGTGCCTTCTTCATTTGGCATATAATAGAGGCCGCGTGTGATGCCAAACTCTGCCGGTCTTAGACCGTGTTGACCCAGAACCAGTTCAGTAAGTAGGATGCTTCCGTTCTCTTGGCGTTCAAGATAAATACCTTTCGCGAAGGATCCACCTCGCGCATAAGGGTAAGCAATAAGCCCATCCAATTCCAGGGCTAGGGACGTGACATTTTTCAACAACTCAGAAATCTTGGGGAACTCTGTGAGACTTCCGGCGGCACCGTGAAATAGAGTCTCCCCACTCAAATAAAATGTAGTTTCTGAGAACACGGAATTGGCAGCGAGAGTGTCGGCAATCCAAAACCTGCGATAGAAGCACACCTCCGGACCATTGCGCTTCATAGATCTTACGTTGTACTCGGGTAATCCGAGGCCTCTCTCAAAGAAATCGATACCCAATTTCTCTTCGCCAATATACTTTTTCACCCATGGCACAGAGCTAAGTGCTGCAAGAAATGGATCGGAGGATAACGGCGGAAACAGGTCCTCTTGGGTCAAAGAGGCACCTTGGCTTGCATGCTCCCTAAAGACACTGGTAGGCGCGAAAATCTTTGCGATGATACAGTCATCAGGCAGGTTTCCGTTCAAAGGGCCAACCATGAAAGCAGATTGGGCACTACATCGGTGACTGCCCGCCTCTGTGGCGATTTCAACCAGATCTACTGCTTCAATGTTGTTTCGCCGCAGTCCCTTCTTCCCAATGACATACATACATGCGTCTTGCTGCCCTGCTGGCTCGTACCATGCCTCTTCACGGATGGCGAATACAGGGTCTTCCCAACAGTCTTCTACCAACTCCATCGCAGTTTTGGATTTGTACTTATGCCCGGCAAACCAAGAAGCCACCTTTGGGGACGAGGTGGCATCCAAGAAAAATGAGCGCCATCCATAGTGCTGCAAGATGGCCTGATCAGTCGCCAAATCACTTTCCAAGTCGAAAGATTTGACGAAGGTGCCGAGAATAAAACGAGAATACTGCCACCACTTCAGCATCCGGTCCGGCACACAGCCGTGCCGTTCTATAGACGATCGGAGGTTGGGGCCACCATCCTCCCTAAGATATTCCTTAGTCTGGCCTCGATACAAAAGGCCCGGTGGCAATGCCTCTATTGTGCTGTTCAATTCTGACAGATTTGAACAATACCACACTTCCATATTGCCAAGACCCTTCACACGCTGCTTGGAGACCGAAGCAAACCTTACATGAGCAATGGACACAAGCATCCTTTGCCGGAAACGCGGTTAAACCCGCTTGCGAGACCCTTCTAAGCACGCTAGCGCCTCTTGCATGAGGTCTCTCGAAAGCATGCTTCGTTGGGTGGTAACGGCTACCATGCCGCAAACAAGATGTTGCCTCGATACAGCTCCAGCGAGCACATCTCGTATGAGCACTTTTCGGGCGACGTTCCTCAGCCTACGCGACTCGTCCGATGGCATCGTCCCTTTTGTATTCTACCCTTCGCACATTGCAGGAAGACTTCCCGCCACGCGCGCGTGACATTTCAAGTGTAAGAAGGGAGTCCTCAGGATATGCTGGGCTGAGCTCTAGACTGAGGTAATCGAAGAGCTGGCGATCGTGTACAGCAATGACGATCTGTCTGCCATGTTCCTTTGCCAGTGTCCGCAATAGCGAGGCAAAATTAGAAATGTGAATGTCGTCCATTGACTGCACAGGATCATCAAGAATGAGCCACGGCAGGTTTTTAGGGACAGCCAAGTGCAGCGCGAGGAACAGCGTTAGAGCAGCGGTATTCAGATTGCCCGCACTGAGCATGGCGCCCGGGGTGCCACCAGCGCTATCGCCATTACGAAAATTCGTAACCAGCTTTGGCTCGAGGCGTTGAGTTTCCGACGTCGGAACGCTGAAAGCAGGCACGAACGGCTCATTTGGCGCCAGGCGCACAAACAAATCCCGCCACAGGTGGTTCAGGCGCTCGTTGAATTCACGTCGAATGATCCTTGAGCGCACTTCGTCAACAGATGCGCGTAGAACGCCCCCTTGTCGCCTGATCTCGGCTGCTTTCTGCATCCGGAGCTGCTCGACCTCTAGCTCGGCTTTATTGGCGTTTCGAAGTCGCTGGTTTTCATCGGATTCCTCGCGCAGACGGTCTATGACTGTTCTAATCTCCCTAACCCTTGACTGCGTATCAGTAAGGACTCGGTATTTTCTTTCCCTTTTCGAGAGTTCTTCCCTCAAAGCATCGCCGAGGGTACCTAATGAGACTCTCTCGTCGGAACTCTGATATTTTATCTCCCGAGCGAACTGCGAAAGTGTTTCACGCGCAGCGCTCAAGACAGATTGCATTGAATTGTACGCCGATATTTCCCGGCGCAAACCCAACTCAGAATCTCTCAACTCCTTTCCTTCATCAAGCACATGGCTCGACAAGGTCAACTCCTGAAGGAAGGTGTTGATTTTCTCTATTTTAACTTCGAGGCTGGCAATCTCTTCTTGCTCAGGGAGGCGCGACCGTAATTCTCCAATGCGCTCAAAGCACGTCGCCTTTATTCTTTCACTTTTCGCTCGCTCTGCGCTGAGCGCAATTAGCTGATCAGCTGATCGGGACAACGCTTTTACTTTGCCATGAACCTTTTCAGTGAGAGGCCCCTCATTGCATTCTTTGAAGTTGCGTTCGCAAACTGGGCACCGATCCTCAACGATAAATGCGCCAATCTCTGACAATAGAGAGGCCAAGCTACCCGCACTATCAGGAATGCTTGCAATTTTTTCGTCAGCGGCAGTTACCTCGCGCTGAGCTTCTTTCAGTTCTTGGGTTAGCTTGTCAATTTCACTCAAGTCATGCCGAATGCCATGAAGCCGATCTGAGTGTCTTTGCAGCTCAGCCTCTGAGATTTTTCTGGCGCCATGCCATGACTGCAAGAAATCTGCCTCTAAACTAGCCTCAGATATGACTTCATAGAAGGAGTATTCTAAATCTAATATCTTAGGGCGGTGCTGTGAGTTCCACTGATTGTACTCACTAGTCACATTGTCAAGCCGCGTTAGAGCGCTCTCAAGCTCCTCCTGATTATAGAGCTCAGAATCCTTGATTTGCGCAACAATGGCTGAAAGCTCTCTTTGGCGCCCTATTGCTTCTCTTAAGTTGCTCTCATGCGGAAGGGAGAGTGCACGTTCAATTATTTCCCTATAGTTGCTAAAATTCGGTACGTCATATATTTCGAGAGCCCGCAGCCTTTCGGCCAGCTCACCCAATGCTGCGTCGGCTTCAGATGAGATACTATCTGCTAACTTTCGATCTCGTTCATCGCGTGACTTTACTAACGCTTCACGTTCCTCGAGCTCAGTAAATACCCCCGATCTCTTTCGAAGATTTCGCACGTCCTTCAGAGATTGCAATCCGCTTTCGATCGCATCCAACTGATCCAGACCTAAAAGTTCCCCGACGAAACTCGCCAAGGGAGAGTTCATGCTAGAGGATGAATCTTGGTAGATTTGCAAGAGCTGACTTAAAAGAGATTGGGGTAAGAACGCTCTTTCAGAAAAAAATGCCGCCATGTCGGCTGGCATATTCACAAGGTCTGAGAAGCCGTCCTCTCCTATTCGCGTGCTGTAAGATGGAGAGGATTTGCCGTCAGAGATTGTTACAGCCGTTTTCCCAACCTCAGCTCCTCGGAAAAGAAGTTGCTTGTCGTAGTCTGAATCGGCTCTGTGAAGAGATTGCACGTGACCTGTAAGCGCAAGCTCAATGGCGGATAGCAAACTCGTTTTTCCCGCGCCATTCTCGCCATGCACAAGAACTACATTTGCGTTTAGCGGGGCAGAGATTGCACCGTTGATGCTCCTAAAGTTTTGAACGTAAACACTTTCGAGTAACATATCAGTTATCCTGGCCCTCTTGGAGGATTGCCCGCTCGATCGTTTGCACAAACCTATCCACGACGGCTTCCTCGCCATGTTCGGAAGCCAATAGGATGTCCTCAACGAATTTCTTATCTAAGCTTTTTTCGGCGGTCGCCTTTAGCTCATCTAGCGCTGACAAGCCGCTTATCTGCGGACCCTCAGTGTATCGTGGGAGAACTAGTGGAAGTAGGACACGTATACGATCAGAAATCCAACTTGTATCATCGGTCCCGCTCGAGTCCGGCACGTCCTGTTGCGCCTCTTCTACCGTGAGAACCCGGCAGGTTTCCGCGAGTTCATCTACTTCATTGCTCTCGGCGTTTCCGACCAGAATTGCAGTCAGAACCAATTTCGACTGCGTGATGTCTAAGGCACGCCCAAGTGCTTCAACCTTTTGACGTATACGCTTCACGTTGGGCGTCTCGCCCATTTGTTCAGTCAGATCAAAAGCGAGCACAAGGTCGTTTGACCTCTTGGTGTCGCCGCGCAGAGCAGCCGGAAAATCAAACTCCACCGAAGCGACGCGAAACGGTGTGCTAACTGATTGATATCCAGCACCTTTGAGACATGAAATGACCATTTGAAAGGTTGGTGATACCGTCATATGGCAACCTCGCTACCAAGCCTTTCCTGAAGGCTCTGAAGATCCCCTCCATCTTTTAGCAAGGAAGTTAAGCTGACGTGATGGGCTCGCGCGGTAGGTTTCGCAGAACGACCAGGCGCCGACCTAGGGCTTCTAGCGTTTGAGGGGGTCTCTCCGCCGACCATAGGCCAAAGGTCGTCACCATGCAAAACTATAGCATCACTGCCTTCGAATGCGCCTTCTCGGGCAAGCTTCAGCGCTTCAGTGACTGTCTTGACGATGAAGATGGGTCTGGCGGACGCGCCGTCCCATGCGCCCTTTACTCCAAACGCCCCTGCTTCGAGCTCGCTGCCTTGGAGGGGCTGGAGATGCCACCGACCCCGGTTATGACCGTGCTGCAAGAGACCTAGGCAGCAAGCAAGCTTGCCAATCTCGGCCAACTTCACGCTTTCGTCGTCTGCCGTAGAAGGTATCGGTGTGGAACTAATGGTTTGGTACGAACGCTCAGTTTTGGGGAGCTGACCATACTTGAAAATAGATAGCACGCGGGGCCACGCTTGGAGGGCTTTTGTTACAAACGCAACTCGATCAACGCCTACACTCCCCGCGACCATTTTTTTTGAGCTTTCCAACGCTGCCAACAGATCGTCTTTCAAATCTTCTTTGACTTGCTCTTTCAGCCAACCGGGCAGGGTTGCCTTAAGCTTCTCAAAAACAACTTGAATCAATAAGGCGACAAGGACTTGTTCGGGCCATGCTTTCATATGCGCAGATTTTTTGATCTGACTCACGTGCGCGTTGTAACTTTCGCTATAAGCCTCTTTAAGCGCTGTGCCTTGCCCTTGACTAAGTTTATTTTCGCAGAAGATATACGCGGGCGCGTTTGGGTCGCACGGCCAAGGCCAGGGGTGTATTTTTTTGGCTTCAAGTATTATCTGATGAAGATTATGATCTTGGAGAGATAGTCCCATGCCAAGAGTTTTCTTTCTTGAAGCAATCCCCTGAAATTCATGCCTGACCGCGGAGAATGTATTCGATGTGGGCCAGCCATTAATTTGGGTTGTGCTTCCCGTTAGGTACTTTCTAAAAGTAGCTGGATCTTCTGATGCATGCTTGACGCACCCATGGAATTTGAGAAGCTTGGCCTTACCCGGTGGGCTCCTGAGTTGCCCGGGCTCGACTACGACTTGAAGAATACCACCTTTACCATCACTTAGAGAGGCAAGAGCTTGCTCAATGAACGTGTCCCAGTTTGCCGACGCTAACTCTGTGACAACTCCCTCCAATATCAATGCTGCGATGCAAAGGTGCTCTGGGGCTGGAGGCGGTGGCGGCTGAAATGCCGCGCGAATATCAATTGCATTCCAAAGGATATAGTCGTCTTCCTCATCCTCTAGGCGAACATCCAGCACTAGGGAGTATTTATCCCAAAGAGATTTAATGATTTTATCGCTTTCGGGCCAGCTTTCAAACTCGTGACAGACGAGATCTCGCCATTCCCCTTCATCATAATTCGCAATCTGCATTACCTCTGCAAATGCAGAGCTGAACTTCCCAACCCAATCTTCACCCTGAGATGCAACCCTCAGAAATTCGATACCGCGCTTCAGGAGGCGCCCCAGGTCTGGCGCACTTCTGGAGATTCCGGAGCCAATCCAAAAAGAATACTCCCCCTTCAAAAAGCCATCGGAGAAAGACTTGAAATCACCATCGAGTTTCTCCAAAACTTGCAGTACTGTAATCTCACTTGCATCAGGTTCAGGCAAGGTTGTTTCTCTCGACGTTGTTTACTATTGACGGGTGGGTTGAGAGGCGTTTCAGCTGATTAATCACCCACAGAGCCCATAGGGGATTTTTCCTTGGCCATCAGAAGTCAGCTTTTACAGCTTCCGGAATGGCCCATCTAGCAGACACGCAAAGCAATAAGTGAACCGCCTGCAGTGCAGAGAGATTAGCTGATGTTCTTAGCGGGTACTCCATGCCAATCTCCCAAATTCGAAACGCATGACCGGAACATAGCTGCTAAAGTAAACCGCTGTAAACCTATGAAAACAGAGAGAAGATGCAGAATTCCTCCGGCCAGTCATCGCTTCGCGACGTTAGCCTATAGCGACGCTCTCGCGGTTGTCCTTCTCGACTTCGCTCTGCATTAAGTAGCTAAATACAGAACAAAATCATGTCATTAGATTTTGACTCCCGAGAGTTACCCCCCCTTCAAGTCCTTCTCCGCGTTCCGAAGTTCGTCGAGCTCATGGCTCAGTGCGGCCACGATCACCTCCTCGATCTTAGAGACCCTGAGACCGTGAGAGAGTGCTAGCTCCCTGACCAGGATGTAAATTCTCGGATCCTTGGGTCCGTAGAGCTCCCAGTCGCATATCTGGCGAAGGTCGGCATGCTTGGTAGGCGGAGGCAAGTTGTTGTTGATGCCATTGACAGCCTGTCGAAGCCTTTCTTCATCTTTTTCGGACATTTTGGACCCTTACTCGAGAGCATTGCATCATGAAACACGCCTGCAGCAGCTACCATGAGGTCATTTCTTCAATCGGGCGTTTCGATCCATCATGCGTTGCATCTTTGCGCCGGTGCCTGGTGACGCATGGCTGCTGGTCGTGGCCGACGCATTCGATGAACCGGCGCTGTGCGTAGTTGATTGGCTCGCAGCCGTATTACCAGGACCTTTGGAGGAAGGTTTTGCTTGCCGCATCTCACGCCGGGCGGGCATCATCTTTGCGATATTTCCGCTGATCGCGGAAGCAGCCCAGCCAGCCTGTAGGTTCCCTGATATCATGGGTACAATAACGGGGATCGCGACTACCATTACAAGGGACAGGATGACGACACCCAGGAAGGGCACCATCTTGCCTGCTTTATCGGCCGTATCCACAGAGCCAAGATCACTGACCAGAAGTGTTGTTAGACCAAAGACCATCGAAAACACTCCGGCTATCACGACCGGGTAAAGCGCGAAGCTTGCCAGAGAAGAAAGCCAGCGATGGAAGTAGTCCTTGGTCGCGTCGAACATCGAGCAGAGGATCATGACCGGTGCTAGACCAATTAGAAGCGTGATCATCATCTTAGCCAGAACCAAGACTGCTCCAGCCAGTCCTCCGACCACGGCGATCAACGCCATAAAGAACACACCCATGAGTGCTTTGCTGACCCTAGACATATGGGACGCGGCTTCATTCCCGTATTCTGCCAGCCGGTCCATCTGAAGATCGAAGCGTGCTGCAAAGTAGGACGACCCGACAGCATCCTCGCCGGTCGCCGAGCCAATCAAGCTTCCGGCAAGTTCATCTAGTCCGTCGATTATGTGCTGGCTTAAGAAGTTGAAGTTCGACCAGTTCAGCGCAAACGCCTTGATCAAGCTGATCTTGAAGAGCAGCACCAACATCTCTCGGCCATCCATGGGCCGAATTTGCCATGCCATGTTGATGAAGAGCACGATAATCGCAACGGTCGCGGCCCCCATGATGATCGTGCCGGAAATCTCCGCTGCGGCGGCGAACTGCGAGGTTGCGACGGTATCGAGCCCCTTGTCGGCTGCCTCTACGATGAATGTCACGATCCCCATCAATCGGTCTCCTGACATTGTTCCCGCAGTGCTGCGCGAAGGTTCGAAATGACAGGGAAATACTCGGCGGCGGCCCAGGTGACATGAACGCTGTCTGTCGCCAGCGGATCAGCAAAGTCGAGCGCCTCGAACTCTTCTTTTATGCCGGACCAGTCAGGCCAGAGTGCATCGCAGGCACATGACCCCGCGTCTAGCGCCGCCTGGTGTCGTCGCAGGCTATAGAGGTCGTTCGCGGCGATATTACGCCATGCATCACGGAATCCGCTGTAGGTCAGTTCATCCGGGCGCTGTCGAACCGCGCAGCCGTAGCGATCTGCTTGTGCCGGGCTGACAGAAACTGAAGGCGTGGCCGTGTCTGCGCAGAGGGGACCAGCTAATGCGATCAGAGTAAGCGTGGTAAGCAATTTCATTTCAGTATTCTCCGGTCAGTCGGCGCTTCGAGGTGATTGGTCGATGTGCGTGAAGTCGCGGTTCGGCGCCGCGCTAAGCCAGCCCTGGATCGCGGCGAGATTGCCGTGTTCGCTGAGCACGATTTCCAGGCCGTGGCGAAATCCCTTCGGGCACTGATTGGCGTAGCGTCGGGCCTGAGCCCCCAGTTCAAAGGCATAGCTGTCGTCCCAACATGCCCCGCGACGGATCAGCACCCCGATACGCTCCAAGGCGTCGAACGCGCGATCGCTGCCAGGACGCCATGCCAGCCATGGGTTCACGGGAAAGCGCAGTTTAGTGTCGGAGTGCATGGGGATCCTCCCTGTCTTCGCTCAGCGCGTCTCGAGGTGCTTCTTCGCCCTCTGCGCCTGTTCCATGCTGTCGTTGAGTTGCGCGGAATCCGGCATCCAGGCGCTCAACGCTGCGGCTAAGGAGAGCTGTGATCTGAGCAACGCGATCACGGAGTTGCGTAACCCATCCAGCTCCGTGCGTGTGTCCTCGCCGTAGGTTGTTAACTCCTGTGCGGATTCCTTCGAGGCTTCCGTCAACCGCTCGACGCAGCTCAGCAATTCGCGCTCTAACGCTGTCAGACCATGCATCGCTCACTCCTTCGGAAGAACGAGACAGTCCACCGGCTCCCCCGCCAATTGGCAGCGGTCCAGTGTCGCCCGGCCATCGCGTGGGATCAGGTATGTCGCCTCGGGACGGTCGATCACTCGCAGCCCCATCGTGTTCAGGTTCGGCATCAGCCAGGTCATGACCGACCATGTCGAAATCCCAGTGCTGATCATCAGGCAGCAAGCTACCAATGTCGGCCACATCAGGGCTTTCCACTCTGGCCGTGCTGCGTTCGCGCTCTGTCTCATGAGGTGTTTCCTCACGCGCAGCAGGTAGCCTTCCGTATCGGTCTTGATTGTAGCCAGAGCGTTTTCGGCAATGCCCTTCAAATCGGTCCTGAAGCTCTGCAACTGCGCGTCGATCGAGGCGGCGTTCTCGGCCCTGATCCGCTCCATGTCCGCGTTCAGTCTCTCGCTCAGCCGTTGCTTCGGCTCTCCAGTCTTCATGGAAAATCGCTCCTTTCAGGCGAAACCGCTCTTCGGTCTCGGGGTCTTTGACTGTCAAATAATTCTTGCCCGCTCGGGGCACTTCGAAGCCTGCATCAGTCAGGGCGGCGACCATGCCCGCCCGATCCTCGATCAGCCCCATGGAAATCTGGTCGCCGACCCAGGCATGGAGCCCGTCGCGCCCTGCAGCGCGGTCTGGGGCCTCTGAGACTGTCTTCACCTCGGCCGCGCGCTCTACGTCCATGGGATCTGCCCAGCCATGCGTCTTGTTCATGAGATCGCGCAGGCTGTCGAAGGCGCGCTGATAGCCGGGTGGGGCAATATTGAGGCTGCGCCCGCTGTGCAGCTCCATGCGCGGCGTGCAGAAATGCAGCTCGACGCGATCCTCGTGGGTGTGGCGCACCCAGAGGCAGGCATAGCGGTCGGCATCGAGGCCGGCGAAGGCGATCTCCTCGAAGCGGTCGATCACCTCCTGCTGCTGGCGCTCGGTCGGGGCGTCCTCGCGGGCGAAGCTGACGACGCCAGCGCGGTAGGTCCACTGGTGTGGGCAGGTGTCGATCAGGTCGATCATAAGCTGGGGGTTTCCGCGCACAACTTGGGGCAGCGGTTCGCGTGTCACGGACGCTGGTCGACCTGATGCATCGCGTATCAGATCGCGATTGCCATCGTACGCGAGTACGGTTTCTGCGGTCAGGTACTCGACTGGCCCTGCGCCGCCGCCCCTGCCATTCGGGAAAAACTTGATCAGCATCCCGGCGGCCTCCGATGTGCATCCACAAGGGCCGCAAGCAGACGCTCGATGCTGACCAAGCAGGCGTACAGCTTCATGGCATTGATGCGAGGAATGAAGCCACGACGCTCTGAGCTGTTCAGCCGAGCAGCGATCTGGTTCATGTTGCCCCCGATCTTTCCAATGCCGCGGACTAACAGCGGGTCGACGGGGACTACGGGCTTGCGCCTCCGAGATCGCGTGCCCCAGAGCGCCTCGCGCAGGAGCTCGGAGGCAGGCAGGCTGGCCGATTTGGCCTTGCCTCGGAGCGTTGCCTTTTCTTGGGCGGTGCAGCGGAAGACGAAGGTTTCCGAGAGCGGCTCCTTGGCGCGGGCTTGTCCCGCGCCGGTGGGGTTCGAAGGGGAGGCTTGCCACCCCTCGCAAGGTCCCGTGTCAGAAGCGCCAGCGTATGACATGGGTCGCCTTGCTCCTTGCCTACCGGTCATGACTAGGCACTCCGACTGTGAAGTTTCTGAGTTCGGCGATCAGCGCAGCAATCACTGCATCTCCGCGGGTCGTCTTCCGCGCTAGGCCGATGAAAGCGGCGGCTGGATTGCGGACGGCGAAACGCCCCATGCGAACAGAGTTTCGATCGGCGATTAGCAGGCAGAGAACAGTCCTTAGCTCACCAAGCTGGTCACGCGCGACATCCCACTCCATGCAGGATATGCCCAGCATCTGCGCTCGCTCACGCGCCGCCAGAGAGATCGTTGGCAAGCTCGGCAAATAGGTCTCTCCAGCCGCCTCAGCGTAGATTGAGATGATTTCCCGCAAATCCTCGTTAGCCAACGTGAGAACTTGCGCTGGCGTGATCCTCACGCTGGCTTGCCGTCTACAGGTTTCGATTTTCTCTTTCTGATCGGTATTAGGTCGGACCGAACTGTCCGGCGACGCGGCCTCAACTGTCTGACCAGGTACGCGCGAAAACTCGGTAAGAATGGACTCTAGAGCGTCAATGAGCGCATTCATCCGGCCCGCATCCCTTACCTCGGAAGGGCGGAGGCGTGGGAAGGCCTCACGGGCGGCGCTAAGTGCTTCAGGTATGTCCAAGCCACGTATCTGACGGATCAGGTCGTTTAGCTGGTTCCGATCCTCCTTCAGCCGCTGCGCGGCAACTGATGTCTGACGGATACGCGCCAAGAGCTCTGCAGCGCGGTTTATAAGCGGCGCGAGGTTAACCCCGCCCGCCGAGACGATGCGGCCATCGTCACTGCGTCGTCCGAAGCGCCGTCCATTCGCCGCGCTGGTCCTAAGGATCAGGCCACGTTGTTCGAGTCGGGTCTCAATCCGAGTGACCCTGCGGATGTGGAAGTTCATGCGGTCGGCCAATCCCGCCACACGTTCCCACACGGCGCAGATACGACCAGGCAAGAAGTCCTCTGCGCGGGACAGCCTGAACAGACTGCGCAGATAGGTCAGGTCCTCGTCACGCAAGCCTAAGTCCGTGCGAAGCTTGGCGAGTATATCGAGCAGCTCAAACGGCTTTAAGCCCGCGGGCAGGCCGGAGTGGGTCAGCGTCGTGCTCATACCGTCCTCCCGAAGCTTGCGAGAGAGGGCACGACACTATACACTATGGAGAGACCTACTTTTGAATTGCCGTCGGTGGAAGTTGCAGCTTCCCCGGCGGTTTTTCTTTGTCTGCAGAACGCTGGAAGTCCGTTTACATTTGGCCGGTAAGTCGCTGATCTTTGGTCGTGAACAAAAAGGGGCCGTTTACAGAAAAGTCCTTTTATTTCAATGATTCCAGACGGATTGCAAATCCGTGTACACCGGTTCGATTCCGGTACTCGCCTCCATTATCCCTTAGATTTGAAACCGTCTTTCGAAGCCGATCCGGCAGGATCAGGCTAAGTGTCTGGGCGGCTCAGTCGCTTGGTGCTGGCGCATCGGCAGACTTGTCGCATCTGGCGCTGCGGGCAGATCGACAGCCCAAGCCGCAAAGAAAAACCGCGCCGGCGCGAGATGCGGCGGCGCGGTTTGCGTTTGGGTGACGCTTGCCAGCCGCGTCTAGTCGGCCTTGGCCTCGCCTTTGCGGGTCATGCCGCGCTGAAGAAGGCTTAGTGCAAGGACCGTCATCACGACGCCCGACAGAAGGTAAAGCGCTGCGGCCCACAGGCCGAAGGTCGACGCTAGCAGCAGGCCCAGCAGCGGCGCGAAGGCGGCGCCAAGGATCCACGACAGGTTGGTCGCCATCGCAGAGCCGGAGTAGCGGAACTCGGGGCGGAACCGGTTCGGCACGATCGAACTGGACTGACCGTAGGACAGGCCCAGCGCGACGAAGCCCAGCAGGATGTAGACCGACGGCGCGGTGTTCAGCGTCACGATGGTGAAGCAGACCACAACGATCAGCAGCGCGCTCAGCAGCAGAACCGCCCGTTTCGACATGCGGTCGGCAAGGACGCCCGACAGGATCACCGCGCAGATCGCCAGTGTTCCGCCGATCATCTGCAGCACAAGGATCTGGGAGACCGGCTGTTCGGTGAACAGCACCGCGTAGCTGATCGGGAACACGGTCACCATATGGAACAGCGCGTAGCTGGCCAGAGGCAGCAGCGCCGACAGCAGGATGGTGCGCCATTCGGCCCGGACCAGATCGGCGATGGGCGCGGACCGGAACGAGATGTCGACGTCATCCCCCAGCGTGGTCTGAAGCAGCCGCAGGCGCGCGAACAGAGACACCACGTTGACGGCCATGACCGCGAAGAAGGCAAAGCGCCAGCCGTAGGTGAAGAATTCCTCTTCGGTCAGGAAGCCGGTCAGCACGAAGAACAACGCCGCTGCAACGCAGAAACCGACGGGCCCGCCAAGCTGCGGAATCATGCCGTACATGCCTTCGCGATGTTTGGGTGCGGCGGCCTTCAACTGCAACGTGATGCCGTCCCATGCGCCGCCCAGTCCAAGGCCCTGAATGACGCGGAAAACACCCAGAAGAACCGGCGCCATGATACCGATCTCGTCGTATCCGGGCATCAGGCCAATTGCGACGGTGGACGTTCCAAGCAGCATCAGCGCAAGCGTGACCTTGCCGGTACGGCCGATCTTTTGCTGCAGGCTGCGGCCCGCGAGGCTGGCGATGGGACGGGCCAGAAAGGCCAGAGAAAACAAGGCGAAGGACCAAAGTGTCCCGGTCACCTGGTCAAGGTGCGGGAAGAAGATGGTGGGGAACACCAACGCCGACGCGATGGCATAGACGAAGAAACCGAAGAAGTCGGTGACCCGTGCCATGACGACGGTGATCACGACGTCTTCGATCGTGACAGTATCGTGTGCCGTTGCGCTCGTCATACGAAACCTCAATCCTTTGTTACTGCACCCGCGTTTTAAGGGGATCTGTGCACTCGCGCGGGGAAATGTCGCAGTGGATCACATTGTCCACTTTGTCCACCGGCGTTATGCCGCAGCTGCGAGACGCGCCGTCCCCCCCTTGGCGTTCCTCTCCACCACTCATCATACACAGGTTACGTCAGGCAGCCCATCACAATGGCCCGTTTCTTACTTCTTATCGCTTCCGCAATGCTCTTGTCGGGATGCAATCTTGTGTTGCTCAACCCGTCGGGGGACGTCGCATCACAACAGGGTGACCTGATCGTCTATGCGACCGTGCTGATGCTGATCGTCATCCTTCCGGTCATGGCGCTGACGGTGTTCTTCGCCTTCAAGTACCGGCAGGGCAACAAGGACGCGGCCTACGACCCCGAGTGGGATCATTCGGTCAGCCTTGAGATCGTGGTCTGGTCGGTGCCGATGGCGATCATCGTCTGCCTTGCGGGCCTGACGTGGGTCGCGACCCACCGGCTGGAGCCCTACAACGACCTTCCCCGTGTGTCTGCCGAGACCGCGATCGATCCCAACGTGACGCCGCTGCAGGTGCAGGTCGTCGCGCTGGATTGGAAATGGCTGTTCATCTACCCCGAGCAGGACATCGCGCTGGTCAACGAGGCTGCGGTTGTCGTGGATCGGCCGATCGAGTGGCTGATCACTTCGGACACGGTGATGAACGCCTTCTACGTCCCCGAGATGGCGGGCATGATCTATGCGATGGCCGGGATGGAAACCGAGCTGAACGCGGTGATGAACGCGCCCGGCACCTTCGAGGGGTTCTCGTCGAACTACAGCGGCAACGGCTTCTCGCAGATGCGGTTCGACCTGCATGCGATGTCCGGGGAAGAATTCGACGCGTGGGCCGAAGAGGTCCGCACCGACACCCCGATCCTCGATACTGCTGCGTTCGAGGATCTCAGCCAGCCCAGCATCGACCACGAGGTGACCTACTTCGGCGCCGTCGAGGACGGGCTGTGGAACCGCATTCTGAACATGTGCACCGGGCCGACCGACCTGTGCAACAATGACATGATGATGGTCGATGCCCTCGGAGGAGGAGGCATCGACGGTCTGTGGAACCGCGAACTGTATCGCGGTCTCTGCTCGGCCGATAATCCCGAAGCCCTGTTCGCGATCATGCGGCCGGACCTGCAGCTTCAGGAACTGGAAATCTTGCAGGCGATGGCACGCGACCCGCACGCGGTCCTGCCGTCCTCCTCCACACAGGTAGACTAAGCCATGGCGACGCCCACCCAAGTCGAAACGTCCGCTCACACCACCCACGCGCTGTCCGAGACCCACTGGTTCTGGGGCAAGCTGAACTGGGACATCTTTCCGTTCTACGACCCGATCATCTTCAGCACCTTCATCGGCACCTGCCTGCTGGGCGCCGCGGTGGTCGGGATTTTGCTGTATTACCGGCTGCTTCCGTATCTCTGGAAGGAATGGTTCACCTCGGTCGATCACAAGAAGATCGGCATCATGTACATGGTTCTGGCGACCGTCATGCTGGTGCGAGGCTTTGCCGACGCGCTGCTGATGCGGGGTCATCAGGCGTTGGCCTCGGCCGGGTACGTCGGCTATTTGCCAGCCTATCACTATGATCAGGTGTTCACCGCCCACGGCGTGATCATGATCTTCTTCGTGGCGATGCCCTTCGTCACCGGGTTCATGAACTATGTTATGCCGCTGCAGATCGGCGCGCGGGACGTGGCCTTTCCGTTCCTGAACAACTTCAGCTTCTGGCTGACCGTGTCCGGCGCCGTGCTGATCATGATCTCGCTGTTCGTCGGAGAGTTCGCCGCCACCGGCTGGTTGGCCTATCCGCCCTTGTCGGGGCTGACGTTCAGCCCGGGCGTCGGGATGGATTATTACCTGTGGTCGCTGAACATCGCGGGCATCGGGACAACCCTGTCCGGGATCAACCTGATCGTCACGCTCGTGAAGATGCGCGCACCGGGCATGAGCTGGATGAAGATGCCGATCTTCTGCTGGACGACCCTGTGTACCAACGTGCTGATCGTCGCCAGCTTCCCGGTCCTGACCGCAACGCTCGCCCTGCTGACCGCCGACCGATACCTTGGCACCCATTTCTTCACGAACGACATGGGCGGCAATCCCATGATGTACGTGAACCTCATCTGGATCTGGGGCCACCCGGAGGTTTACATCCTGATCCTGCCGATCTTCGGCATCTTCTCCGAGATCGTGTCGACCTTCAGCGGCAAGCGCCTGTTCGGCTACACCTCGATGGTCTACGCGACCTGCGTGATCATGGTGCTTAGCTACATCGTGTGGCTGCACCACTTCTTCACGATGGGTGCGGGCGCGGACGTGAACTCGTTCTTCGGGATCACGACGATGATCATCTCGATCCCGACGGGGGCGAAGCTCTTTAACTGGTTGTTCACCATGTACAAGGGCCGCATCCGGTTCGACCTGCCGATGATGTGGACGGTGGCGTTCATGCTGACCTTCGTGGTCGGCGGGATGACCGGCGTGCTGCTGGCGGTGCCGCCGGCGGACTATGTGCTGCACAACTCGCTGTTCCTTGTGGCCCACTTCCACAACGTCATCATCGGCGGCGTGGTGTACGGCATCTTCGCCGGCATCACCTACTGGTGGCCCAAGGCGTTCGGGTTCCACATGGACCCGTTCTGGGGCAAGGTCAGCTTCTGGGGCTGGGTCGTCGGCTTCTGGCTGGCGTTCATGCCGCTGTACTTGCTGGGACTGATGGGCGTCACTCGCCGCCTGAGCCAGTTCGAGGACACGATCTACGCCGCCTACTTCATCACCGCCCTTGTCGGGGCGCTGCTGATCGCGGTCGGGCTTCTGGCCTTCATCATCCAGATCGTCGTGTCGATCATCAAACGCAAGGAACTTGCCGTCGATGGCGACCCGTGGGACGGGCGGACGCTGGAATGGTCCACCACGTCGCCGCCGCCCTACTACAACTTCGCGCATGGTCTGCAGGTGCACGACCTTGACGCGTGGCACCAGATGAAGGCGGCCAAGTCGCAACGGCCCACCTCGGGATACCAGCCGATCCATATGCCGCGGTCCACGTCCACCGGCATCATCATCTCGGGCTTCCTGACGGTGATGGGCTTCGCGCTGATCTGGCACGTCTGGTGGCTGGCGGCCCTGACCTTCGTCGCCTCGGTGGCGATGGGGATCGCGCACACGTTCGACTATGACCGCGACTACTACATCCCGATCGACGAGATCGACGGGATCGAGAATGGCCGGTCCAACGCAACTCCGGCGGAATGAGACAATGACAGCACAGACTGCATCCCAGCCCGCACAGGGCATTGAGTTCTACGTCCTAGAGGATCCGAGCGACTCGGATCACGGGCATCACATTCCGGAAACCGGAACCATGCTTGGTTTCTGGATCTACCTGATGAGCGACTGCCTGATCTTCGGCATCCTCTTCGTGATCCACGCCGTGCTTGGCACTTCTTACGCGGCGGGTCCGTCGCCGTCGGACCTGTTCGAGATCGAGAAGATCCTGCTTGCGACGGCATTCCTGCTTGCATCGTCGATCACCTACGGCTTCTCGGTGATCAACATGCAGCAGGGCAACCAGCGCGGCATGATGGGCTGGCTGGTCGTGACCGGGCTGTTCGGCCTTGGGTTCCTTGTGATGGAACTGTTGGAGTTCCAGCACCTGTGGCACATCGGCGCCGGACCGGGGGCCAGCGCGTTCCTGTCGTCCTTCTGGTTCCTTGTCGGGACACACGGCCTGCACGTCACGGTCGGCTGCATCTGGCTGGTGATCCTGCTGATCCAAGTCGGGCAGCACGGACTGACCGAGGCCAACAAGCGGCGCATCCTGTGCCTTAGCCTGTTCTGGCACTTCCTGGACCTGATCTGGATCGGGGTCTTTTCCTTCGTCTACCTCACGGGGGTGCTGCTATGAGCGCCGACAATCACTCGTCTCACGGATCGTACCGGTCCTACCTTATCGGCTTCGCGCTGTCCGTTGTCCTGACGATCATCCCGTTCTGGGTTGTGCTCGGCGAGGTCGAGATCAGCACCGCCGCCGCAATCGCCATTATCTTCGGGCTGGGCGCGGTGCAGATCATGGTGCATGTCCACTACTTCCTGCACGTCACGATCAAGGCCGAATCCGGCTGGCAGGTGATGTCGATGGCCTTCACGGCAATTCTGCTGGTCATCGTGCTGTCCGGGTCCGTTTGGGTGATGACCCACCTGGATGAAAACATGATGCCCGCGCACGAGCAGATCGACAGGGTCAGAAACCTGCCGTGACCGACACGCCGGAACGCGCAGGCCGGTCGCGGGCGGTAGACCTCGGTCTGCTGGCCGTGGCGATGGTGGTCTTCATCACGTTGATCGGCTTGGGCAACTGGCAGCTGCGGCGGCTTGCGTGGAAGCTTGACCTAATCGAGACGGTCGAAGCGCGAGCCTACGCCGACCCGGTCCCTGCCCCCATCGCGACCACGGATCTTGAATACCTTCGGGTCGTCCTGACCGGCACTTACCGGCACGAGGACAGCCTTGAGATCAAGGCAGTGACCGAGCTTGGACCGGGCAACTGGCTGATGACGCCGTTGGAAGGTGCGGGACAGACGGTCTGGATCAACCGGGGCTTCGTCCCCGGCGGCCCAGACCCCGTGACGCTGACGCGGCCCGACGGTCCCGTCACGGTGACGGGACTTGTCCGGCTTAGCCAGCCGGGCGGCACCCTGTTGGAAAACAACGCCCCCGCGGATGACCGCTGGGTATCTGCCGACATTGCCGCGATGTCGGACAACGCGGGCCTGCAGACCGCGGACTATTTCGTCGACGCCGATCACGCGGGCGCCGCAACGGACTGGCCGCGCGGCGGCATGACACGCCTGAACTTCCGCAACTCGCACCTGAGCTACGCGCTGACGTGGTACGCGATGGCGGCGCTTTTGCTGGCGGGCATGGCTTATGTCATCCGCGACCGGCTGCGCAGCCGCCGCCGGACGACTGGTTCGGCCGACTAAGGCACTGCCGCCACGGCCTTACGCGGCGGCGACGGGCGCCACGGCCCAGTCATCTTGGAAAAGCCCCGCAAGAAGCACTCGCCACGCCTGCGCCAGATCTGCAGTCGCGGGTTGTGAGGCAGGCAACAAGTCGGCGGCCATACGTCCGCACATGCCGCGCAGCGCCTCGGTCAGTGCCTCGACCCCCGGCCCGCTTGTAGAAATGGCGCCAGACGCCAGATGGTCGGACAGACCATCCACCCCCGAAACCAGCACCGGTCGGCCAGCGGCAAGCGCCTCTTGCGCCACCAATCCATACGGCTCCCACCGGGACGGCATCACCACCGCATCGCAGGCGGCATAGGCCATCGCCGGATCGGCGGCGAACCCTTGGAACCGGATGCGGGGATCGCCAGCCGCCAAATCTTCCAGCCGGCCGCGTTCCGGCCCATCGCCGAAGATCTTCAGCGAAAGATCGTCGCCCTGCACCGCTTGGAACGCCCGGATCAGCACATCGAACCCTTTCTGAGCGTCAAGACGCCCGACCGCACCAAAACACCGAACAGGCCCGGTCGGACGCGGCAAAGCGCGGAAGCGGGACAGGTCGACCTGCGGCTGTATCACGGTCAGCGCGTCCGGCCGGACCAGATCGCGCGCGGCAAGCCAGCTGGCCTGCGGATGGCTGACGGCGACCACCCGGTCGAACAGGGCGTAGGCCGTTCGAAGAAGGGTGAAGAACCGCCGTGGCGCACTGACATTGGCGGCGACGAACCCGGCGGAATAGCTGTGTTCGACGTGGATCAACGGCGTTCCGGCGTGGCGGGCCCGCAAGGCCATCAGGCCCGGCAGCCCGCGCCACGCGACAGTAAGGTGCGAAACGATGACATCCGCCTGCACCCGCGCACTGGCAGCGCGCGTGCGGGGGACTTCGACGATCTCGTGCCGGGCCAGTGCCGCCATTCCGGGATCGCGGGCAAGGAAATCAAGGTAGCGGGTTACGCCGCCGGGGTTCGTGTCGTCGACAAGGTGGGCAATGCGCAGCATGGGGTCTCTCCGGCTCGGGTCGGTCAGGTGCGTTGGGTGGATTTCAGGTGGGCCAGCAGTGCGGATGCCCTGCCGCGTCCGACAAGGTGCAGCGCAAAGGCAGCCCCGATCGTGGTCAGCGTCTTCGCCGGTTCCGCGACAAGCGGGCGGCGAGACGCGGCAAGAGACGCGCGGACAAGGCGCACGGCCTCGGCCCCGTCGCCCATGCTGAAGGCGCGCCGCGCGAGATAGCGCAGCTGGTACGCGCGCGCAGCCGGGGCATGGCGGTCGAAGAACGTCGGCGCAACCGGCTGCAACTTTCCCACCACCCGCTCCCACGCGGCAAGTTGCTTGTGCAGGCTGGCGGACAGCCCGCCCGGTGCGATGCGGTAGCGGGTCAGCAGGCCCGGGATGCCCTCGATCTCCCAGTCGGTGGTCAGGGCGAACCGCAGCCAGCATTCGATGTCCTCGGACTGACGGAAGCTTTCGTCGAACCACCAGTCGCGCACGGTCTCATGCGCCGGGCGCCAGCGGATCGCGTCCAGCGCGGCGCGGCGGAACACCGGCGCGGAACCGTTCCCGACCGGGTTGCGCAGAAACACCTGCGCGGCGGTCACGTTGCGCAGGCGCGGGCGCATCGCGACCTTCAACGGCCTGCTGTCCATGTCGATCAGTTCCGAGCCGGAATAGCTGAGGCCGACCTGCGGGTTCGCGTCCAGATGGGCGACATGCTCCGCCAGCTTGGTCGGGCGCCACAGGTCGTCCGCGTCGCAGAACCCGATGATGTCGCCGCGCGCCGCGTCGATGCCAGAGTTGCGCGCGCCCGGCAGGCCACGGTTCGGCTGTTGCACGATGCGGATGCGCCTGTCGGCAAAGCTGCGGGTCACGGCGACGGTGCGGTCGGTCGAACCGTCATCGACCACCACGATCTCGAAATCCGTGAAGGTCTGCGCAAGCAGACTGTGCAGCGTCTCGGGCAGGGTCCGCGCGGCGTTGAAGGCGGGGACGACGATGGAAGCTTTGGGCATGGGAAATCCTTTCAGGACGCAAACAGGCGCTGGCGCAGGACGCGCGGCAAGACGGGCGCAGAGATCGCCCCGGCCAGCGTCAGCCCGCCGCGGCGCACATCGGATAGGAAGCCGCGCGGGCTGGTGCGAATGCCGGCAAGCGCAAAGCGCAGCGCCTCGGTGCGCGGGGCGTCGACCCGCAGCGCGCGGCGGGACAGGTACCGCAGGTGGATCGCTTCGGCGCGGGCGTCCGGGCGGTGCCCAAGCCGCGCGGCAGTGGCGACAGCCGCGGCCCGGCCAGCGCGCATCGCAGCAAGGTCCGAGGACAGGCCGGACGGGCTGGTGCGATAACAGACCTGAAGGCTATCGATGCCGCGCAGCGAAGCGCCCGTGCCGACCAGCCGGATCAGCCACTCCAGGTCCTCGTTGTGCACGACGCCGGTGTCGAAACCGCCGGTGGACAGGAAGGCGTGGCGCACGACGGACAGGTTCGACATCGTGCACACCGGGTTCTCGGCCAGCAGCATCGGCACAGTGACGTCTTCAAGCGGCACGGTCGACTGCGTGCGCCCGGTGTCACCGTCGAAGAAAACGATCCGACCGAAACATGCGTCGGCCCCGGTGCGGATCGCCCGGCCCGTTTCGGCAAGCTTGGCGGGCAGCCACAGGTCGTCCGCATCGCAGAACGACAGGATGCCGCCCCTTCCCTGCTTGGCGCCGAAGTTGCGCGCGGCACTGGGGCCCTTGCCCGGGTTGCACAGCAGTCGAAACCGCTGATCGCGCGCGGCGAAGGCGGCGGCCAGTTCGGGCGTCGCGTCGGTCGAGCCATCGTCGACCAGCAGACACTCCCAGTCGCGGACGGTCTGCGCCTCGATGCTGCGCAGCGTTTCGGCAAGGGTGGCGGCCGCATTGAAGCAGGGGATCACGATAGAGAAACGGGGCATGTCAGGCGACCTTCTGCAAGGGACGGCGGAACGGGGGAACGAACGTGGGCAGCGCCGCGCCGACCTGCACCACCGTGGCGATCACGAGATATCCGGTTGCGATGGCCGTCAGCCCATAGGGGGCCAGCAGCGCGGTATTGGCGATCAGCGACGCCGTCAGCAGGACGGTGACCCAGAACTCGGCTTGCGGGCGTTCGTTGCTGCGCAGCCATTGCGCCGCGGCGGACCAGATCACCGAGGGGATCGCGGCAAGGCAGAGGATCGACACGACATCGTCGATGCCGCCCCACCCGTCCCCGAACAGCACCGGCACATAGTAGGGCGCGGCAAGCGCCTGCAGCACGACCACCGGCGCGATCAGCGCGACGCTTAGCATCAGCGCCTGTCGCAGGGCGGCGGTGCGGTCCTTGGCGCTGCACAGGTGCGGGAAAAGCGCGACCGAAAGGGCCTGCGAGAAGGACGTGGCAAGGCCAAGGCCCGCGTTGAAGGCCATGAAATACAGGCCCAGCATCTCGGCCCCCAGCATGAGGCCGATCACCAGCTTGTCGGCCTGAAGCCGCAGCGCCTTCACGACCTCGACGCCCAGCACGGCCCATCCATAACGGACGAAGGGCGCAAGCGGCGCGCGGGGGCCGGGCGTTGGCGCCCAGGGGTGCAGACGGCGCATCGCGACCAGCCAGATCGGCGCGGCCAGCAAGCGCGGCAGAACCAGCGCAAGCGGCGACGGAAAGACGACGGCCAGCAGCGCGGACAGCATGTTGGCGCCCACGACCTGCCCGCCCGCGATGGCGGCGGTCTGCTGCATTCGGCCCGCCCGCATCGCCAGCGCGCATTGGACCAACCCGGCGGGCATGAACAGGTATTCCCCCGCGAGGATCGCGATCAGGATGAACAGGCCAAGGTCGCCGCCGACGGCAAGGATCACCCCGCCAACAGAAAGCTGCAGCGTGAACAGGCCAAGGCACCACGCCCAGAACAGCCGCCGCGCGGTGCGGCAGGTTGCGTCCAGATCGGCGTCCGAGGCGGCGATGATCCGCTGCCCGACACCGTTCTCGGTCAGGGCCTTCAGGATGTCAGAGGCTGCCAGCGCGGCTGCTGCAACACCGATCGCCGCCACATCCATCGTCCGCGCGACCGCAACCACGACGATAAGCCGTGACGCCTTCGCTGCCACTTCGGACAAGCAATAGGCGAGCAGGTTCCGCGCGAAGGGGGCTCGTTTCAGAATGTGACGCATGATCGGGTTCCGTGAGTGGGGCTGCCGCGCTGGCATTGAAAACAGGTGTACCCGGCCCGCGCGGTCCACGTCCCAGCCCCCGCCGGACAGCCAAACGGTGCGTTTGATATGCAACCTATCCGTTCGGATTGGGTCACGATCCCGGCGAGGGGATGGACCCGCGACTCTGCGCCGCGCTATGCAGGACCGACGTAGTCGTAAACCGCCGGGGCGCGTGTAATGAGGACCCGCAAAGGCCAGCTTGGACTGGGTGTCATGTCGCTGTTGATGGCGTCCGCCTGCGCGACGCCGCGCGACGCGTCCAACATCGAACCGGCCTCGGTCGGCGGCGCGTACCAAGCGCAATACCGCGACATCGACACCACCCGCGACGCCGTATCGACCGTTCTTGTGTCGCCACGGATGAACGCGGCCAAGTGCAAACCCTACGGCGGAGACACCCCCACGGGCACGAAGGGCAGCTACGGCGGCTATCTGCCGGATGCATTGCGGGGCGAGGTTCTGTCGCGTGGCGATCTGGTCGAACTGCTGCTGCCCGGCGACGACACCTTTTCCGGCGACTACGTGATTTCGCGGGACGGCACGTTGAAGCTGCCGTTCATTGCGCCGATCCCGGCACAGGGGCGCAGCACGCAACAGGTGATCAACGATGCCGTCTCGGCGCTGATTTCCGGCGGTTACTATGCGACGACGCCCGCGGTTTCGCTGCTGGTCAAGGACTTCGCGCCGGTGCGTGTGGCCGTGGCCGGCGCGGTATTCGAACCGCAGACCGTCACGATCGGCGGCGTCCCCGGCGATCAGGTCGACACCCTGCGGCAGGCCGCGCTTGGCGCGTCGACGGAATCCCGCAACCTAACGGTGGCGCTGCGCAATGCTGGCGGCATCCGGCCCGACGCCGATCTGTCGGCGGTGCAACTGACGCGGAACGGCGTGACCTACACGCTGGACCTGCGCGCCGCGTTGAAGGGCTTTGGCTTTGACGACGTGCTGATGATCGGCGGGGACGAGCTGCACGTCCCGTCGCGCGGCTGTTTCCAGGACGATCTGATGATCCCCAGCCCGATCAGCCCGCCGGGTATCTCTTTGTACCTGTCGAACCTGACCGTGCCCGCCACCGGCAATGCGCCGTCGGCCATCGGACAGACCGTGCGCGAGGTGCCCTATGGCACCCGGTTCACCCAAGCCGTGATCGACGCAAACTGCGTCGGCGGCGCGCGGGCCACCAGCGCCGACCGCTCGGCGGCGCTGTTCTCGCGAAACCCGATGACGGACGTGTCGGTGGTGATCGAACGCAAGGTCGAGGTGATGCGCCAGCGCGCGGACCGTGACGATTATGACCCCTACCTGCTGCCGGGCGACTCTATCGCCTGCTACGACAGCGGCGTGACCAACCTGTCCGAAATCGCACGGGTCGTGGGTCTGGTCGGCTTGGCGGTTGCGATCCCCTAGGGCTGCGCCACCCGCCAATCCTCCAGCGTGTCACGGGTCTTGTCCCACAACACGGACAGCGCGTGCAGCCTTTCCGGCGCGACCGGAGCACCCCGTTTCAGGTCCGTCTCGACCGCGGCCAATGCCCGGCGCAACGCGCTAAAGCCAAACACGCCGCAGGTTCCCGCGCATTTGTGCACCACTTGTTGCAGGTCGGCGGGCGCAAGCGTGCCCTCGGCAATGCGGTCGATGTCCCAGTTGATTTCGGCGACGCTGCGATCAAGCAGCGCCACCGCTGAACCGTCCCGAAACCGTTCAAGGTTTTCAGCTTCGATCAGCGGCGCGTCCGATGGCTTGTCCGCCAAAGGGACGGCGGCGTCGGCCGCAACCGGGGCGCCCCCGGCAACCTCGGCCAGCGTCTTTTGCAATGCGTTCCGGTCCAGCGGTTTGCTGACGCAATGCGGCATGCCTGCCTGCCGGAACGCGGCGATTTCCTCGGGAAGCGCGTGTGCCGTGACCGCGATGATCGGCGCGGTCTTGGACGGTCCGTCGCCCGACCGGATCGTTCGCGCCGCCTCCGGCCCGTCCATCACCGGCATGGATACGTCCATCAGGATCGCGTCGAAGCGTCTGGCGTTCGCCCACTCTACTCCGGCGCGCCCGTTCACCGCCTCGGTCACGGTGTGGCCGTCCGCCTCTAGGAATTCGCGGGCGACCAGCCGGTTGATCTCGTTATCCTCGACCAGAAGAATATCCAACGGGCGGATCGCGGGGGATGGCGCGGTTTCGGCATCCGACGGCGTCCCCTCGGACAGATCCGCAGGCGCGAACGGCAGGCGCAACCAGAACAGGCTGCCCTCTCCCGGCTCGCTTTCAACGCCGATCTCGCCACCCATCAGCATGGCAAACCGCCGCGCGATCCCAAGGCCAAGGCCGGTGCCGCCAGCTTGCCGAGCGTAGGAGGAATCCAGCGTCTCGAAGTCGCGGAAAATCCGGTCGAGGTCTTCGTGTGCGATGCCGACGCCGCTGTCGATGACGCGGAATTCCAACTGCGGATCGCTGGCGCCAATCACTTCGGCCTCGATCTCGACCGTGCCTGCGCGGGTAAACTTCACCGCGTTCCCAACAAGGTTCAGCAGAACCTGGCGCAGGCGGCGCGGATCGCCCACGGCGCCATCGACCGGTGTGCCTTCCCAGCGCCAGTCCAGCGCGTTGCCGTTCTTCGTCGCCAGCGGTGCGGTCGTCTCGATCACGCCGTCCAGCAGCCGAGGGACAGAGAACGGCTTGCGGACGATGTCGATGCGCCCCGCCTCGTACTTGGCCAGATCCAGCACGTCATTCACCAGCGACAGCAAAAGCCGTCCCGAGAATTCCATACGGTTCAGCAGTTCTTGCTGCCGGTCCGACACCGACTGGTCCCGCATCAGCTGCATCGAGCCCAGCAGCCCGTTCAGCGGCGTCCGCATCTCGTGGCTCATGACGGCAAGGAATTCCGCTTTCGCCCGTTCGCCCGCCAGCGCACGGTCTCGCGCTTCGGTCAGGTCGTTCTCGGCAGCACGGCGGCGCGAGATGTCGCGCATATAGATGACATGCACCTGCCCGCCGCTGGCGTCCTCGGCATGGTTGACGGCGACCTCGGCGGGGAACTCGCGCCCGCCCTGCGTCTTGGCCGTCACTTCCAGATGAAGCGCCTCGCCGCTATCGCGCGCGCCGTCGTTCATGAAGCGGAAATACGTGTCGCGCGCCTTGGTGCGGGACCGCTCCGGCAGGACCAGCTCGGCCACGCGCTGGCCCAGTGCATCGGCGCGCGAGACCTCGAATATCTTCTCGGCGGCCGGGTTGAACTCTAGGATCTCGCCGCGCCTGTTGGCTACGATGATCGCGTCCTGCGACGTTTCCACAATCGTGCGCATCCGCGCCGAGGTTCGCCGCACCTCGTCCGAGCGGCGGATCGCCAGTTGCGACAGCCGGAACATCGCAAGGGCGACAAGCACCAGCCCGCCAAGCAGCGCCGCCAAAACGATGGCCAGCAGGATCAGCGTGCGAACCAGATCCTCGCGCCGCGCATCGGACACCTCTGCGAAGGCGGCAAGGCCACCAAGCGAGAACCGCCGCACCTCGTCGGACACCGCCAGCGCCCGTTCGGAAAGGTCCGGCAGAGCCGCGATCAGGGTTGCGTCGTCACCGTCGATCAGCGGGATCGTGTCCTGCAGGAAGGTGCGGACCACCGCGCGCGGTTCGTCATAGGTCGGATCGCGGCGCAGCTCGCGGAACACCAGCCCGTTTTCGATGGTGTCCACCCGGCTGTAGAAAATGTCGAACCGCCGCCGCACCTGATCGACCTGAAGCGGATCGTCCAGCGCGCGCTGCATCGCCAGTTCGAAACGCAGGAATTCCACGTCGGCTTGCGCAAGGCTCCATTGCAGGTTGTCGGAGTTCGCGGTCGAGACATCCTCGAGTTCACGCAACAGCACCCACGCCATGAAGGCGATCATGCCGACGCAGCAGACAAGCGCAAAGACCGTGGCGCCTCTGCGGCGCCACGGCTTCCCCAACTGCTCTGTCGTGCCTGTCACTACCACTTGGCGCTCCGAAACGAGGTGGCCATTCTGTCGGGATTACTCTGCAACCACGATCCGGTCGAGTTGCCAGATGCTGCGAGAGTATATGACCTCGGTCTGGTAATCCGGGTCGTCGTCGTAGGGGTAAATCACCCAAAGCGGGCCCTTGTCGCGCACGGACATCGCCTTGCCGTTGTTCTGGTAGGCAACGATCGCGCCGCCTTCGACCCAATCATCCGCCGGGATCTCGACCGAGTAATCGTTGATCGCCGTCGCGTTCAGCATCGCTCCATTGGCCCCGACGGCATCCATAAGCACCCCCAGCGGAACGCCGGTGAAAGACTGCGTGCCCTCGGTCCAGATGGTCGTGGTCTCGACGGTCACGGTGTCCATCGCTTCAAGCATGGCAAGGTCGAAGGTGGCGGTATCGCCGTCGTTGGTGATCGCGATGGCGCCGGAGACGGTCAGGATCACCTCGCCCTCCGGCGCGGACAGGTCCTGAGCAGATGCCGCAACTGGCAGAAGAAGGGTCACGGAAAAGATCGCGCGGGTCAGAAAGGAAAGCATGAGGTTCCTCCTTGGGGCTGGCTGATGCCCAATATGTGCCACAAGACGCATTGCGGCACACTTGGGCATCGGAAGTACACCCCTATCCGAACGGATAGGGGCGTGGGATCAGGCGACGCTGCGCAGGGGAACCGCGGTGGATTGGTGCAGGGCGGCGTCAATCTCTGCCCGCAGGTCCGGGCGGTCCTGCGCATAGGCGATGTTCGCCTGCAGGAACCCGGCAACCGACCCGCAATCGAAGCGTTCGCCGTCGAACCGGAAGCCAGAGACCGGCAGACGGCCTGCGTCGGCGGTGATCGCGTCGGTCAGTTGGACCTCTCCTCCGGCGCCGGGCGCCTGCACGCGCAGCCGGTCGAACACGACCGGATCAAGGATGTAGCGGCCCACAACGGCAAGACGCGACGGCGCATCCTCGGGCGCGGGTTTCTCGACCAGTCCGCGCGCCCGGGCGATACGGCCCTGCCGGGACGACACGTCGAGGATGCCGTAAGAGCTTACCGCCTGCGGCGCGACTTCCATCGCGGCGACAAGGTGGCCGCCGGTGTGCGCATGCGCCTCGACCATCTGCGACAGGCACCCTTTCGGCGCACGGATCACGTCGTCGGGCAGCAGCACCGCGAAGGGACGGTTGCCGACCGCACTGGCCGCAAGACCGACCGCATGGCCCAGACCCAGCGGGGCGTGCTGGCGGATGAAGCTGCGGGCACGGCGCGGCAGACAGCCGTGGCGGATCGCGTTCAGCGGTCCCGTCTTGCCGGCCTGTTGCAGCCGGGCCTCTAGCTCTGGCACGGGATCGAAATGGCGTTCCAGCGCCGCCTTGCCGTCCGAAGAGATGAACACGAATTCCTCGATCCCGGCGTCGCGCGCCTCGTCGACGGCGTACTCGATCAGCGGACGGTCAACGAGCGGCAGCATCTCTTTCGGGACCGACTTGGTCGCGGGCAGAAAGCGGGTGCCAAGGCCCGCGACGGGGAAGACGGCGACTTTTACATGGGTCATTTCAAAACTCCTTGAACTTTGGGTCAATAGGCGCCGCGGCCGCCAAGGACGGCGCGGAAGGTCATGGTGATCAGAAGCAGGTCCAACAGGACGGTGCGCGAGCGGGCATAGGCAAGATCCATGTCGATCATCTTGTCGAACCCTATCTCGGCCCGGCCGGACACCTGCCAGACACCGGTCAGGCCCGGCCGCACGGCCAGACGGCCCAGCGCACGCGCGGGATAGGCCGCGACCTCTTCCGGCAGCGCGGGGCGCGGGCCGACGATGGACATCTCGCCGCGCAGCACGTTGAGGATCTGCGGCAGTTCGTCGATCGAAAAGCGGCGCAGCAGGCGGCCGACGCGGGTGACGCGCGGATCCTTGCGCGACTTGAAACAGACGCCTGCGCGATCCGACTGCGCCAGAAGCGCGGCGCGGCGCAGCTCGGCGTCGATCTGCATCGAGCGGAACTTGAACATCGTGAACGGGACACCGTCCTTGCCGACGCGGGTTTGGCGGAACAGCACCGGGCCGCGGCTGTCCAGCTTGATGGCAAGGCCCAGCAACAGCAGCAACGGTGCAAGCATCACAAGGGCAGAGCCGGCGAAACCAAGGTCAAGCATCCGCCGTAGGACCGTGTCGCGGTCTGCCTTGCCGGCCGCGGCTTTCGCGGCATGGGCAAGAAAGGTGGCATTGCCGACGATGTAGCGCCCGGCCATGCGGCGCGGTTCCATCGCCAGCCGCCAGATCCATTCACACTTGACCTTGCGCACGGCGAGCGGCGCGCGCGCCACCCGGCCCGAGAGGAAATCGAACAGCGCCCCGACGCCCAAGGTGATGCGGGCATCCAGACGGTGCGCGTTGCGGGCAAGCCAAAGGTCCTGCTTCGGAACGCCCATCGCGACCAACAGGATATCCGGCCGGGCTGCGTTGATCGCGGAGATCGCGGCACGCTCATCCACCATGCCGCCGAACCCGTCCCGGGTGCCGACGACGCGCAGGCCGGGGATCTTGAGGCAAAGCGCATCGGCGGCCCCGTCGGCGACACCGGGCTGGCCACCCAGCAGGAACACGGTCAGACCGCGGGCCGCAGCCTGCCGCAGCAGCGCCGGGGTGAAATCGGTGCCGTTCAGGTTCGCGACGAACCGGCGGCCCTGCATCTTGCCCGCAAGCTCTACGCCGATCCCGTCCGGCAGGACCATGTCCGCCGTCGCAAGCGCATCGTGGTAAGCGGTGTCGCGGCGGGCCACGTTCGCGCAATGCGCGTTCAGAAAGGCCACGCGGCTGCGGCGGCCGGGGATCAGCAGTTCGTCGATGACGGCCTGCGTGTCGGCGGACACGACATCAAGGCCGAACAGGGTGATCCTGTCGATACCGCGCGCCAGGGCGGCGGGTACGGTCGGGGCGGGGCGGTCGGTGAAACCGGCAAGGGCGTGGTGGGCGAAAGTCATCGGCGCAGTCCTTCAATTTGTCTGCCCCCGGCTTGCCCGACGCGGCCCTTTCCGGGCAACGAAACGGCCGGACAGGTCCCGCCCTCGGTGGTATTAGCCATTGTTCTTTCAGAGGAATCCGCTGCCCAACCGGCACATCCCCGCCCCGCCCGGACAGCGCGGCACTATCCGAACGGATGGGTGCGTTAACCGGTATTGCCCTTCATTCGCCGCATTGGCGTGGTGTAGGTTCTGTCCGATTTCCGGAATGATTTCGGATGCGGACACCCTGAAGATTATGCGTGCCGGGCTTTTCTGGTAAGACTTGCATGAAGGTGTCCTCACCGCCGGTTTGGACGAGTTTGGAGGGACCATGCGCATACTCATCGCCGACGACCATGATCTGCTGCGCGACACTCTCTCGATGTTCTTCGAGTCCGAAGAGGGCATCGAAACCGACACCGCCACCAACCTTGAAGAGGCGGTCGGCAAGGTCACCGCGGCGCCCTACGATCTTGTGCTGCTGGACTACACCATGCCCGGCATGAACGGGCTGGAGGGTCTTGAGCGGGTGCTGGGCATGGACGGCGGCCACCGTGCCGCGCTGATCTCTGGCACGGCCAGCCGCGAGGTGGCCGAGGCCGCGCTTGCCGCCGGGGCTGCCGGGTTCCTGCCCAAGACGCTGTCCGCGCGTTCGCTGGTCAATGCGATCCGGTTCATGGCGATGGGCGAACAATATGCCCCGCTCGACTTCATGCGCGCCGCCGAGGAAGAACCGACGCACCCGCTGGCCGAGAAGCTGTCGCGGCGCGAGCACGAGGTTCTGAAGGGCCTGACCGAGGGCAAGTCCAACAAGGAAATCGCCCGCGATCTCGACATCCGCGAGCCGACGGTCAAGCTGCACGTCAAGACGCTGTACCGCAAGATCGGCGCCGCCAACCGGACGCAGGCCGCGATGATCGCCAAGGACGAGGGGCTGTTCTGACCTATCCGTCCGGATAGGCCGATCTGCACCGATGCGACCGGCGGCGATCCCGCCGCGCGCAAGCCTTCGGATGCAGGGACAGATAGGACACGGGCAAGGAGATTTGCCCATGCCCCAGATTGCCAAGACCCCCCTTAAAGTTCCCGCCCTCATGCGGCTGCCCCTGCGCCAGCTGTCCTTCGCCCGCCTGCTGCGCGGCGGACGGCTGGGCGACCTTGGCCGTCTGCCCCGGTACGCCGGGATCTTCGCGGTCGGCGCGGTGTGCATCTGGGCACCGATCTACGGCTATCTGTCGACCGCACCGCTGCGATACACCTCGTCGTTTTCGCTGATCCTGCCGGGCTCTGGGGCGTCCGCCTCGGTCAACCTCGACAGCATCGGTCAGGCGTCGTCCTTCGCGAACTCTCCATTCGCCAGTTCCTCGGTCAGCCCGACCGAGACCTACAAGCGCCTGCTGGCCGCCGAACGCATCGTCGTCGCCGCCGCCCAGACGATGTCGATGCAGCGGCGCGATTTCGGCCAGCCAAGGGTCGAGCTTGTCGACCAGACCGGCCTGATCCACGTTTCCATCGTCGGCGGCGCGCCCGAGGATGCCCGCGCACGGGGCGAGGCGCTGCTGGCGTCCTTCTTCGCCGAGATCGAAGCGTTGCGCGCCGACGAGGCGACGACCCGCGAAATCAGCGCCGGTGCCGCGATCGAGGAATATCGCAACTCGGTCCTTGCCACCCGCGAAGAGATTTCCCGCCTGCAACGCGACAACGGCCTGATCTCGACCAGCCAGTACGAGGCGCTTGTCGCCGAGACCGACGCGCTGGCCCAGCGCGTGCGCGACCTTGATGCGACGCTGCAGGACCGCACCAACGCGGTGCGGGCGCTGGAAAGCTCTTTGGGCCTGACCCCGCGCCTGGCCGCCGCCGCACTGCGCCTGCACGCGGACATCGAATTCGCGGCGTTGGTCAAAGAGATGTCCGAACGCGCCGCCGACCTGTCGCAGGCCCGCTCGAAATACGGCGAGGCCCATCCAGAGGTCCTGACCGCGCGCGAGGGCCACGAGGCCGCCAGCGCCGAGGCACGCCGCCGTGCCACGATGCTGACCGGCCTGACCGATGCGGAACTGTCGGCGCTGGACCTGTCCCACGTCGGCAACCGCGCCGCCCTGCTCAGCGATCTTGTCACCTACGAAGCACAACGCGCCGGTCTGGCCGCAGAGCTTGGGGCCTTGACCGAACGGCTTCGGACTGCCGAAGCGCGGCGTGTCGAACTGATCGAGCCCGCGGCCCGGCTGGAAGATCTTCAGCGTGATTTCGCGGTGGCCGAAGCCGTCTTCGCCTCGGCGATGGCGCGGTCGCAGACCACCAAGACCGACCTTTATGCGTCGTACCCGCTGGTTCAGGTGCTGGAAGACCCAAGCCTGCCGGTCGACCCGACCTCGCCCAAGCGCAAGCTGGCCGCCGCCGCCGGGATCGCGGCCACGGTGTTCCTGCTGATCGGTCTGACGCTTGGCTGGATCCGCCGCCCGCTGATTGACCGGCTGCTGGCCAAGGATGACCATGACCTCGTGATGGTCCCCGCGGAATGAGCCGCGCGCCCGACATCCTGCCCCAAAACCCGGCAGAGGCGCTGGTGCTGAAGACGCTGCGCCTGACGTGGCCCTTTTACTTCGTCGGCGCTCTGTACGTCGTCGGGCCCGTTCTGGCATGGGTGCTGGGCGGGCTGGCCGCCCTGTCGCTTTACCTTGGCCTTGCGATCCGCCCCGACCTGCGCCCGCGCGGGCCGATCCCGCCGGTCGTTTGGGCTTGGATCGCAGGGATGGCGGTGATGCTGGTCGCACTGTGGGTGGGGCACTTGGACTGGGGGCTTGGGCTGAAACAGACGATCAAGTCCTCGATCGGATGGGCGAAAGGCTGGGCACTGCTGGCGCTGTTCCCGTTCGTGGGCGCGGTGCTGCCGATCCGGCGCGAGATCCTGATCCGGGGACAGTGCCATATCGGGCTGTGGACGCTGGTGCTGCTGCCCATCCTGATCGCCGCCCCCTACGCCGGGCTTCCGGAGCGTATCTTCACCTCGCCGCTGAAAGCCGTCGGAGGGCCGGGACCGGAATATTTCTCAGTCTATTTCTTCACCTGGGACCCGGCAAGCTGGACCCCGCGCTGGCAGTTCTACGCCCCTTGGTCGCCCTTCGCGGCACTGCTGGGCGTGGTGCAGGTCTGCTTCGCGCTAGAGGAAAAGAACATCCGCTGGCGGACCATCGGGCTTGCCGCAGGCGCCGCCATGATCCTGTTCTCGAAATCGCGCATGGGGCTGGTGGGCCTTGTCGCCTGCACCGTCGGACCGCGCTTGCTTCCGTTGATGCTGCGCGGCTGGGCATGGACGGCACTGGCGGCGGCGACAGCATCTCTGGCGGTGTTCGGCGCGGCGCTGGCGCAGGCCGGCAAGGATGCGGTCGCCACCTTCAAAGGCGCGCGCGCCGACAGCACCCGCGTGCGCGAGACGCTGCAGCGGATCGCCGGAGAGCGGTGGCGGAACGAGGCGTTCTGGTTCGGCCACGGCACCGTGCACCCCGGGCCGCACCTTGTCGAATATATGCCCATTGGCAGTCACCACACGTGGTGGGGGCTGTTGTTCGTGAAAGGCTTGGTCGGGATGCTTGCGCTGCTGGTGCCGTTGCTGTGGCAGACGCTGATCGCGCTGGTCGATGCCACTCGGTCGAAACGCGGGCATCTGCCGCTGGGGATCGTGATGACGATGGTGCTGCTGTCGTTCGGCGAGAACATCGAGATCGAGGCCTACATGCTTTGGCCCGGGCTGATGATCCTTGGCATTCACGCGTCCGAGGTTGCGTCAGATCGCCAAGCGCAAGGGCCCGCCTGACCAAGGCGCGCCGACGTCAGGGCCCCGGCGCGGCTACCAGACCCCGCCGCCAAGAAACAGGACGCTCATCCAGATGACGAAGCCGCCAGCCAGGATCTGAAGCGCGGGTCCGATCCGTGCAGCCGCCCCGAACCGGCTGGCCGACGCCTGCCCCATGCCACGGGCTGCGATGCTGGACACGGCGACAAGGCCGGTCAGCGTCGCGGTGCCAAGCCCCATGACGATCACGGCGGCGGCGCCCGCGGCGCGGATGTCCATCTGCCACGCGATCACCAGCAAGAAGATCGCGCCGGTGCAGGGGCGGACCGCGATGCTGCCGACAAGCGCCAGCGTTTCGCGCACCGAGCCCAGCGCGGCGACCTCGTCCGGCGTCGGGCCGTGCGCGTGGCCGCAGCACGCGCCGTCGTGATCGTGATCATGCCCGTGGTCGTGGCCCGACGTTCTCTGCCGGGCAAGGCCGCGCAGTCCGCGCCAGACCAGAACGACGCCGATCAGCCCGATCACTAGATAGCTTGCGGGGGCAAGGTAATCTTCCGCCAGCGTCGTCACGCTTTGCGCGGACACCTCCAGCAGCGCGAAGCCGCCGTACACCAGAAGGATCGCCCACGCCGCCTGCGCAAGGCTGGACAGAACAGCGATGACCAGCAGGCGCGCCATCGACACGCGCGACCCGACGCCCACGCCTCCGATCAGGTATTTGCCGTGCCCGGGCCCCGCCGCGTGAACGAACCCATAGGCGCCTGCCGCCGTCAAAAGGGCCGCCGTCGCGCCGGGGTTTCCGGCCCGCAGCCCGCGCACCGCGCCGGCCATCTCGTTCTGGAAAGCCCGTTGCTGTTCGACCGCCCAATGTGCGAGCCCCGACAGGTCCGGCACCATCAGCAACGCCAGAACGATCAGACCGCAGACACCGATGACAAGGGCTAGTCGCATCGCACCACGATCCGGTCGGCGAACAACGCACCGACGTTGGCCAGTTCGGGCGTTTCCTCGCGACCGAGGCTTGCCAGCGTCTCCGCAAGGTCTTCGGATTCACTATCCGGATCGAAATCCACGACCTGCGCCGAGCAGGCATCCGCATCCCCGATAAGCTCGGGCGGGTCCGTGAGTGAGAAGGCGAAGAAATAGGTGGATTCGTGGAACGAGACGTCGATCTCGCGCCCCTGCATGTCCAGCGGCGTCGACAGCCTGCGGACGAAGGTCAATTGCAGGCGTCCATCCAGCATATGCGCGTCAAGATCGCTGGGCCATTCAAGCGGTATCGCCGCCCCATCCATGACCGGATGCGCCGAGCCGTCAAAATCGGCGGGCCATTCGCTTAGCTGCTGCACAAGCGCCAGCCGGTCTTCCTCGTCAAGCTCACCCGCGTCGTTCAGCTCAAGGCCCTGCGCCGACAGCATGTAGAGCGTTTCGAATTCGTCATAGCGCCACGTGACCTCCAGCGCCTCCAGCGTCGCATCGGGGCCGAACCGGAAATCAACGCCGCCGTCGATGAACACATGCGGGTGCGCAGCCGCCTGCCCCGCCAGAAGAAGGCACGCCAACCCCGTCGCTGCGTGAAACGTCTGCCTGCGGAACATTGACGTCAAACCTCGTCCTCCGGGTCGTGCCCCAGCAGAAGCATCGCTGTCCTCGACCTTGGGCGACCCGTGCAACAGTCCGGCCCGTGGGATCTTTGGCAAGGGGGTGCCACGCAACGTGATTGGTGTGCAAGTGGGTACGGCGAGGATGCAAGGCAGGCCGTTCGACAACGCAATAACTTATGTCGAGAATACCGCGCGCCTAAGGGGCCGCCCGTCATGCGCCGCGCAATCCAATTCTTTGCGTCGCAAACCCCAAATCTGGCGATCCCTCGAGGACTCGAACCCCGAACCTGCTGATTAGAAGTCAGCTGCTCTATCCAGTTGAGCTAAGGGACCGCTGACCACGTTCTGCGACACGGGGCGCGGCAGATCAAGCCGCCTTGCGCGGGGGGACGGTCGAAGATGGCGGGGCGTTGCAGAGGGCTGATGCCGGCTCTGGCCGATCAGTGGGTCCAGGGACCGCGCCGGTCGGTGGCGAAGTTCTCGCCATAGCCGCGCGCGCGGATGTTGGGCTTGCGCGTCTGCGGCTCAGTCACTTGCGCCTCGATGCCATGTTCCTCGGCATATTCCAGCGCCGCTTCCTTGCTCGAAAACCGCAGCCGAACCTGAGCCTGGGTGTCGTTCGAAGACGTCCAGCCCATCAGCGGATCGACCTCGCGCGCCGTGTCGGCCGCGAAATCCAGAACCCATTCGCGGGTCTTGGCGGTTCCGGACTGCATCGCGTTTCGGGCGGGCTTGTAGATGCGGGCGGGCATGGGCGATCTCCTAGCGTCTGACGACGGTATGGCAGAGATAGCGTTCCGATCGCAACCGCGCAATGCGGCGCATTGCTCGCGTTCGCAGGTCGTTGTCTGCGACGGTCGCGACATGTTCGATTTCGGGGAGATTAGGTGCTGTCGGACGCCCTCGCAGTCTTTGAGGGGTGGGGTGGGTGCAGCGGGGCGTCCGACAGCGTGCTGCTGCTTGCCTGACAAACGTAACCGTCATCAGGGTTAAGATCAACAAGTTTTAAACCATAGGTTGAGCGGGTTCTTGCTGATCCGCTGGCATCTTTTGGCCGTCGTTTTGAAAGGATATGCGGATCGCGCCCGGGTGCGACGGCCCAGCGGGCCAAGAACTGCACGATTCGAACACTGCCGACAAATTCGGGCGGAACTGGGGCACCGGACCGGATCGCGGCCAGCGTCGGCTGACTCTGGCTGCCAGTTCCTGACACAACGCTGTCAGTGGCAGGGGTTGAAGCCGGGCACCGCAGACACAATTGTGACTCCATCCCAGCCGGAATCACCTGATGCACAATAACCGTCCTGACCAGATGCCGATCCTTCATGCCGCCGCCGCGGACGTGCGCACGCGCGAGAAGCTGGAAGGCGGCAAGCAGATCGTCATGCAGACCGAGTTCCAGCCCGCCGGCGACCAGCCGACGGCGATCGCGGAACTGAGCCAAGGTGTCGGCGATGGCGAGCGCGATCAGGTGCTGCTGGGCGCGACGGGCACCGGCAAGACCTACACGATGGCCAAGGTCATCGCGGAAACGCAGCGTCCGGCGATCATCCTTGCGCCGAACAAGACGCTGGCGGCCCAGCTGTACGGCGAGTTCAAGGGCTTCTTCCCGGACAACGCGGTCGAGTATTTCGTGTCCTACTACGACTACTACCAGCCCGAAGCCTATGTGCCGCGCACCGATACCTTCATCGAGAAGGAAAGCCAGATCAACGAACAGATCGACCGGATGCGCCACTCGGCCACCCGGGCGCTTCTGGAACGCGACGACGTGATCATCGTGGCGTCGGTGTCGTGCATCTACGGCATCGGCTCGGTCGAGACCTATGGCGCGATGACCCAGGACCTGCACGTCGGCAAGGAATACGACCAGCGGCAGGTGATGGCGGACCTTGTGGCGCAGCAGTACCGCCGCAACGATCAGGCGTTCCAGCGCGGCAGCTTCCGCGTGCGCGGCGACGTGCTGGAGATTTTCCCCGCTCACCTTGAGGATCGGGCGTGGCGTCTGTCCTTCTTCGGCGAGGAACTGGAGGCGATCACCGAGTTCGACCCGCTGACGGGCGAAAAAACCGATACGTTCGACCGCATCCGAGTCTACGCCAACAGCCACTACGTCACGCCCCGCCCGACGATGAATCAGGCGGTGATCGGCATCAAGAAAGAGCTGCGCCAGCGGCTGGATCAGCTGGTGGGAGAGGGCAAGCTGCTTGAAGCGCAGCGGCTGGAACAGCGCACCAATTTCGACATCGAGATGCTGGAGGCGACCGGCGTCTGTAACGGGATCGAGAACTATTCCCGCTACCTGACCGGCCGCGCCCCCGGAGAGCCGCCCCCTACCCTGTTCGAGTTCATCCCCGACAACGCGCTGGTGTTTTGCGACGAAAGCCACGTCTCGGTTCCCCAAATCGGCGGCATGTACAAGGGCGACTATCGCCGCAAGTTCACGCTGGCCGAACATGGGTTCCGTCTGCCGTCCTGCATGGACAACCGCCCGCTGAAGTTCGAGGAATGGGACGCGATGCGGCCCCAGTCGGTCTATGTCTCGGCGACCCCCGGATCGTGGGAACTGGAACAAACCGGCGGCGTGTTCACCGAACAGGTCATTCGCCCCACCGGGCTGCTGGACCCGCAGGTCGAAATCCGGCCGGTCGAAACGCAGGTCGATGACCTGCTGGACGAGGTGCGCAAGGTATCCGCCGCGGGCTATCGCACGCTTGTCACGACCCTGACCAAGCGCATGGCCGAAGACCTGACCGAATACATGCACGAACAGGGCATCCGCGTGCGGTACATGCACTCGGACATCGACACGATCGAACGGATCGAGATCCTGCGCGATCTGCGGCTGGGTGCGTTCGACGTGCTGATCGGGATCAACCTGCTGCGCGAGGGGCTGGATATTCCCGAATGCGGACTGGTGGCGATCCTCGACGCCGACAAGGAAGGCTTCCTGCGCTCGGAAACCTCGCTGATCCAGACCATCGGCCGCGCGGCGCGGAACGCCGACGGACGCGTGATCATGTACGCCGACCGCATCACCGGTTCGATGGAACGCGCGCTAGGGGAAACCGAGCGTCGCCGGGAAAAGCAGATGGCCTACAACGAAGAGCACGGGATCACCCCCGAGACCGTGCGCAAGAACGTCGAGGATGTTCTGGCCGGGCTGTATCAGGGCGACACCGACATGAACCGCGTGACCGCCAAGGTCGACAAGGCGGCGGGCGGCAACCTGCAGGCCCACCTCGACGGCCTGCGCGAGGACATGCGCAAGGCAGCCGAGAACCTCGAATTCGAAGAGGCGGCGCGCCTGCGCGACGAGATCAAGCGGCTGGAGGCCGTCGATCTTGCCATCCATGACGACCCGCTGGCGCGGCAGTCGGCGGTAGAGGCCGCCGCGGACGCCGCTGTCAGCACGAGGGGGCGCAGCACGGCGGGGAGGCCGGGGCAGCGTGGCGGCAACGTAAAGAGGAGGAAGAAGTAGTCTAGTCAACCCAAATTCTTTGTATCTTGCGCTAAAACAGTTATGGCTCGAA
The DNA here is from genome assembly GCF_029168315.1 of Psychromarinibacter halotolerans. Classification (NCBI taxonomy): domain Bacteria; kingdom Pseudomonadati; phylum Pseudomonadota; class Alphaproteobacteria; order Rhodobacterales; family Paracoccaceae; genus Psychromarinibacter; species Psychromarinibacter halotolerans. Next base: position 82,640 of record NZ_JARGYD010000007.1, read on the forward strand.
ACGCATATCTTGTTAAAGAAAAATTTGACCAGTCAAATTGCAAGCTTTACATTTGCCGGCAGAATTTCCTTTTTGCATGGGAGCTTTTGAATATGCTTTCCGGAACCAATGTAAACCTAAATATGTTCAGCCCTACTTTAGAAGATAAAGTTTCATGGGCGACCTCCTCCGCCGTTTCTGAAGATTTAATAGAGTTCTACAATGTTGAAGTATTTGACATTGACGGCGACTCGGGTGAAGTCGTTCCAGCGTCGATAGATATATCCGGAAACTCAATCAACTACACTACGCTTCAATCAGGCATTTTTATTAATGTTCCTGACGAAACCGGATTTAACGGATACGAGCTGAGTTTCGACGCACTAACCGACAATTCGATGCTGACCATAATGGAAGCCCGTCTTTTGGACGCGGCCAATTCCCTTAGCTTACCGAGAGACAATGTTTTTCACACTGGCGACGCAGTATACATCAACGTCGACGGCCTGGCCTTCGGAACGGGCGACAGTTTTTCCATAGTTATGGATCTGTCCTTCGTGGGCAATAGCTTAAGCAACGAGTTCATCGGTGGCGACGGAAACGATTTTGCCTCCGGCGGAGCTGGACACGACACGCTACGCGGCGAAGACGGCCACGACGAACTTATTGGCGGGCGCGGAAGCGACTGGCTTTACGGCGGCACGGACAACGACATCCTGATCGGGGGGTTCGGCGACGACGTCCTAATCGGAAACTACGACAAGGATCAGCTTTTCGGCGGCATCGGCAACGACGTTCTTAAGGGCCGCCACGGCACCGATTACCTTGTCGGAGACGTGGGCAACGACACGATGGAGGGCGGCTCCGGCGCCGACCTGATCGAAGGAAATGCTGGAAAAGACAGCGTTCTGGGTGGATCTGGCGGCGACACCATCGACGGAGGCGCCGGAACCGACGTGCTGTCAGGAGACGCAGGCAGCGACCTGATATTCGGTGGCGGCGGCGCTGATCTTATGTTCGGCGGCGATGGCTACGACGAGTTGATCGGCGGCGACGGTAGCGACTCGATGATCGGTGGTGGAGAGGGTGATTACCTGACGGGCGGCTCAGGTGCGGATCTTTTCGTGTTCAACTCATTGGAAGACTCCCTGATCGGACCCGGAGAGGACATAATAACTGATTTTGAAACCGGCTCGGACCAGATCGATTTTTCCACACTGGTGCCGGAGTTGACCGTCTCTTTGAACGGCGGTCTAACCGGAAGCGGCCCGAGTGCCCGCACGGCGGAGGTTGATAGCGATACGGCAATCTATATCGACTTCGACGGGAACGGCAGTTCGGACATGCGGATCATTTTGGATGGAACAGTCGGCCTGAGCTTGGATGACTTCATCGTATGACTGATTGGCCTCGTAGGGTGCGTTTTCAACGCACCGCACACGCAAAGGACACCGTCGCGCCGCACCCACTTTTCTGATAGGATCGTTCCACGAAGCGAGTCTACAGCGCCTCATCCTCGGAAATGTCCTGTCGAATGCGCGCCGAGAAGCTTCTGCGGAACCGCCGTGCCACTCTCCACGGCGGTTTCGTGTCGTCGACCGGGTCTACAGGTTGCACAGGGACGGCGATGGCGTGGCCTGTGAGCCACCGAAAAGCTAGGTGACAGGCTAGGCGTCAAATGTGAGCTTCGCCTCAGACATCGGAGGACACGCGCCATGCTGACCGGAACCTGCCTTTGCGGCGACGTCGGATGGACCTTCGACGGACATCCCGGCACTGCCACCGCTTGCAACTGCACTGCCTGCCGGCGCTATGCGACGCTGTGGATCTACGATTGGGTCGGCGGGCGTATCGCGGTGACGGGCACCACGCAGTCCTACGTGCGACCGGGCGGCGACGCTGTACTGGGGTTCCATTTCTGCCCGACCTGCGGATGCGTCAGCCATTGGCAAGGGCTTGGCCCGAACCCCGACGGCCGCACCCGCATCGCGGTCAACGTGCGCCTGTCGGAACCCGAAACCGTGGCGCATCTGCCCATCCGGCATTTCGACGGGCTCGTCCGTTTCGAAGACCTGCCGATGGACGGGCGTACCGTCCACGACATGTGGTTCTGATCCGCAGTCAGCGGTCGAACAGCATTTTCCCAAGCAGCAGCACGATAACCGACCCGATCAGCGCAAAGACGATGATCGCGAACACGCCCCACGCGGCCAGAAGGCCGATGCCCAGCGCCGCGAACAGGAACGGGGCCGCGCACGCGCCGACGACGCCCAACAGCATATACATGCCCTTGTTCCGGCCCGCGACCGTCCCGGCGATCCAGCCCGCCAGCAAGCCGATCACCGCCATGATGACAAGCGCCATCACGCCCATCGTGCCAAGTACACCTTCCATTTTCGTCTCCGTCCTTGTTCCTGACGGGAAAGGTAGGGCGATACGGTGGAATACCAGACTTTGCCGGTTCGAAGCGGCAAGCGATAAATCCGTACCAAGTTAAGGTCCGGCCCGCAGGCTTTCTGCCGGCGTCGGGAATATATTTTTTCGGGTACAATTAATGACAAATTTTACAACAGGTTACATTCTTACCCTGGCGTGTGCGGGCATCGTCATTCTTGGCGACGCGCTTTTGAAACTCGCGGCAGACAAGGGCCACGGGCTGGCCTCTGCCCCCCTTGCCGTCGGCTGCGCGCTTTATGCGGTCTCCGCGATCGCGTGGTTTCTTGCGATGCGCCATATCTCTTTGGCACAGGCCGGTGTGGCCTATGCGATGTTCAGCCTTCTGGCCCTGTGCGTGATCGGTAACCTGTTCTTCGGCGAGCGGATCACTTGGAGAGAATTCGCCGGAATCGGCTGCGCTGTCGCGGCCATCTTCCTGATGGTCCGCTAGCGGGCCCTCGTCAGTCGAAGTCGAAGATCTCTGCCAAGATCGATTTGCGGCGGCGCTTCTTATAGGATTTGCCACCGCGATACCGGTCATCCCACCGATCGTCGTCATCATCCCGGTATCTGTCGTGATCACGGACACCGCGCGCCGCGTACCGGTCCCCATCGCGCGGGTCGCGACGCTCGTGATGCTCGCGCGGCGGCTCGCGGTAGGGTTCCTGCCAGACCTGCGGATCAGGCGCGCGGTGCTGCGGCGCGGTGGGGCGTTGATCCGGGTCGGGCTCGCGGTCGGGTTCCGGCTGGACCAGAGGGCCGGTGGCCTTCTCGATGATCTTGTCCAGTTCTCCGCGATCCAGCCAGACACCGCGGCATTTCGGGCAATAGTCGATCTCGACGCCGTGGCGTTCGGTCATCAGCAGATCAACGTCGCAAGTTGGGCATTTCATTCGCAGGTCTCCTCCGAGTCCGGCGACACATGGGGCCTGCGCCGTGCGACGCAATGCGCCCACACGGAAAGTTCAGGGACGCAGGAACTTGGCCCCGCCATCCATCTGGCGCGGGGGATCAGCCTCTGGCAAGGGTGCGGCGTCGGGCGCGGTTTCTGGACCAGCCTCTGTCACGACCTCTGGCGCGGGAAAGCGGACCAGCCGCGGCCCAAGATCGCGCCCGCCGTCCTCGCACGAGATGCCGTTGCCATCCCGATCATACCGCTTGTGATAGCCCGGGAACCCCTCGGCTGCCGGGGCAAGCCCGACCCTTCGCGCGTGTTCGCAACCGGCCAGCGCGTACAGGTGCAGCGCCGCGTCCGTATGCGAAAACCCCGAGGTGCGGATGAAGATCGACACCGTCAGCCCTGTCGCGACCAGCGGAACGCCCGCGATCAGCCCCGCGATGCGCAGCGGCGCGAACGCGCGACGACGCAGCGCATCGGCGCGGGCCATCCGGCGTTCCACCCTGCGGGCGCGCCGCTGCTGACGAGGTGTCGTGGCGTCCATGCGCCCGGGGTATCCATCGATTATGGCGCAGGTGGGGCGGGCGGGCTAAGCTGCCGCGACGCAGGCAGAGGGAGACAGCCACATGACCATTCACATCGGCGCGAGACCGGGCGACATCGCCGAGACGGTCCTGCTTCCGGGCGATCCGCGCCGGGCGGAATGGGCGGCGAAGACCTTCCTCGACGACCCTGTCTGCGTGAACGAGGTGCGGGGCATGCTGGGCTATACCGGCACATGGAAGGGCAACCGTGTGACGATCCACGGCACCGGGATGGGCATGCCGTCGCTGTCGATCTACGTCAACGAGCTGATCCGCGACTATGGGGCGAAGACGCTGATCCGCATCGGGTCCGCCGGGGCGATGCAGGAAAGCGTGGCGCTGCGAGATATCGTGGTCGCGATGACCTCGACCACCCTGTCCACCCCCTCGGCTGGCATCCTGCGCGAGTTGAACTTCGCCCCCTGCGCCGATTACGACCTGCTGGAATCCGCCGTCGCGGCCGCGCGCGGTCGCGGCCTGTCGCCCCATGTCGGCAACATCTATTCGTCGGATGTCTTCTACGACGAACGTCCCGACCTGAACGAGGCGATGACCCGCCACGGCGTGCTGGCCGTCGAGATGGAGACCGCCGAGCTGTACATCCTTGCGGCCCGCCACGCCTGCCGTGCCCTGTCGGTGCTGACCATCTCGGATCACCTGCTGACGGGCGAGGACCTGCCGTCCTCGGACCGCGAACGGTCGTTCGGCGACATGGTCGAGATCGCGCTAGAGGCCGCTTTCGCTTGACCCTCCGTTCTGACGCGGCAGAAAGGGTGCAAAGCGGACAGACGAGGTAGGCGATGTTCTTCGAAGAAGGCTGGATCCCCCTGGGCGAGGTCACCGGCAACGTGTTCCGGCGGCTGCAGTCGCTGAAGGCCGAGAACAAGATCGGCAAGGGTCAGGGCAGCCTGCGCAGCATCCTTGCGGTGACCGTCTGGGACGTGTGCGAGGCCTCGGCCAAGCTGGCGGTGACCGCACCGGACGGCACCGCCGTGTCGGTGTCGAAAGACGTCGTGATGTGGGCCGACCCGACCAGCCTGTCGAACGAACACGTCAACATTCAGGTGGGGACCGTCGGGTCCAGCGACATGCTGGACGAACACGGCGACCTGCCGGACACGGACACGCTGGTGGCGCGCTACGGGCCGTTCCTGAACCTGCCGGTGGTGATCACCACCAACACCTTCCAGTCGTCCATCGGCTATCTGGCGGAAGAGGTGAAGGACGACCTGACCGAGGACAAGGAACTGATCGACGGCGCCCGCACGATCCTGTCGATGGCCGAGTCCGGAGAACTTCTGACCCGCGAGATCGCCCGCGCCCGTATCGGCACATCGCTGTCGCGCCGCCGGTTCAAGCTGGCATGGGCGATGGCCGCCGCGAAGGTGCCGGAACTGAAGAAACCGAACCGCTGGGCCGGGCTGTGACCGCCTAGCCTGCCAGCAGCCGCACGGCCTGCGTGCCGGGTACGTCCGTCCAGACCGCGCGCTCGCTCAGCCGCTCGGCCATTTTCTCGGGCAGCAGCATCTCGGTCGTCGCGGGTCGAAGCGGACCGCGTATGCTGTGCAGGCCGGGCGTGTTCAGGAAGGTATCCAGCCGCGGCAGGTCGAAGCTGAAATCCTGAAAGTCGTGCGCAAAGGTCGGTTCGCGCAGGAATGTGTACAGCAGGTCCATCGTCTCGGCCGGCGCCGCCAGAAGCCGGTCGTAGTCGATCACGATCATCCGTTCCGACAGCGGCCCCATCAGAGCGTCCTGCACAAGGTTCAGCGACTGCCCGACGATGCCGTCGTCCGACATCAGCCGGTTCACCCGCTGCGCCAGCGTCGTGTCGGGGTCGAACAGCTTTGACTGCCGAAACGTTAGCGACCGCCGCGCGCGCTCGAGCGAACTGACAACCCGCGCCGGATCGCGCACGGTGATGATGAAACGGCACAGCGGGTACAGCGCGACCAACTGCTCGGCCCGCAACAGCCAGCGCCGGTTGGTGTCGAACACGACATCGGCGTCGCCCCTGTCGTGATGGACCGCGTCGATCACACCGTGCATGACCGCGCGGCGCTGGTCGTCGTCCAACAGCGCCGACAACTCGCTGTCGCCCGAGAACTGGTTGTACAGCATCTGGAAGATGATCTGCGCCGCGCTGGTCCCCGAGGCGCGGAACCGGGGGTTCTGGTTCAGCAGCGCGGCCAGCATGGTCGACCCCGAGCGCGGCAATCCCACGATGAAATTGTACCGTGTCGCGCGTTTGCGCCCCTGCCCTGCCTCGGCCATTCGCCCGATCTCCGCCTGTTCCTGCCCGCCCGGACACGATGGCCCATCTGCGGCTGTCCGCCGTCCTGCCCCGCGACTGCGGCGCGACCGTGACGTCATCCTGCCGCAACCGGGGCGGGCGGGCAATCGCGGCCAGACGCCACTTTTTCGTTGTCCCGTCACGGTCCGGCGCTATGTAAGCGGCGCCCCAGGAGGTGACCATGAGTACAATGTTGTCCGTCAAGGACGTCCGAAAGACCTACGAAGGCGGCGGCGATGCCTTGAAGGGCGTGTCACTCGACATCCCCGAGGGCGAGATCCTAGCCCTGCTTGGCCCGAACGGCGCCGGTAAGACGACGCTGATCTCGATCATCTGCGGCCTGTCCACCATGACCGGCGGCTCTGTCACCGTCGGCGGCCACGACGTGATCCGCGACTTTCGCGCCGCGCGGCGGCTGATCGGGCTGGTCCCGCAAGAGATCGCGCTGGAACCGTTCGAGCGGGTTCAGAATACGGTGCGCCTGTCGCGGGGGCTGTTCGGGCTTCCGGCGAAGGACGGCAAGATCGAAGAGGTGCTGCGCCGCCTGTCCCTGTGGGACAAGCGTAACGAACCGATCCGGTCGCTGTCGGGCGGCATGAAGCGGCGCGTGTTGATCGCAAAGGCGCTGGCGCATGAACCGCGCGTGCTGTTCCTTGACGAACCGACCGCAGGCGTCGACGTCGAACTGCGCAAGGACATGTGGGACATCGTGCGGGACCTGCAATCGCAGGGCGTCACGATCATCCTGACCACCCACTACATCGAAGAGGCCGAAGCCATCGCCGACCGCATCGGCGTCATCAACAAAGGCGAGATCCTGCTGGTCGAAGAAACCGGCGCGCTGATGAAGCGCATGGGCAAAAAGCAGATGATCCTTGAACTGACCGATCCGGTCGAAACGATCCCGGAGGGCCTGTCCCACTGGTCGCTGGAAATCGGCGACGCCCCGAACGAACTGATCTACACCTACGACGCCCAGTCGGAACGCACCGGCATCAACCGCCTGTTCGCGGACCTGAAAACCGCCGGTCTGACCCTTCGGGACCTGACGACCCGACAGTCCAGCCTGGAAGAAATCTTCGTGGGCCTCGTACACAAGGAGGACGCGGCATGAACTGGCACGCGATCCGAGCCATCTACCTGTTCGAGATGACGCGGACCTTCCGCACCATCTGGCAATCCGTCGTATCGCCGGTGCTGTCGACCTCGCTGTACTTCGTGGTCTTCGGCACCGCCATCGGCAGCCGCATCGACGAGGTCGAGGGCGTCAGCTATGGCGCGTTCATCGTGCCGGGGCTGATCATGCTATCGGCGATCACCCAATCGATCTCGAACGGCAGTTTCGGGATCTACTTCCCGAAGTTCGTCGGCACGATCTACGAGGTTCTGTCAGCACCGGTGAACTTCATCGAAATCGTCATCGGATACGTCGGCGCGGCCGCCACGAAGGCGCTGATGATCGGGGTCATCATCCTGATCACCGCGCATTTCTTTGTGGACCTGCGGATTGAGCATCCATTTGCGATGATCGCCTTCCTGCTGCTGACCTGTCTTAGCTTCGCGCTGTTCGGCTTCATCATCGGCATCTGGGCGAAGAACTTCGAACAGTTGCAGCTGGTGCCGCTTCTGGTGGTCACGCCGCTGGTGTTCCTTGGCGGCTCCTTCTACTCGATCTCGATGCTGCCGCCGGCGTGGCAGACGGTGACCCTGTTCAACCCGGTGGTCTACCTTGTCTCGGGCTTTCGCTGGTCGTTCTTCGGGGTCGCGGACGTGGCGCTTGGCTGGTCGCTGCTGGCGATCCTTGGGTTCACCTGCCTGTGCCTGACCGTGATCTGGTGGATCTTCCGCACTGGCTGGCGGATCAAGACCTGATCCGTGCCAAGGGCGCCCATCCAGCGGGCAACAGCCCCACAATGCCCTAATAAACCGGGGAGGCGACCTTGTTGCGTCGCCCCCCCGAAGCTACATGCCTTGGCATGAAACGCTGGCTTCCCTTCGTAAAATCGCATCCCACCGTGGCCGTCGTCCGCCTGAACGGCATGATCGCTTCGGGCAACCGGCGCGGCGCGCTGAACGACGCGGGCACCGCCCAGACGATCGAACGCGCCTTCTCGCGCGGGAAACCGGACGCGGTGGCGCTGGTGATCAACTCTCCCGGCGGGTCGCCGGTGCAAAGCTCGCTGATCGCCGCCCGCATCCGTCGGCTTGCGAAAGAGAAATCCGTGAAGGTCTACGCCTTCACCGAGGATGTCGCCGCCTCTGGCGGGTACTGGCTGGCCTGCGCGGGGGACGAGATCTGGATCGACCCGTCGTCGGTCGTCGGTTCGATCGGCGTGATCTCGGCCAGCTTTGGCCTGCACGAGTTCATCGCCCGCCACGGTGTCGAACGGCGCGTGCATACCTCGGGGCGGTCCAAGTCGATGCTTGATCCGTTCCGGCCCGAGAACCCGGATGACGTCGAACGGCTGAAGGGCTGGCAGGAAGAGATTCACGAGACCTTCATCGACTATGTGAAGGACCGGCGCGGCGCGCGGCTGGGCGACCACCCCGACCTGTTCACCGGCAACATCTGGATCGGGCGCAAGGCGGTCGAGGTCGGGCTTGCCGACGGCATCGGCCACGTCGTGCCGAAGATGAAGGAAATCTTCGGCGACAAGGTGCGGCTACAGGCCTACGGCCCGAAACGCGGGCTGCTGTCCCGGTTCGGCATGACGCTGGCCGACGACGCCATCGCCGCCATCGAAGAGCGCGACGCCTACGCGAGGTTCGGCCTGTGATCGTCAAGGTCGTCGTTCTTTTCCTTGTCGCGATGGGCGTACTGGCGATGTTCGGCCGCCTGCGGTTTCCGGGCCAGAAGTTCCTTGCGAACAAGAAATGCCCCCGGTGCGGTCGCTACCGCATCGGCAAGGGCCGGTGCGACTGCGGTAAGGGATAGGAACCCTTGGATTATCTGTTAGCTGCTGCCGGTCTTGTCATTCTGCTGGTTGCCGGGGACCTGCTGGTCCGGGGCGCGGTCAACCTTGCCCTGCGCCTTGGCATTCCCGCCCTGATCGTCAGCCTGACGGTGGTGGCGTTCGGCACCTCTGCGCCGGAACTGGTGATCTCGGTCGGATCCATCCTTGACGGTGCACCGGGCCTTGCGCTGGGCAACGTGGTCGGATCGAACACCGCGAACGTTCTGCTGGTACTGGGTGTGCCCGCGCTGATGACCGGCCTTGCCACCGGCAGCCACGACACCAAAAAATCCTACTGGACCATGATGCTCGCCACCGTGGTCTTCATCGGCCTCGCGTTCCTTGGCCCGATCACATGGCTGGACGGGCTTGTTCTGCTGGCCGTATTCGCCGCCGTGATCGGCGAACAGATTTACTCGGCGCTGAAAGACCGGCGCGAGGCGAAGCTGGCCGCAGACGACGACGAAGCCCCCGAAGGCGCCGACCCGAACCTTGCGGGCTGGAAGATCGGCGTGTTCCTGGCCCTTGGCCTTGTCGGGCTTCCGTTGGGCGCGCAGCTGCTGGTCGACAGCGCGGTCAACATCGCGACCGCGTGGGGCGTCAGCGAGACCGTCATCGGCCTGACCCTTGTCGCGATCGGGACGTCGCTGCCGGAACTCGCCACGACAGTCGCCGCCGCCCTGCGCCGTCAGGCGGACGTCGCGCTGGGCAACGTCATTGGGTCGAACCTGTTCAACTTGCTGTTCATCCTCGGCGTCGCCTCGCTGTTCGGCGACATCCCGGTCGACGCGTCTTTCCTGCGGCTCGACCTGTGGGTCATGCTGGCCGCCAGCGTGGTGCTCGCGCCAACTGTGATCCGGCGCAAGGACATGGGCCGTATGGCTGGTATCGTCCTGTCGCTGCTGTACGTGGCGTACTTGGTCCTGATCCTTGTGATGAACTGAACCGGAGCCCGCCATGCAGATCCGAAACGCCCTTGTCACCGGCGCCGCCAAACGTCTGGGCCGCGCGATGGCGCTGGCCCTTGCCGAAGACGGCTTCGACGTGGCTGTGCACTATGCCGGGTCCGAGGACGCCGCGAACGAACTTGTGGCCGAGATCACGGCAATGGGCCGCCGCGCCGTCGCGCTACAGGCGGACCTCACCGATGAAGACGCGGCGCAGGCGCTTCTGCCGCGCGCGGCACAGGCGCTGGGGCCGATCAGCCTGCTGGTGAACAACGCGTCGATCTTCGAGTACGACTCGTTGAAGTCCGCGACCCGCGACAGCTGGGACCGCCACATGGAATCCAACCTGCGGGCGCCCTTCGTGCTGACGCAGGCGCTGTTCGCTCAGGCGCCGGACCCTTCGACCGACAGCATGGACGAACCCCGCGCCGAGGCGCTGGTGGTGAACATGATCGACCAGCGGGTCCGCAAGCTGACGCCGCACTTCATGTCCTACACCATCGCGAAGATGGGTCTGTGGGCCTTCACCCAGACTGCATCGATGGCGATGGCCCCGAAAGTGCGGGTGAACGCCATCGGCCCGGGCCCCACCCTTCAGGGCGCAAATCAACCAGAAGAGCATTTCCGCAAGCAGCGCGAGACCACCGTGCTAGAGCGCGGCTCGAACCCCGAGGACATCGTCGGCGCGCTTCGCTACTTCCTGAACGCCCCCGCTGTGACGGGTCAGCTGCTTTGCATCGACGGCGGCCAGCACCTTGCCTGGAAGACCGCAGACATCGACACCGAACTCTAGCAGCGGGTGCCCCGTCGCGGCGCCCGCCGCGAAACTTGTGCACTGCCCCGGCCAATGTCATGAAATCGAAGCATTTTCTTAATAAATCACGGCCATTTACAATTCGTTCATAAATTTTATCAATAATAACAATGCCTTGCAAAAGTGACCAAAAATAAGGCAGACCGTGGAAACCGTATAAAAACAAAGAAAAAATCGCGCTGTCGCAGAGTTCTCTTCAGACTTATCCCCAGATTCCGTGGACACAATTCCCCTTGTTCTCGCCATGCGGAGATTGCAGCCAGCGCCCAGAATCACGATCTTGGATCCATGACCGACCAGACCAGCCAGACCCAGCCGGAAACCAAGCCCACGGGCGCCTCTGTCATCCAGTCGTACCTGAAGACTCTCGACGCGTCGCCGGGGGTCTACCGGATGCTGGATGCCAAGGGGGCAGTCCTGTACGTCGGCAAGGCGCGCAACCTAAAGGCGCGGGTTTCGAACTATGCTCGCGGGTCCGGCCACAGCCCGCGCATCTGGCGGATGATCCAGCTGACGGCCTCGATGATGTTCCTCACCACGCGCACCGAGACCGAGGCGCTGCTGCTGGAACAGAACCTGATCAAGCAGCTCAAGCCGCGCTACAACGTGCTGCTTCGCGACGACAAATCCTTCCCGAACATCCTCGTGACGAAGGACCATGCCTTTCCGCAGATCACCAAGCATCGCGGCGCGAAGAAGGAAAAAGGCGCCTACTACGGCCCCTTCGCCAGCGCCGGTGCCGTGAACCGGACCCTGAACCAGCTTCAGAAGGTTTTCCTGCTGCGCAACTGCACGGACTCGGTGTTCGAAAGCCGCACGCGGCCCTGCCTGCTGTACCAGATCAAACGGTGCAGCGCCCCCTGCGTCGGCCATATCGACGAAGCGGGGTATGCCGCCTTGGTGTCCGACGCCGAACGCTTCCTGCAGGGCAAGTCCACCAAAGTGCAGTCAGAACTGGCCGCCGAGATGCAGAAGGCGTCCGACGATATGGAGTTCGAGCGCGCCGCTGCCCTGCGCGACCGAATCCGCGCGCTGACGCAGGTCCAGTCCAGTCAGGGCATCAACCCGCGCGGCGTGGCCGAGGCGGACGTGATCGCACTGCACATGGAAAGCGGGCAGGCCTGCGTGCAGGTGTTCTTCATCCGCGCCAACCAGAACTGGGGCAACCGCGATTACTACCCCCGGCTGGGCGGCACCGAAAGTGCGGCAGAGGTCCTGCAGGCCTTCATCGGCCAGTTCTACGACAACAAGGAACCGCCGCGTCAGCTGATCCTGTCGGATGACATCGAGGACAGCGACCTGATGTCCGAGGCGCTGGCCGAGAAGGCGGGCCACAAGGTCGAGATCCTCGTGCCCCAGCGCGGCGAAAAGGCCGAGCTTGTGGCCGGCGCCCTGCGCAACGCGCGCGAAAGCCTTGCCCGCAAGATGTCCGAAACCGCGACGCAGGCGAAGCTGCTGGACGGCATCGCCGAAAGCTTCGGGCTGGATGGCCCGCCGCAGCGGATCGAGGTCTACGACAACTCGCACATCCAGGGCACCAACGCGGTCGGCGCGATGGTCGTCGCGGGGCCCGAGGGGCTGATGAAGAACCAGTACCGCAAGTTCAACATCAAGGGCGACGACCTGACCCCGGGCGATGACTTCGGCATGATGAAAGAGGTCCTGACCCGCCGGTTCAAGCGCCTGCTGAAAGAAGACCCCGATCGCGACCGCGGCATGTGGCCGGACCTTTTGCTGATCGACGGCGGCGCCGGGCAGGTGTCGGCGGTGCACTCGATCATGACCGAGATGGGGGTCGAGGACATCGCGATGGTCGGTGTCGCCAAGGGGATCGACCGCGACGCGGGCAAAGAGGAATTCCACCGCATCGGCACCCGACCCTTCGCCCTGCGCCACAACGACCCGGTGCTGTACTTCGTCCAGCGCCTGCGGGACGAGGCGCACCGCTTCGCCATCGGCACCCACCGGGCGAAACGCGCCAAGGCCCAGATGGCAAACCCGCTGGACGAAGTGCCCGGCGTCGGCGCAACGCGCAAGCGCGCGCTTCTGGCGCATTTCGGCTCGGCCAAGGCCGTCAGCCGCGCCAATCTGTCGGACCTGAAGGCGGTCGACGGCATCTCGGGCCAACTGGCAGAGGCGATCTACGACTTCTTCCACGAGAAATCGTAAACCGGGGCCGCGTGCCGCAATGCGGACGTCTCACCGGCAACGCGAGCCAGTGGCGTCCGCCTGAACGCGGAATAATCCCGCAGATGCGACGAACGGTCCCGGCACCACACCGGGCCCGTCCACAATTCCACGTCACTCGACACCGCAGACACCTTTCCAGCCCCCCCGGAAGGAGCTAGGTAAGTCGTCATGGCTTGGACGATCCCCAATATCCTGACCGTACTCCGGCTGCTGGCAGCGCCGGGTGTGGCGATCATGTTCCTCTACTTCGTGCGCCCGTGGGCGGACTGGTTCGCGATGCTGCTGTTCATCAGCGCAGCGGTCACCGACTGGTTCGACGGCTACCTTGCCCGGCTCTGGAAACAGGAAAGCCGCTTCGGCGCGATGCTGGACCCGATCGCGGACAAGGCGATGGTCGTCATCGCGCTTCTGGTGATCACCGGCTTTTCGGGTATGGACCCGTGGATTCTGCTGCCCGCCACGATGATCCTGTTCCGCGAGGTTTTCGTTTCGGGCCTGCGGGAATTCCTCGGCGCGCAGGCGTCGACGCTGAAGGTCACCAAGCTGGCGAAGTGGAAGACGATGGCGCAGATGGTCGCCATCGCGGTGCTGTTCGCCAAAGGCATCTTCGAACACCACATGATCGCCCGCACCGTCGGGATGGACGCGGCCACCATCGACGGCATCATGTCCGGCGCGATCCCCGATGCAGTGGGCCTGCAATGGAACGTCGCCGCCGCGTGGTACAGCTGGTGGGGCGGCGTCGTCCTGCTGTGGATCGCCGCGGTGCTGACGCTGCTGACCGGCTGGGACTACTTCCGCAAATCGCTGCCCTTCTTCCGCGAAGGGGCGCCGAAATGATCGACGTGCTCTATTTCGCATGGGTGCGCGAACGCATCGGCCTGCCGAAGGAACGGATCGACACCTCGGCCACCACCGTCGCCGCGCTTGTCGAGGAACTGAAGGCCCGCGAGGCCCGGTACGAGGCCGCCTTCGCCGACATCTCCGCCCTGCGCGTCGCGCTGGATCAGGAACTGTCCGACTTCGACGCCCCGCTGGACGGCGTGCGCGAGGTCGCGTTCTTCCCGCCGATGACGGGGGGCTGACATGACCGTCCGGGTCCAGTCCGACCCCTTCGACCTTGGCGCGGAACTTGCCGGGTTCGCGTCCGGGCGGACCGACATCGGCGCACAGGTCAGCTTCACCGGCCTCGTGCGCGACGACGGCGGCCTGCGCCACATGGAGATCGAGCACTACCCCGGCATGACCGAGAAGGCGATCGCCGGGATCGTGGAACAGGCCACCACCCGCTGGGACCTGAAAGCGACGCTGGTGATCCACCGCTTCGGAACGCTGGCCCCGGGCGAACAGATCATGATGGTCGCCACCGCCGCCGGGCACCGCGCCGCCGCCTTCGAGGCCGCGGAATTCCTGATGGACTACCTCAAGTCCCGCGCCCCCTTCTGGAAGCGCGAGGTCACCCAGACCGGCGCCGACTGGGTCGCCGCGAAGGATGCGGACGAGGACGCGCTGCGGCGCTGGTAATCGCGCCGCCTGCTTCTTCTCTTTCCAAATACCTCGGGGGACGTCGCCGCAGGCGACGGGGGGCAGCGCCCCCTTTGGGCTAAATTTTCCAACCAAGCCCGCCAAGGATTGACCGGCGGCACACGTCTCACCAAACGTGATGCGCATGAAGACGACAGACACCGAGCTGGCCAACGCCGCCGCGGGCGGCGACCGGGACGCGTTCTCGGCGCTGCTCGCGCGGCACTACGACAGCCTGTTCCGCGTCTGTTTCCGCCTGTCCGGCAGCCGCCCGCTGGCCGAGGACCTCACGCAGGACATCTGCCTTGCGCTTCCGGCCAAGCTGCGGGGATACCGCGCCGAGGCGAAGTTCACGACGTGGCTGTATCGCGTCGCGGTGAACGCCGCCCATGATGCCCGCCGCCGCGCGGCGACGCGGGCGAAGGCCGCCGACGGCTGGGGCGACTGGGAAATCGCCCGCCGCGCCGCCGACGCCGAAACGGCCGAGGGGCTCGACTGGCTGCAGACCGCGATGCGCGCCCTGCCCGAAGACCTGCGCGACACCGCCGCGCTGACGATGGGGGACGAGATGACACATGCCGAAGCCGCCGAGGCCCTCGGCATATCCGAGGGAACCGTCAGCTGGCGGCTCTCGGAAATCCGCAAGCGCCTGAAGGCGATGCGGGATGAGGAGCTGAGTGCATGACCGATCCGCTCGACGACCTGAAACGCGCCTTTCAGGACGCGACCCCCGATCCCGACGCGGATCGGAAAGCCCGCGACCTTGCCCGTGCGCAAGAAATTTTCGACCGCGCCCAAGGATCGGCGGGCGCGGCGCGTCCTACTCCTGACCGTCCACGATGGGCGGGTCTTGTTGCAGGAGTTCGAAACATGCTGACCGCTTTGACATCCCGCGCGGGTCTGACCGCCTCTACCGCCCTTGTCGCCGTGGGCCTCGTCGCCCTGATCCCGATGCTGCAGGATGGCCCCGACCTTGGCGACCTTGCCCAGCCCGAGGTTGCCCCTGCCCCGGCTGTCGAGACCCGGCGCGAAGCCGATGACACGGCCGCCTCGGGGCGGTCGCTGACCGAGACTTTTCAGGAAGAGGCCGAAGCAGAGACCTTCGCCGCCCCCGCCGAGATCGTCGCGGAACCGATGCCCGCCCCGTCCATCGCGCCCGACATGGCCCCGGTCGGCGGGCTGATCGCACCGGCCCCGATGGACCGGGTGGCGCCCGAGATGCCGGACACCGAAACCTTCGCCAACGCCGACTCCAACCCGGTCAAGGTCGTGGCCGAGGACCCTGTTTCGACCTTCTCGGTCGATGTCGACACCGCCAGCTATGCCGTGATCCGCGACTTTCTGATGAACGGCCAATTGCCCCCGGCGGATGCCGTGCGGATCGAAGAGATGGTGAACTACTTCACCTACGACTACGCGGCTCCGGGCCCCGACGGCACTGCCTTCCGCCCGACGGTGACGCTGGCCGACACGCCGTGGAACCCGGACACCCGGCTGATGACCGTCGGCCTGCAGGGTCAGCTTCCCGCGCTCGAAGACCGGCCGCCGCTGAACCTCGTCTTTCTGATCGACACGTCCGGTTCGATGCAGGACCCCGACAAGCTGCCGCTGCTGAAGCAAAGCTTTCGCCTGATGCTGAGCGAACTGCGCCCCGAGGACGAAGTCGCGATTGTCACCTACGCCGGGTCTGCCGGGCTGGCGCTAGAGGCGACGCCCGCCTCGGAGCGTGACACGATCCTCGCGGCGCTGGACCGGCTAGAGGCCGGCGGCTCGACTGCCGGGCAGGCCGGGCTGGAACAGGCCTATGCCGTGGCAGAGGCGATGACCGGGGACGACGAGGTCGGCCGCGTGCTGCTGGCCACCGATGGCGATTTCAACGTCGGTCTCAGCGACCCCGACGCGCTGGAAGACTACATCGCCGACAAGCGCGACAGCGGCACCTACCTGTCGGTGCTGGGCTTCGGGCGGGGCAATCTGCAGGACGCGACGATGCAGGCGCTGGCCCAGACCGGCAACGGCACCGCCGCCTATATCGACACGCTGAACGAGGCACAGAAGGTGCTGGTGGATCAGCTGACCGGCGCGCTGTTCCCCATCGCGGACGATGTGAAGATACAGGTCGAGTTCAACCCGGCCCAGATCGCGGAATACCGGCTGATCGGCTACGAGACCCGCGCCCTGCGGCGCGAGGACTTCAACAACGACAGCGTCGACGCGGGCGAGGTCGGGGCCGGTCATGCGGTCACCGCTTTGTACGAGATCACGCCGGTCGGCTCTCCGGCCATCCTGAACGACCCGCTGCGCTATGCGAACGACAGCGCCGCCGACACCGCAACGGACGGCAACGACGAACTGGCGTTCCTGCGGGTGCGCTACAAGGATCCGGGCGAAGCCGCCTCGACCCTGATCGAGGTTCCGGTGACCGAAGGCATGGCCAGCGCCAGCCAAGACGCCAACTGGGCCGCCGCCATCGCCGGGTTTGGCCAGCTTTTGCGCGAAGGACGTTACGTCGGAACTTGGGACTATGACGACGCGATCGCGCTGGCGGCCTCGGCGCAGGGCGACGACCCCTTCGGCTATCGCCGCGAGGCGATCAACCTCATGCGGCTTGCAGAAAGCCTTTCGCAATAGGCCTTTGATCGCGAGGGCCCCTTTGTCGCCGTCTCTCCCCCGGCCCTCGCCGGCCCCCTTTCCGCTGTCCCGGAAAGGGGGCCACGATCATTTGAAGGTCAGGTATTCCACCAGTTGAATGGATCGGGCCGCCGCGCTTAGATCGGCGGCCATGCTTGATCCTGTACCCACCCGCTTTGCAGCCATCGCCGATATCCACGGCAACGCCGACGCCTTGTCGGCGGTGCTGGCCGATATCGACCGGCGCGGGATCGGGACGGTGGTGAACCTTGGCGACCATTTCAGCGGCCCGCTGGCGGCGGCGGAAACCGCCGAGATCCTGCTGGCGCGGCCGATGCTGTCGGTGCGCGGCAACCACGACAGGTATCTGCTGGACCAGTCGCCGGAACAGATGCACGTCTCGGACGCCGTGGCCTACCGGCAACTTCAGCCTCGGCACCTTGACTGGCTTGGCACGCTGCCCCCCACCGCGCGGTTGGGCGACGACATTCTGCTGTGCCACGCCACGCCGCACGACGACCAGACCTATTGGCTGGACGAGGTCCGCGCCGACGGCACCACGGGCCCGCGCCCGCTGGACGGGATCCGCACCCTTGCCGGGGACATCGACGTGTCGCTTGTCCTGTGCGGGCATACCCACCTGCCCCGGATCGTCCGCCTTCCGGGCGGCCCGCTGATCGTAAACCCGGGCAGCGTCGGTCTGCCCGCCTATGACGACGACACCCCTGTCCCGCACGTCATGCAAACCGGGACACCCGACGCAAGCTATGCAGAGCTTACACGGGACAAGAACGGCGAATGGCAGGTCACCCTGCACGCCGTTCCCTACGACCCGGCGCGCATGGCCGCCACCGCGCGCGCTGAAAACCGCGAAGACTGGGCCACGACCCTAGAAACAGGATGGCTTGCAGTCTAACGTGTAAATCATTGGCGTCGGCTGCAAATTTCTCAGGATAAATGAACAATACAATGGCCCAGAAAGACCTAGCCAGGCGTTTTCGCGACTTTATCGCGTGCGTCAACGCGAAGGACTGGACCTCGCTTGGTCAGCACCTTCACGAAAGTGTCCTGTACAACGGGCGCCTTCTTAGTATGGCCGAGATGCAAGCGAAGTTCATCGAACGCCTAGAACACGTTCCCGACTTGAAATACGAAATCGATTTCATGGTGGTCGAGCCGCCGATGGTCGCGGTGCGGTTGTGCTTCAACTGCACGCCCTGCGGCAAGATCTACGGCCTGCCGGTCAACGGGCGCCGGGTGCTGTTCAGCGCCAATGGCTTCTACAACTACGACGATGGCCGCATCACGCGCGGCTGGTCGACCGTCGATGTCCACGCCATCGCCGCGCAGCTTCAGACGCACTAGTCGCCAGCGGTCCAATGAAAAAGGGACGCGCCCCGAAAGGCACGCCCCTCTCCACACGAAAGCTTGGTGTCGGCTTAGTTGACCGAGACCTCTTCAGTCTCGACCGCTTTGCCGTCGACGGCTGCGGACGACGCAATCGCGATGCGACGCGGCTTCAGCGCCTCGGGCACTTCGCGCACAAGGTCGATATGCAGCATGCCGTTCTCATGCACGGCGCCGTTCACGCGGATATGGTCGGCCAGCTGGAACTTGCGCTCGAACGCACGGGTCGCGATGCCGCGATGCAGATAGGTGCGGTCGGTCGCTTCGTCCGCTTTCTTGGCAGCAACGATCAGCGCGTTTTCGCGGACCTCGACCGACAGTTCGGCGTCGGTGAAGCCCGCCACGGCAAGCGAGATGCGATAGGCATCGTCAGCGGTCTTTTCGATGTTGTAGGGCGGGTAGCCGGGCTGTTGGGCCACGTCACTGGCCACGACACGGTCCATAAGGTCGGCGATGCGGTCAAAGCCGACGGTTGCACGGTAAAGCGGTGCAAGATCAAAGTTACGCATGGGTCATCCTCCATTGAGCGATAACTGTATGTGGGTGGTCCTCCCGACGGGACGGACCTGTCTGCCGGCCCCTTTTGGGCGTCCGGCACTAGACATGTGGTTAGGGCAGAATGCCATTTCAAGGGTCGCAGACAGGCGCCCAAACACCTGAAATATATAGACAGTTGAAGATTTTTTCGCGCGGCAAGTCAGATCATGCCCGCGCGGACGGTCTAGGGCCGGACGAACTTTGCCCCGCCGCCCGAGTCCGTGCCAACCGTGATGCGCCGCGATGTAAAGCCCGGCTTTGGCCAGACGCCCTCGCCGCTGGCAAGCTGCCGTTTCAGCTGTGCGACCAGCACCGGCAGGTCCATCCCGTAGGCGACCGTCTCGCCGTTCAGCCGCATACCGGACGAAATCAGCGACACGATGCGCCCCCGGTTCCCGACCCTCTCGAACACCGGCGCGCCAGAGGCGCCGAAGGTCACGTCGCAGTCAAAAGCCATCAGCCCCGTCTGCCGCCCCAGCAACCGGCAGGTCGCCTGCCGAGACAGCGCGTCGTCACGGCCCCGCGCGTAGGACACGACGCTGACCTCTCCCCGGGGGCCGGACGGCGTGTCGACAAGGAAGGGCGCCGCGAAGGCCGCCGGGATCGCGGTCTCAAGCTTCACCAGAGCGGCGTCATAGACGATGCGGCGGGCGGTCAGGTCGCCCGGATCGTATTCCGGCGGCACAACCGAACTTTCGGCAGCCACTTCGGCCACGGCGACACCGTCGCGCAGACCCGCGCGGAACACCATACCGGTCCGGCGGGTGCCATCGCGTTCCATCACGCAGTGGGCCGCTGTCAGGACAAGGTCCGGTGCGATCAGAACGCCGGTGCAATAGCCGTCGTCCAGTTGCAGCTTTCCCACCGCTTCGTAGCCGAACAGGTCGTCGCGTTCGGTCAGGCGGATCAGGCCGCTGTTCTGCGCGAAAGCGCCGGTTCCGCAAAGAACCAGCGCCAAGGCGATCGCAATCTGTCGAAACAAGATCATGGCCGGATGAACTTTGCCCCCGTGTCGTTGCGGGTTTCGGTCATGGTCAGGCGGCGGACGACCGGCTCGGCATTGCCGAACACGCCGTCGCCAGCACCGCGCATCGCCATCAGCTCGGACAGCGGCGCCTGCAGGTTCATGCCCAGCGCGACCTTCTGGCCGCTCATCTCGGCCTTGGACGACACGACCGACACGATCTGCGGCACGCCGTTGCGCAGCACGAAGACCGGCGACCCCGACGAGCCGAAGTCGATGTCGCAGCTCAGGATCAGCGAGGCACCCTGTTCGCCCAGCACGTTGCAGACTTCTTGCAGCGACGGGCTGTCGGCGCGGTCGTAGGCGTAGCTGACGATGCCGACCTCTTCGCCCGCGTGGGGCGACGTGTTGGTGTCGAACGGCGTGACGGTGGTGTTGCGGATCGGCTGGTCCAGTTCCAGCAGCGCAAGGTCATGCGCCACGCGGGCCACGAAGTCCTCGCCCGAGGGGTTGAACGACGGGTGCACGAAAGACCGGCTGACACCGCGATAGGCCGAGGCGCGACCGCCGCGCCAGTCGGCCAGAAATTCAACGTTGGCATCGGGGATGCGGTGGCCGGTGGCGCCATCGTACATGCAGTGCGCGGCGGTCAGCACCAGATCGGGGGCGATCAGCGCGCCGGTGCAGAAGCTGCCGTCGGCAAAGTTCAGACGGCCAACGCCGCTCCAGCCGCGGCTGTCGTCACCGGTCAGCAAAGTGCGCAGTTCCGACTCGGTCCCGGCCTTCAGGTCGTGACCCCAGATGGCCAGCAGGATCAGAAAGATAAGTCCGCGTTTCATTGGGCTTCCCCTTGCTCGTTAAGCTAAGGGGTAAGCGCCGCTAAGGGCCGTTTTCGGACTCGATTAGGTCGATGTGGTGAACAATGATGGCGGTTTCGGGCCACCTGTTGCCCAGTCGAGAAGTTCGACGGTGTGGGCGACCGGCACATCGGTGCCCGATCCGATCTGCATCATGCAGCCGATGTTCCCGGCGGCGATGAGATTCGGTTTCTTCGCCTCGAGCGTCCTTATTTTGCGGGCCTTCAGCTTGCCGGAAATCTCGGGCTGCATCAGGTTGTAGGTGCCCGCGCTGCCGCAGCACAGGTGCGGATCGGCGGGTTCGACGACCTCGAATCCGGCCTTCCGCAGCAGATCCTTTGGCGCGGTCGTCACTTTCTGGCCATGTTGCAGGGAACAGGCGGCGTGATAGGCGACGCGCAGGTCCTTCGGCGCGCCCTCGGGAATCCCGATGCGCACCAGAAGCTCGGTGATGTCGGTCGCAAGCTCGGACACCCGCGCCGCGTCGGCGGCCATCCCCGGATCGTTGCGGAACATGTGGCCATAGTCTTTCACCGTCGTGCCGCAGCCCGAGGTGTTGATGACGATGGCGTCCAGCCCCGCGCCGCGATCCTCGGCCATCCATGCGCCGATGTTGGCCGCTGCCGCCGCGTGGCTTTCATCCTCGAGGCCCATGTGGTGCACCAGCGCGCCGCAACAGCCCATGCCCTTGGCCACGACGACCTCGCAGCCCAATCGCGTCAGCAGGCGGATGGTCGCGTCGTTGATGTCGGTGTTCAGCGCCTTCTGCGCGCAGCCGGTCATCAGCGCCACGCGCAGCGTGCGCTCGGACCGGGCCGGAAAACTTTGCGGGTCGTCGTTGCGGCTGACGGGCGGGACCTGCTTCGGCGCCATGTCTAGCATCGCGCGCAGGCGCGGGTCGGGCAGCAAGCGGCGGAACGGCCGCCCGATCTTGGCCCCCAGCAGCGCCAGCCGGAATCGTCCGGGATAAGGCAGCACGCGGCTAAGCACCCAGCGCAGCGCACGGTCGCGCCACGGACGGCGATAGGTCTTCTCGATATGCGCGCGGGCGTGATCCACAAGGTGCATGTAATGCACGCCCGAGGGACAAG
The DNA here is from genome assembly GCF_029168315.1 of Psychromarinibacter halotolerans. NCBI lineage: Bacteria > Pseudomonadati > Pseudomonadota > Alphaproteobacteria > Rhodobacterales > Paracoccaceae > Psychromarinibacter > Psychromarinibacter halotolerans. The sequence goes on from NZ_JARGYD010000007.1 coordinate 104,743, forward strand.
TCGTCATGCAGGCAAGGCAGGACAGGCAGCGGTCGATATGCTTGACGGTCTTCTCGTCGGCGGGGCGGCCGCTTTCCAGCATGTCCTTGATCAGGTAGATCCGCCCGCGCGGGCTGTCGAGTTCGTCGCCAAGCACCTGATAGGTCGGACAGGTCGCGGTGCAGAACCCGCAATGGACGCAGGCGCGCAGGATCTCGTTCGCGCGGGCCGTGCCCGGATCCTTCAGTTGGTCTTCGCTAAACGTCGTCTGCATCTTCGCACTCCGCATCCCGGCCAGCCGCCGGGGCCAATGTCACGTCCGGTCCCGTGGCGGGGCCGCTGCCGCGCTCATCCCATCAAGCCGGGGTTCAGCAGGCCGCGCGGGTCGAACCGCTGCCGCAGCCCCGTGGTGATCGCCGCCAATGGGGCGGGCTCGGGCTGGAACACCGGCACCGCCGCGCGGTCCGCCTGCGTGGCGCGCACCAGCGTCGCGTGGCCGCCCAGCGCCGCCACCTCGCGCCGCACCGTGTCCGCCGACACCGACGGCATCAGCAGCCACACAAGCCCGCCGCCCCAGTCGAACAGCGCCTCGTGCGGCACACCCGCAGACGTCAGCGCAGCCGAAAGGACCGGCCCGTCCGTCGGCTTGACCGAGACACGCCACACCGCGCCCTCGCGCCCCGCGAAGACGTTCACGTCCCGCACATCGCGCCACAGGGCGGCGCTTTGGTCGCCGCTGACCGTCTCGAACCCCGGCAAAAGCTCGGCCAGCCGACCGGCACGATACCGGACCGAGCCGTCCAGCCCCTCGACCCGCACCAGTGTCTGACCGCCACCGACATGCGCCGCGCCGCTGACGTCGAAAGGCGAACCCAGCGCCCGGCTCAGCGCCGCCACGCCCTGCTCTGCGGTCAGCCCCTCGGCCACCAAGGTCGTTTCGGTTTCGGGGCGGGCGAGCACCTTGAACGACAGCTCTGTCAGCACGCCCAGGGTGCCCCAACTTCCCGCCATCAGCTTCACAAGGTCGTAGCCCGTGACGTTCTTCATCACGCGACCGCCGTTCTTCACGACGGTGCCGGTGCCGTCGACGAACCGGACACCAAGCAGGAAATCGCGGCAGGCGCCGCCCTGAACCCGGCGCGGGCCGGACACGTTGGCGGCGACCACGCCCCCGATCGTCGGCGTGCCCGTGGTGCCCAGCAACGGACGATGGTCCATCGGTTCGAACGGCAGGCGCTGGTTCTCGGCGGCGAGCGCGCGTTCAAGGTCGTCCAGCGGCGTTCCCGCCCGCACGACGACGGTCAGCGCACCCGGCTCGTATAGATCGATTCCGTGCAGTCCCGTCACCGACAGCGCCGTTCCCACCACGGGCCGGCCGATGTCTCGGGTGCCGCCGCCAACCACGCGCAGGGGGCCGGTGGCGGTTTTCACCGCCTCTGCCAGATCCGCTTCGGTCGCGGGCTGCAACATGCCTGTCCCCTCCTCCGGGATATGCGTGATGGTTCGATGTGCCACAGCCCCGGGGGCTGGGCAATGTCCTAGCCGAAGACCCGCGCCGTCAGGCCGCCCGCCGTGCCGCGCTGACCTTCAGCGGGAACACCTTCGCGGGGTTCAGAAGCCAGCCGGGATCGAACACGTCCTTCACCCGCATCTGCGCTTCCAGATCGTCGGGGGCATATTGCACCCCCATCAGGTCGCGCTTTTCGATGCCCACGCCGTGTTCCCCGGTCAGACAGCCGCCGACCTCGACGCACAGGCGCAGGATATCGGCGCCCAGCGCCTCGCACTTTTCCAGCTGCCCCGGCTGGTTGGCGTTGAACAGGATCAGCGGGTGCATGTTGCCGTCGCCCGCATGGAACACGTTGGCGACCTCCAGCCCGTAGCCTGCCGACATTTCCCCGATGCGGTGCAAAACCTGCGACAGCTTGTCGACGGGGATGGTCCCGTCGAGGCACATGTAATCGTTGATCTGCCCCATCGCGCCAAAGGCCGACTTTCGGCCCAGCCAGATGCGGGCGCTTTCCTCGGCGGACTGGCTTTCGCGGATCGCGACCGGGTCATAGGCGCGGGCGATTTGCAGGATGACGCCCAACTGGTCGTCGATCTCGGCGTCAGAGCCTTCGACCTCGACGATCAGCAGCGCCTCGCAGTCGGGATAGCCGGCGTGGGCGAAATCCTCGGTCGCGCGGATGCAAGGGCGGTCCATGAATTCGATCGCGACCGGCAGGATGCCCGCCTTGATGATGTCGCTGACGACCTGTCCCGCCACTTCCGAACTGTCATAGCCCAGCAGCACCGGACGCGCGCCCTCGGGCTTGCGCAGGATGCGCAGCGTCGCCTCGGTCACCACGGCAAGCTGCCCTTCGGACCCGCAGATCACGCCCAGCAGGTCCAAGCCGCCCGCGTCCAGATGCCCGCCGCCGATCTCGACCACGGTGCCGTCCATCAGCACCGCCGTCACGCCCAGCAGGTTGTTCGTCGTCACCCCGTATTTCAGGCAATGCGCCCCGCCCGAGTTCATCGCGATGTTGCCCGCGATGGCGCAGGCCAGCTGCGACGACGGATCGGGCGCGTAGAAGAAATCATCCTCGGCCACGGCACCGGACACGCTAAGGTTCGTACGTCCGGTCTGGACCCGGATGAACCGGTTGTCGAGGTCGGTCTCCAGCACCTCGCTCAGGCGTGCCACGCCAAGGATCACGCTGTCCGCCGTCGGCAGCGCGCCCCCGGCCAGCGACGTCCCCGACCCGCGCGGCACGACCGGCACGTCCTCCTCGTGGCAGACCTTCAGCACCGCCGAGACCTCGGCCGTCGACGATGGCAGCACGGCCGCAAGGGGCGGGCACCGATAGGCGGTCAGCGCGTCGCATTCATAGGCGCGCACCTCGTGCTCTTCGAAGATCACCGCGTCTTCCGGCAGCACCGCCAGCAGGCGGTCCACCACGCGGGATTTCTTCGCAAGAATGTCGGCGCGCGGCTGTGGCATCTCCATGACGAAACCCTCCCCTGGGACGGTATCCGGGATACTCCCCATGCGGCAACTATGGCAAGGGACACGGCCACAGGATAAGTTCGCGGGATGACACTCATCGACCGCCTCCAATTCTTCAATCTGCTCGACGCCACCGCCGTCCTTTTGATCCTGCTGACGTGGTACGGATGTGCTTGGGCGATCGAGAAACCGCCCGCCAGCCGTCCGTCGACCGCGATCCTGATGGAACGCTACCGCGAGATCTGGCTGCAAAACTACATCACCCGCGCACCCCGCGTGTTCGATTCAATGGTCATGGGCAACCTGCGGCAAGGCGCCAGCTTTTTCGCCTCGACCTGCCTGATCGCCATCGGGGGTGGCATGGCGCTGATCGGCAACCGCGAACAGCTTCTGGGCATCGCGGAAGACCTGTCGCTGGAAGATGCGCCCGACATCATCTGGGACGCGAAGATCCTGCTGATCCTGCTGTTCCTTGCGAACGCGCTGTTCAAGTTCATCTGGTCGTATCGGCTGTTCGGCTATTGCCTGATCGTCATGGGCGCCGCCCCGAACGACGAAGGCAAAGCCGCCTACCACCGCGCCGATCAGGCCGCGCATATCGCCAACTCGGCGGCCCGCAGCTTCAACCGCGGCCTGCGCGCGGTCTATTTCGCCCTTGCCGCCGCCGCGTGGCTGCTGGGCCCCGAGGCGCTGATCGGCGCGACGGTTCTGACGGTGGCGATGCTTCTGCGCCGCGAATTCGCCTCGCAATCCCGCCTTGTCCTGATGCAGAAGTCCCCAGAATGAGACGGCTTTTTCTACCGCTTTTGCTGGTGACTGGAACCCCGGTCCTGGCCGATACCCCCCTCGTCGAAAACGCGACGCTAAGGGATGCGGGCGGGACTTGGACCGTCTCGGTGACGCTGTCGCATCCGGACACCGGGTGGGACCATTACGCTGACGGGTGGGAGGTTCTTACCCCCGACGGCACGCGGCTTGGGTTTCGCGAGCTTCTGCATCCGCATGTCGATGAACAACCGTTCACCCGGTCGCTGTCCGGTGTCGAGATCCCGGACGGGATCGACCACGTCCTGATCCGGCCGCGGTGTTCGGTCGATGGCTGGGCGAACGATCCCTACCGGTTGGACCTGGACCGCTGAAATAAGCGGCCCAGGTCCGAGGGGTGGGTCTTACGGCCATGGGGATGACCGTTTCGAAGCAGACGCCATGGGGATGGCGCCCTTGGTAAAGGCCTCTTTTGCGGGGGCCTTTCTCTAGGATGCCAGGGGCATCTTTCCATACGCCCGGTGCCGCTGGACCAGCCGCTCTTGCCGAAGCCCTTCGGGCACGGGCCGTGCCGTGCTGGGGGCCGACGCAGCCAGTTCGAACATCTCTGGAAAGACGTCCATCAGCTCTGCCACCTGCTCGGGCGACATGTCGCCAGTGATACATGCGGTGGCGGGCACACTCTCGACAGGAGCATGCTGGGCGAAAATCAGTTCGTGGCGGTCGAACACAAGGTGGACATACTGCACTTCTGCCACGTCGTGGGCGATCTCGATGCCGGGAAGCTCCAGCAGGCGCCACGCGGGGATCAGCATCTCTTCGGTGCCGAACATGCTGCGGGCGATGCCAGAGGACAGCATGACGCGGTGCCCGGGTGACACGATCAAGGACCGCACCGGGGCGCCGTCGCCAAGTGCGCCAGCGTTAATGCGAATGGGCCGAGTTTTCGGGTCCGACACGGCGCACCGGCGCAGGCCGACCCAGCGCAGCGGCTGGACGCCGCGATCCATCGTGACGACCGGGTCACCGGCTTTCAGCGTCTCGACCGCACGGTCGCCCGTGGGCGTCAGAACGCGCGTTCCGACTGCAAGGCAGGCAGGCATTCCGAACGTCGGGTCGACGGGCTGGGGCTCTGCCGCGACCTCTAGCTGCAGGTCGGCGATGTCCGCCGCGATCATGTCGGCCTCGGCCTGTGGCATGTCCTCGATCCGGCACTGCACGGCCTGTCCCACCGGCGGGGCCGACCGCAGGACACCGATGCAGTTGGACGGGTCATAGGCGAACTGCAGGTCGCAGCGCCCGACGAACACCACCTGATGCGCGGACGGCAGGCCGAAGGCCTCGAACACCATCGGCGGCAGACCGGGTCCGGTCGCAGGGTCGTAGCTGAAGTTCGCATCCTCGTCGCCCGCGAAAGAGACCATCGCATGCCGCAAAAGCGGGCGGTCCACATCGACCAAGCCGCCGTCCAGCGCGATGTTCGCGCCGCCCGACAAGGCATAGGTGACGCCCGACAACACCCCGCCATCCAGCAGGCCATGATCCATCGAAAGGCAGGCACCTTGCGTCGCTGCAAAGGTGGGGTGGGCGCCGGGTTTCGCCCCCGAAATGGCGCGGATCTCGACATGGACCGCGTCGACGGTAAGCGTGTGCGACCCAAGAGAGTTTATGACGACGACATCGCCGTCAGACGCACATCCACGATCGATTTTCCGGTCCGAGGATCCCAGATCGACGTTTATCGTAACCATTTACCGCGCTCCCCCATCTAAGGACTTCGGGTTCTGCATAACCAACTAAGCCGCTGTCGCCGGCTGTTCGCCTTAATGGGATTAAAACGTGCCTGACCCCGGATCGGCCATGAATTTCGGGAAATGCACGGGAAAATCGCAGGGTATCCGCCCAAACACGCAATAGGCGAATACCAAAACGCTATGCTTTGGATTTTTGTCGACAATCAATCAACAAACCGACGTGATTTATTTTTCATTAAGATATACGGAAGACGAATCAATTAGTTTCAAACTCAATGATTATCTAGGTGATAGATCGCCGATTGCGGATATTTATGCCGCGCAGATTAACGAATTAATCTTCTGTCAATATATTTAATGACCCTGCGACATCAGAATGTCACCGCAAGCACCGCACTGACGCCTTCAGATCACGGCGGTCCATACGGAAAAGCCGCAAGTATACGCATCATGCGGGCCACCTAGGCGGCCCGCGTCTATCGAAATACAAAGGTAACCTGTCACCGGCGAAAGCCGTGGTCAGTTGCGCCCTTCGCGCATCCATGCGCCGACCATCAGCAGGCCCGCCAGCATCAGGAAAAGCCACCCCGACACCAGCGGGGTCAGGCGCACGTCCGCCGTCAGATAGGCCTCTCGCGGGGTGATCCCCAGCCAGCCGCGCCCCGCCGCGGGGCGCCCGGCGCGCACAGACCGCAAGTCCGGCACGCCATCCTCGATCCGCACGATCCCGCCACGGGTCTGATCGACTTCGGGCTCCAGCAGGTCGCCACTGGCGATCGTCGCCTCGAACTCGCGCGGGGCCGCCGGGCCAAGCGCGATGACCGCGTCCTCGTCCCCTTCGCGCAGACGGTACAACCCGATCTCGGGGCCCTCCACGGTGGCCTCCCACCGGCCCGGGCGCACCTCTTCCAGCGGCACCATCATCACGGTGCCGTCCGGCGCGGTCAGCTCGACCTCGCCGACGCCGTCCTCCAGCGTGCGGCGCACGATGGTCATGGTCTGGCCCTCGGCGGTGGCGCTTAGCGCCTCTTCCTCAAGCTCGGGCTCTTTCATCATCCAGTGCGCCAGCCGCCGCAGCAGCTCTAGCTGCGGGCCACCGCCCTCGAACCCGCGGTTCCACAGCCACGCGTGATCCGACCCAAGCAAGGCGATGCGCCCCTCGCCCACCCGGTCCAGCACCAGCAGCGGACGCCCGTCCATCGCGCTCATCACCGTGTTGCCGGACGTTTCCTCAAGCTCGACCAGCCGGAACCAGCGGCCCCAGCGCGGTCCGTCCTCGTCTTCGTCGCCCGTGGCATCAACCATCTCGACCGGCGAAAACGCCTCTAGCCCGGCGGTCACCGGATGCCGCTCGCCCAGATCGGTGATCTCGGGCCGATAACCTTCCTCCAGGACAAGGCTGGTCGGAGCGGCCGGCAAGATCTCGGCCAGCGGCGACCGGTACAGCGAATTCGCAGTGGCAAAGTCCGGCCCCGCCGCCACAAGCACCGCGCCGCCGTCCTCGACGTATTGCCGGACGTTATCCAGATACAGCGACGGCAGGATGCCGCGCCGCTTGTAGCGGTCGAAAATGATCAGGTCGAACTCGTCGATCTTGTCGATGAACAGCTCGCGCGTGGGGAAGGCGATCAGCGACAGTTCGTTGACCGGCACACCGTCTTGCTTCTCGGGCGGGCGCAGAATGGTGAAGTGAACCAGATCCACCGAGGAATCCGACTTCAGCAGGTTGCGCCACGTCCGTTCACCGGGATGCGGCTCGCCAGACACCAGCAGCACCCGCAGCCGGTCCCGCACGCCGTTGATCTGCACCACGGCGGCGTTGTTGCGGTCGGTCAGTTCGCCCTCGGCCTCGGGCACGGTGAACTGGATCACGTTCATCCCGCCGTGCGGCAGGGTGATCGGCAGCTCAAGATCCTCGCCCACCGGCACGTCGAACCGCTGCGGCTCTCCTCCGTCGATGGCGATCTCCAGCGGGGCAAGGCCGCCTTCGGTGTCCGGCACGGCGCCTTGGTCCTCGACCCGCAGCGTCAGCGTCACCGGCTCGCCGAGGATGGCGAAACTCGGGGCGTTCGTCACCATCAGCCGGCGATCCCAGTCGTCCTCCTCGCCGGTCAGCAGCACATGAAGCGGCGCCGGAAGATCGGGCGCGCGGTCCACGTCGTGCAACTGGCCGTCCGTCAGCAGGATCGCCCCCGCCAGCCGCGCGCGCGGCTCTTCGGCCATCGCCTCGGCCAGCGCGGTCATCAACAACGTACCCTCGTCGCCCTCGCCGTCGCCCAGCGGTACGATCCGCAACTCGGTGTTCTCCAGCCCGGCCACCTCGGCTTCGACCCGCGCGATCGCTTCGGCGGTCTGGTCGGGGCGGCTGGCAATGCGCTGGCTGGCGCTTTCGTCGACCACAAGGATCACGATGTCCGACAGCGGCGCGCGCTGCTCTTGCTGCAAGGACGGGTTCAACAACGCCACCACAAGCACGGCGGCGGCCAGGCCGCGCAGCCACCAGCCCGACAGCCCGCGCCACACGGCGGCGGCGACGAACAGGATCGCCACGGCCAGCGCCGCCCACACAAGCGGCCAGTCCAGAAGAGGGTCGAAGATGATCGAGCCGGTCAAAGAGATGCCCTTCTTTGGTCTTCAAGTATCCCGGGGGTCCGGGGGCAGCGCCCCCGGCCGCGCCCCGGCCTCATTGCCCCAGGCGGTCCAGCAGGGCCGGAACGTGTACCTGGTCGCTTTTGTAGTTCCCGGTCAGAACGTGCATGATCAGGTTCACCCCGAACCGAAGCGCCAGCTCGCGCTGCCGTTCGCCGGAAAATCCATTTCCGATGGGGAACATCCGCCCGCCGTTCTCGTCCACCGCCCACGCGGCGGCCCAGTCGTTGCCGCCGATGACGATGGGGGTCACGTTGTCGTTCAGGTTGCGGAACGGCATTCCCTCGACAAGCTCTGCATCCGGGGCGGCGGCCTCGACCCAGACGTCGCGGCCCATATAGCGGCCCGGGAAGTCCTGCAGCAGGTAGAAGGTCCGCGTCAGGACGTGATCCTGCGGGATGGGTTCCAGCGGCGGCACGTCCAGCGGCGCGGCCAGCCGCTGCAACTTGCGCCCGTTTGTGCTGGAGGCTCCGAAGCCCGCGATATCCGCGTCGCGCGTGTCGAACAGGATCATCCCGCCGTGCCGCAGATAGCGGTTCAGCTTGGCATAGGCCTCGTCGGACGGGATCGGCTGATCCTCGGTCACGGGCCAGTACAGGAACGGGAAGAACGCCAGTTCGTCCGTCTCAAGGTTCACGCCGATGGGGTCCGCCGGTTCGATGGACGTGCGGGCCCACAGGGCATCGCCGATCCCGCGCAGACCGGCCTCGGACACCTCGTCCACCTGCGCGTTGCCGGTGATGACGTGGCCCAGCACGACCTCCGAGGTCGCCGCCAGCGCCAGTTCGTCATCGGGCATTCCCTGCGCCTCGGCCCCCTGCGGCGGCAGCGTCAGCATCAGCGCCGCCAGCGCAGCCGCCACCCCGCGCGACGCGCGGCTCAGCCGCCCGCCGATCCACAGCGAGGCAAGGATGTCGACGCACAACAGCGCCAGCGCAAGCGCCAGAAGCCAGCCCTTCAGCAGCACCTCGTCCAGCAGGTCCAGCCCGGTCACGGCGATGCGCGACGGCCATGCGGTCGGTGCGATCTCGGCATCGGCGGACACGACGTTGACCGCGATCCGCCGGTCGTCGCCGGTGTACAGGCCGGGCGGCATGTCGGCCGCCGGGATGCCCGCCGCGATCCGTTCGCCCGGAACGCCGGGCAGCGTGCCCGCGTCCTGCACCGTGCCGAACCCGTCTAGCACCGCATCGGGCGCCCAAACCGTTCCGGCCAGATCCTCTTCCGAGGGCTGCGCAGGCCGGGTCGAGACCGCAAGCCGTTCCAGCATCTGCACGAACAGACCCGACAGCGGAAGTGTCGACCACTCGGCATTCGCGGTGACGTGGAACAGGACGACCTGCCCCTGCCCCACCCGCTTGCGGGTGACCAGCGGCGTGCCGTCGGCCAACGAGGCGATCACCCGCGACGACAGTTCGGGGTCTGGCTGCGCCATCACCTGGCTGGACACGTTGACGTCTTCCGGGATGGCAAGGCCATAGAATGGCGACGTGTCGGCGAACGGGCGCAGCGTCTTCGGCTCGCCCCAACTCATGGCGCCGCCGATGCTGCGGCCGCCCGCGCGCAGGCGCACCGGCATCAGCGGATCCTCGGTGCCGCGGCTGACGTCGGACCCGGCAAGGCGCGGTCCGGCAAAACGCAGCAACAGCCCGCCGTTTTCGACCCAGTCCAGCAGCGGCTCTTGTTCGCCTTCGCTTACGGTCGCCACGTCGGCAAGGATCAGCACGTCGGGATTGGCCAGCAGGATGTCCAGCATGTCGCCTTCGATCAGGTCGGCGGTCGGTTCCAGCGCGCGCTGCAAATAGTGCAGCGGCGACAGCAGCTCTAGGCCCTCGCGGTCGTCCCGCCCGGCGATCAGCGCGACCTCGCGGCGGCGCAGGGCGTCGTCGGTCAGCGTGACGGTCCCGGCGGACCGAACGCCCGCGATTTCGAACCGCGTCACCCGGTTGCGCAGTTCGGGCGGCAGGTCCAGTTCCAGCGTCGCTTCTGTCGCGTCCGGCTCGAAGGTAAGATCCTCGCGCGCCAGTTCGCGCTCGATCCCCGACGGGTCCAACCCGCGCGCGGATACGGTCACGACCGCCATCTCGCCCGCCACGGTCCGCGCGGCGGTCACGGCGACGGCGCCCTCGACGAACCCGGCGGGCCGCAGCGCGTACAGCGGGCGCGGGCTTTCGAACACCGTCACCTCGCCCCGCGCCTCAAGTGTTTCCAGCAGCGGTGCGCGGTCGTCCCGTGCCAGCCCGTCTGACATCCAGAACGTGTCGAAATCCTCACCGGGCAGCGCGTCGATCCAATCCGCGACGGCCTCTGCATCCGGCAGCCACGGCTGCGGCGTCAGGCTGGGCAGTTCGACGGCCCATGCGTCGGCGGCCCGGAACGGCAGATCGCCCGCCGCCGGAAGATCGGTCAGCGACACCAGCGCGACCGGCCGGCCCAGCCGTCCCGCCTCGTCCAGCGCCGCCTCGACCCGGTCCATGCGCGCGGCCCAGTCGCGGGCGTCGGCCCATGTGCCGTCGACCATCACCAGAAGCGGGCCGTCGCCCATGCCTTCCTCGCGCGGGTTCAGCACCGGGCCGGCAAAGCCAAGGATCACAAGCGCAACGGCCAAGGTCCGCAGCAGCAGCAGCCACCACGGCGTCTTGTCGGTCTGGCTTTCGTCATCGGTCAGCCCCAGCAACAGCGCGACACCCGGGAACATCCGCCGGATCGGCGCAGGAGGCACCGCGCGCAGAAGGATCCAAAGCACCGGAAGCGCGGCAAGCGCGATCAGAAGCCAAGGGGCCGTGAAACCGATGGAGCCAATCGTGAACATCTACAGTTTGTGCTCCAGAGCACCATAAATCCAAAGAAGCGCCGACTGGGCGCTGTCGCCGGTGTGATGGCAGGCGTACTGCCAGCCCGTCACCTGCGCGAGCTCATCCAGCCGCGCCTTTCGCTCGGCCAGCCGCTCTAGATAGCGGTCTTTCAGGTCGCCCGCCTTCAGCGTTTCGTGCCGCACCGTCTGGCCCATGCTTTCGAAGATCGTCCGCCCGTCGAAGGGGAAGGCCTCTTCCATCGGGTCCAGCACTTGATACAGCACGCCGCGCACACCCCGGTCGGCGGCCTTGGCAAGCTGCGTCTCAAGCGGCGCAAGGTCGCCCATGAAATCCGACACGAACAGCGCGCGGGAATGCGGCAGCAGGTTGCGAACCTCGGGCGCGCCGTAATCCGGGCGGTCTTCTTCCAGTTCGAACGACTGCGCGATCCGCAGCAGTTGCAGCTCGGACGACCGCGGAGGTGTGCCCAGCGACGCCAAAGCCACCCGTTCGCCGCCCCGGATCAGCAGGATCGCGATGGCCAGCGCAAGCACGCGGGCGCGCTCGATCTTGGTGACGCGGTTCTTCTCGCCGGTGAAATCCATCGACCGGGCCTCGTCCAGCCAGATGAACACCGACTGTGCCGCCTGCCATTCCTTTTCCTGCACGAAATGCATGTCGGACCGGCCCGACCGGCGCCAGTCGATCGACCGCGCCGCGTCGCCCGCGCGGGCGGGGCGGTATTGCCAGAACTCGTCCCCCATGCCGCCGCGCCGACGCCCGTGGAATCCCATCAGAACCGCCTGAGCAAGATGCTCGGCCTCTGCAAGCAGCGGCGGAAGCGGGCCTGCTAGGGTTTCCGACCGCTGGCGATACCCGGCGGCTGAGGTCACGCCGCCGCCTCGACCCGCGTCACCTGTTCGGCCACGGTATCGATCACATCGCCAAGGCTTTCGCCCCGGGCGCGCGCCGCGAAGGTCAGCGCCATGCGGTGGCTCAGAACGGGCCGCGCCATCGCCAGCACGTCCTCGGCGGACGGGGCAAGACGCCCCTGCAGCAGCGCGCGGGCGCGCACCGTCAGCATCAGCGCCTGCGCGGCACGCGGGCCGGGGCCCCAACCGACCGAACGGTTGACGATCTCGGGGGCTTCCGGCTGGCCCGGACGGCACGACCGGACAAGATCAAGGATCAGCTCGACCACGCCCTCGCCCACCGGCATCCGGCGCACCAGCGTTTGCGCGGCCATCAGCTCTTCCATCGTGAACACGGCATGTGCCTTGTCGTCGGTGGTGCCGGTCGTCGCGACAAGGATCTCGCGCTCGAAATCGCGGGTCGGATATTCGACATCAATCTGCACAAGGAAACGGTCAAGCTGCGCTTCGGGCAGCGGATAGGTGCCTTCCTGCTCGATCGGGTTCTGCGTGGCCAGCACGTGGAACGGCTTCGGCAGCGCGTGCGGCTGGCCGCCGATGGTCACGACCTTCTCCTGCATCGCCTGCAGCAGCGCGGATTGCGTCCGCGGCGACGCGCGGTTGATCTCGTCCGCCATCAGAAGCTGGCAGAAAACCGGCCCCTTGATGAACTTGAACGCCCGCGATCCGTCTTCCGCGGTCTCCAGCACTTCGGACCCAAGGATGTCCGCAGGCATCAGGTCGGGGGTGAACTGCACCCGCGCCTCGGACAGGCCCATCACCGTGCCCAGCGTCTCGATCAGGCGGGTCTTGCCCAGCCCGGGCAGCCCGATCAGCAGACCGTGGCCGCCGCAGACCAGCGTCGACAGCACAAGGTCGACCACCTTCTTCTGCCCGATAAACCGCTTCGCGATCGACGCCTCGGCCTCCTGCATCTTGGCGCCCAGCGCCTCGATCTCGGCAACGAGGTTCTCGGTATCGGCCATGACAAAGCTCCCGCACATGCTATTCTCGATACTCAGTATCGGCAGGTATCGCCTGAAAACACAAATGACAAAACGCGAGAGCGCACAAATGATCGTGAGACCTTCGGCAGACGGAATAGCCGAGGCGGCGAAGGCCGCGAGCAAGAAAGGCCCCCCGCCCGTACACCTCTGGAATCCCCCGTTTTGCGGCGATCTCGACATGCGGATCGCCCGCGACGGGACGTGGTTCTACCTTGGAACGCCGATCGGCCGGAAAGGTCTGGTCAAGCTGTTCTCATCAATTATCCGCAAGGATGGCGACGACTATTTCCTGGTCACCCCGGTCGAAAAAGTAGGCATCACGGTAGAGGACGCGCCCTTCGTCGCCGTCGACTTCGAGGCAAAGGGCGACGGCGCCGACCAGACGCTCACCTTCCTTACGCATGTCGACGACGTCGTGACTGCAGGCCCCGATCACCCGATCCGCGTGACGCGCGACCCCGAGACCGGAGAACCCTCGCCCTACATCCTTGTCCGCGCCAACCTCGAGGCGTTGATCGACCGCAAAAGCTTTTACCGGCTCGTCGATCTTGGCACCACGGAACCGGTCGACGGCACCGACTGGTTCGGCCTGTGGTCCGGCGGACAGTTCTTCCCGATGATCCCCGCGGCGGAGCTTCCGTCATGAAGCCCTGCGCGAACCTGACGTTCCTGTTCAAGGAACTGCCGTTCCTCGAACGGTTTCAGGCCGCCGCCGACGCGGGCTTCGACGCGGTCGAGATCCTGTTTCCCTACGATATGCCGGCGCCCGAGATCCTCGACCGGCTACAACTGGCGGGCCTGCCTCTGGCGCTGATCAACGCACCGCCGCCCAACTACACCGGCGGCCCGCGCGGCTTTGCCGCCGCGCCGGACCTGACGGACCGATTCCGGTCGGATTTTCTCCGGGTGATGCGCTATGCAAAGCGGCTGAAGCCGCAGCACATCCACATCATGACCGGCGATGGCGAAGGCGACGCGGCGCGTGACACCTTCATCGCGAACCTGAAATGGGCCGCGGCAGAAGCCCCGGACCAAAGCCTGACCATCGAGCCGCTGAATCCAACCGCGATGCCGGGATATTTCCTGAACGACTACGCGCAGGCGGCCGACATCCTCGACGCCGTCGCCGCTCCGAATGTCGGCCTGCAATACGACAGTTTCCACGCGCAGATGATCCACGGCGACGCGGTGGCGGTCTGGCACGACCACGCCCCCCGCGTCCGCCACGTTCAGGTCGGCGACGCCCCCGACCGCAACACGCCCGGAAACGGCACCGTCGACTTCCCGGCGCTGTTCGCCGCGATCCGCGACAGCCGCTACGACGGCTGGATCAGCGGCGAATACAACCCGGACAAGGACACCGAAAGCAGCCTTGGCTGGATGTCCGCGCTTGCGTGATCCGATGCCCTGACAGATGCTGACAGAACGCTGTCAGGGGGGCTGTGCGACAAGGTTCTCATCGCACAACCCGAACGGAGTATCGCCATGAGCACCCAACCCACCGTCGTCTGGACCGAGATCCCGGTGTCCGACCTGTCCGCCTCGATCGCCTTCTACAACGCCGTCTTCGACTGGAACATGGAACCGATGGAAATGGCGGGCGAAACCGTCGCCGCCTTCGGTCAGGATGGCATCGGGGGCAACCTTGTCGAAGGCGCGCCCGGCGCTGGCAGCGGCACGGTCATTCACCTCCTGGCTCCCGGCGGCCTCGCCGCCACCCGCGCACGGGCCGAGAAAGCCGGCGCCAAGATCGAGGGCGACGAGATGATGGTTCGCCCCGGCCGCTACGTGATCGTGCACGACCCCGACGGAAACCGCCTAGGTCTGTTCGAACCCCACAAGGCCGCCTGATCCCGTGCGCCGCGCCGACCGCCTGTTCCGCATCGTGCAAGCCCTTCGGGGCGGGCGCCTGCGGACGGCCCGGCAACTGGCCGAAACGCTGGAGGTCAGCGAGCGCACGATCTACCGCGACATCGTCGACCTTCAGGCCTCGGGCGTGCCCGTCGAGGGCGCGTCCGGCTACGGCTATGTCATGGCCGACGGCTACGAGATGCCGCCGCTGATGTTCTCACGCGACGAAGTCGTGGCCCTTGTCGCCGGCGCTCGTCTTGTGCGGGCCTTCGGCGGTCTCGCGATGGCGCAGGCCGCCGAAGAGGCGCTGGTGAAAATCGCCGCCGTGCTGCCCGACGCGGAACGGCAAAGGGCGGACGCGGTGAAGATCCATGCCCTGACGACCGAGCCGCTGCCGGATGAGACCCGCTCCCTGATCGACCGGCTCGAATCCGCGACCGACGCGCGCGAACGGATGGATCTCGCCTATCGCGATGCCGACGGCACCGAAACCCGGCGCACGGTGCGGCCACTGGGGCTGGGGTTCTGGGGCAAGGTCTGGACCCTGCTGGCATGGTGCGAACTGCGCGAGGATTTCCGCATGTTCCGCGTCGACCGCATCGCCAGCGCAGAACCGCGTGGCACCTTCCGCCCGGACCCCGCCATCACCCTCGCCGCCTATTTCGACCGCGAGCGCCACCGCCGTTCCTCGGCCTGACCAAGGGCCGGAGAAGGCGAGATCCCTGCTTCTTCTGTCCAGAAATATCCCGGGGGAGTCGCACATCGTGCGACGGGGGCAGCGCCCCCGCGACACTTGCGGTCACGCGCTGAACGCGGTTCCCCAGCGTTCGATCAGCTTTTGCTGCAACAGCCGCGACTTGCCCTTCCAAGACCGCGCCCCGGCAGGGATCTCGTCCCCGCTGTCGGCTGCGGCCTCGCGCGCATCCATGTCGGCGCTGAAATACGCGAACACCATGTCGCGGCCGCCCGCGACGGACACATAGCCTGCAAGCGCGCTCACGAAGTTCAGCGTTCCGGTCTTGGCGCGGATCGTGACCGGGTGGTCCGGCATCACGTTTCCGGCCTCGTCCCGCATCGGCATGTTCTTCAGCAGCCCCGGCAGCGCCCCGATCCGGCGCGCCGCCAGCAGGGCGTCGACCATGTCGCGCGCGCTGACCCGCGACGCGTCGGACAGGCCCGAATGGTCCACCAGCGCCGCGTGTCCCGCGCCCAGCGCGTCATGCGCCCAGCGGCTCATTTCGTCGGCCGAATCCGCCAGCGTCGCAGGCTGCACACCCCGCGCGGCGGTGGCGGACAGACCGGCGACCTCGGCGGTCAGGTTGGTCGACCACAGCAGCATCTCGCGCAGGATCTCATCCAGAGGCTTGCTGTCGCGCACCACAAGATCCTCGCCATCCGGCGGCGCGCCGGTGAACTCTGCACGCGGCAGCGCGATGCCGTGCGACCGGGCCAGCGTCTCGAACACCTCGGCCACGTAGGCCTCGGGCTTGCGCACCGGCAGCCAGCGGCTGCCGCCCTGCCCCAGCGCAGGCCGCGCCACGGTCCATTCGTCGGACCCTCCGGCGTCGGAATAGGTATAGACCGGCATGCTGCGGTCCACGACGCGCATCCGCGCGACCGACACCGCCGGGCTGAACCGCTGCGCGCGGGCGTCCATCGACACCGTGTAATCGCCCTGCTCGCGCTTCCACTGGAAATGGACCCGGTTGTAATTGAGGTTCAGACCCGAAACCGACGGGTTGTACCCGACGTGGTCCGGCTGCCGGGGATCGATCGACGCGAAGGTCGGAAGCACGCCTGAACTGACGCGGAATTTCCCGGTCAGCGCGCTGACGCCCGCCGCTTTCAGGTCGCGCGCCATGTCGCCCAGCGCGTCGGTATCCAGCCCGGGATCGCCGCCGCCCACCAGCACGATGTCACCCTGCACGATCCCGTCCACCACGGGCCCGGTCGCCCGGATGCGGGTGGTGAACCGATGATCCGGGCCCAGCGCGTCCAGCGCGTAGCAGGCTGTGATCGCCTTGGTCACGCTGGCCGGCGGCAGGGCCAGCAGCGGGCTGCGCTGTTCCAGCACCTCGCCGGTCTCGGCGTCGGCCACCACGAAGCCCACCTTGCCGGTCAGCCCGATTTCGTCGATCAGCGCCTCGACCGGCTTCACGAAAGTCCGCGCAAGCTCGGGGTCGCGCGGCTCGGGCCGGATCGAACGGGTCGGAGCGTTCGCAAACGCGGCCCCGGCTGCCGTTCCCATGAGCGCGCCCAGCACCGCACGCCGTGTCAGGCGCATTGGCGAAGATCCGTCACGCATACGTCATCATACCTTTTATCCACCCGCCCCTAGCGCACCCAATCGCCGCGCGCCCGGATCTCGGTAGACGAGAAATTTACCATTGGTACATTAACAAAGCACCATGCAGGTGGCGACACCCAAGGCAACTGCCTGCTTTGCGCGGCGCGCAGACGACGGTTCACGTAGCGCGTGGCTGCAACAGAACAACGCGCGGCGGTCCGGTCGCCGGGGCGCGCCAGCACTCCGATGGGGACTGTCTCGAATATCTCCTGCCACTGTTCCCACTTGTGAAACGATGCCAGGTTGTCCGCGCCCATCAGCCAGACGAACCGCACGCCTGGGTACAGCCGGATCAGCGCCGCCAGCGTCTGCGCGGTAAACCGGGTGCCGATCCGCGCCTCGATGTCGGTGATCTCGACCCTTGGGTGCTGCATCACGACCCGGGCCCGGTCCATCCGCCGGTCCAGCGGGGCGGGGCCTTCGGACTTCAGCGGATTGCCCGGCGACACCAGCCACCAGACCCGGTCCAGCCCGAACTGCCGCAGCGCCTGCCGGGTGATGTGAACGTGACCCGCGTGCGGCGGATCGAACGACCCGCCCAACAGACCGACCGTCTGCCCGGCACGGGCCAAGGGAAGGTCCGACCGCATGGGCGGCCAGCGCGGCTCGGGCACGTCGTCCTGCAAGATTTCTTCCATCACTCCACCGTTGCCCGCATATCGCGCAACAACAGCGCCCTGTGCAACAGGGCATCGCTGCTGCGGCCCAGCGCCTGCAACAGCGCGACCAGCGCCTTGCGGTCGTCCAGCGTGCCCGGTTCGATGCGCAACGCGGCTTCGTAGGCCTCGGCCGCCGCCGCCCGGTCGCCGCGCGCCTCCGCCAGCCGGGCGACCAGCCGCCACGCCTGCGGCATCGCGTCGTTCAGCGACAGCGCCCGCCGGGCCGCGGCCAGCGCGGCCTCGGCATCGCCCGACGCCGCAAGGATAAGACCAAGGTTCAGGTGCTGTTCCGCCATGTCGCCCGATATCCGCAGGCTGCGCTCGGTCAGCGCCCGCGCCGCGTCAAGGTCGCCCATCTGCAGCTTTGCCAGCCCCATCAGCTTGACCGGCACCGGGTGATCCGGCGCCAGCAGCGACGCCTGCTCGGCCGCCGCATAGGCGGTCTCGTATTGCCCCAGCCGAAGCGCGCTTTCGGCGAAGGCCAGCCACGGCTCGAACTCGGACGGGTCCTCGGCGGACAGCACCCGTCCAAGCGCGGCCGCCGCATAATCGGCGGTGTGGCCCGAGTAATTGAGGATGCTGAACGTCTGCGCGATCACCGCCTCGCCGGGCGCCAGATCCGCCGGGGGATGGTACAGGAAAACCTCGGTCACCTCGGCGGGCCGCTTGTCCAGCGGCGCCAGAAGGTCGGTGTCCGGCGGAATCTGGATGCGGTGGTCGGTCACCCACAGTTCCGGCACGTCCTGCGGCCGCCGCGCGGGCATGTGGCAGGACGTACACTCCGCCTCTGACGCAAGATCCGGATGAACCTCGGTCGCCTCGTGGCAGCCAGTGCAGACCGCGCGATAGGTTGCCTGCCGTTCCTCAATCGGGGCCTTGCCATGCGGATCGTGACAGCTGGTGCAGCCGAAGGCGCCACCGCTTTCAAGGAAACAGGGGCTCTGCTCCATACGATAGGGATGGTGGTTGATCTCGAACCGCGCATCCGGCGCCCGCAGAGCATCGACGATATCCACCTGCACCATGTGCGCGTCCAGCGACTCGCCCGGGCGGAAGTCGTACACGCCACGCCCCGGCCGCACCGTGGCCGGCAAAGAGACGCTGGGCTGCAGGTGACAGGAATAGCAAACGTCCCGCGCCCGGTTGGCGGGCAAGGTCGCAGGGTTCACGATCGCCGTCCGCACGGCATCAAGATTGCCGCCATAGATGCCCTCGTCGAACGCCGCCTCGACATGGGCCGCGCCGGGCCCGTGACACCGCTGGCACCCGATGCCTTGCGGCAGATCCGCTGGAAACAGCTCGGGCCGGCCAAAGTCCCCGGCGCCTTCGGGCACCTCGGGATAGGCATTGTGGCAGGTCATGCAGCGATGCCGGACAGGGCGCGACACCCCAAGGTGATCGGCGAACTCGAACCCCGGCGCCATGCCCCACTTGCGCTCTTGCGAATACCACGCCAGCGGAAGCTGGAACATCGCGCCGCTGTCGACCCGATACAGGTAGACGCGTGACCGGTTGCCCGACCCGACAACCCAGTCGATGCGCCGCTGAAACAGGTCAAGCCGTTCGCCATCCGGCCCCTCGCGCCACCGGTTGAACCAGTAATCGTCCCCGCGCAACTCGACCTTGAAATGGCGGTCGCTTGGGGCGTGGTGGAACGGCGGCGCATCGAAATCCTCGATCGCCGTGTCGGCGGACGGGCGATAGAACGACCGCCCCATCCCGATTGTCGGAAAGCGGTCCGCGATGTCCTTGTGACAGGTGCCGCAGGTGGCGTCCGGCACATACCCCGGCACGTCGCCGCCGGTCACGGGAATGCCGTAGACTTCGTCGGCGCGGCCCGCCCCCGCGCACAGCACCAGCATCAGCACCGGCGCCGTGACGCCCGCCCGTCTTACCATGGCGGCAAGTCCCACGCCGCGTCTCCGTCCTGTCCCGTCTGCCCGCAACCTTATGCGCAGCCCGCCAGCGCAACAACCGCAGGCGGTGCGCGGGCAAATCCTGTTGACGTCACGGATTAAGTTGACCTAAGTCAACCAAATGAAACCGACCCCGATCCAGCGCATCCGCCGCTTCAACCGCGCCGTCACCGTAGAGGTCGGCGCGCTCGATGCCTCTTACCTTGGACGCGGGCGCCCGCTGGGCGCGGCCCGCGTTCTGTGCGCCGTCACCAAGGACGGCATCGACGTGACCGCGATCCGCGACCTGCTGCAACTCGACAAGGGGCTGCTGTCGCGCCTTCTGAAAGGGCTTGAGGACGAGGGCCTCGTGACGCTGGCCCCCGACCCCGAAGACGGCCGCCGCCGCATCGCGCGTCTGACCCCTGATGGCGCGGCAGAGGTCGCGCGCTATGACGCGCTGTCGGATGGCCGCGCCGAACGGCTGTTGCAGGCACATCCACGGTCCGACGCCCTGCTGGCCGCGATGGATCTTGTGGCCAGCGCGCTGGGCCAGCACAGGATCGAAATCCTGCCCGCCGATCCCCGCAGCGACGATGCGGTCTACTGCCTTGGCGAATACTACGCCGAACTCGGCCGCCGCTTCGCGCAGGGCTTCGACGTGAACCTCAGCCGCGATCCCGACGCGGCCGACATGGTCCCGCCGCGCGGCGCGTTCTTTGTTGCGATGTCCGACGGGCTTCCCATCGGCTGCGTCGCGCTGAAGGGCTGGGGTGAAGAGGTGGCAGAGATCAAGCGCCTGTGGATCGCACCATCGGCGCGCGGCCTGAAACTGTCGCACCGCCTGATGGCGGCGGCAGAGGACGCCGCCCGCGCCCTCGGCATCCGCGTCCTGCGGCTGGACACGAACTCGGCCCTGCCCGAGGCGGTCGCGCTGTACCGCAATACCGGCTGGACCGAGATCCCACGATACAACGACGACCCCTACCCGGATGTGTTCTTCGAGAAGGCAATCGCGACCAAAGAAGCGCCCGGCCCTTCTTCTGACTGAAAATATCCCGGGGGAGGCCGAAGGCCGGGGGCAGCGCCCCCGACCCGGTCTCGTCACTCACCACCTCTTCGGATCGCCCCCTGCCCCAGACCGAATCCGGCCTGAAACCGGCCCATCACCGGAACCGGGGGCGCCGCCTTACATGATGCCGATCCGCCCATGAACGGGCGGCCCCACGGCCTCGCGCCCGGTCATAGGCGGAGGCAGGCCGACGTCGCGCCGCAGGTAGGCGGGCACGTCGTCGGACAGCACGCGCGGCGGATCTTGCGGCATCGCGCGCACAAGGCGGGCAAACAGCCGCACCAGTCCGGCGCGGCGGATCAGGGGAAGATAGACGATGTTGGTCTGCACAACGGGCATGACGCTACTCCTTTGGTAGGGAGGTCCGCCCGTAAAACCCGGATTCCGAAAACGAAAAAGGCCGCGTAAACGGGCGGCCTCCGGGTTAAGATGACTTAGATCCGCAAGCCGCTCTAGGGGGTGCCCCCGGCGATGTCTGCAAGCTTGCGTGCGGTCATAAGTCGTACTCCTGTTTCCGGTTCATCCGGTCAGTGAGAGCCGCATAGCCCGGCCCGCACCTATCCGGCAACATCTTTTTCGCAGCGTCACCTGCGCGGCGGACGAACGCCGCCTTTCGGCCACGCGGCGCACCGCCGCCCGCTGCGTCCGCGCCGGATTGCCCTTTGCGCCCGGCTTGGATATCACACCGCCCAACCCGACACGCAGACCGGAGCCCTTCCCTCATGGCCAGCTACCAATACGTCTACCACATGGATGGCGTCTCCAAGACCTATCCCGGTGGCAAGAAATGCTTCGAGAACATCCGCCTGTCCTTCCTGCCCGGCGTCAAGATCGGCGTCGTGGGGGTCAACGGCGCGGGTAAATCCACGCTGCTGAAGATCATGGCCGGCATGGACAAGGACTTCACCGGCGAAGCCTGGGCCGCCGAGGGCGCCAAGGTCGGCTACCTCCCGCAGGAGCCGGAACTGGACACCTCGCTGGACGTGCGTGGCAACGTGATGCTGGGCGTCGCGGCGAAGAAGGCCAAGCTCGACAAGTACAACGAACTGGCGATGAACTACTCGGACGAGACCGCCGACGAAATGGCGCGCCTGCAGGACGAGATCGACGCCGAGAACCTGTGGGATCTCGACAGCCAGATCGACATCGCGCTGGAAGCCCTGCGCTGCCCGCCGGACGATGCCGACGTCACCAAGCTGTCGGGCGGTGAAAAGCGCCGCGTCGCGCTGTGCAAGCTGCTGCTGGAAGCGCCGGACATGCTGCTGCTCGACGAACCGACCAACCACCTCGACGCCGAAACCATCGCGTGGCTGCAACAGCATCTGATCGCCTACAAGGGCACCATCCTGATCGTCACGCACGACCGGTACTTCCTTGACGACATCACCGGCTGGATCCTCGAACTCGACCGGGGTCGCGGCATTCCGTACGAAGGCAACTATTCCGCGTGGCTGGAACAGAAGGCCAAGCGTCTCGAGCAGGAATCGCGCGAGGACAAGTCCAAGCAGAAGACGCTGGAACGCGAACTGGAATGGATGCGGCAGGGCGCCAAGGCGCGGCAAGCCAAATCCAAGGCCCGTATCGCCGCCTACGAGGAACTTGCCAGCCAGTCCGAGCGCGAGAAGATCACGCGCGCGCAGATCGTCATCCCGTCGGGCCCGCGTCTTGGCTCGAAGGTGATCGAGGTCGAGGGCCTGAACAAGCACTACGGCGACCGCCAGCTGATCGAGGACCTGTCGTTCTCGCTGCCGCCGGGCGGAATCGTCGGCGTCATCGGCCCGAACGGCGCCGGTAAGTCCACGCTGTTCCGTATGCTGACCGGGCAGGAACAGCCCGACAGCGGCACGGTCGAATACGGCGACACGGTCAAGCTGTCCTACGTGGACCAGTCGCGCGACGATCTCGCCGACAACGAAACCGTGTGGGAAGCCATTTCGGGCGGGGCCGAGATCATCGAACTGGGCGACGCGCAGGTGAACTCGCGCGCCTACTGCTCGTCCTTCAACTTCAAGGGCGGCGACCAGCAGAAGAAGGTCGGCCTGCTGTCGGGCGGTGAACGCAACCGCGTCCACATGGCCCGCCTGCTGAAAGAGGGCGGCAACGTCCTTCTGCTCGACGAACCGACCAACGACCTTGACGTCGAAACCCTGCGGGCACTGGAAGACGCGCTGGTCGACTTCGGCGGCTGCGCCGTGGTCATCTCGCACGACCGCTTCTTCCTCGACCGGATCTGCACCCACATCCTCGCCTTCGAGGGCGAGGCGCATGTCGAATGGTTCGAAGGCAACTTCGAGGACTACGAGGAAGACAAAAAGCGTCGCCTCGGCCCGGACGCGGTGGAACCGAAGCGGATCAAGTACAAGAAGTTCGCGCGCTAGGTCGTGTGGATTGGTGGGATGAGGTAAAACCCCATCCTACGGCGTACCCTTTCGCCGTCACCACATCTGGTCCGGATTTGTATGGATGGGGTAGAACCCCATCCTACATCACGCCATCACCAGCGCCCCGATCCACATGCCCAGCCCGAACACCGTGTGCGCCACCAGACCCAGACCGCGCACTTTCCACGGGTTCGGTGTCTTCGACGCGCCCCAGCCAAGGCCCATGCCGGGCTGCAGCAGGAACCAGCCTGCCGCGATGGTCGCAAGGGCGTAGATCCACAGCGGCAGGAACGTCGGGTCGGCGCGCCAGCCGGCGCCCGCAAGCACCGCGAAGACCACGCCGTAGATCACCCCGACCGCGTAGTGGAAGAACCAGCCAAGATGCAGCTCACCCGCCGCCGGCTTTGCCGCCGCGATGTCCGCGTGGAACAGCTTGCCGCGAAAGGCGTGGGCCAGCCAGCGGCCCGGCATCGCCCAGTTGGGCTTGGGCTGCCCCGCAAAGCGCGCCAGCAGGATCGCCCAGAGATCCATCGCCACCGTTCCCAGCAGCCCCATCTCGATTCCCGTCCAGATCGCGTACATAGCGCGCCTCCCCCGTTTCGCGCAGGCTAGAACGCGAGGCCGGGGAAGGGAATGGGCCTGTGGGGTACAGGGCCGCCAGTTGTTTCGCGCGCGAAACGATTGGCCCGGGTCAGGACGCGGAAACCTCGCGCGCCTTGCCGTCGGCATCCAGCGCCACGAAGGTGAACAGCGCCTCTGTCACCTTCTCGCGGCTGCCGATGCGGTCGCGCTTGACCCATGCCTCGATCTCGACCGCGATCGACGTGCGCCCGACCCGGACGACATCGCAATAGACGCACAGCACGTCGCCCACCTTCACCGGTCGGATGAACTTCATCGCGTCGACCGCCACCGTGGCCACGCGGCCCTGTGCGCGTTCCCCCGCGACCATGCCGCCCGCGATGTCCATCTGGCTAAGGACCCAGCCGCCGAAGATGTCGCCGGCGGTGTTCGTGTCGGCGGGCATGGCCAGCGTGCGCAGGGTCAGCTCGCCCTCGGGTTCGGCTTCGGGTTCGGGGGTTTTGTCAGTCATCGGATGACTCCTTGTACCGGTTGGGTTGAGGTGCAATGCCCTGCGACAGACCCGCGTGGCAAGGGCCAACCGCACCCCGCCGGATTGGCACCCGCACCGCCCTTCGGACAAGCCACACAGGGGCTATAACGGCGCGCGCCACCCCCAGCCCCTGCACGCCACGCTTGATTTTCACCGAAAGATTGCGCATATACCCGGTTGCGACTGTTACCTCTATCGACCCTGTCTTCCTTCACCGGCCGCCAGTTCGATCTTGCACTGACTGAGCCGAGCCGCCGCATACTGCGGGCGGCATCAAAAACGGGAGACATCACGATGGCCACCGGCACCGTGAAATGGTTCAACACCACCAAAGGCTACGGCTTCATCGAGCCCGAAGGCGGCAAGCGCGACGTGTTCGTGCACATCTCCGCCGTCGAGCGTTCGGGCCTGACCGGCCTTGCCGACGGGCAGAAGGTCACCTTCGAAATCGAAGCTGGCCGCGACGGCCGTGAGAGCGCAGTTCAACTCGCCCTCGCCTGAGCCTCGCTGCTTGGAAAAACAAAAGGCGGGCCGCTTGGCCCGCCCATTTTGGACGTCGGTTTCTGTCGGGCTTAGATAACGCCCTGATGCACCACGACGACCACGGTCGCCAGCAATAGTACACCCGCCGACAGGTAGTTGTTCAGCTGGATCTTCTTCTTATCACGCTGCAGCTTCCACGAGCTCCAGTGCTTTTTCGGATCCTGCTCTTCGGATTCGAAGTTCCATTTAGTCATGGCGCTCACCCCCGATTGTTTCCTTGTTCAGCACGGCTGTCTTCGCGCCTGATTGCGGCAACAGTTTGGCAGCACGGTCGAAATTGGTGGGCCGTGACAGAGGCGTGATCCGCAGGCCGCGGATTCGCTGGAAACGCTGGGTCAGGCGCGCACGCCCCCCACAGAATCCGTGAAATGGCTGAAACATCTGCAACCGTTCCGAGAGGTGCGATCATCCGAATCGTCGTGAAAAAGGGGCGATGACGGGCTGCTGGGCGACTCGGTCGCGCCGTACGGCGTTTTCTGGCCGACAGCCGCACAGCACAGATTGACCGGATCGAGGCGCGGGATTACATCCGCGCCGCCGCCAGAAAGGCTGCGAAACACAGGACCTATCGACGTGACTCATACCGCTCGGAAACCGCGCCCGGAGAAGGCGCCGGAGCAACCCGTGCCCCATCCGGTAACCTTCAAGGACTGGGCCAGCATCTGAGGCCCCAACGATGGTTGGAACCTCATCCCGCGCCCGGACCTGGCCAATTATGGCGGGTCCGGACGCGGGAGACTGGAATCACCGGCTGCGCAGCATCTTCCCGACCTCGCGCACCGCTGCATTGGCGGCGGACGCCTTGGGGTTGGTCCGGCGGACGCCGGGGCGATAGGTGCCCGGAGCGGCGCTGTGCCCGTGGGCCGACCGGCGTTTCGACCGGGCGTAGGTCTTAAGCGCCTTCTTGGCGAATCTCTTCAGCGACATCTTCGTATCCTCCATTCAGTTCGTATGTTGCGAACTCAACGAGCGTTCTGGCGCAGGGTTCCCGTGGGGTAGACCCTTGGCAGAAGCTCGCCTACCCTTAGGTCACCATGCGATCTTGGGAGGGAGAAGCATGAATAGAAGGGCATTTCTTGCCGCCGGCGCGGGTTTTGCAGCGGTTGGCGCGATGGCTGGCTGTACGGACGGATCGGGGCGCACCGTGATCATCCCGCGCGGAACGCGGCTTATCATCCTGCGCCACGCCGACCGCGAGGGCGACCACCTGACCGCACTGGGCCGCCAAAGAGCGAAAGCACTGGTCGGCGCGCTGAAGGACGAGAAGATCGACGCGATCTACTATCCCGGCATCCGCCGCAACTATGACACCGCCGCACCGCTGGCCGAGGCGCGCGACCTTCCGATGCACCGGATCACCGAAGAACATCCGGCGGCGCGGCTGATGCAGGTGGGCGCTGGGCGGTCGATCGTCTGGGTGGGCAACAAGGGTAACCTGCATTCCATCTGGAAGGATCTGGGTGCCCCCGGCGAGGCACCGCTGGAATACGGCGACCTGTTCATCGTCACGCGCGGCAAGGCTGGCGTGCCCGTGGTCTCACGACGGTATTTCGGGCCGTAAGAAGCCGTGACCGATAAAATCTGAACGAAATCTCCACTGTCGCGTTGGTCCCCCAACGTGACGTAAACGAGAGGAGATGCCGCCAGATGACCCATCGCAAGCCAGAGCCCGAGCCGGAACAGTCGCCGAATCGCCCGCGGCCCAAGCCGACGCCTTACCGTTTCACCGACTGGGCCAGCATCTGACGTTGCACCGATGCCCGGTCCCGCGCCGTTGATTCCGTGAAGATCCGGACGCAGGACGTTCCAAAGCCTCACCTTCCAAGTTAACAAAGTCCTCGGAAATGCCGTTGCGTCGGCAGAATGCGCCACACTCTGGCCCCGTATTGCGCCAAAGTTCGGCCTTCATTCGGCGTAACCTTGGGGAAACTTGTTTTTCCAAGATGGGAAGCGGCAATGGCACGTATATTAAGACCATTCAGCATCCTGCCTTCGCGCGTGGCAGAGGGGTACCGCCGGTCCTCGGCGGTCTTCAGTTTCAACCACGACGGGCTGGAAGTGGCGCGGGTTCGCAACCGAAGCCGTTACTTGCCACTGTGGCACCTCATCTTCTTCATCTATTTCGCGATGATCATACGTCTAGTGGTCGCGGCCGACATCGGCACGGCTGGCTATGAGGCGCGGATGCAGGAAATGCGCGAGGGCCACACGCTAGAGCGGCTTGCCGCGCGGGTGATGCACATGGATCCCGTGTCGCGCCAGCTTGCCGTGCAGATCCGCACGGGCCTGACCTTCATCAACCAACGCATCCTGGACCGGCGCATCTGACGCGCTGACGGCCTAGTCCAGTCGGGCGGCGATCTCGTCGGCCAGCGCCGCGATCTCTTGCGCGGCGGGGCCCGCCTTGCGGAACTCGCACGCGGCCTGCCCGCGACCAAGCGCCTCGGCGTAGGCAACACGATTGCCTAGCGCCGCCTGCGCCCGATCCAGCCCCGCTTCTTCGATCTCTGCCGTGATCCGTTCCGTCAGACGGGCACGGGGCGGCACGCGATTCATCACGATCAGCGCATCGCGATTCTCGCGCTTTGCCAGTTCGAACACACTTTCGACGGCCCAAAGGTCCATCTGGCTGGTCGCGACGGGAACAAGGATCAAATCAGCCTCGCGCAAGGCGGGGCGCAGGTCGGCGTCGATCTTGGGCGGCGTGTCGATCAGCACGAGGTCATGATCGCGCCGCAGCTTCTCGCATTCATAAGACACGCCCCACGCGCTGGCGGTGCCGAATTCCAGCCCGGCGTCGCCGTCCATCCTGTCCCGTCGGGTCATGAACCAGCGGCCCAAGCTGCCCTGCGGGTCGGTGTCCAGCACCGCGACGGTCTTCCCCATCTCGGCGAAGCGGACGGCCAGATTGATGGCAAGCGTGGTCTTCCCCGCGCCGCCTTTCTGTTGTGCAACCGTCAAGACGTGACCGGACATGGCGGGCCTCCTTTGGTTCAGGAAGGCGCTATTCCGCAGCGGAATGCAAGTGGATTTGCTGCAACGCAGCGAACCCCGGCGCGTCGGCGGGCGCTTGCGCGAAACGGCGCATCGGGGCAAAGGACCTTCATGGCAAAGCTATATTTCCATTACTCGACCATGAACGCCGGCAAGTCGACGATCCTGCTGCAGGCGGCGTACAACTACCGCGAACGGGGAATGCAGACCTATCTGCTGACCGCGCGGATGGACCGCCGCGCCGGCGAGGGCCGGATCGCCAGCCGGATCGGGATCGCCGAAGAGGCGGACACCTTCGTGTCGGGCGAGGACCTGTTCGCCCGGATCGCCGCCCGGATGGAGCAGGGAGAGGTCGCCTGCGTGTTCGTGGACGAGGCGCAGTTTCTCGACAAAGAGCAGGTCTGGCAGCTGGCGCGCGCGGTCGACGACCTTGGCGTTCCGGTCATGTGCTATGGGCTGCGGGTCGATTTCCGGGGCGAGCTGTTCCCCGGCTCTGCCGCGCTGCTGGCGCTGGCCGACGAGATGCGCGAGGTGCGCACGATCTGCCACTGCGGCAGCAAGGCGACGATGGTGGTGCGGCGCGACGCCGAAGGACGGACGCAGAAGGACGGCGCGCAGGTGCAGATCGGCGGGAACGAGACCTATGTCGCGCTGTGCCGCAGGCATTGGCGCGAGGCGGTCGGCGACGCCTGAGCCCTGTCGCAGGCGGAAACGAGGGGCCAGCCCCTCGTGCTCCCCGAGGTATTTTCCAAGAGAAGAAGAGGCCGGACGGCGTTCGGTGTCGTCTAGAACAGGCGACCGCCCAGCGGCACGTCCTTGTCCGGCGCGATCAGAACGACGGCGCCGGAGTCGTCCGGGACGCCGAGGACGAGCGCTTCGGACATGAAGGGGCCGATCTGGCGGGGCGGGAAATTGACCACGCCAAGGACGCGGCGGCCGACCAGGTCCTCGGGCGTGTAGTGGACCGTGATCTGGGCCGAGCTTTTCCGTTCGCCGATCTCTGGCCCGTAATCGACCCAGAGCTTGATCGCGGGCTTGCGCGCCTCGGGGAAGGGTTCGGCGCGGATGATCTGTCCGACGCGGATGTCGAGTTTCAGGAAATCGTCGATGCCGACCAGGTCCGCGATGGTCATTTCGCCAGCTCCCGGCCCCGGTTCGCAGCGGCCGCGACCGCGCGGCGTAGCAGGTCGGGGAAGCCCGTTTCATCGTCCATCAGCACCGACAGGGCGGCGGCGGTGGTTCCGCCCGGGGACGTGACGTTGACGCGCAGCTGGGACGGGTCGTCGTCCGACCCCTCGGCCAGCGCCCCCGCGCCGGCGACGGTGGCCTTCGCAAGCTGCATGGCAAGGTCGGCGGGCAGACCCTCGGCCTCGCCCGCTGCGGCGAGCGTTTCGATCAGGTGGAAGACGTAGGCCGGGCCCGAGCCCGAGACGGCGGTGACCGCGTCCATCTGGCTTTCGTCGTCCAGCCGGACCACCTGCCCCACGGCGGCCAGCAGCGCCTCGGCCGTGTCCAGCTGGGCCGGGGCGACGCGGGGGTTGCCGACGATGGCGGTGATGCCGCGCCCGACAGCTGCCGGGGTGTTGGGCATCGCGCGCACGATCGGAGAGGCCGCGCCGAGCATGTCCTCGTAGGTTTCGATGGTGGTCCCGGCCGCGACCGACACGAACAGGGTCGATCCGTTGCCATAGTCGGCGATGTCCGGCAGGGCCGAGCCCATCATCTGCGGTTTCACCGCGATCAGGACGACGGCGGGGCTGTCCGGCAGATCGGCATTGATGTTGACGCCGGTGTTCTTCAACCAGTCGGACGGGTTCGGGT
Source organism: Psychromarinibacter halotolerans (assembly GCF_029168315.1). Lineage (NCBI taxonomy): Bacteria > Pseudomonadati > Pseudomonadota > Alphaproteobacteria > Rhodobacterales > Paracoccaceae > Psychromarinibacter > Psychromarinibacter halotolerans. The sequence continues at coordinate 134,272 of NZ_JARGYD010000007.1, forward strand.
CGATGACCCAGACCGAGCCGGGTTCCAGTCCGCGATCGAGCCACCCGGCCAGCATCGCCGAGCCCATCTTGCCGCAGCCGAGCAGCACCAGACCCCGGCGGGAAATTTCTTCGAACATGTCGCGCCCCCTTGCTTTGCCCCGTTCCTAGCCGCGCGGGCGGGCGGGAACAAGCAAGGGCCGCGAACGCGAACGGGCCGCGCGGGGTGGTCCCCGGCGCGGCCCGTCGAATACGCGAAGACTGGTGTCAGGCCCGGCCGTAGGCTTCGGCGATGGCGACGTTCACCGCCTCTTCGGGGCACTGGTCGCCCCATGCCACAAGCTGGAACGCCGGGTAGAACCGTTCGGCCGATCCGACCGCCGAGCCGATCAGCGTGTCGATCTGTTCGGGGTTGGCCATCTGGCCGCCCGACAGCACCAGACCGTAGCGGTAAACCATCAGCCGCTGGTCCGCCCAGTAGGTGAAGGCGCCCGACCAGCACATGTCGTTGGCGCGGTTCAGCGTCTCGTAGATGCCCGGAAGCTTGTCCTCGGGCGGTTCCATCTCGAAGGTGCAGATCAGGCGCAGCGTCTCGTCGTAGTCCGACCACGCCAGCGTGATCGAGTAGGTCCGCCACTGTCCTTCGACAGCCATCGCGATCTGGTCGTCCGCGACGCGGTCGAACTCCCACGCGTGGTGTTGCGCGATGTGCTCTACGATATCGATCGGGTGAAGATCTTCCGTATGGAACTGTTCTGCCAGCGACATGCCCCCGCCTCTCTGCTCATCGTTCGGGGGTCATGAAGTCGCCCCAGAACTAGGTGCCTGCTCTAGGATCGGCGATCTGTGCCGCACGTCCTACGAGATATGGTAAGGGCGAGTGATTCGCACTGTAAAGCACTAAAACGGGGATAAGTGCAATAACTTGGGGATGACCCGGCCAAGGGTACACGATCCGGTAACAGTTCGGTGTATCGCCGGGGGCGCGGCGCAACCTAAGCGGTCGCGCCGGCCTGCCGTCAGGATTTGGATGAGGCTTCCAGCGCGTCGAGGCGGGCTTTCAGCGCCTCGTTTTCTTCGCGGGCCTTCTGGGCCATCGCGCGCACCGCGTCGAATTCCTCACGCGTGACGAAGTCGCGGTCGGCAAGCCAGCGGTCCACCAGCCCCTTCATCGCGGTCTCGGCTTCCTGCCGCGCGCCCTGCGCGACGCCCATCGCGTTGGTCATCAGCTGGCCGATGTCGTCGAAAACCTTGTTGCGGGTCTGCATATCTTAGCTCCGTTCCGATTGCCCCCTATATGGGCTGCCGGGGCGCGACGGGCAAGGTCGCGTTCGTCCGGTTGACTTCGCCGTGCCGCCGTGGCCAAGGAAAGTGCATGTTGGCCGCCATTCCCTTCCCCTCCGTCTCGCCCGAGATCTTCTCGATCGACATCGGCAGTTTCACCTTCGCGCTGCGCTGGTACGCGATGGCCTATATCGTGGGCATCATCATCGGCTGGCGCATGGCCGTCGCGTTTGTCCGGCGCCCGCAGCTGTGGCGCGGCGAGCCGCCGATGACGGCGGCGCAGGTGGACGATTTCGTGACTTGGGTGATCGTCGGGGTGATCCTTGGCGGGCGGCTGGGCTTCGTGCTGTTCTACGCACCCGGGTACTATCTGACGCACCCGCTGGAGATCCTGCAGATCTGGAACGGCGGCATGTCGTTCCACGGCGGGTTCCTTGGCGTGATGACGGTGATCCTTGTCTATTCCCGCCGGATCGGCGCGGCGACGGGAAGCGTGGCGGACATGCTGGTGGCGGCGACGCCGCCGGGGCTGTTGCTGGGGCGCATCGCCAACTTCATCAACGCCGAACTGTGGGGCCTTCCGACCACCATGCCGTGGGGCGTGGTCTTTCCCGGCGGTGCGGCGCAGGATTGCCCGCTGGTCGACGGCCCCTGCGCGCGGCATCCGTCGCAGCTGTACGAGGCGGGGCTGGAAGGGCTGTTGCTGGGCCTGCTGATCCTGTTTCTGGTCTTCGCGCGGAAATGGTTCCGGACGCCGTGGGCGATCACCGGCGTGTTCATCGGCGGCTATGGCGGGGCGCGGTTCTTCGTCGAGTTCTTCCGGCAGGCCGATGCGCAGTACATCACGCTCGACAACCCCTTGGGCCATGTCGTCCGGCTGGGCGACGCCGGCCTGTCGATGGGCCAGCTGCTGTCGCTGCCGATGCTGCTGATCGGGATCGCACTGGTGGTGTGGGCCCGACGTCGGGCACCCGCCGCTTCATGACGCCGCTGGCCGGGCTTCTGGCACGGCGGATCGCCGCAACCGGGCCGCTGACGGTCGCCGACTATATGGCGGATTGCCTGCTGCACCCCGAGCACGGGTATTACACCACGCGCGACCCGTTCGGCGTTGCCGGGGATTTCACCACCGCCCCCGAGATCAGCCAGATGTTCGGCGAGGTGCTGGGCCTGTCACTGGCGCAGGCATGGCTGGACCAAGGCGCGCCGTCATCCTTCTTGCTGGCAGAGCTTGGGCCGGGCCGGGGCACGCTGATGGCGGACATCCTGCGCGCCACGGCGCGGGTGCCGGGCTTTCACGACGCCGCCCGCCCGGTGCTGGTCGAGGCGTCGCCGGTCCTGCGGGACAAACAGCGCGAGACGTTGGCGGGACACGCGGTGCAGTGGTGCGACGACGTCGACGGGTTGCCGGACGGGCCGCTGTTTCTTGTGGCGAACGAGTTCCTTGACGCGCTGCCGATCCGGCAGTTCCTGCGCGATGGCAGCGGGTGGCGCGAACGGCTGGTGACGGTGGCGGACGGGGCGCTGGCCTTCGGGCTGGGCGCGGTCACCCCGCTGGGCCCCCTCGCATACCGGATGGCCGACACCGCGGATGGCGACATGGTCGAGACCTGTGCCCCGGCAGCGGCGGTGGCCGAGTCGCTGGCGCCCCGGATCGCCGCGCAGGGGGGCGCCGCGATTTTCATCGACTACGGCGATTGGCGGTCGAAAGGGGACACGTTGCAGGCGCTGCGAGCGCACGAACCCGACGATCCGCTTTCACATCCCGGTGAGGCGGACCTGACCGCCCATGTCGATTTCGAAGCCTTCGCCCGGGCCGCAACCGGGGCTGCCAAGGGGGTTGCGGCCTCTGCCATGGTGGCTCAGGGCATGTTCCTTGAACGTCTCGGCATCACGCAGCGGGCGCAACAGCTGGCGGGCGGTCTGACCGGCGCACCGCTGGACCAGCTTGTCGCCGCGCATCGTCGCTTGACCCACCCGCAGGAAATGGGGAGTCTGTTCAAGGTGCTTGCTATTCACCCCGACCGAACAGCGCCCCCGCCAGGGCTGGAGCGATGACGCTTGAAATCCTGACATCTCCCGCACTCGACGGTGTGCAGCACGGGTTCTTCACCCGGCTTGGTGGCGCGTCCTCGGGCGTGTTCTCGGGGCTGAACTGCGGGCCGGGGTCTTCGGACCAGTCCGACATCGTAAAGATCAACCGCGCCCGCGTGGCCGACGCGATGGCGGTCGCGCCAGAGGCGTTGATCGGCGTCCGGCAGGTGCATTCTGCCACCGCCGTCCGGGCCGAGGACATCGGCCCCGACAGCCCGCGCGCAGACGCGATGGTCAGCGCAACGCCGGGCCTTGCGCTTGCGATCCTGACCGCCGACTGCCAACCCGTGCTGTTCGCGGACCGCGAGGCAGGCGTCGTCGGGGCGGCCCATGCCGGGTGGCGCGGCGCGCTGGATGGCGTGCTGGAGGCCACCGTCGACCTGATGGTCGAGGCTGGTGCCCGTCGCGAGCGGATCACCGCCGCGATCGGGCCGACGATCAGCCAATCGGCCTATGAGGTCGGGCCCGAGTTCCAAGAGGCGTTCCTGGCCGCCGATCCCGACAACGCCCGGTTCTTCCGGGCTGGCGACGGCGACAGGCAGCATTTCGACCTGCCCGGTTTCGGGCTGCACAGGTTGCGGACCGCCGGTGTCGGTCAGGCCGAGTGGACGCGGTGGTGCACCTATGCCGATCCTCGGCGATTCTTCTCCTATCGGCGCAGCCAGCACCGGAGCGAGGCGGATTACGGTCGCCTGATCTCTGTCATTCGGCTCTGATCCGCTCATTTTCGGCGACGCGCCGGCACCTCTTGACCGCAGCGTTTCCAAAGCGCGCACAGCGCCACATTCCCGGCCTTATTGAGCCGTAAAGAATCCTGACGCCGACATCCTGCAGCCCCAATGCCCGCCGATAGTCGTTCCAGCGGAGGCCAATTGCCTCGCTTCGGGAAACGACGAGAGACCGCGCGGGCTGCCCCGCGCGAATCAAGGAGAGACGTCATGGCCAGCAAGGCGAACTGGATCGCAAAGATCGTGAAAGAGTCGGCCACGCTGGAGGTGAAGATGCCCTGGACGCGCGGCGCTCGCCGCGACGCCTTCATCGCAAAACGGGCCGCTGCCACGGCCAAGCCGGGACACCCGGCGCACGGTGCGACCTGAAGGCCGTCCGGGGCCGCGAAAAGCATGGGACGGGCCCTGTCGGGCCCAGGCCCGATCCAAGGGGGAATTAGTCTGCCGCGGGTGTGAACATGCCCGTGTCACTGGGGAGCTGCGGCAAAGCCGCGGCGTGCACCCGTGAGGTCGGCATCGGCCATGCGGGGCAGTCAAGAGGGAAACGAATGACATATCCGCATCGGCCGGGCGGTACTGCCGTCGCCCGCACTGCCGCACCGATGGGTCAGCATCGCTGGACGGTCCGTCGCGCCAACGCAGGCACACCGCAACCGCAACAACAATTTCCCGCGCGCCGTTTCGAGGCGCTGTCGCTGCTGCCGGATGGCTCGCTTGCCGAGATCATCAAGCGCGCGCCGGCGCATCCGGTGTTCGAGGCTGCCTTCTGTGCGCTGGCCCGCGGCACGATCATGGCGACCGAAGACGGTCCCGTCGCGGTCGAAGACCTGCTGCCCGGTATGCGGATCGAGACCCGTGACAATGGCTATCAACCGCTGATGTGGATCGGGAACATGACCCTTATCCCCGGTCAGCAGCCCGGCCAGACGCCGCCGCGCCTGTTCCGCATCCCGGTGGACAGCTTCGGACCGTCGCGGCCCATGCCCGACCTGATGCTGGCGCCGCACGCCCGCCTTCTGCATCGCCACGCGCGGCTGCAGGACGTGGTGCAGGGTGACAGCGCACTGACGCCGATCACCGCCTTCGAAGACGGTCAAAGCGTGATCCGCGTGGCCCCCGCCTCGCCGGTGAACACGTATCATCTGGCGTTCCAGGATCATCAGATCCTGCGGGCGAACGGGCTGGAGATCGAAAGCTATCACCCGGGCACCGACCTGATGACCCGGCTGGGCGCGGACGGGATGCGGCTGTTCCTGTCCTTCTTCCCGCACATCACGTCGCTGAGCGACTTCGGCCCGCTGTGCGCGCCGCGCCTGTCGCCGGAAGAATACGAGACGGCGATCTACTGAACTTGCCGGCCGCTGGCGCCCCGTTGGGCGTCAGGCGGTCTGGTTCAGCCGTTGCTCGAGAATATCGAAGGGAACGCCGGGTTCGTCCTTGGCGCCCCGGATCACCAGCGACGTCTTCACCGAGATCACATTGTCCGCCGCCGTCAGCTGTTCCGTCAGGAAGGTCTGGAAGGTGGACAGGTCCGGCGCCACGCACTTCAGGATGAAGTCCACCTCGCCGTTCAGCATGTGACATTCGCGGACCAGCGGCCAATCGGCGCAGCGCCGCTCGAAGGCGGACAGGTCGGCCTCGGCCTGACTTTGCAGCCCCACCATCGCGAAGACCTGCACCTCGAACCCCAGTTGGCGCGAGTCGACCTCGGCGTGGTAGCCGCGGATGAATCCCTGTTCTTCCAGCGTTCGCACACGCCGCAGGCAGGGCGGCGCGGAAATACCCACCCGCTTTGCCAGTTCGACGTTCGTCATGCGCCCGTCGGCCTGCAATTCCGCAAGGATCTGGCGATCGATTGGGTCAAGCTTTGAACCAGGCATGGCGACTCCGCACATTATTTTTCCGATAGATACCGAAACAGAATAGCGCGGGCAATTATATTTCAAGATTGCGCAACATCATTATGCAGGTGCAGCACGATTGATCGCAGGTCAGCCGGGGCTTTCAGTACAGGGCATGCGTGGTTATATGCCTGTTCCAGATTACAACGAACCCGCAGGAGGTCCGCGATGGCCGAGACGAAGCACACCAAGGTTCTGATCATCGGGTCCGGCCCGGCCGGTTATACCGCCGCCGTTTACGCCAGCCGCGCCATGCTGGAACCCGTGCTGGTTCAGGGTATCCAGCCGGGCGGCCAGCTGACCATCACCACCGAGGTCGAGAACTGGCCGGGCGAAAAGGAAATTCAGGGCCCCGACCTGATGGTCAACATGGAGGCCCACGCCCGCGCCGTGGGCACCGAGATCATCTCGGACCACATCTCGTCCATCGACCTGTCGAAACGGCCCTTCGTGGCGCAGGGCGACACCGGCACCACCTATACCGCCGACGCCGTGATCCTTGCGACCGGCGCGCAGGCCAAGTGGCTGGGCCTGCCGTCCGAGGAACAGTTCAAGGGCTTTGGCGTTTCGGCCTGCGCAACCTGCGACGGGTTCTTCTATCGCGGTAAAGAGGTCGTGGTGATCGGCGGCGGCAACACCGCCGTGGAAGAGGCGCTGTTCCTGACGAACTTTGCCAGCAAGGTGACGCTGGTCCACCGCCGCGACAGTCTGCGGGCCGAGAAGATCCTGCAAAAGCGTCTGTTCGAGCATCCCAAGGTCGAGGTCCGGTGGAACACCACGGTCGAGGAAGTCTATGGCGCCGACCAGCCGCGCGGCGTCGAGGGCGTGAAAGTCCGCGACGTGACCACCGGCGAGGAAAGCTCGATCCCGTGCGACGGCTTCTTCGTCGCCATCGGCCACGCGCCCGCGTCCGAACTGGTGAAAGACCAGTTGGAGACGCACATGGGCGGCTATGTCGTGACGAAGCCTGATTCCACGGAAACCTCGATCCCCGGTGTGTTCGCCGCGGGCGACCTGACGGACCACAAGTACCGGCAGGCCGTGACCAGCGCTGGCATGGGCTGCATGGCCGCGCTTGAGGCGGAACGGTTTCTTGCGGAACATGGCGAAGCCAACGTGGCACCCGACGCGCCCGTGGCGGAAGTCTCGGCCGCCGGGTAGAAGACCCTTCGACATGCTCCGGAAACGGGGCATGTCTATTGATTTGATAATTGTTACTCTGTTATTCTTTTCGGAGGGAAATAAATTCCTTTCCGAGAATTTAAAGAATGAAGAATTTCGAGACCGCGGCCGGCACCGCCACCCCTCGTCCCAACCACACGATGCCGGAGTATCCGACCAAAGCGCAGATCGCCGCCTATGGCGCGTTTGCCTTTCTCTACCTGCGGTCGGACCAGCATCGTGACGTGCCGATGCACCTTGCGAGGCTTGCAATACAGCCGGCCATCGACCTCGGCTTCTTCAAGATATTTGAACACGAGGATGTCCCGCGCGCTGCCGTGACCTGGGCCTTTCTGGACCGTGACGCCGAACGCCGGATGGTGGCCGGCGAGCTGCTGAAACCGCAGGACTGGGTTTCGGGCGACGTCATGTGGGTGCGCGAGATCATCGCGCCCTATGGCAAAGGCACTGCCGCCGCCGTCGTACGCTGGCTGCAGCGCAGCGTGCCCGACCGCGTGTCGCGCGTGCGCTACCTGCGCATTGATCCGGGGCATCAGCGCCGCCGGATCGTCGAGATTACCCGCCATGGCTCGGGGTTCGGCGCACGCGCCGTGCCGGCCGCGCACATACTCAACGACGACTGAAAAAGGGACAGACAATGGGCATTGAACTTGCCAGCTCTTCGATCGCACCCACGTCGACGCAGAACCTAGATACCGGCGACGCCCAAAGCGCCGTCGAATTCACGATCAATCTCACGGATGCCACGACATTCACGTTGACCGGCAACTACGATCCGACCAACTCCGGGGATACCGAAAGCCAGTACTCCACCACCTTCAACGAAACCATTGCGCCCGGCACGTTCGAGATCGATGAGAACGACGGCACCTTTACCTACACGGTGACCCGGGCAGAATTGGAAGAAGCGGGTTTGTCCACCTACAACTTCACCGTCAGCGGGACCGTTACGGATCCGGGTATGAATTCGAACACCGACCCGGACGGCGTCACCTTCAACTACATCTACTGCTTCGCTGCCGGCACCGGCATCGCGACTCCCGGGGGCGAAACGGCGGTAGAGCGGCTGGCACAGGGCGACACGGTCCTGACCGCCGACGGCCGTACTGTCCCGGTGCGCTGGGTCGGCCGCGTGACCGTCAGCCCGATGTTCAACACCGCCGACAGGCTAGAGCCGGTGCTAGTGCGCAAGGGCGCGCTGGACGGCGTCACGCCCACCCGTGACCTGATCATCACCGCCGATCATGCGCTGATGCTTGATGGCTACGCTGTGAACGCCGGCGCGCTTGTCGGCGCCCCGGGGATCGAGTGGTTCTCGTGGAAGTCGCTGGCCAGTGCGCTGACGTATTACCACGTCGAGACCGACGCCCACGATGCGATCCTTGCCAACGGCGCGGCGGCCGAGACCTACATCGACGCGGGCGACCGGGCGATGTTCGACAACCACGCCGAGTTCGTGGCCGTCGGCGCGACGGCACGCGCCGAGATGCCGGCCCCGCGCATCACCTCGGTCCGCCTAATGCCCGCGCAGCTGCGCGCGCGCTTCGGGCTGGACATCGCGGCCGCCGCCTGACGCAACGTCCGGGCCCGCCGATCCGAACCCCCGTTTGGTTCGGCGGGCGACCGGGGCACATTTGTTTCCTATCCCTGCGGGACTTCGGGAAATCCGTCATTTTGCGCCGTTTTTCCCGCGAAACCAGTCCTTTTCGGCGGCATTCCGCCCCGCTTGCCTAGACTTTGGCCTGCCGCTGGGTCTAGACGGCTCGGGACTCCTTTTCCCTAGCGCGTTCGCGCCAACAGCACGACGAGTAGAGCAGCGATGCAACTGAACAACCTCGCTCCGATCCCGGAGCTCTATGTTTCTTACGAAAGCGCCCAGAAGCTGAAGGTCGAAGCCGCCGACCTGACCAGCTGGGATCTGACCCCGCGCCAGATCTGCGACCTCGAGCTTTTGATGAACGGCGGGTTCAACCCGCTGAAGGGCTTCCTGTCGGAAGAGGATTATAACGGCGTCGTCGAGAACATGCGCCTTGCCGACGGCACCCTGTGGCCGATGCCGATCACGCTGGACGTGAACGAGAAGTTCGCCGACTCGATCGAGGTGGGTCAGGACATCGCGCTGCGCGACCAGGAAGGTGTGATCCTTGGCACCATGACGGTCACCGACAAGTGGGAGCCGAACAAGGCCCGCGAGGCCGAGAAGGTCTTCGGCGCCGACGACAGCGCGCACCCTGCGGTGAACTACCTGCACAACCACGCCGGCAAGATCTATCTGGGTGGGCCGGTCACCGGCATCCAGCAGCCGGTGCACTATGACTTCCGCGCCCGCCGCGACACGCCGAACGAACTGCGCGCCTTCTTCCGCAAGATGGGCTGGCGCCGGGTCGTCGCGTTCCAGACGCGCAACCCGCTGCACCGCGCGCACCAGGAACTGACGTTCCGCGCCGCGAAGGAAGCGCAGGCGAACCTGCTGATCCACCCCATCGTCGGCATGACCAAGCCGGGCGACGTCGACCACTTCACCCGCGTCCGCTGCTACGAGGCGGTGCTGGATAAGTACCCGGCCTCGACCACGTCGATGTCGCTCTTGAACCTCGCCATGCGCATGGCCGGCCCGCGCGAGGCGGTCTGGCACGGGCTGATCCGCGCCAACCACGGCTGCACCCACTTCATCGTGGGCCGCGACCATGCCGGCCCCGGCAAGAACTCTGCCGGCGAAGATTTCTATGGCCCCTACGACGCGCAAGAGCTGTTCAAGGAATACGAATCCGAGATCGGGCTGGAGATGGTTCCGTTCAAGCACATGGTCTACGTGCAGGAACGCGCCCAGTACGAGCCCGCCGACGAGATCGAGGATGGCGTGACCGTCCTGAACATCTCGGGCACGGAACTGCGCCGCCGACTGGCCGAGGGCCTTGAGATCCCCGAGTGGTTCTCGTTCCCCGAGGTGGTGAAGGAACTGCGCCGCACGCGTCCGCCGCGGTCGCAGCAGGGCTTTACCGTGTTCTTCACCGGCTTCTCCGGTTCGGGCAAGTCGACCATCGCGAACGCGCTGATGGTCAAGCTGATGGAGATGGGCGGCCGTCCCGTCACGCTGCTGGATGGCGACATCGTGCGGAAGAACCTCAGCTCGGAGCTGGGCTTCTCGAAAGAGCACCGTGACCTGAACATCCGCCGCATCGGCTTTGTCGCGTCCGAAATCACCAAGAACGGCGGCATCGCGATCTGCGCGCCCATCGCGCCCTATGCGACCACCCGCCGCGCGGTGCGCGAGGACATCGAGCAGTTCGGCGCCTTCGTCGAGGTGCATGTCGCGACCTCGCTGGAGGAATGCGAACGGCGTGACCGCAAGGGCCTGTACAAGCTGGCGCGCGAGGGCAAGATTAAGGAGTTCACCGGGATCTCCGACCCTTACGACGTGCCGGCCAACCCCGAGCTGTCGCTGGATACCGAGAACGTGGACGTCGACAACTGCGCCCACCAGGTGATCCTGAAGCTGGAATCGATGGGGCTGATCGCCGCCTGATGATTAGAACGCCGCCGCGCACCCGCGTGGCGGCGTTTGCCTGTCCTCGGTCCGACAAGGGACGGAACGCAGGCTGACACGGTCCGCTGCTTGGCCCCGGCAGACCGGCAGATCCTCGGCCACCCGAGACTGGCCAACGGTCTTTCGCTGAAAACCCTACAGGTTCAGATATCCGCGCATCAGGACGTGACCGCGCCCGCCAACGCGGACGCCTTCGATCGCGTCGCGCGGGCCAAGAACCTCGACATCGGCACGGCCCGGCCGCCCCATCCAATGCCCCTGCTCTGCCACGAAGCGCGGGCTGTCGATCAGCCCGTGATGCCAAAGATACGACGCCATCGCGCCGGTAGCCGATCCGGTGAACGGGTCCTCTGGCGGCAGCGGCGGCGCAAGAACGAGCCGCGAGAATGTGTCGCCGGCTTCGGTTTCGCCGCCCAGCGAAACCCAAAAGGGTTCCAGCGTGTCGTGCGTCCCGCGCACCATGCGCATCGCGTCGAAGTCGGGGGACAGGCGGCGCAGGCACTCCTTGTCCTTCACCACGGCGATCACGAACGGCAGGCCGGTCGAGACCACCTGCGGCGTGCCCACGATATCGTCCGCGGACAGCCCGCCCGCTGCGGCGACAAGCGCCGGGTCCATCGTGTCGCCGAACACCGGCGCGACCTGCGTCATGGTGATCCGGGGGCCGTCCGCCGTCGTCTCGATCTCGACGGGGATCACGCCTGCGCCGGTCTCGCACCGCAATAGCCCCGGCTTCGCGCGGCCACGGTCCGCCAGCGACGCGACCGAGGCCAGCGTCGGGTGCCCCGCGAAGGGGATTTCCATGTTGTTCATGAAATAGCGGATCTTGACGTCCGCCACGTCAGAGGGGCCGATGAACGTGCATTCCACCAGCCCCGTCTCGCGCACAAAGGTCATGCAGGTCTCGGGGTCGAGGCCGCCTTCGTCATAGACGACGGCGCACCCGTTGCCGCCAAAGGGAACCGCCGTAAAGGCGTCGACCCAGTCGAAATCCATCGGCATCCCCGCGCCCCTTTGGTTCAGTGAACGCTTACCGGGGCAAGATCGTTCTGCCGCGCCAGCGCAAAGGCCATGCTGCGGTCGCGCACCAGCGCCAGTCGCTCGCCCTCGGTGTTGTGGACGGCGAAGATCTGGTCAAGGCCCTCGACCTCGGCCTGAACGTCCTCGGGAAGATCGGCAACGTCGACCGACCGGACATAGACGATGTCCTGCGGCACGTCGGCCGCGAAATCGTAAGTGGTATTCATGGTCTCACCCCCATATTACCTGCGGTCGATCTGGATCGTCCGCACGACCTTCTCGGGCTCTGCCCGGCTCAGGTCCACATGCAGCAGCCCGTTTTCCATTGCGGCGCCGGATACCTCGACACCTTCGGCCAATACGAAACTGCGCTGAAACTGCCGCGCGGCAATACCGCGATGCAGGAAAATCCGGCCGTCATCCTCTTCGCCTTGACGGCCGCGGATCATCAGCTGCCGATCCTCTACGGTGATCGACAGATCATCCTCGGCAAACCCTGCCACGGCAAGCGTGATGCGGTAGGAATTCGCGCTGGTCTGCTCGATGTTGAACGGCGGGTATCCGTTATTTTCGGACTTCACGGTCCGTTCCATAAGCCGTTCAAGCTGTTCGAACCCCAAGAAGAAGGGATGCGAACCCAAGCCAACTTTCGTCATGGCCTTGCCCTTTCATAAGCGACACTGCGTAAAGGCCCCGATTGCGGCGACCCTTTTAACGAATATGGGAAGAGGCGGCGCACCACGCAAGGGTGACAGGCTGCAAGTGGCTTTGAGAATTCGGAAAATGGCGTTACTACTCGCGCCACCAGCGACACAGCCAGACAGGAGCCACGGCACGGGGATGAAGGCGCAATGAACGCATCCGGCCAAATGGACGAGACCGAGGTTTTGCGGGTCGAACTGGAGGTCCTCAGACGCGAGCATCGCGATCTGGACGACGCCATCTCTGCCCTGCAGGACACCCAGCGCGCCGACCAGTTGCGGCTGGGACGGCTGAAGAAGCAAAAGCTGCTGCTGAAGGACAAGATCCGCCAGATCGAGGACCGTCTGCTGCCCGACATCATCGCCTGAGGCAATCCGCCCCGGGCCGATTGCATCGGCGACCTTCCCGCGTATAGTGCGCGCTCCGCACCGCAGGGCGCACGGCGGGGCGATGACAACGGGAGACAGGACATGACCGTGGACGTGGGTATCATCATGGGCAGCCAAAGCGACTGGCCCACCATGAAGCTCGCCGCCGAGATCCTCGACGAGCTTGGCATAACCTACGAAACGAAGATCGTGTCCGCGCACCGGACGCCGGACCGGCTGTGGGACTACGGCAAGACCGCCGCCGACCGCGGCCTGAAGGTGATCATCGCGGGCGCCGGTGGCGCGGCGCACCTGCCCGGCATGATGGCGTCCAAGACGCGCATCCCGGTGGTCGGCGTGCCGGTCCAGACCCGCGCGCTGTCCGGTGTCGATTCGCTGTATTCCATCGTCCAGATGCCGCGCGGTTTCCCGGTGGCGACGATGGCCATCGGCGGCGCGGCGAACGCCGGGCTGATGGCGGCGCAGATCCTTGCCGTCACCGACGCGGCGCTGGCGGACCGGGTCGATGCATGGCGCGATGCGCTGTCCGACTCGATCCCCGACGCGCCGTCCGACGACTGACCTTCCCGACCACGGCCTGACCCGGAGTCCCGCATGACCCTGCCCCTTACCCCCGGCGCCACCATCGGCATTCTCGGCGGCGGCCAGCTTGGCCGGATGCTGTCGGTCGCTGCCGCGCGGCTTGGCTTTCTGACCCACATCTACGAGCCGGGCGCCGAGCCTCCGGCGGGCCACGTCGCCCACCGCGTCACGACCGCGTCCTACGACGACGAGGCGGCGCTGAACGCCTTCGCCGCGTCCGTGGACGTGATCACGTATGAATTCGAGAACATCCCGACAGCCGCGCTGGACCTGCTGGAATCGCTAAAGCCGATCCACCCGGGGCGGCAGGCGCTGGCCACCAGTCAGGACCGTCTGACGGAAAAGACGTTCCTGCAGGATCTTGGCCTTGGCACCGCGCCCTTCGCTGCCGTCGACAGCGCCGAGGATCTTGCGAAAGCCATCGACGAGATCGGCACGCCCGCGATCCTGAAGACCCGCCGTTTCGGCTATGACGGCAAGGGACAGGCGCGGGTGCGGTCGCCCGACGACGCCGAAGCCGCACTGGCCGATATGAACGGCGCGCCCGCGATCCTTGAAGGGTTCGTCGACTTTTCGATCGAGATCAGCGTGATCGCCGCGCGCGGCGCGAATGGCGAGGTCGCGGCCTTCGATCCCGGCGAGAACGTGCACAAGGACGGCATCCTCGACACCACGACGGTGCCCGCCCGCATCCCTGCCGCGCTGAAGACCGACGCGATCCTGCTGGCGGGCCGTATCCTGAATGCGCTGGACTATGTCGGCGTGCTGGGTGTCGAGCTGTTCGTCACGCCGCAGGGCCTGCTGGTGAACGAGATCGCGCCGCGCGTCCACAATTCGGGCCACTGGACCCAGACCGGCTGTGTGTCGGACCAGTTCGAACAGCACATCCGCGCCGTGGCGGGCTGGCCGCTGGGCGACGGCGGGCGGCATTCGGACGTGGTGATGGAAAACCTGATCGGCGACGACATCCTGAGGGTGCCCGAGCTTGCCCGCGACGCGGCCACCGCGATCCACCTGTACGGCAAGGCAGAGGCGCGGCCGGGCCGCAAAATGGGTCACGTCAACCGGATCACCGGCCCCAAAAGCTAGGTCTCTCGCGGCAGGCTTCAGCCGCCGGTGACGCGCACCAGCGCCTCGCCATAGCTCATTTCCGGGCGGAAGCGGCCGTTTTCCAGGAACTCCATCGCCTCGGCGATGACCAGCGGGTTCATCATCATGAAGGTATGCGTGACCGGCAGCGTGATGTGGTCGGTCATGCCGGGCAGCCGGGTCGACGCGACCGAGACCTTGCCGTCGTCCTGACCGTCGATCACGTTCGAATACACCGGGTTCAGCGACCGCGTGCCCGCGATGATCCCCAGTTCGAAGTGCGGCTGACCCAGCTGGTTCGGGATGCTGTCCGGGCCGGTGCCCAGTTCCAGCCCGGCAGGCCCGTTGATCCATTCGAACGGCGCCAGATCACCGAATTCGTCCACCAGTTCGCTGCCGTGGTTCGGCGGCCCCATCATCACCACGCGGCCCATCTGGGACGGGCGATGGTTGGACAGCCACAAACGGACAAGGATGCCCCCCATCGAATGCGTGACGAAATGCACCCTGTCGTCGCCGCAGTCCGCAACCGCCGGGCCGACCGCCATGTTGACCAGCACCTCGATCTTGCGCTCGGTCGAGGGATAGCCGCGGTTCACGACGCGATAGCCGTTGGCGCGCAACGCCTCGGCCAGCGGCACCATGCTGGTCGCGCTGCGGGCCAGCCCGTGCAGCAACACGACGCAATCCGCCGCGGCGGGGACGGGCATCAGAAGGAAGAGGATCAGAAGAAACCTGCGCATCCGCTTGAGATATGCCATCGCGCGCGCCAGACCAGTCCCTAACGCCTAGCAAGCACCGATAGCGCGACGCCGCCCAGCACCAGCGCGCAGGCGGCGATCAGCGCCAGCGGGACAGGTTCGGACAGGAACAGCGCGCCGCCCGCCACCGCGATCACCGGCACGGTCAGTTGCGCCACCGCCGCGACGCTGGCGGCAAGGCGCGGCAGCACGGCGTACCACAGCGCATACCCCATGCCAGAGGTCACGATGCCCGACACCAGCGCCAGCACGATGCCAGCCCCCGTGATCGTCGCGCCGCTTCGGGCCAGCAGGGCGATCACCGCGCAGACCGGCACCGCCAGCAGGAAGTTCGCCGCCGTGGCGCGCAGCGGTTCTCCGGCGCGGCGGCCCACCAGCGAGTAGATGCCCCACCCCACCGCAGCGGCGGCCATCAACGCCCCAGCAAGCAGCGGAACGCTGGCGCCGTTTCCGGGCCAGAACATCCACGCCAGCCCCGACAACGCCACAAGCGCGCCGATCCACCGCAGGGGCGGCATCGGTTCGCGGGCCAGCAGCGCGCCGGCGAACATGGTGACCTGCACGCCGCCGAACAGGATCAGCGCACCGGCCCCCGCATCAAGCGTCCGGTAAGCGGCCGAAAATCCCGCAAGGTACAGCGTCAGCGACAGCACGCCCGCCAGCCTGTGCGGCCCGCCGACCGACAGCCGCCGGTCCCGCACCAGCACCAGAACGGCCAAAGCCACGGCACCGGACATCACCCGGATCAGGGCGAAATCCATCGCGTCGATCCAGCCGCCGCCGACCGCCAGCCGGTTCAGGACCGAATTCGCCGCGAAGGCCACCATGACCACCGCGACCAGCGCGAACAGACGCATGTGCTTGATCTCCTGTTCCACGAATCCCGCCGGGCGGCACTGGACCCTCCGGCGTCCCGGGCGTAGCACTAACCCCGGGCCGGGCACAGCCGGTCAGTTCCGGAGCAAGACCATTCCCATTCCCTCTACACCGATGAACGTGCCGTCTCCCGCAGGCCAGCAGGTCGACAACATGCGGGGTCTTGCCCTTATGGCACTGGCGATGTTCGTCTTTTCGGCAGTCGACACGCAAGCCAAGTTCCTGACCCAGACGATGCACCCGATCCAGGTGACGTGGTCGCGGCAGCTTGGCCTGTTCGCGGCGATGCTGTTCCTGCTGGCGCGGCACGGTCCGTCGGTTCTGAAGACCGCGCACCCGTGGCTGCAGGTGTTCCGGGGGTGCCTCGCCGCCGTTTCGGCCGTGTGCTTCATCGTCGCCGTCAGCTTCGTGCCGCTGGCGGACGCCGTTTCGATCAGCTTTATCGCGCCGTTCATCGTCACGCTTCTGTCCGCCTTCATCCTGCGCGAGACGGTGGGCATCCGCCGGTGGGCCGCCGTCACCATCGGGTTCCTCGGGACGCTGATCGTGATCCGCCCCGGGATGGGCGTGGTGGACCCGGCGATCTTCTTCGTGGTGCTGGCGGCGTTCTGCTTCGCGCTGCGCCAGATCGTGTCGCGGTCCTTGGCGAACTCTGACCGCACCATCACGACCGTCGCCTATACCGCGCTGGTCAGCGTGGTGCTGCTGACATTGCCCCTGCCCTTCGTCTGGCAGACCCCGACCACCGGCATCGAATTGATACTGTTGCTTGGCGTCGCCGCGATGGCAGGCGTGGGCGAATTCACCCTGATCAAGGCGCTAGAGGTCGGACAGGCCGCCGTGGTGGCGCCCGTGCAGTATTCGCTTCTGCTGTGGTCGACGTTCTACGGCTGGCTGATCTTCAACGACCTGCCGGATTTCTGGACGTGGGTCGGTGCGCTGATCATCGTGTCGACGGGGCTTTATACGCTTCACCGCGAACGGCTGGCGGCAAAGGCATCGAAGGCCAGAACCGGCTGAGACGCCGGTCGGCGGGCCCCAGCCCGCTTGCGAAGGCATCCGCCTGCCGCCGGTCGCGCAGGCGGATGACGGGCACGTCCGGGCCGTGGACGTGGCGCAGCGCCTCGATCGCTGGCCGGTAGACCCTGTCGAACCGCCAGACATAGCCGAGGAAGGCAAGAAAATCGCGGTCCAGTTTCTCGGCACAGCCGTCCGGCAGGTCGGCGCGCGGCCCTTGGCGCAAGGCGCGGAGGGCGACGCGACGGGCGCAGGTCAGCCGAGGGGTGTCCATCCAGATCACAAGGTCGGCTTTTGGCAGGCGCAGGTCGAAGGTCTGGTGGTGGTAGTTGCCTTCGCAGATCCACGCCGGGCCGTCGGTGGCGTCCGCAACGCGCTGGCGGAACGCCTTGCGGGCCGGTTTCACCCAGCCAGCGCCCCAGTACAGACAATCAAGGTGAACGACAGGCAACGACAGCTGCCGCGCCAATACGCGCGCCAGCGAGGACTTCCCGCTGCCCGCGTTGCCCAGAATGACGATCCGTTGCGGCGTCATTGATACCCCCATCACGCGAGGTATCTAGGCGGCATCGGGACCGTTCACGCAAGAGAGTCGATAGGCTTGGCGCCTGTGTTCGGCAGCCGGTTGCCGGTGCAGCGGCGAAACTGCAAAGAAAAAGGGCGCCGCAAGGGCGCCCTTTCCCGATACTCCGGATGGAGCGGCTGATTACATCATGCCGCCCATGCCGCCCATGCCGCCCATGTCGGGCGCCGCGGGTGCGTCTTTTTGCGGCTTGTCGGCCACCATCGCTTCGGTGGTGATCAGCAGGCCAGCAACCGAGGCAGCGTCTTCCAGCGCGGTGCGGACGACCTTCGCGGGGTCGATCACGCCGAACTTGAACATGTCGCCATATTCTTCGGTCTGAGCGTTGAAGCCGAAGGCCAGGTCCTGGCTTTCGCGGATCTTGCCGGCAACAACCGAACCGTCGACACCAGCGTTCTCGGCGATCTGGCGCAGCGGAGCTTCCAGAGCCTTGCGCACGATGGCGATACCGGCGTTCTGGTCGCTGTTCGCGCCTTCCAGACCGTCAAGGGCCTTGGCACCTTGGATCAGGGCAACACCGCCACCGACCACGACACCTTCCTGAACGGCCGCACGGGTCGCGTTCAGCGCGTCATCGACGCGGTCCTTGCGCTCTTTCACTTCGACTTCGGTCATGCCGCCGACGCGGATGACGGCAACGCCGCCCGCCAGCTTGGCAACACGTTCCTGCAGCTTCTCACGGTCGTAGTCCGAGGTGGTTTCCTCGATCTGCGTGCGGATCTGGGCAACGCGGGCCTCGATCTCGGCTTTTTCGCCGTGACCGTCGACGATCGTGGTCTCGTCCTTGGTGATCGACACGGTCTTGGCGGTGCCAAGCATGTCCATCGTGACCGATTCCAGCTTCATGCCGAGATCTTCCGAGATCACTTGGCCGCCGGTCAGGATCGCGATGTCCTGCAGCATGGCCTTGCGGCGGTCGCCGAAGCCCGGAGCTTTGACGGCAGCGATCTTCAGGCCGCCACGCAGCTTGTTCACCACGAGGGTCGCCAGGGCTTCGCCCTCGACGTCTTCGGCGATGATCAGAAGCGGCTTCTGCGACTGGATCACCTGCTCGAGCAGCGGGACCAGCGGCTGCAGCGACGAGAGTTTCTTCTCGTGCAGCAGGATAAGGCAATCGTCCAGTTCGGCGATCATCTTGTCGGGGTTGGTCACGAAGTAGGGCGACAGGTAGCCGCGGTCGAACTGCATGCCTTCGACGACTTCGGTCTCGGTCTCGAGGCCTTTGTTCTCTTCGACGGTGATGACGCCGTCGTTGCCGACTTTCTGCATCGCGTCGGCGATCTGGCGGCCAATGGCTTCTTCGCCGTTCGCCGAGATGGTGCCGACCTGAGCGACTTCGTTCGAGTCGTTCACTTCACGGGCAGCGGCCTTGATCGCGTCGACGACTTTGGCAGTGGCCAGGTCGATGCCGCGCTTCAGGTCCATCGGGTTCATGCCGGCGGCAACCGACTTGAGGCCGTCCTTGACGATGGCTTGCGCCAGAACCGTCGCGGTGGTGGTGCCGTCGCCGGCTTCGTCGTTGGTGCGGGAAGCGACTTCCTTCACCATCTGGGCGCCCATGTTCTCGAACTTGTCTTCCAGTTCGATTTCCTTGGCGACCGAAACACCGTCTTTGGTGATGCGCGGGGCACCGAACGATTTCTCGATGACCACGTTGCGGCCTTTGGGGCCGAGGGTCACTTTCACCGCGTCAGCAAGGATGTTCACACCCTTGAGCATACGGTTACGGGCGTCGGTGTCGAATTTGACGTCCTTAGCAGCCATGATTGGTTACTCCGTCTGAAATGTTTGAGTGATTGAAGGGGACAGGTCTCAGGCGATAATGCCGAGAATGTCGCTTTCCTTCATGATCAGCAGCTCTTCGCCGTCCAGCGTGATCTCGGTACCGGACCATTTGCCGAACAGGATCTTATCGCCGGCTTTAACGTCCATCGCGATCCGATCGCCGTCGTCGTCCTTGGCGCCTGCGCCCACGGCGACGATCTCGCCCTCGGCCGGCTTCTCTTTCGCGCTTTCCGGGATGATCAGACCACCCTTGGTCTTCTCGTCGGATTCCACACGGCGGACCAGCACACGGTCATGCAGCGGGGTGAATGCCATCTCTGAACGCTCCTTGGTTCATTGTTCTCCCAAATTAGCACTCACCGGGGGCGAGTGCTAACGAGCCGGAGATAAGGAGGTGGGTTCCACGAGTCAACAGGGCGCCTTACAGAAATTTGCTTGCGGTCGGAGGGGACTGGCGTACCCTTTCGGCCAACACCCGCGGAGGACCGGCAAGTGCGCAAATTCCTTATCTTCCTGTTCCTTGCGCTGGTCGCGCTCAGGCCCGCCACGGCCACAGCGGACTGCGGCGGAAGCGACCTGATAACAGCCTTGCCAGCGGATGAACAGGAGCGCCTGCGAAACCTTGCCGACGCCGTTCCGAACGGCACCGGCATCCTGTGGGACGCCCAGCGCAACGGTCGGCACGTTCTGCTTGTCGGCACGATGCACCTGTACGACCCCCGCCACGAGGCGACGCTGGACCAGATCCGCCCGTTTCTGGAAACCGCCGACACGATCTATCTTGAGATGGGGGCGGGCGACGAGGCGCGGTTGCAGCGGATGATCGCCGCCGAGCCGTCGCTTGCCTTCATCACCGAGGGCCCCACCCTGCCCGACCTTTTGGGCGAGGAAGACTGGGACCGGCTGCGCGCGGCGATGGCCGATCGTGGTGTGCCGGGTTTTCTTGCCTCGCAGATGCGGCCTTGGATGGCGATGGCGCAGCTTGGCATGACCCGCTGCGACATGGAGGCCCTGCAATCCGGAAAGCGCGGGCTGGACGGGATGATTACCGCAGCCGCCGAGGCGCTGGACAAGCCCGCGCTGGCGCTGGAGCCAATCGACACCGCGCTGACCGCATTCGCGGCCTTCACCCAGCAAGAGCAGCTTGATCTGCTGCGCTACGGCCTGTCGCAGTCGACCGACCAGAGCGCCGATTTGGCGGTGACGATGGCCGAAGCCTATTTCCGCGAGGAAATCCAGCTGATCTGGGAATTCACCGTCGCCCTGTCAGAAGCGGACGAGACCTTTTCGGCCGAGGAGCTGGAAGACCAGATCGCGCGCTTTGAAAAGGTGCTGATCGACGACCGCAACCGCGCGTGGATGGATCGCATTCTGTCCGCCGACGGCGACACGCTGGTGGCGGTCGGCGCGATGCACCTTCCCGGCGACGCGGGGCTTCTTCACCTGTTGGAGGCAGAGGGCTTCGACGTCACCCGCCGCGCCCGCACCCCCGACTGACGAAATCCCTTTTCAGGCGGCAGCAACCCCGTCGCGCGCGACCTGACCGATGCTGAGGCCCGAATAGCGACGCAGGTGCTTGCGCAGCAAAAGCGGGCGGGCCCTGCGATCCATCTGCGGAATGTCGCGCCCGTCCAGCATCTCTGACAGGACCGGGTCCGCGGCCAGCGCCTCGGGACCGGCGAACACGGTTTCGGTCCAGACCCCGTCGGCGTTGACCAGTTCGTGGCGGTCCATGACGAGGTGATAGTAGGTCACGTTCGCGCGCGGAGTTTCCACCAGCCGGGCAAGGCCCATCTCATCCGCAAGGTGGCGCGCACGTATCAGCACCTCTCCGCGGCCATTGGGCCGCGCGTCGACGGCAAGGAAGGCGTGCTGAAGCGACACCCGCATCCGCTGGCGCGGCAGCCCGTCGCCGAACGCGCCCGCCGCGATCTCGACCGGGCGCAGCGCCGGGTCGGCTTTCTGGGCGGCGACGCTGACGCGGTTGCGCAGCACGGCGCGAACGGGGCGCAGACCGCCATCCGCGACCTGCAACAGGTCGCCCTCGGCCAAGGTTTCCACCGGACGCGGACCTGTCGCCGTCAGGACCATTGCCCCTGCCGTCAGGCAGACCGGCATGGCGACGGGCGACTCGGGGATGGTCGTGTCCTTCTCGGTCACGACCTGCTGCTTCAGCTGTTCGGCCGTGATGCCTTCGTTCCAATAATAGGTGAAATCGATCGTCAGGCTGGCGTCCTCGACGCCGTCCAGCGTCATGGTCCAGATCTTGGGATTGTCCGTCGGGGTCAGGATCACGTCGTCGATGGTCGCGCCGTCGACGTAGATGACGTCGTCTTCCGGGCTGAAGCCCATGATGGTGTCGTGACCGCCTTCGGGCCCCCACACGATCATGTCGTGGCCGCCCTCGTACTCGCCGGCGTAAATCAGGTCGTCGCCCGCGCCGCCGTCCATCGTGTCGTCGCCGGTCCCGCCATAAAGCGTGTCGTCGCCGGCGCCGCCGTACAGGCGGTCGTTCTGCGACCCACCGTCAAGATAGTCGTCGCCGTCGCCGCCGATCAGGACGTCTTCTTCGCTTCCGCCATACAGCGTGTCATCGCCCGCGCCGCCGTCCAGCGTGTCGTTCTGCGACCCGCCTTCCAGTTGGTCGTCGCCGTCGCCGCCGCTTAGGCTGTCGTTGCCAGAGTCGCCTTTCAGCGTGTCGTTGCCTGCACCGCCATCAAGGGTGTCGTCGCCCGAAGCACCCGAAACGCTGTCGTCGCCGTCGCCGCCGGCAAGATCATTGTCTTGCCAGTCACCCTTGATCGTATCGTTCCCGTTCTGGGATGACATAGTCTTGCTTTCCGCCTGAGTAGAACGCGCCGGTTCCCGGTCGCACGTTCCGTTCAAGCCGGGAGAATCTGGCGGTTTTGCGGCAAATACCTGCTAAAAGCACGTATTCTCAGGGACTTGACGCCGCGTCTTTACCAATTTCGGCGGTCTCGCTCGCCGCTGCCCCTTTTTTGGTCAACGCGTAAACGCCGGTCTGGACCCGTTCGAACCAGCCATAGTGGTCGTCCGCCATGATCCGCGTGGCGCGGGTGACGCCCGTGGCCTTCGCAACCACCGCGCCCTTGCTTGGGCCGTGCGCCACAAGGTAGGCCGCCACCCGCATCGCATCCTGACGGTAGGCAGTAACCACCCCGCCCCGCACGGACCCGCCGGGGGACGGATCGCCGTCGCGCCGGGCGAACTCTCGCAGCAGGCGGTCGCGGCGCTTGGCGGACTTGCGCGGCGCATAGGGACCGGGATCGCAGGGCACCTCGACATGGCCGTCGGACAGGCGAACAAGGATCACCCCCAGCCCCAGCCGTCGGCACAGGGCGATGTTGTCCTTCAGCGCCCTGTGAAAGGCCATCCCCGGCTTGCGCGGCACGCAGACATAGACCGTGTCGCTGATCGACAGCCGTGCGACCGCTTGATGCAGCAGCGCCAATGAGAACGAGGTCTTCAGTTCTACGATGACCGGCGGCGCGTCGCCCCGGCAGGCGACCACGTCGGCTTCGGCCACGTCGCCCTTCACCTCGTATCCCTGCCCTTCGAGAAACGCCTTCACGGGCGGGTACAGGTCTGTTTCACGCATGTCGGCCATGCGCGCCACTTGACCTCACCTGCCGCCGCGTGACAACCCGCCGCCGTGCCCCTATAGAGGCGCCCGAACGCACGATCCACGCCAGACCAAACGGCTTCCTGAAAACGACGGACAGAGACATGACCATCAAAGTCTTCGGCCACAAATCCCCCGACACCGATTCCACAGGCTCGCCGCTTATCTGGGCCTGGTACCTTTCCGAACACCGCGGCCAGCCCGCCGAGGCGAAGCTGCTGGGCGAGCCCAACACCGAAGCCGCCTTCGTGCTGGAACGCTGGGGCTTCGACAAACCCGAGATCATCTCGGACGTCGCCACCGGGGACAAGGTCGTCATCGTCGACACCAACAACCCGGCCGAGCTGCCCGACGCGATCAACGACGCGGACATCGTGCAGATCATCGACCACCACAAGCTGACCGGCGGACTGGAAACGAAGGGCCCGATCGACATCACGATCAAGCCGCTCGCCTGCACCGCGACCATCATGCACAACCTGATGGGCGACAACGCCGCCAAGATGCCCGAGAACATCAAGGGCGCGATGCTGTCGTGCATCCTGTCGGACACGCTGGAATTTCGCTCGCCCACCACGACCGAGCAGGACAAGGCGCTGGCCGAGGAACTGGCCGCCGATCTGGGGATCTCGATCTCTGACTACGCCGCCGACCTGTTCGCCGCCAAGTCGGACGTTTCGGCCTTCAGCGATGCCGAACTGATCCGCATGGACAGCAAGGAATACGAAGTGTCGGGCACCAAGTTCCGCGTCTCGGTTCTGGAAACCACCGCGCCGAACATCCCGCTGGACCGCAAGGCGTCGCTGATGGAGACGATGAAAACCGTCGCGGCCGAGGACGGCGTGGACGAGGTGCTGCTGTTCGTCGTCGACATCCTGAAGGAAGAGGCGACGCTTCTGGTGCCGAACGACACGGTCAAGACCGTGGCCGAGAAAAGCTTTGGCGCCACCGTGACCGGCGACAGCGTCGTGCTGCCCGGCATCATGAGCCGCAAAAAGCAGATCATCCCGGCGCTGACGCTGTAAGCGCATCGCCTGCCGACTGACGGAAGACCCCCGCACTGCCGGGGGTCTTTTCGTATCCGCCCTCCCACATCCGGGCCCCGCATCCGGGCCCCGCTTTGCACCCGGCGCACCGGCACTGTGCGGCGTTCCGGGTTGCGCCCCGGCGGCCCGCCTGTCACCGATGGCCCATGCAGCCAGACAGCAACACCCGGACCACAGACCCGTACCGCCACCACCCCGGCCTGCGCGGCAAGATCGAGGATCCGCTGACCTCGTTCTTCCGCGACTTCGACCCCGCCACGATCGAGGCGGAACTGGCCGCTCGCGGGCTGGAACCGATGCCCGCCTATCCCGATGCCGAACGCGAGGCGTTCCGCACCGCTGCGCTGGATGGCCGCCGGGACAAGGACCTTTGGGTGTTCGCCTATGGCTCGCTGATGTGGAACCCGGCGTTCCTGTTCGAGGAAGTGCGCCGCGCCCACCTGCCCGGCTTCGCCCGCCGCTTCATCCTGAAGGACGTTTCCGGCGGGCGCGGCACACCGGACCATCCCGGCGTGATGGCCGCGCTGGACAGCGACCCGGACGGACCCGGCTGCGACGGGCTGGCCTTTCGCATCGCCGCCGAGCGGCTTGAGGAAGAGACCGACATCCTGTGGCGGCGCGAACGCATCTCGCCGTGCTATCACGAAGAATTCCTTCCGGCCTCGACCGACCACGGAGAGATCACCGTTCTGGCGTTCACCGCCGACCATGACGCCGACATGATCCACCCGGACCTGTCGCATGACGAACAGGTGACCTATGCGGCGTTTGGCGAGGGCATTCTTGGAACCAGCTTCGAGTACATTCAGAACCTTGCCGACAGGTTCGAGATCCTGAACATCGAAGATCCGGACATGGCCCGGCTTCTTGCCGACGCCCGCGCCCGCCGCGACGGCGCGGCATAGGATTTCTTGCCTCCGGCGGGGATATTTAAGGACCAAAGACAAAAGCGGCCGAAGCAGGGCCGCCGCGATCGCGGGTTTCCGCGCCGCGGGCTTCGTGCGATACCGCCTGCGAACGCGCAGCCGAGGCCCCTTCATGACCCGTATCGTCCACGCCCTGTCCGACATTTCCGCCGATTACGACGCGCTGTTCTGCGATGTCTGGGGCTGTGTGCACAACGGTCGTGAAGCTTTCCCCGAGGCGGTCGCGGCGCTGCAGGCGTTCCGGGCGAAGGGCGGCACGGTGGTGCTGGTGACCAACGCGCCGCGCGCGTGGACAGAGGTGGCCAAGGGTCTTGATGACATCGGTGTGCCGCGCGACGCGTGGGACGCGATCGCGACGTCCGGCGACAGCGCACGCACCGCGCTGTTCACCGGCGCGGTGGGCAACAAGGTGCATTTCATCGGCTACGAATCCGATCGAACCATCTTCGAGCCGCCGAAGATCCTGAACGATCCGATCTCGGTCGAGGTGGTGCCTTTGGCCGACGCCGAGGGCCTTGTCGTCGCCGGGCCGGAAGACCCCTATGCCGATCCGTCGGTCTACAAGGGTGAGTTCCTGTTCGCGAAGACGAAGGGCATGAAGCTTTTGTGCATGAACCCCGACGTGATCGTCGACGTGGGCACCAAACGGCAGTGGTGTGCCGGTGCGCTGGCCGAGATGTACACCGAGATGGGCGGCGAAAGCCTGTATTTCGGCAAGCCGCATCCGCCGATCTACGATCTGGCCCGGCGGCGGCTGGCGGCGCTGGAGCGGGACGTGCCCGAAGCGCGGATCCTCTGCGTCGGGGATGGCATTCACACGGACGTCCAAGGCGCCGTGGGCGAGGATCTGGATGTGCTGTTCGTCGCGGGTGGGCTGGCCGCCGAGGAAACGCTGGACGGCGCGCATCCGCATTCCGACCGACTGGACGCATGGCTTGCGACCAAGGGCTACGACCCGACCTACAGCATCGGGTTTCTGCGCTGACGAAGGACGGCGCGGCAATAAAGTTTCAAATTTTGAGCCGTTTCGTGATTTAAATTACCTTCCCGATTGATCCCACCCTGCCGGGCGGTGTATGCTGCAGCGCAACAACCGCCCGGAGGCCGCTATGCTCGACAATCTGGAACGTGGCACGATCTGCATCGAGGATCTCGAGATCGGGATGCGCCGCTACCTGCGCAAGCAGGTCACCGACCGCGACATCGAACTGTTCGCCGAGGTGTCGACCGACCGCAATCCGGTGCACCTTGATGATGCCTACGCGATGGACACGATCTTCGAGGGCCGCATCGCCCACGGGATGCTGACCGCCGGGCTGATTTCGGCGGTGATCGGAGAGCAGTTGCCGGGACATGGAACGGTCTATCTTGGACAGAGCCTGAAATTCATGGCGCCGGTGCGGCCGGGCGACGTGGTCGTCGCCGAGGTGACGGTGCGTGAGATCGACCATTCCCGGCGACGGGTCACGCTTGATTGTCAGTGCGCCGTGGGCGATACGGTCGTCCTGAAAGGTGAGGCGCTGGTCCTGGCGCCCAGCCGGAAATTCGACTGACGGACGGGGCGCCCCCGTCGCTCGGGGGACCATGAAGACCTTCACCGACTGGACGGGGATTGCCGACGCCGACAAGGGCGCGTCTGCTGCCATCGGCAATTTCGACGGCGTGCACCTTGGGCATCAGGCGGTCATCGACATCGCCCGGTCCGAGGCTGCGCGCACCCATGCGCCGCTGGGCATCATGACGTTCGAACCGCACCCGCGCGAGTTCTTCGCGCCCGACGCGCCGCCGTTCCGCCTGATGAGCGCCGAGACCAAGTCGCACCGGCTGGAGAAGCTGGGCGTCGACCAGCTGTACCAATTGCCGTTCGATGCGCGCCTGTCCGGCCTGTCGGCCGAGGAATTTGCCCGCGATGTGATCGCCGACGGGCTGGGGCTGAGCCATGTCGTGGTCGGGGCCGACTTTTGCTTCGGCAAGGGCCGCAAGGGCACCGTCGATATGCTGCGGGAGTTCGGCGCGCGCTTTGGGTTCGGCGTCACCATCGCCGAGCTTGTCGAAACCGCGGGGATCGAGGTGTCGTCGACCCGCATCCGTACCGCGCTGGCCGAGGGCGAGGTGCGCCACGCCGCCGCGATGCTGGGACATTGGCACCGGATCGACGGCGCGGTGCGCCACGGCGACAAGCGCGGGCGCGATCTGGGCTATCCGACCGCGAACATGTCGATCAGCGGGCTGCACCCGCCGCGGTTCGGGGTCTATGCCGTCAAGGCCGACATCCTGACCGGCCCGCACAAGGGCAGCTATGACGGCGCCGCCAACATCGGGCACCGTCCGATGTTCGGAGAGAACGTGCCGAACCTGGAGACCTTCCTGTTCGATTTTGCCGGCGATCTGTACGACGAACACCTGTCCGTGGCGCTGGTCGAGTACCTGCGGCCCGAGGCCAAGTTCGACAGTCTTGACGCGCTGGTCCGCCAGATGGACGCAGACTGCGCCCGCGCCCGCGAAATTCTGGCGGCGCTGCCATGACCGACGATCCGATCGACCGCCACGGGCTGCGGGACCGGTTCTGGGAACGGGTTCCGCTGAAGAACCTCACCGCGCGCGAGTGGGAGGCGCTGTGCGACGGCTGCGGCAAGTGCTGCCTGAACAAACTGGAGGACCCGGACACCAGCGAGGTCGCCTTCACCCGCGTCGCCTGCCGGCTGCTGGACGATTCGACCTGTCGCTGCGCCCAGTACGAAATCCGCAAGCAGTTCGTCCCGGATTGCGTGGTGCTGACGCCGAAGAACATCGGCGAGATCGCCTATTGGATGCCGCAGACCTGCGCCTATCGGCTGATGTACGAGGGCAAGGCGCTGTACGACTGGCACCCGCTGATCTCGGGCACGCCGGACACGGTGCACGCGGCGGGCGTGTCGGTTCAGGGCTGGACGGTGCCAGAGTTCGAGATCCCGGAAGAGGACTGGGAAGACTATATCATCGAAGAACCGACCGGCTGATCGGTCGGCATACGAGGGGCGCTGCCCCTCGCGCTCCCCGGGATATTTGCGGACAGAAGAAGCAAGGGGGCCGCCCGATTGCTCTTGGGCGTGGAATGTGGTCTGACACGGCATCCCCGAACTTCAGGACGACCGCGATGTTCTTCTCCTCTGACAACTCGTCTCCCGCGCATCCCAAGGTGATGGAGGCGCTGGTCGCCGCCAACGCCGGGTACATGCCGTCCTACGGCGGCGATCCGATCATGGACGAGGTGCGCGCGCGTATCCGCGAGATCTTCGAGGCGCCCGAGGCGGCGGTGTACCTTGTGGCCACCGGCACCGCGGCGAACGTGCTGTCGCTGGCCTGCTATTGCCCGCCGTGGTCCGCGATCTTCTGCCATCGCAACGCGCATATCGAAGAGGACGAATGCGCGTCGCCCGAGTTCTATACCGGCGGCGCCAAGCTGGTGCTGGTCGATGGCGAGCATGCCAAGATGACCCCCGAGACCCTGCGCGAGACGATCCGGTTCACCGGGCGCGGCGGGGTGCACAACGTGCAGCGCGGGATGGTGTCGATCACCGACGTGACCGAGAACGGCACGGTCTATTCCGTTTCCGAGGTGGCGGCGCTGGCGGCTGTGGCGAAGGATTACGGCCTGCCGGTGCACATGGACGGCGCGCGGTTCGCCAATGCGCTGGTGTCGACCAACGCCTCGCCCGCCGATCTGACGTGGCGCGCGGGCGTCGACGTGCTGTCCTTCGGCGGCACCAAGAACGGGCTGATGGGGGTCGAGGCCGTGGTGCTGTTCGATCCCGACAAGGCGTGGGAGTTCGAGCTGCGGCGCAAGCGCGGCGGGCACCTGTTTTCCAAGCACCGCTATCTGTCGGCGCAGATGCAGGCCTATCTGGCCGACGACCTGTGGCTGGACATGGCGCGCACCGCGAATGCGCGGGCCGACCGGTTGGCCGAGGGCATCCTGAAGATCCCCGGCGCCAGCCTTGCCCATCCGCAGGACGCCAACATGGTGTTCGCCGCCTTCCCGCGCGGGCTGCACCACAAGGTGCGCGCCGAGGGTGCGGCCTATCACATCTGGCCGGGCCACCAGTCGCTGGAGGGCGATCCGGACGAACCCGTGTCGGCACGGCTTGTCTGCAGCTGGTGCACCGGCGAGGACGAGATCGACGGCTTCCTTGGCGCGCTGAACGCCTGAGGCGGGCGCGCTAAAGCTTGCCCGACAGGTGCAGGTCGAGATCGCCGAGGCTGTCCTGACCCCAGAACTTCTGACCGTCGTCGAGAAGGTAGAACGGCGCGCCGTAGACGCCGCGCGCGACCGCCTCTTCGAGGTTCGCGGCGTAGGTCTCGGCCCCGGCCAGCAACCCGCTGTCGGCAAGCGATGGGTCGAAGCCCGCCGCTGACAGGCAGTCGCGGATCACGTCGTCCTGCGCGATGTCGCGTTCCTCGGCCCAGCAGGCGCGCAGGATGCCGTGCACCAATGCGCCAAGATCGCCGCCGCCCGCCGACTGCGCGGCGATGATCGCATAGGACGACGGTGCGCCGTTGGCCGGCCAATACGCCGGTTTCAGGTTGATCGGCAGGCCAAGTTTCTTCGACTGGCGCGCCATGTCCTGCAGGCGGTAGTCCACCCGCCCTTCGTACCGCATCTCGGGCGGCGTGCCGCCGGTGCGGGGGAAGGCCGCGCGCAGGTCGAAGGGTTTGTAAGCGACCGTGACCCCGTGGCGGTCCGCGATCTCTTCCATCCGGGTGCCCGCAAGATAGCTGAACGGTGACGTGGTCGAGAAGAAATAGTCGATATGCGGCAACGGCCCGGCCTCCCTGCGCTGCGTCTTGTTTGCAAGACCGTATCAGGGTGCTAAGCGGTGGCCAACGTCACGAATCCGTCATTCCCGCATCTTCCCAGAGACCAGCTGCCATGCCCGCGATCCACGAACCCAAACTGATGTCCGGCAACGCCAACCCGATCCTTGCCTCTGCCGTCGCACGGCGGATGTCGATGCACCGCGGTGTGAACGTCGGGCTTGTCGATGCGCGCGTCGAGCGCTTCAACGACGGCGAGATCTTCGTCGAGGTTTTCGAGAACGTCCGCGGCGAGGATATGTTCATCCTTCAGCCGACATCGAACCCGGCGAACGACAACCTGATGGAGCTGCTGATCATGGCCGACGCGCTGCGCCGGTCCTCGGCGGCGCGGATCACCGCCGTGATCCCCTATTTCGGCTATGCCCGTCAGGACCGCCGCACCAAGGCGCGGACGCCGATCTCGGCCAAGCTGGTCGCCAACATGATGGTCACCGCCGGGATCGAGCGGATCCTGACGATGGACCTGCACGCCGCGCAGATTCAGGGCTTTTTCGACATTCCGGTGGACAACCTGTACGCCGCGCCGGTGTTCGCGCTGGATATCGAGCACCAATTCAAGGGCCGGCTCAAGGACGTCACGGTGATCTCGCCCGATGTGGGCGGCGTGGCCCGCGCGCGCGAACTGGCGAAGCGGATCGGCGTGCAGCTGGCCATCGTGGACAAGCGCCGCGAAAAGCCCGGCGAGGTGGCCGAGATGACCGTCATCGGCGACGTGAAGGGCAAGACCTGTATCATCGTCGACGACATCTGCGACACTGCCGGGACGCTGTGCAAGGCGGCCGAGGTCCTGATGGAACAGGGCGCGAAAGAGGTTCACTCCTACATCACCCATGGCGTTCTGTCCGGCCCGGCCGTCGACCGCATCACCAAGTCGGTGATGAAGTCGCTGGTGATCACGGACACGATCCAAGCGACCGAGCCGGTCAAGGCCGCGAAGAACATCCGCATCGTGCCGACCGCGCCGATCTTTGCGCAGGCGATCCTGAACATCTGGAACGGCACCAGCGTGTCGTCGCTGTTCGAGACCGAGACGCTGCATCCGATCTATGAAGGTACCTACGCCCGGTTCTGACCGACCGAAGCGAGGCGGAACGACAAAGGGCGGCCACCGGGGCCGCCCTTTCCTTTTACCGGACTGGCACGGCTTACATGAACGCCTGAAGGCCCGTCTGCGCCCGACCAAGGATCAGCGCGTGCACGTCGTGGGTGCCCTCGTATGTGTTCACCGTTTCGAGGTTGACCATGTGCCGCATGACCTGGAATTCCTCGGAAATGCCGTTGCCGCCGTGCATGTCCCGCGCCATCCGCGCCATGTCCAGCGCCTTGCCGCAGTTGTTGCGCTTGATCAGCGAGATCGCCTCGGGCGAGGCGCCGCCGGTCTCGATCAGGCGGCCCACCTGCAACGCGGCCTGAAGGCCAAGCGCGATTTCGGTCTGCATGTCGGCCAGCTTCTTCTGGAACAGCTGGGTCTGGGCCAGCGGCCTGCCGAACTGGTGCCGGTCAAGCCCGTACTGACGCGCGGCGTGCCAGCAGAATTCGGCGGCGCCCATCACGCCCCATGCGATGCCATAGCGCGCGCGGTTCAGACAGCCGAACGGCCCCTTCAGCCCCTCGACACCGGGCAGCAGGGCATCCTCGCCCACCTCAACCCCGTCCATCACGATCTCGCCGGTGATCGAAGCGCGCAGGCTGAGCTTGCCGCCGATCTTTGGCGCGGACAGGCCCTTCATGCCCTTTTCCAGCACGAAGCCGCGGATCTTGCCGCCGTGCGCCTCGGACTTGGCCCAGACGACGAAGACGTCCGCGATCGGGCTGTTCGAGATCCACATCTTCGAACCGGTCAGCCGATAGCCGCCATCGGTCTTGACCGCACGGGTCTTCATACCGCCCGGGTCGGATCCCGCGTCGGGTTCGGTCAGGCCGAAACAGCCGATCAGCGTGCCCTGCGCAAGGCCGGGAAGATATTTCTGTCGCTGCTCTTCCGAGCCGTAGGCATAGATCGGGTACATCACCAGCGACGACTGCACCGACATCATCGAGCGATAGCCGCTGTCGACCCGCTCGACCTCGCGGGCGATCAGGCCGTAGGCCACGTAGGACGCGCCGATGCCGCCGTATTCCTCGGGCAGGGTCGCGCCAAGAAGACCCACCTCGCCCATTTCGCGGAAGATCGAGGGGTCGGTCTGTTCTTCGCGGTAGGCGTCGATCACCCGAGGCGCCAGCTTTTCCTGCGCGAAGGAATGCGCCGAATCCCGGATCATCCGTTCTTCTTCCGTCAGCAGGGTGTCGAGTTGCAGGGGATCCTGCCAATCGAACGCCCCGAGTGCGGGCGTATCCTTGGGTTTCAGCTTTGGCTGGGTGTCCATGTCGTGTCTCCGATCCCTGCGGGCGGGGCGTCCGGCGGCGCGCCGGGCAATTACCTACCGCTTGGCAGGTAATTAATTCGTGCGGCGCGCCGGGTCAAGTTCCGTGCCGTGTTTCAGGGTTTCGCCGCCAGTCCCGCGACCAGTGTTCGCCCATAGCTTTCGGCGATCTCGACCGCTGAAAGGGGGCCATCCTCGCTGTACCAGCGGGCCATCCAGTTCAGCATACCAAGGATACCCCGCGCGAAAGTCGGGACGTCAGCGACCGCAAGACTGCCGTCCGCCACGCCGTCGGTCAGCACCGTCTCAAGGCAGCGGACATAGGCCTTCCGCGCCGACAGTTCGTCCGGGGAAAAGCGGTCGGGATCGCCATCTGTCCGGCCAAAGAAGCTGGCGCGGTAGCGGTCACGATTCTGCTGAAAGAACCGCGCATGCGCCGCCATGAAGCCCAGCAGCCGGGCCTCGGCGGTATCGGCAGCAGCGACAGCCATCTCGACCTCGCGCCGGAGATCTTGAAGCGTTGCCAGCACGATCGACTGGTACAGCGCCTGCTTGGTCGGAAAGTAGTGGTACAGCCCCGCCTTGGTGATCCCCACCGTGCCCGCGACGTCCTGCAGCGACGTGCCGTCGTAGCCCTTATCGGCGAACAGCGCCGCCGCCGCCTCGCGGATCGCGGCGACCGGGTCTTCCATATTGGGCGGTCGGCCGGGGCCGGGGCGGGTGTCGCGTCTGGTCATACGCGCTTTGGTTAGCGGATGCCCGACAGGCAGGCAATCGCCATCGCCGGTCAGCCCTCTGGCGTGCGGAACAGGGCGATTACTTGCATGGGCAGGCAGGCAGGGTCACTCGACGTCCCAAGTGTCATCGTCGTGCAACGCGCCGATGGCGAGCCAATCTGCGCGGATCCGTGCAACGCGGCTGTCGCCCCATGTGCGGAACACAAGGTCGAAGCCTGTGGTGCTGATGCTTTCGGCGGAAATGTCCGCGCGCTGGTTGCGGTCCGCCCCGGTGTCCCACATCGAGATCGAGACATGCACCGATGGCGGGGTCTGATAGGCTTCGGCGAAGGTGATGCGGCGGCTGCACTTGCGAGGGCCGTCGCCTGTCCACATCTCGCCATCGTTCTCGAAATCAGAGAACATCGGGACACTGCCCTGGTCCACGCCGACCAAGTGGTTTTTCAACCGCTTCACCCCGATCCGTTCCTCTACCCTGTGACAGCCAAGGCTGATGCGCCCCCGGGCTGTCGATTTTACGCAAAGAAAAAGCCCCGGCAAGTCTGCCGGGGCTTCTTTAAGGATGCCCTAAGCGTTGAACGCTTCAGACCATGTCCTCGGCCAGATGGGCCAGATCGGACAGGGCCTTGGACGTGACGTCCTTCTCGTGGTCCTCGGCGGCCTCGTGCCGGGCTTCGGCCTCGGCGCGCAGTTCGTCAAGAAAGTCCTTCGTCACCTCGCCGCGCGGGATTGCCCGCTCGGCCAGCACCGAAGTCGACTCCGCCGCGATCTCGGCGAAGCCTCCGGACACCACGTAGTCCTGCGTGCCGTCCGGCCCTTCGACCGACAGCACACCCGGACGCAGCGTCGTGATGACGGGCGCGTGGCCCGGCATCGCTGTCAGGTCGCCCTCGGTGCCCGGGATACGGACGGCAGTGGCCTGCACAGAGGCCAGTTTCCGTTCCGGGGACACGAGGTCGAATTGCATGGTATCGGCCATCTCTGCCTACCTTACGCCGCTTCCGCGGCCATTTTCTCGGCCTTGGCTT
This sequence comes from Psychromarinibacter halotolerans, assembly GCF_029168315.1. Classification (NCBI taxonomy): domain Bacteria; kingdom Pseudomonadati; phylum Pseudomonadota; class Alphaproteobacteria; order Rhodobacterales; family Paracoccaceae; genus Psychromarinibacter; species Psychromarinibacter halotolerans. The sequence continues at coordinate 168,390 of NZ_JARGYD010000007.1, forward strand.
TCACTTCGTCGATGCCGCCGACCATGTAGAAAGCGCCTTCCGGCAGGTGGTCGTACTCGCCGGCCACGACCGCCTTGAAGGACGAGATCGTGTCTTCGAGCGGAACCTGCACACCGTCAGAGCCGGTGAACACCTTCGCCACGTCGAACGGCTGCGAAAGGAAACGCTGGATCTTCCGGGCGCGGGCCACGGTCAGCTTGTCCTCTTCCGACAGTTCGTCCATCCCGAGGATCGCGATGATGTCCTGCAGCGACTTGTAACGCTGAAGGATACCCTGCACGTCACGGGCCACCTGGTAGTGTTCGTCACCTAGAACCGCCGGGTCCATCAGGCGCGACGACGAGTCGAGCGGGTCAACGGCCGGGTAGATGCCCAGTTCCGAGATCGCACGCGACAGCACGGTGGTGGCGTCGAGGTGGGCAAAGGTCGTGGCGGGCGCGGGGTCGGTAAGGTCGTCCGCCGGCACGTACACGGCCTGGATCGAGGTGATCGAGCCCTGCTTGGTCGAGGTGATGCGTTCCTGCATCGCGCCCATGTCGGTCGCGAGGGTCGGCTGGTAGCCCACCGCCGAAGGAATACGGCCCAGAAGCGCCGACACCTCGGAACCCGCCTGCGTGAAGCGGAAGATGTTGTCGACGAAGAACAGAACGTCGGTGCCGGACTGGTCGCGGAACTGCTCGGCCAGAGTCAGGCCGGTCAGGGCGACGCGGGCACGGGCCCCCGGCGGTTCGTTCATCTGGCCGTAGACCAGCGCCACCTGCGAGTCTTCCAGGTTATCGGGTTTGATAACGTTGGATTCGATCATCTCGTGGTACAGGTCGTTGCCTTCGCGGGTCCGTTCACCCACGCCAGCGAACACCGAGTAGCCCGAGTGCACCTTGGCGATGTTGTTGATCAGTTCCATGATCAGAACCGTCTTGCCCACGCCGGCGCCGCCGAACAGGCCGATCTTGCCGCCCTTTGCGTAGGGGGCCAGCAGGTCGATGACCTTGATGCCGGTCACGAGGATCTCGGATTCCGTGGCCTGCTCTTCGAACTTCGGAGCGGGCTGGTGGATCGCACGCTTTTCGGTCGATTCGATCGGCGCACCTTCGTCGACGGGCTCGCCCACGACGTTCAGGATGCGGCCCAGCGTGGCGTTGCCAACCGGGATCATGATCGGGCCATCGGTGTCGGTCACGGTCTGACCGCGGACCAGACCTTCGGTCGCGTCCATAGCGATGCAGCGCACGGTGCTTTCGCCCAGGTGCTGCGCGACTTCGAGGACCAGCTTGGTGCCGTGGTTCTCGGTTTCAAGCGCGTTGAGGATTTCGGGCAGGTGATCGTCGAACTGAACGTCGACGACGGCGCCGATGACCTGGGTCACTTTGCCTTTCGCGTTTGCCATGTAAGTGTCTCCGGTTCGGTTAGAGCGCCTCGGCGCCCGAGATAATTTCGATAAGCTCGTTGGTGATCACGGCCTGACGCGAACGGTTGTATTCGATGGTCAGCCTGTCGATCATGTCGCCCGCGTTGCGGGTGGCGTTGTCCATCGCCGACATCCGTGCACCCTGTTCCGAGGCGCCGTTCTCCAGCAGACCCGCGAAGATCTGCGTGGCGACCGACTTCGGCAGCAGGTCGGCGAGGATCGCTTCCTCGTCGGGCTCGTAGTCGTACAGGTTCGACGTCGTGGCCTCGGCGGCCTCGCCCTCGAACTTGGCAGGGATCACCTGCAGCTCTTGCGGCTTCTGGCTGATCACCGACTCGAACTTGGCGTAGTAGATCTTCGCCACGTCGAATTCGCCGGCATCGAACCGTGCAAGCACGTCCTTCGCGATGTCCTGTGCGTTGGCATAGCCGATGCGCTTGACCTCGCTCAGGTCGATGTGGCCCACGAACAGGTCGCCGTAGTCACGCTTCAGCTGTTCGCGGCCCTTCTTGCCGACCGTGAGGATCTTCACGGTCTTGCCTTCACCACGCAGCTTTTCGATCTGGTAGCGGACAAGCCGCACGATCGAAGTGTTGAAGCCGCCGCACAGCCCTTTTTCCGAGGTCATGACGACCAGAAGCTGCACGTCGTCCTTGCCGGTGCCGGTCAGAAGCTTGGGGCCCTGCCCCAGCTCCTGTGCCGAACCGGCAAGGCCAGCCATGACCGCGTTGAAACGCTCGGCATAGGGGCGCGCGGCTTCCGCGGCCTCTTGCGCCCGGCGCAGTTTGGCCGCGGCCACCATCTGCATGGCCTTGGTGATCTTCCGCGTCGACTTGACGCTGTCGATCCTGTTTTTCAGGTCCTTCAGAGACGGCATTCGCCTTCCCCCTTACGCGAAGTCTTTGGCGAATTCCTCGATCGCGGCTTTCAGCTTGTCAGCCGGCTCGCCTTTGATCTTCGGGTCCTCGTTGGTGATCCAGTCCAGGATATCTTTACGGTTGGTCCGCATGTGGTTCAGCAGACCAGCCTCGAAGTCCTTGACCTTCGAAAGCGGGATCTTGTCGAGGAAGCCATTGGTACCGGCGAAGATGACGCAGACGATTTCCGCGTTGGTCAGCGGCGAGTACTGCGGCTGCTTCATCAGTTCGGTCAGGCGCGCACCCCGGTTCAGCAGCTGCTGGGTCGAGGCGTCGAGGTCAGAGCCGAACTGAGCGAAGGCGGCCATCTCGCGGTACTGAGCGAGCGACAGTTTCACCGGGCCGGCAACCGAGGACATCGCCTTGGTCTGGGCCGACGAGCCAACGCGCGACACCGACAGACCGGTGTTCACGGCCGGGCGGATGCCTTGGAAGAACAGTTCGGTTTCCAGGAAGATCTGGCCGTCGGTGATCGAGATCACGTTGGTCGGAATAAACGCCGACACGTCGCCGCCCTGGGTTTCGATGATCGGCAGCGCGGTCAGCGAGCCGGCACCGTTGTCCTCGTTCAGCTTGGCCGAACGCTCCAGCAGGCGGGAGTGCAGGTAGAACACGTCGCCCGGGTAGGCTTCACGCCCCGGCGGACGGCGCAGCAGCAGCGACATCTGACGATAGGCAACGGCCTGCTTGGACAGGTCATCGTAGATCATCAGGCCGTGGCGGCCGTTGTCGCGGAAGTATTCGCCCATCGCGGTCGCGGTGTAGGGGGCGAGGTACTGCATCGGCGCGGGGTCCGAGGCGGTCGCGGCCACGACGATCGAGTATTCGATCGCGCCGGTTTCCTCGAGACGCTTCACCAGCTGCGCAACGGTCGAACGCTTCTGGCCCACGGCGACGTACACGCAGTAGAGCTTCTGGCTTTCGTCGTCGCCGGCGGCTTCGTTGTAGGATTTCTGGTTGATGATCGCGTCCAGCGCCACGGCGGTCTTGCCGGTCTGACGGTCACCAATGATCAGTTCGCGTTGGCCGCGGCCGATCGGGATCATGGCGTCGATGGCCTTCAGGCCGGTCGCCATCGGCTCGTGAACCGATTTACGCGGGATGATGCCCGGCGCCTTCACGTCGGCAACGCGGGTCTCGGACGTGGCGATCGGGCCTTTGCCGTCGATCGGGTTGCCAAGGCCGTCGACAACGCGGCCCAGCAGGGCGTCGCCCACCGGAACCGACACGATGTCGTTGGTGCGCTTGACGGTGTCGCCTTCCTTGATGTCCCGGTCGGAACCGAAGATCACGACGCCGACGTTGTCGCTTTCCAGGTTCAGGGCCATGCCCATGATGCCGCCCGGAAACTCGACCATCTCGCCGGCCTGCACGTTGTCCAGGCCGAACACGCGGGCGATCCCGTCACCGACGGACAGCACGCGGCCAACCTCGGCCACTTCGGCCTCCTGGCCGAAGTTCTTGATCTGGTCCTTAAGGATTGCGGAAATCTCCGCAGCTTGGATCGCCATCTTATCCGACCTCTTTCATTGCGTTCTGTAGGTTGGCAAGCTTCGAGCGGATCGACGTGTCGATCATCTTCGAGCCCACCTTAACGACGAGACCGCCGATGAGGCTTTCATCAACGGTCGTATTGATTTTTACGTCCTTGCCCACGGTCGAGGCGAGGGTCTTCGCAAGCTTCTCGGACTGCGTCTTGGTCAGCGCCTTCGCCGACACGACCTCTGCCGTGACTTCGCCATTCTCTTCCGCAATGCGGTCGCGCAGGGCGCGCAGCGTGTAAGGCAGGACGAACAGGCGGCGCTTGGAGGCCATCAGGCCCAGCACGTTGGTCATCGTGGTCGACAGGCCCATCTTCTGGGCGACCGCGGTGATCGCATTGCCCTGAGCTTCGCGGCTGTAGATCGGCGAATTGATCAGGTCGCGCAGGTCCGCGCTTTCGGCAAGTGCGGCGTCCAGCGTATCCACGTCGGTTTCGAGAGTGGCGATGGAGTTGTCTTCCTTGGCCAGTTCAAAGACGGCCGTGGCGTAGCGCGCAGCGATGCCGGTCGAAATCGAAGCTGTTTCGGACACGTCGATCCTTCCGAGTGTTGAAGCCTCGTTCCCCCCCACGCATGACGCGGGCCGAGGCAGCCCAAGTGGCAAGGCCGAGTGGCCCAGCCTTCAAAATCGGCGTCGGTCTAGCAGAGCCCTCTCCGGCCCGCAACATTCTTGGCCCGCTTTCCGGGATGCCGAAACCCTAGGAAAACAAGGCGATGACATTTCTGCGAGCGAATGCGGGGAAATAAAGTAGCGAAATAGTCACGAATTTCTGTCAGCGGCCGGGCGAATCCCCTGATAAATGCGATTTTTTCGCCGCGACGACTGTTAGCGCCACCGGCCTCAGCCGGTCACGCCAAACGCCAGCGGACCCTTTACAGGTGATGCAATCGCGGGGGCGGATCAGACCGGTTTCGCTTCGGGCTGCGTCAGCCCTTCAAGCACGCGCAGCGGTTTGCGCACGCGGGATTTGATGCCCTTGGTCGGCGCCGACACTTGCTTGGTCGCCTCGACGATCAGCACTCCGCCCGCATACCCCATCGACAGGCGGCGACCCGTGCGTTCCCAGAAATTGCCGGTCTTCAGCCAGAACCGGGCATCCGACGGCGGCTGGTACAGCGCGGTGCTGCTGCGGGCCGGTTCCAGCGAATGGCGCTGCAACTGGGTTTCCAGTTGCGACAGCGAATAAGGCCGCCCGAAGCCAAACGGCGTGCCGTCGCGCCGTGCCCACAACCCGGCCCGGTTTGGCACGATGAACAGCGCCTTGCCGCCCGGCACCAAGACCCGGCGGCATTCGTCCAGCACCTTCGGGGCGTTCTCGCTTGTTTCCAGCCCGTGCAGCAGGATCAGCTTGTCCGCCTGCCCGGTCTGCAACGGCCACAGCGTCTCTTCGCACAGGACCGACACGTTGGGCTGGCCACCCGGCCAGGGCATGACGCCCTGCTGGCCCGGCATCAGCGCGACAACACGCTGGGCGGTGGACAGGTAAGGCCGCAGAAGCGGCGCCGCAAAGCCGAAGCCCACGACCGTCTCGCCCGGGGCGTCCGGCCACAGTTCGATCACTTGGTTGCGGATCGCACGCTGCGCCGCACGGCCCAAGGCCGAGCGGTAGTAGAAGTTGCGCAGGTCCAGAACATCCAGATGCATTGCAGCCCGTTGGCGTATCGGCGAGTGTCGGGGAAAGAATACCGCAGCATTAAGGAAAGACCATGCCCCTGGAGATCGTCACCGTTCCCTGCCTGCGCGACAATTACGCCTACCTGGTGAACGGGCCGGACTGCGTCTGCCTGATCGACGCCCCCGAAGCGGGCCCGATCATCGACGCGCTCGACCAGCGCGGCTGGGGGCTGGACGCCCTGCTGATCACCCATCACCACCACGATCACGTCGACGGGGTCGAAGAACTGCGCGCGAAGTACGGCTGCAAGGTGATGGGCCCCAAGGCCGAAGCCGACAAGCTGCCGCCGCTCGACATGGCGCTGGAAGAAGGCATGAACGGCGGCGAAGGCGACGGCTATACGGTCCCCCTTGCCGTACCGGGCCACACGCTCGGCCATCTTGCCTTTCACTTTCCACGGGCAAAGGCGGTGTTCTCGGCCGACAGCCTTATGGCCCTTGGATGCGGTCGATTGTTCGAGGGAACGCCCGAGATGATGTGGGACTCGATGCAGAAGTTCCTTGCGATGCCCGATGACACACTGGTGTATTCCGGCCACGAGTACACGGCCGCGAACGCTCGCTTCGCGCTGACCATCGAGCCGGACAACGCCGCGCTTCAGGCCCGCGCCGCAGAGATCGATGCCAAGCGATCCGGAAACGAACCCACCGTTCCAGCAAGCATTGGGCAGGAAAAGGAAACAAACCCCTTCCTTCGGGCCCACTTGCACGAGGTCAAGGCGCTCCTAAATATGGAGTCGTCGCCCGACGCCGAAGTCTTTGCGGAGATCCGCAGGCGCAAAGACTCCTTCTGACAACGTCGCAACCTTGGGCACCCCGCGTTGCCCTCCTGCCCAAATTCCGGTCGCGTGAATAAAAATGTGACCGTACGCCGTTAGAAAACCCTTGAAGCGCGGGAAAAAGAACCGAACCTTAATGGTATGAGGTCACGGTGGAGAACGAGGCCTAGGCCCTCTCCGCCCAAGCGAAGGAGCACGACAGGTGCCGTCATTTTCGAACACCCTCGAGCAAGCCATTCATTCGGCTCTGGCGCTGGCGAACGCCCGCCGCCATGAGCTTGCGACGCTGGAGCATCTGCTTCTGGCCCTCGTCGATGAACCCGACGCGGCCAAGGTCATGCAGGCCTGCAGTGTCGATCTGGATGCGCTGCGAAAGACTTTGGTGGATTTCATCGACGACGACCTTTCGACCCTTGTCACCGATGTTGACGGGTCCGAGGCCGTGCCGACCGCCGCATTCCAGCGCGTGATCCAGCGCGCCGCGATCCACGTCCAGTCGTCCGGCCGCACGGAAGTGACCGGCGCCAACGTGCTGGTCGCGATCTTCGCGGAACGCGAATCCAATGCGGCCTATTTCCTGCAAGAGCAGGACATGACCCGCTATGACGCGGTCAACTTCATCGCGCATGGCGTGGCGAAGGATCCGTCCTACGGCGAATCCCGCCCGGTTCAGGGCGCGACCGAGGCCGAAGAGGAAACTCAGACGGCCGAGGATGAACAGAAGGGTGAAAGCGCCCTGGCGAAGTATTGCGTCGACCTGAACGCCAAGTCGAAGAAGGGGGACGTCGATCCCCTGATCGGGCGCGCGCAGGAAGTCGAACGCTGCATCCAGGTCCTGTGCCGCCGGCGCAAGAATAACCCGCTGCTGGTGGGCGATCCCGGTGTCGGCAAGACCGCCATCGCCGAAGGTCTTGCGCACAAGATCGTCGCCAAGGAAACGCCCGACGTTCTGAAAGGTGCGACCATCTACTCGCTCGATATGGGCGCGCTGCTGGCCGGCACCCGCTATCGCGGCGATTTCGAAGAGCGGCTGAAAGCCGTCGTGACCGAGCTTGAAGAGCATCCCGATGCGATTCTGTTCATCGACGAGATCCACACCGTGATCGGCGCCGGCGCCACGTCCGGCGGTGCGATGGACGCATCGAACCTTCTGAAGCCCGCGCTTCAGGGCGGCAAGCTGCGCTGCATGGGCTCGACCACCTACAAGGAGTTCCGTCAGCACTTTGAAAAGGACCGCGCGCTGTCGCGCCGGTTCCAGAAGATCGACGTGAACGAACCCACGGTCGACGATGCGGTGAAGATCCTGAAGGGTCTGAAGCCGTATTTCGAGAAGCACCACGAGATCAAGTACACCTCTGATGCGATCAAGTCGGCGGTTGAACTCTCGGCTCGCTACATCCACGACCGGAAACTGCCGGACAAGGCCATCGACGTTATCGACGAGGCCGGCGCCGCGCAGCATCTGGTGGCGGACAGCAAGCGTCGCAAAACCATCGGCGCGAAAGAGATCGAGGCCGTCGTCGCCAAGATCGCCCGCATCCCGCCGAAGAACGTCAGCAAGGACGATGCCGAGGTGTTGAAGGATCTGGAGGGCACGCTGAAGCGCGTGGTCTTCGGTCAGGACAACGCGATCGAGGCGCTGTCGTCCGCGATCAAGCTGGCCCGTGCCGGCCTGCGCGAACCGGAGAAGCCGATCGGCAACTACCTGTTCGCGGGCCCGACCGGCGTCGGCAAGACCGAGGTGGCCAAGCAGCTGTCCGAGTCGCTCGGGGTCGAGATGCTGCGCTTCGACATGTCGGAATACATGGAGAAGCACGCCGTTTCGCGCCTGATCGGTGCACCTCCGGGATATGTCGGCTTTGACCAAGGCGGCATGCTGACGGACGGTGTCGACCAGCACCCGCACTGCGTGCTTCTGCTCGACGAGATCGAGAAGGCGCACCCGGATGTCTACAACATCCTTCTGCAGGTGATGGACCACGGCAAGCTGACCGACCACAACGGTCGCACGGTGGATTTCCGCAACGTGATCCTAATCATGACGTCGAACGCTGGCGCTGCCGAACAAGCCAAAGAGGCGATGGGCTTCGGCCGCGATCGTCGCGAGGGCGAGGATACCGCAGCCATCGAACGTCAGTTCACGCCGGAATTCCGCAACCGTCTGGACGCGGTCATCTCGTTCGGCCCGCTGCCGAAAGAGGTTATTCTGCAGGTGGTCGAGAAGTTCGTGCTGCAACTGGAAGCCCAGCTTCTGGATCGTGGCGTCGCGATCGAGCTGACCAAGCCGGCAGCCGAGTGGCTGGCCGAAAAGGGCTACGACGACAAGATGGGCGCCCGCCCGCTTGGCCGCGTGATCCAGGAGAACATCAAGAAGCCGCTGGCGGAAGAGCTGCTGTTTGGCAAGCTCGCCAAGGGCGGTGTGGTGAAGGTTGGCGTCAAGGACGGCAAGATCGACCTTCGGGTCGAAGAGGCAGGCGCGCCGCGCATCGCCTCGAAGAAGCCGCCGCTTCTGACCGCCGATTGATCCAGCTTCGACAGAACACAGAAAAGGGCCCCGTTTCGGGGCCCTTTTTCGTTTCGGACACCAGCGCCCGATGACCGGCGCCATCGGTGCCGCTTCCGATCCGCGTGCGCAATCGCGGGGCGATGGCCGCAGCCCGTCGGCCGCCTAAAGGATCGCCACACGCTCGACCCTTTCCGGGTCGGGAAAGGGGCGATACAGGCCGTATTCGACCGTTTCGACCATGCCGTGAACCTTTTCGTAAAGCTCTGACACGTCGGCGGAACGGGAACAGGCGTGTCCGAACAGGTCGTCCAGCGCGGCAAGGCCCTGCACTTCGATTTCCAGCACGAAATCGCGATGCGATGCCGAAGCGAGGTTCAGTTTCCGTCGCAGCAGCCGCCACCGCAGGATCAGCCCTTCGGCCAGAAGATGTTCCATCCACCGTTCCAGCGCGCTGGCAAAAACGATCGCCTTGGCGTCGTTCTTCAGGTCGATCATGCAGTGATACAGGTTCATGGCAGCCCCTTTGTCCGCGCGGAGGTACCAGCCGCGCGTTTAAAAGAGGTAAAGACCGATCTCCCCGGCCCTGCCGCTATTTCTCTGTCAGCTTCAGCTCGATGCGCCGGTTCTGGGCGCGGGCCTCGGGGGTGTCGCCCTCGGCGATGGGCTGCCACTCGCCGAAGCCCGTGGCGGCCAGCCGGTCGGGCGCGAAGCCAAGCTCGTCGATCATGAAGCGCACGACCGACAGCGCGCGGGCTTGGCTGAGTTGCCAGTTGTCTTCCCACCGGCCACCGCGCACGGCGGTGTCATCCGTGTGCCCGTCGACCCGCAGCACCCAGTCGATCTGCGGCGGGATCTCGTCGGCCACGTCCGCCAAGATCTCGACGACGCCCGCGATCTGGTCCTTGCCGGCCTCGGACAGTTCCGCATCGCCCACTTCGAACAGCACCTCGGACGAGAACACGAAGCGGTCGCCCTCGACCCGCACGCCGTCGCGGCCCGACAGAAGCTGTGACAGAAGGCCGAAGAACTCTGACCGGAAGCGTTCCAGTTCCTCTTTCTGGCGTTCCAGCTCTAGCCGCAGCGCCTCTTCCGCGTCGGCCCGGCGGCGTTCTTCCTGCGCGGCGCGGGCCAGCGCGGCGTTCAGCTGCGCGCCCAGCGCCTCGATCTGCACGTTCGACTGCGCGTCTTCTTCGGCGGCAAGATTCAGCATCGACTGCAGCGTGGCGATCTGGCGGCGCAGCTCGCCTACCTGTTCGTTCAGCGCCTGTATCCGGCGCTGGTCCGCGGCCGTGGCGACCTCTGCCTCTCCCAGTCGTTCGTTCGCGGTGGCCAGCAGCAGGTCGTTGCGTTCCTGTTCGGTCAGCGCGGCTTCGGCCGCCCGTTCGGCGCGGCGTTGCGCGGCAAGCGCGGCGGCAAGCTGGTTGCGCAGGTCTTCCTCGCTGATTTCGGCCGACCCGCTTAGCGAGGTCAGTTCCGCCTGCGCGGCATCCAGTTCGGCCTCGGCCTCGGACTGCGCGGCCAGCGCGGCCTGCAACCGTTCCGTCAGGTCCTCTTCCGCCGCGCGGGCCGCCGCCAGCAGGGTCAGCGTGTCCTCGGCCTCTTGCCGCTTTTCCTCCAGCGCCAGCGACATCGCGGTCAACTCGGCATCCGACTCTTCCAGCCGTGCCTGCAGCGCCTCGGCCGCAGCCGCGTCGGCCAGCCTGGCGGCTTCTTCTTCCGTCAGCTCGGTCTCGACCTCTGCCAGCTGCGCGCGAAGCTGCTCGGCGGCGGCGGCTTCCGCCAGCCGCTCGGCTTCGGCGTCGGTCAGGTCCGCCTCGGCGGCTTCAAGGCGCGCGCGCAGTTCGGCGGCAGCAGCCTCTTCGGCCAACCGGGCTTTTTCGGCCTCGTCCAGATCCGCTTCGGCGGTGGCGTACCGGCGCCGCAACTCTTCCAGCGCAGCCTGCTCTGCCAGCCGAGCCGCCTCGGCATCGCTAAGCTCGGTCGCCATTTCTGCCATCGCGCGCCGCAGCTGTTCAACCTCGGCCAACCGCGCGATCCGGGCGGCGTCGGTTTCTCCGACCGTCTCTTCCAGCGCCGCCAACCGCGCGCGCAGGGCCTCTGCCGCCGCTTCCTGCGCCAGTTGCTCGGCCTCGGCTTCGCTTAGTTCGGCGCGGGTGTCTTCCAGCTGGTCTTGCAACAGGGTCGCCGTCTGCTCGGCATCGGCCTCGCGTTGGGCCAGTTCCGCCTCCAGCCGCACGATGCGCTCGGCCAGCGTCTCGTTCTCGGCCGTGGCGGCGGCTGCCGCATCCTGTTCCGTCAGCAGGCTGTCGCGCAGCGCGGCCAGTTGGTCCAGCGTATCCTGCTGGCTGTCGGTCGCCTCGGTCAGGCTGGCGGTCAGCGACACGATCTGCTCGCGAAGGCTGGCAGCCTCGTCCTGGACAGTGGCAAGGGTCGAGCGCTCTTCGTCCAGCGCTGACTGCATCAGCGCCAGCCGGTCGTTCAGGTCCGCGTTCTGCGTTCGCGCGCCTTCAAGCTGTGCCAACGACCGGACCAGCGACGCATCGCGGTCGGACACCTTCTGTTCAAGATCGGCGACCAGCGCCTCTAGTGCCTCGCGTCGCGCGGCGGCAAGGCGCGCGGCCTCGACCTGTTCGTCGATCTCGTCGCGGGCCTGCGCCAGCGCCAGCTGAAGCGCCTCTTGCTCTGAAATCAGCTCGGCATTCTCGCCCTGAAGCTCGGACAGGTCGGCGGCCAGCGCCTCTCCCTCGGCGCGGGCTTCGTCGCGTTGCGCCAGCAAGGACGCGACCTGTTCCTCGAACGATGCGATCCGGGCGGCGCGGGCTTGCAGCTCCTCGGTCTGGCCGGCGATCTCGGCCTGCAGGTCGGCGATCAGCGACGCTTGCGCTTCTCCCTGCGCGCGGGCATCCGCCAGCGTGGCGTTCAACGACCCAAGCTCGGTTTCCAAGGCTTCGTTTCGCCGTTCCTCGACCCCCAGCGCACGGGCCAGCACGTTGACCTCTGTCGCCAGCGCGTCGAGTTCGTCTTCCTGACCGTGGATCTGTTCCTGCAACACGAACTGCACCACCATGAAGATGGTCAGCACGAACATCAGAACCAGCAGCAACCCCGTCATCGCGTCGACGAAGCCGGGCCAGATATTGCCCGACATGCGGTTGACGGATCTGCGGGTCAGCGGCATCGGCCTAGCCCTCTGTCGCTGCGCGTGTCAGCTCTCGGACGGCCTCTGTCAGCGCGGCAATGTCCGAGCGCAGGTTGATCGTGGATTCCTGCCGTCCGGCGGACATCTCTTCGAGAATGCGCAAAAGCTGCACGTCCATCGACCGCAGGCGCATCCGGCTTTCCGCGTCCATGCCGCCCCCGCCGCCTTGCGACGATTGCTGGTCCAGCACCTCGACCAGACGCTGCTGACCATCGACCACGCGTTCCAGCATCCGCCCGCTTGAATCGTCGCGGTCCAGCTGCGCCGCGACGCGTTCAAGACTGTCCGCCAAAGAGCCAAGCCGCTGATCCACCTGACTGCGGGCGATGTCGGACTGAGCGATGATCTCGCGCAGGCCTTCCATCTGGTTGTCCATGTGTTCCAGCACCGCGATCACCGCGTCCTGTTCCGTCGTCGCATCGGAATCGCCGGACGAGATGCCCAGACGCGTGATGGTGGACACCCATTCTTCCAGCTCGCGGTAGAACCGGTTCTGGCCGTGGCCCGCGAACAGTTCCAAAAGCCCGACCACCAGCGACCCGGCCAGGCCCAGCAGCGACGACGAGAAGGCGACGCCCATGCCGCCCAGCTGCGCCTCGAGCCCGGTCATCAGCCGGTTGAACACCTCAAGCCCCGACTCGCCGCCTTGCGGCGCCAGCGAGCGGATCGTGTCGACAACGGCGGGCACGGTGGTTGCAAGGCCGAAGAACGTGCCCAGAAGGCCGAGAAACACCAAAAGGTTGGTGATATAGCGCGTGATGTCCCGGATCTCGTCGATGCGGGTGGCCACCGAATCGAGGATCGACCGCGACGAGGCCGCGCTGATCTGCATCCGCGCGTCGCGCCGCCGCAGCAGGGCGGCCAGCGGCGCCAGCAGGCGCGGCGCGTGACCCGACCGGACCTCGGGGTCGCCGCCGGCGAAACCGACGATCCAGTTGACCGACCGGACAAGCTGGAACACCTGCGCGAAACACGCGACGATGCCGACGAAGAACACCAGCGCGATGAAGCCGTTCAGGTAGAGGTTGGCGAGGAATACCGATTCAACCCGCGGAAACGCGAGATAGCCCCCGAACGCAACGAGGCCCAGTACGATCACCATCGAGACGATCTGCCGGATCGGCTGTGAAAAATACGGCGCGGCCTCGCGCTCCGTCTGCACCATGAGAAGCGTTTCCCGGGAATGCCTTTTGCGGCAACGATATGGGGGATTAACCCCGGTGCCAACACCTGTGGCGGGATTAAAGCACTATAATCAGACGGATTCCGCCAGTGTGCGGACCCTGTGCGACAGCCAAAGCAGATCCGGGTCGTCGATCCCAAGTTCTTGCAGGTGTGATTGGGTGTTAAACAGGTACTCGGTGTTCGGCCCGCGTCCGCCGACGGCGGTCGAAATCACCTCGGCCTGCCGTTCCAGCGCAAGGCCGCCACAGTACTGAACGTGGTCGGTGTCGACGACATAGACCACCGCCTCGACCTCTTCGCCGTCGGCAAGACGAAGCGGCAGCATCCGTTCGACATAGGCGGACGAGACCAGTTCGCGTTCCCGCAGATAGTCCAGCGTCCGCGCTCGGTGCAGCCCCGGCACGCGAAATCCAAGACCGTGGCATTCGGCGTCTTCGTGCGGGTCCAGCGCAAGGACAAGCCCGGGGTGTTCCGGCGTGCCCCGGTGATGGATCGACCACATGCAGAAGGTCCGGGCATAGCCGGTCAGGGTCGCAAGTTCGCGCCGGTCATACTCGAAACCGGGGTTCCACATCAGCGAGCCATAGCCGAAGACCCACAAATCCGCGTCTGTCATCACGTTTGCCCTTTTGCCTCGGGGCCTTATAAACACGGCCGGGCAGGCAGGGCAAAGGGGTCATCATGCGCTCGTTCATGATCGGGATCATCGCGGTGTTCTGCGCCGCCCTGCTGTGGTCGGGCTGGTGGTGGTACGGCTCGACCGCCGAGGAACGCGCCGTGGCGGCGTGGATCGGCCGGACCGATGGCGTCAGCGCGCGGGTCGTGTCGACAACGGGCTTTCCCAACCGGTTCGACACCACGGTGACCGAACCGGAGATCCGGGGGGATCGGCTGGACTGGTCGACGGGGTTCGTGCAGATCTTGCGGCTGTCCTATCGCCAGGGACGCTATATCCTTGCCTTCGACACGACGCAGCGGATCGACACCGTCGATCAGATCCTGACCTTCGAATCCGATCAGGCCCGTGCCAGCGTGGCGCGGGACGATGACGGCGCCCGGTCGAGTTTCGTGATCGACGCGCCCGTTCTGACATCGTCGGCAGGCTGGAGCGCGGCGGCGAACGCGCTGCTGTTCGCGACGCGACCCAGCGGCGACGGGACCGAGTTCGGACTGGACCTGCGCACGCTGGAGTTCGACGGCGTGACCTCGGACGTGCACCTGCAGGGCGTGTTGACCGAAGGGGCCAGCGGCCAGCCTACGGGCGAGTTGCTGCTGAAGGTCGGTCATTGGCCGTCGTTTCTGGCGTTGCTTCGGGCCGTCAACGCGGTGACGCCGGACCAGTTCGACCTGCTGTCGCAGCCGACAGAGGAACGGGTACAGATGACGGTCACCCTGACCGATGGCGCGGTCAACCTAGGCGGCGTCGACATCGGTACGCTGCCGGTCCTGCCGCTTCCCCTGCCCTAGTCCGGCGATCCTGCCGCGAAGGGTCCGCCTTAGCGGCAGTAGGGACCGTAGCCGTGCTTGGCGACATCCAGATGCAGGTGATCCTGATGCTGCGCGTCGGACTTGGGCCCCAGCACGGTGCCGAAGGTGCCGCACGCGCGGGCGTGGATCGTTTGCAGGATCGGTCCGGCAACCCGGTCGCGCCAGCCCGCAAGGACCGTGTGTACGGTGCCGTCCTTCAGGATCAGGGCCGAAATGTCGATGGCCTTGCCCTTGCCGTGTTCCGACACCGGGGCGCCCGGAACGTGGTTGCGGGTCCGGCAGGTGTAGCTTCCGGCAACGCGAAGCGCGGCCAGCCCGCCGCCGGTCTTGCCCACGGTCGGGATGACGGTGTTGGTGACCCAGCTGCGCAGTGCGCCAGCGGTTTCACAGCTGACCGTCGCCGGCGTGGTCAGCGCCACGCCGTCCACCGCCGTGATGCGGACCGGGTTCTGCAGGCCGCAGCCGGACATCTTCGCGGGGATCGGCGGGATCGCCTGACCCCGGATCGCCGGATCGCCGCAGACCGAACCCTCGGTCGGGTACTTGTTCTTGTTCGGCGCGCGGAAGATCGTCGCCAGCAGACCCTTCGGCCGCCCCGGCGGCACGGTCGGCGCGGGCGTGGCGACGGGACCGGAACTGGCCGTCACGACCGCGGCAGGTGCCTCGGGCGAAGGCGCACGCACGATCACGCGCGGGCGCGGAACGGGGACCGGCGACAGGATCAGCCCACGGCTGACCTCGGCGACCTCGGTCGTGTCGTCGGTCGCGGGATCGGCAGCATCCGCTTCGCCCTCGGGCAGAACCGCGGCGGGGACAAGATCCGCCGGGCGCAGCATCGGAAGGCGGCTCGACACCTCGACCGTTTCGACAGGGGCTTCGTCGGACGCGGCAACGTCCGCCACTTCCACTTCGGCCTCGGGCGTGTCGATCACGGGCGTCTCGTCCGTTTCGGCGACGGCCGTGGCAGGTTCGTCCGTTTCAGGCTCCGCCTCGGCGGCGTCTTCGGCAAGTGCTGCGATCTCTTCCTCGGTCAGATCCTCCGACGCGTCGCCTTCGGCGAAGGGCACGGGCACCTCGACCTCGGCCAGCTCGGGCTCTGTTTCGGGGCCGGGTTCGGGGCTGTTTTCGGGCAGCGGATCTTCGCCCATCGTCGCGGCAATCTCGGCATCCGGGTCAAGATCGGCGGGCCGGATCACCGGCGTAACCGCTCCCAAAAGCGCGCCTTCCGGGTCCGGACGGGTCATCGGGGCGATCGAGATCTCCGGCGCCTCGGCCAGTGCCGGCATCGCGCCAGCGACAAGAATCGCGGGTAAGATCAGGTAACGGAAGTTCATTTCCGGCTCGTTCCTCTTCCGAAGTCGGGGGCTTCGGTATCTTGCCCGGCCTCGATGATCCCGCGTCGGATCGCACGGGTACGGGTAAAGTAATCGAACAGTTGCTCTCCGTCACCTGTCCGGATCGCCCGCTGCAGCGCGAACAGTTCTTCGGTGAACCGTCCAAGGATTTCCAGCGTGGCTTCCTTGTTGGTCAGGAACACGTCCCGCCACATCGTCGGGTCCGACGCGGCGATCCGGGTGAAATCCCGGAAACCTGCCGCAGAATACTTGATAACCTCTGAATCCGTGACCCGCCGCAAGTCGTCGGCCACGCCCACCATCGTGTAGGCGATCAGGTGCGGCGTGTGGCTGGTGACGGCAAGGACAAGGTCATGGTGATCCGCATCCATCTCTTCGACATTGGCCCCCATGCCTTCCCACAGGGCGCGCAGGTTGGCCACGGCGCCAGCCTCGCAGCCGGCATCGGTAATCAGCAGGCACCAACGGTTCTCGAACAGGGTCGCGAAACCGGCATGCGGGCCGGAATGCTCGGTCCCCGCCAGCGGGTGACCCGGCACGAAATGCACGGTGTCCGGCAGATGCGGCGACACGGCTTCGACGACGTGTTTCTTGACGGACCCGACGTCGGTCACCGTCGCGCCCGGCTTCAGGTGCGGCGCGATCTCGGCGGCAATGGCGCCCATCGCACCAACGGGGACGGCCAGCACGACAAGGTCCGCGTCCTTCGCCGCCTCGGCCGCGGTCTCGGTCACGCGGTCACACAGGCCCAGCCCGACGGCGACGTCGCGCGTGTCCTTCGAGCGGGCGGTGCCCACCACCTCGCCCGCAAGACCGTGCGCTTTCATAGCAAGACCCATCGACCCCGCGATCAGCCCCAGACCGATCAGCGCGACCCGTTCGTAGACATGGCTCATGCGCCGGCTCCTTCTGCGCGCGCCTCCATGAAGCCACCGATGACATGCGCCACCCGGCGGCAGGACGCCTCGTCCCCGACCGTGATGCGCAGGCTTTCGGGAAAGCCATAGCCACCGACCCGCCTCACGAGGATACCCGCCTCTTTCAGCGCGGCGTCGCAGGCGGCGGCCTCGTCCTCGGAGGCAAAGCGCGCAAGGATGAAGTTCGCATGCGCCGGATCGGACGGCACGCCTTTGGCGGCCAGTGCATCGGCCAGCCAGGTCCGCAGGCGGGTATTCTCGGCAAGGCACTTCTCGACGAAGGCGCGGTCGCGCACCGCCGCCTCTGCCGCGGCCAGCGCGGGCACCGACAGGTTGAACGGTCCGCGAATGCGGTTCATCACGTCGATGATCTCGCGGTCGGCATAGCCCCAGCCGACCCGCAGCCCGCCCAGCCCATAAGCTTTCGAGAACGTCCGCAGCATGACGATGTTCGGCTTCGCATCCACCAGCGACACGCCGCCGTCATAGCCGCGTGCGAACTCGGCATAGGCGCTGTCGATCACCAGGATCGCCGTCGACGGCACGCCGTCCGCAAGCCGCGCCAGTTCCGCGTCGGTCAGGATGGTCGAGGTCGGGTTGCCCGGGTTGGTGATGAACACCAGCCGCGTTTGCGGGGTGCAGGCGGCCAGCACCGCATCGACATCGACGCGACGGTCGCGCTCCGAGACCATGACCGGCGAGGCCCCGGCCGCGCGGGCCGAGATCTTGTACATCGAAAACCCGTGTTCGGTGTAGATCACCTCGTCCCCCGGCCCGGCATAGCACTGGCAAAGGAAGTGGATGATCTCGTCCGACCCGACGCCGCAGATGATCCGGTCCGGATCCAGCCCGTGAACTTCGCCAATCGCCGCGCGCAGGGCAGCGTGATCCGTCGGGGGATACCGGTGCATCAGATGCGCCGACCGCTTCAACGCCTCCATCGCCTTCGGGCTGGGGCCGAAGGGGTTCTCGTTGGACGACAGCTTGATCACGTCGTCGCGGCCCTCGATCGAGGATTGTCCGCCGACGTAAAGCTTGATGTCCATGATGCCGGGTTGGGGCTGAATGCCGGTCATTTTAACGGTCTCCTTCAGCGGTCGTCATAACGGCCCGGTTGCCGCTGCGCCAGCGACAATGCGGCGCACGGGAATATGTCGTGAAATCAATGGTCGACGCGCCGCGATACCGCCCGACAGCACACGCCGGACGCGGGGCGCCGCGTCTCATTTCTTCGCGCCGATCTTCGGTTCGGTTCCGGCCAGAAGCCGCGAGATGTTCGCCCGGTGTTTCATCCAGATCAGCACCGCCATCACAAGGATCAGCACCGCCCCGTGCCAATGGTAGAAGATCAGCGCATAGACGGGCGAAAGCGCCGCCGCCACCAGTGCAGACAGGGACGAGATCCGGAACACCAGCGCCACCACCAGCCACGTCGCACAGGCGGCAAGCCCGACGGGGAAGCTAAGCGCCAGCAGCGTGCCAAGGAAGGTCGCCATGCCCTTGCCGCCGCGAAAGCCAAGGAACACGGGCCACAGGTGACCCACCATCGCGAACAACGCGGCGACGCCCGCCACGTCTTCTCCGACCAGCCAGCGCGCCAGCAGCACCGCCGCCGCGCCCTTGCCCGCGTCCCCGATCAGGGTCAGCAGGGCCGCCAGCTTGTTGCCGGTGCGCAGGACGTTGGTCGCGCCGATGTTGCCAGACCCCATGCTGCGCAGATCGCCCAGCCCGAAGACCCGCGCCATCACAAGCCCGAAGGACACCGAGCCCAACAGATAGGCCAGCACGGCCGTCAGGAACATCTGCAACATCAAATCACCCCGTTTTTCGCGCGGCCAATCTGGCCAAAAACGCGCCCCGAGGAAAGGCCCGCTTTCGGGGTCAGTCCGCCCCGGCCTCTGCAAAGCGCGGCAGGCTTTGCTCGATCCAGTCCGCGAACTCGCGTAGGCGGTCCGCCGCCTCGACGCCAAGCGGGGTCAGGCGATAGTCGACGCGGGGTGGGATCTCGCCGTGGTCGGTGCGCAGAACCATCCCGGCGCCACACAGGTTCGACAGCGTTTCGGCCAGCATACGTTCCGATATGCCGCCGATGCTGCGTCGGATCTCGGCAAAGCGGAAGGTCCCGTTCTTCAGCACGATCAGGATCAGCGGCGCCCAGCGGCTGGTCAGCAGGCGCAGCACCTCGCGCGAGGGGCATTGCGCCGCAAGCACGTCGGGGGTCATCGGTGTCGTGGTCATGCGGGGTCTCCGGTCGGGGGTGATGCGGGCAGGCCGGGCGGTCTGTGCACGCGCGCAGGGCGCGGTCTATTACGCGCCAAGGCACTTATCAATATGTAAGTACTTACTATCCGTAAGCAAGGCGCTTATCCTTCCGTCATACAACGAACGACCGGAACGAAAGGACGTTATCATGACCATCGCAGTAACCGGGGCCACCGGCCAGCTTGGACGCCTCGTGATCGAGGGACTGAAGGAAAAAGGCGCAGAGGCCGTCGCGCTGGTCCGCGACCCGGCCAAGGCGGACGGCATGGGCGTGCCCGCACGCAAGGCGGATTACGATCAGCCGGACACTCTTGAGCCCGCGCTGGAGGGTGTCGATACGCTGCTGCTGATCTCGGGCAGCGAGATCGGACAGCGCGCGCGCCAGCACAAGGCGGTGATCGACGCGGCAAAGACCGCCGGTGTAAAGCGTATCGTTTACACGTCGCTGCTGAATGCCCCCACCAGCACCCTGTCGCTGGCTGACGAGCACCGCGCGACCGAGGCGATGCTCGCGGACTCCGGTCTGTCGGTCACACTGCTGCGCAATGGCTGGTACACCGAGAACTACACCGGATCGGTGCCGCCCGCCGTGGCGAACGGTGCCTTCGTCGGCAGCGCCGGTGACGGACGTATCTCGTCCGCGACCCGCGAAGACTTCGCGGCGGCCGCCGTCGAAGCCCTGACCGGCACCGGGCACGAGGGCCAGACCTACGAACTGGCGGGCGACGAGTCCTATACCCTGTCCGAACTTGCCGCCGAGATTTCGGCGCAGACCGGCAAGGACATCCCCTATGCCGACATGCCGCCGGCGGAATACGCGAAGATCCTTGAAAGCATCGGCCTGCCTGCCGGGCTTGCCGCGGCGCTGGCGTCCTTCGACGCCGAAGCCGCCAAGGGTGTTCTGTATTCCGAGGACAAGACGCTGTCGAAACTGATCGGCCGTCCGACGACTCCGCTGTCCAAATCGGTGGCTGCGGCGCTGGCGTAACGGATAGACAGATCTTCCAGACGATCGTTGGCAGCAGGAATCTCTAGAAAATCCTGCTGCCGACCGCCGCGAGATCCTCGCGGAACCGCTCTGTTTCCTCGGCCCTGCGCACCGGGTCGGGAAGCCGCAGCAGGAACGACGGGTGCACCGTCACCAACACCGGGCCGTGGGGCGTGTCCTCGACGGCCCCGCGCCGTTTCAGCAGGCCCTCGCGGCGGCCCGTCAGGCTGTGCAGTGCGGTCGCGCCCAGCGACAGGATCAGCGCGGGTTTCACCAGCTTCAGCTCTGCCTCCAGCCACCATTTCGCATGTTCGATCTCTGTCCGGTTCGGCGGTTCGTGCAGTCGACGTTTGCCGTCGCGACGGAACTTGAACTGTTTGACCGCATTCGTGACATACGCCGCACGACGGTTCAGACCGGCCTGCCCCGCGATGTCGTCGAACAACTGCCCCGCCGGTCCGACAAAGGGTCGGCCCTGCCGGTCCTCGTGATCACCGGGCTGTTCGCCGACAATCATCAGCCGGGCGTCCTGCGGCCCCTCGCCCAGCACGATCCGGCCCAGCCCCTCGGGCAGATCACGGCTGTCAGCCTCGGCGCGGGCGCGTAGCTCGTCCCAGCCGATGGCCGAGCGCGTGGCGTGCAGCCGGTCGAGAATCCGTTCCGCCCGAACCGGCGGCAAGGCGGGCATCGCGGCCTGCATGGCTTCGGCCCGCGCCTGCGCCCCGGCGATCAGGTCGGGGATGTGCCGCGCCTCTGGCAGGTTCTTCCAGTACTTCTTTGGCATCTCCGAGGTCATCGCCTGCACCTTCACCCGCGCCGGGTTGAAGATGTTGCGGAAATAGGTGCCCCACAGCGCCTCGGCGCCATCCTCGGGCAGGTCGGGACGCGGCTGGCCCTCGGCAAAGCTGACCCGGCCATCTTCGAACCGGGCGGTGACGTCCGGGGTGGCGATGATCCAGTCCATGTCACCGAAACGGCCGGTGAAGAACGGCGCCGTGGGTTCGACCGTGTGATGCGACGGTTCGAACCACGCGGCAAAGGCCCGCCGTCCGCCGGGCCCGGTTCCGATGTCGCGGAACCGCACGAAGGCCTTCATCTTGTGGGCACAGCGGTTCACGTTCTTTTCCATCGCGCGCAGGCGGGCAAGGTCGGCTTCGCCCCGGTCGGACAGCAAGCGCGGCTGGCGTTTGACCCGCAAAAGGAAGGCGTACAGCCGTGCGAAGCGTTCCGGGTCCGAATGCCACACGACCCGCGACGCAAGGTCGACGAACCCTTTCGGCACGGTTAACCCAGACGACGCGGTGACAGGCTCTGCCGCCCCGCCGAACAGGTCGTCCACCGCATCCTCGCCGAACCGCCACAGCACGTCCTCGGGCCGCACGCCTTCGGCCAGCAGGCCGCGCGCGGCGTCACGCCAAGCGGGCCACGTGCCGATCCGAGGAAGCTGCACCGTGCGCATGGGTCAGAACAGCGAAAGCTGCTCGGGCGGCGGCGCGAACCGGGCGCGCAGGTCGGCGCTGTCGGTCAACGCACCGGGCCGCCAGTCGCGCAGCACGATGAACGGGCGCGCGTGTTTCAGGTTGGCGCCCATGCGCTGAAGGTCCTCATAGCGCAGCGTGCGGTGCCGCCGCGTGGCCAGCACGCGCTTGACGGTCTTGGTGCCAAAGCCCGGCACCCGCAAAAGCAACTCCCGCTCGGCGGTCTGGACCTGCACCGGAAACCGGTCGCGATGCGCCAGCGCCCACGCCAGCTTGGGATCGACCTCTAGGTCGAGGTTGCCGTCAGGCCGCGCGCCGGTGATCTCGTTCACGTCGAAGCCGTAGAAACGCAGCAGCCAGTCCGCCTGATACAGGCGATGTTCACGCAGCAGCGGCGGCTTGATCAGCGGCAGCTTGGCAGAGCTTTCGGGGATCGGCGAGAAGGCCGAGTAATAGACGCGCTTCAACTTGTGGTCGCCATACAGCCGCGTCGACTGGCCAAGGATCGTCCGGTCGGTCGACTCGTCGGCGCCCACGATCATCTGCGTCGACTGCCCGGCGGGTGCGAAGCGCGGCGGGCGTTTGCCGGTGTGGCTGCGGTCTTTCGATTCCGCGCGCTTGGCCTTCACCTCTGACATTGCCGCGTTGATCGTCCCGGCGTCCTTTTCGGGGGCGTAGGCTTCCAGCGCGCGCACGGTCGGCAGTTCGATGTTCACCGACAGGCGGTCGGCAAACAGCCCCGCCTGCTGGATCAGCTCCGGCGCCGCATCGGGAATGGTCTTCAGGTGGATATAGCCGCGAAACCCCTCGCGTTCTCGCAGAAGGCGGGCGATCCGCACCATGTCCTCCATCGTCTTGTCGGGCGAATGGATGATGCCCGAGGACAGGAACAGCCCTTCGATATAGTTGCGACGGTAGAATTCGATGGTCAGGTGCACGACCTCTTCGGGGGTGAAGCGGGCGCGCGGAGTGTTGGACGACACGCGGTTCACACAATAGGCGCAGTCGTAGATGCAGAAGTTCGTCATCAGGATCTTCAGCAGGCTGATGCACCGTCCGTCGGGGGCATACGCGTGACAGATCCCAGACCCCGTGGTCGAGCCAAGGCCGCCCGAACGGCTGTCCCGCCGGGTCGTGCCGGAGGATGCGCAAGACGCGTCATAGCGCGCAGCGTCCGAGAGAATCGCAAGTTTCTGATCAAGGGTCCGGGGCATGTGTTCATGCTATGTTCACTTTCCCGGCGCCGCAATGGGGCAAGCGATCACGATTTTGACGATGCGTCACATGCGGTCGGAAGCCGGCGCTAAAGGTCGTACCGCTTCAACACCTTGTCGACACGCTGGCCGTTCGCCATCCGGTAATCCGCGATCCGGCCATAGTCCTCGAACCCGCGGCTTTGGTAGTATGTCAGCCCGCTGGCGTTGTCGGCACGGATCTCGGCGTTGATCCACGCATAGCCAGCGGCGCGGCAGGCCTCTGCCGTTGCGCGAAACAGGGCAGACCCAACGCCCAGCCCGGTGCGCCCCACTTTCGCGAAGGTGGCGATCTGCGCGACATCCGGCCCCGCACCCGGGTGCGGGTCGACCCACTGGAACCCCAGCACCGTGCCGCCGTCATCCTCGGCCACATGCCAGATCGAACGCGGGTCGCGGGCCATCCAGTCCGCAAGGTCAGAGACGGTCACCGGGTCGGTGATCGCGGTCGTCCCGCCGATGGCGATGATCTCGTTCAGGATCTCGGCCATGCCTGCCGCGTCCAACGTGCCTGCGCGCCGGACGTGCAGCATCAGCTCATCGCCTTCATCAGTTGCGCGTGGCGCTGGGTGAATGCTTCGCGCACCACCTTCGGTTCCCGCAGGTGCAGCGTCAGGCCCTGCGCCTGCTCGGCTGCGGCCTTGCCGAAGAACCGGGTCGCTTCCGCTTCGCTGAACCCGGCCAGTTGAACCGCCTCAAGCCACGCGGACACCTTGTCGGCCTGCTTGATCTGGCGCTTCACCTTCACCGGGATCTGCGCGGGCAAACCGAACCGAATATGGATGGCCGCCGTCAGCCGGTCATCCAACGCGCCATAGCTGGGCCCGACCGCCGCCTTCACCGGAGAAATCATGTCCCCGATCACGTATTCCGGCGCGTCGTGCAGCAGGGCGGCAAGGCGCCATTTGACCGGCGCTTCGGGGTGCTGGCGACCGAAGATCTCTTCGACCAGCAGCGAATGCTCGGCCACGGAATAGGCGTGATCGCCCCGGGTCTGGCCGTTCCAGCGGGCAACGAAGGCAAGGCCGTGCGCGATGTCCTCGACCTCGATGTCCATCGGGGTCGGGTCCAGAAGGTCAAGCCTGCGGCCCGACAGCATCCTCTGCCAAGCGCGGTTCTGGGAAGCCATCCGTCATCCTTCGTCATGCTGGGTTCGCGGCCCGTTCCTGCCACAGCCGCGCCCGCCTATGGAAGCGGCATTCCGCCATTCATGCAGAGCTTGGTTCCGAACTTGGGAACGAAACCGCCGCGCCCGGCGTTCGACCTGCAACACCACCCGGAGACACAAGCCATGAAAATGACCGTGATCGGAGCCGTGTCCGCCTTGGGCCTGACCGCCCTTGCCACCTCGTTCA
Organism: Psychromarinibacter halotolerans; assembly: GCF_029168315.1. Classification (NCBI taxonomy): domain Bacteria; kingdom Pseudomonadati; phylum Pseudomonadota; class Alphaproteobacteria; order Rhodobacterales; family Paracoccaceae; genus Psychromarinibacter; species Psychromarinibacter halotolerans. The sequence goes on from NZ_JARGYD010000007.1 coordinate 192,696, forward strand.
ACGCGCCCGAGGCCGTGGCGCAAGAGGACGACGTCGTCTGTGCCCAACGCAATGACATCATCGAACGCCTTGGCGCGGACTTCGGAGAGAAGCCGACCGGCGGTGGCATGATGTCGCGTGAGCAGGTGCTGGAAATCTGGTCCGCCCCGGAGACCGGGACATGGACCGCGCTGATGACCTTCGCGGATGGCACAAGCTGTATCGTCGGAAGCGGAGAAAATTGGCATCAGGGCCTGCCCGATGCCGTTCCAGCAGGCACTCGGCTCTAATACCCCCTACTCCTGCCCATGAGGGCTGGTTGCTCGGGTTCCGGTACGATGCTAGAGGCATCTCGACCGGAACCACCAGGAGCCGCCCAGCATGGCAAAAGATTACATCGTCAAGGACATTTCTCTCTCCGAGTTTGGCCGCAAGGAACTCGACATCGCCGAAACCGAAATGCCGGGCCTGATGGCTCTGCGCGAGGAGTACGGCGACAGCAAGCCCTTGAAAGGCGCACGGATTGCGGGATCGCTCCACATGACGATCCAGACCGCAGTGCTGATCGAAACGCTTGTCGCGCTTGGCGCCGATGTGCGTTGGGCCTCGTGCAACATCTTCTCGACTCAGGACCACGCCGCCGCCGCGATCGCTGCTGCCGGTGTGCCGGTGTTCGCCGTGAAGGGCGAAACACTCGTCGAATACTGGGATTATTGTGACAAGATCTTCGACTTCGAAGATGGCGCCAACATGATCCTCGACGATGGCGGCGACGCCACCCTGTACATCCTGATCGGCGCGCGCGTCGAGGCCGGCGAAGACAACCTTATCGCCGTCCCGACCAGCGAAGAGGAAGAAGCCCTGTTCGCCCAGATCAAGAAGCGCATGGCCGCCAACCCCGGCTGGTTCACCAAGCAGCGCGACATGATCAAGGGCGTCTCGGAAGAGACCACCACCGGCGTGCACCGCCTGTACGAGCTGATGAAGCAGGGCCAGCTGCCGTTCCCGGCGATCAACGTCAACGACAGCGTCACCAAGTCGAAGTTCGACAACAAGTACGGCTGTAAAGAATCGCTGGTCGACGGCATCCGCCGCGCGACCGACACCATGATGGCCGGCAAGGTCGCCGTGGTCTGCGGTTATGGTGACGTGGGCAAGGGCTCTGCCGCGTCGCTGTCCGGCGCCGGCGCCCGCGTGAAGGTCACCGAAAGCGACCCGATCTGCGCGCTGCAGGCGGCAATGGACGGCTATGAGGTCGTGACGCTGGAAGACGTGATCGACAGCGCCGACATCTTCATCACCACGACCGGCAACAAGGACGTGATCCGCATCGAGCACATGCGCGCGATGAAGAACATGGCCATCGTCGGCAACATCGGCCACTTCGACAACGAGATCCAGGTCGCCCAGCTGAAGAACCACAAGTGGACCAACATCAAGGATCAGGTGGACATGATCGAGATGCCCTCGGGCAACAAGATCATCCTTCTGTCCGAAGGCCGTCTGCTGAACCTCGGCAACGCCACCGGCCACCCGTCCTTCGTGATGTCGGCCTCTTTCACCAACCAGACGCTTGCCCAGATCGAGCTTTGGACGCGCGGTGACGAGTACAAGAACGAAGTCTACGTTCTGCCCAAGCACCTGGACGAGAAGGTCGCGGCCCTGCACCTTGAGAAGGTCGGCGCCAAGCTGACCAAGCTCACGCCCGAGCAGGCCTCTTATATCGGCGTCAACGCCGACGGCCCGTTCAAGCCGGAACACTACCGCTACTGATCCGGGAATTTGCCGTTTTCCGCCGATCGCAAGATCGGCGGGAACCGGCCCCCGAAAAAGCGCCCCGCTGGCAATGGTTCGCCATTCCGCGGGGCGCTTTGCGTTCCGGGGAACGGAACCGGCGGCTCGTGCCTTGTCTGGTCATACAGTGACCAATGGAGGCACAGATGAAACTGAAGAACCTGACGATGAGCGCAGCCCTTGCAGCCCTGGTTGCCGGTGGCGCATTCGCCCAAGACACCAACACCGACGCTGACATGGCGACGGAACCGCCCGCGATGACCGAAGGCGGCGACATGGCCGACAGCGGCATGATGGACGATACCGCTGCCGAGCAGGCCCCCGTCTTCGCCAGCATCGACGAAATGACCGTCGGCGACGTCGTCGGCATGGTTGCCTATGACCCCGAAGGCGAACGGATCGCCGAGATCGACTATGTCGTCGATACCGAAGGTGCGGCCGCAGCCGTGCTTGGCATCGGTGGCTTCCTCGGCCTGGGCGAGTACACCGTGTCGATGCCGCTGGAGGAATTCGAGCTGAGCGACGACGGCACCTCGTTCAGCCTTGCGACCGACAAGGAAACCCTGAAGTCGCAGCCCGAGTTCGATGAAGCCGGCGTTGAAGGTCTGCCCGACGACACGGCGATTGCAAGCCTGATGACGGACGTGGACCCGGCGGCTGAAGACGAAGCCCCGGTCGACCAGTCGTCGGAAGTCGACCCGGTCGAGGGCGAGATGCCCGCGGTCGAGGAAGAGTCCGCCGAGACCGAGGAACTGCCGGTCGAGCAAGACGAGGAAGTCGTCGAGAACGACATGGAAGATACCTCTGACGACATGACGACCATGAACAACTGACGCGACCCCCGTGTGTCGCATCACCGAGGCGCGCCATCACTGGCGCGCCTCTTGCATGTCCGCGGTCCTTCCCCGAAGGTCCGGGCAAAAGCGAACAGGGAGGATCGGATGCGCATCATCGTCTACGGGGTAGGAGCGATTGGCGGGGTCGTCGCGGCGGCGCTGGCGCTGGCCGGACGCGAGGTTGTCGGCATCGCGCGCGGCGGGATGCTGGATGCGATCCGCAAGGACGGTCTAAGCCTGCGCAGCAGCCGTGGCGCCGAACAAGCGACCTTCGAATGCGTCGGCAGGCCTTCGGAGATCGAGTTCCGCCCGGACGACCTGATCATGCTGACCATGAAGGGTCAGGACACGGGCGCCGCCCTGCACGCCCTGCGGGATGCTGGGGTGCGCGAACAGGCGATCTTCTGCTGCCAGAACGGCACCGAGAACGAGCGTCAGGCGCTTCGGCTGTTTCCGAACGTGCACGGCGTCACCGTCATGATGCCCGCAACCTACATTCAGCCGGGCCGCGTGGCGATCTTTGTCGAACCCCGGTTCGGCATGTTCGACATCGGCCGCTATCCGGGCGGCATCGACGACGCGGACCGCGCCTTTGCCGAGGCGCTGGAAGCCGCCAACGTAGCCGCCTTCCCGATGGAAGACGTCATGACCTCGAAATTCGGCAAGCTGATCCTCAACCTCGGGAACATCGTGCAGGCGGCCGCCGGAACCGGCGTCGACACCAGCGCGATCTCGAAGCGCGCGCGCGAGGAAGGCCGCGCCGTGCTGGACGGCGCCGGCATTGCCTATCTCGACATCGGCGACAACGACCCCCGGCGTGACGAATACATGCGGTCGGTCAAGCTGGAGGGCGAGACCTATGTCGGCGGCTCTACGACGCAAAGTCTGACGCGCGGGACGGGCACGGTCGAGACCGATTACCTGAACGGAGAGATCTCGCTTATCGGGCGGCTGCACGGCATCCCGACCCCGATCAACGACCGGCTGACCGTCCTGTCCGCCGAGCTTGTCGGCGGCGGGAAGGGCGCTGGCTCGATGTCGCTAGAGGAACTGGAGGCCTATATCCAAGGCTGAAAGTGTGGAAGGTTTTTCCTTTCCGCACGCAACATTCATGTCTAACCTTAACTTGCATTAACGGGTCGGAAACAATCTGGCCGACCCAAGAACCCGCGAGAGAGGGACCTATGGGAAAACGTGACGAACTTATTGAGAAATACGCCGAAGACCTGAAGGAAAAGTGCGGCATGTCGCCAGACATGGACCTGCTGACCAAGGTCACCATCGGATGCGGTCCCTCGATCTACGACGACGACGCCTCGACCGTCGCTTCCAGTCAGGAAAGCGAGCTTGAGACCGTGAAAGAGAACTTCCTGATGAAGAAACTTGGCCTGCCGGATGGCCCCGAGCTGATGGCCGGGATCGAGAAAGCGGTCGAAACCTACGGCAAGTCGGAACGCAACAAGTACCGCGCCGTGTTCTACTATCTGCTGGTCAAGCACTTCGGCAAGGAATCCGTCTACGGCTGACCCCGGCTTTTGACCCCATGCTTTGACATTGGTCTTGCGGCCGGCGCAGACGTCGCCGGCCGCCCGTCGCCCGCCCGGAATGGCGAGCATTTCCATCGAATTAAGCATAGCTTCCGCTTGCTTCGCGGAGACGGTCCGCGCATGGTCCGCGCAAGACCGATCAGAAGGATCGGGACCTATCCGATGCACGCGGGGTGCCCCATCAGGGGTGTGAGGCGCGTGGGAAGACGGAGGGTCTCGACCTTGGTCGGGACCCTCCGCGATTTTCTGGACACTGTGAAACGATGGGCCGCGCCGGCCCGGCGCCAGCCTTCCGTTCATCCGGCCTAGTGGAAGATGCCGAGGACAAACCCCATAAGCGTCATGCCGCCCGCCGGATAGACACCGTCCATCCAGATCAGCGACCGCGACTTCTGCCCGAACAGGACGTTGGTCGCGATCCAAGGCGCAGCGATGAACAACCCAAGGCCAAGCCCGGTCACCGCCGCCTTGCCGACGCCGTCGATCCCCGACATCGCTAGAACGTGCCGGGTCATGCCAGCCACCACGAGGCAGCACAGGAAGCTGCCGATGTAGGGCAGCGGGTTGGACCGGTCTATCGTCTGGTCGGTCAAACCCTGCGCGTCCATCCAGCGCGTTCCGATCATGCCGTACCAGACGGCCCCGAACACCCACGCGGCCGCCGCCGCGAGTATGACACTGATGATACCCATTCGCTTCTCCCTGCTTGCTTGGATCGAGTATGACGCAGGGCCTGCGGTCGGGCTACTGCAAGCTTAGGGGTCGATGCCCGCCATCTCGCAAACGGCCTTCCACTCGGCCTCGGTCACGGGCTGCACAGACAGGCGGGAATTGTTGACCAGCACCATGTCCTCAAGGCGCGGGTTGTCCTTGATGTCGGCCAGCGTAACCGGCGTGGCGACCGGTTTGACCGCCTTGATGTCCACGCACTCCCACCGGTCATCGTCGGTCGTACTGTCGGGGTGACATTCGGCGCAGACCTCGACGATGCCGACGACGGCTTTTTCCTTCTGTGAATGGTAGAAGAACCCGCGATCGCCCAGCTTCATCTCGCGCATGAAATTGCGGGCTTGGTAGTTGCGCACGCCATCCCATTCCTCGCCCGCGTCACCCTTGGCGACCTGATCGTCCCACGACCACGTGGAGGGTTCCGATTTGAAAAGCCAATAGGCCATTGTGCGTCTCCCGCAGTCGTTGCGATACCGGCAATGTCTAGAAAATGCAGGCCCGTCGGGCAAGCGACCTGAAGCGGCCTGTCCGGCTTACTCTGGGCGCAGCGGGCGTGTCAGCAGACCGTCGGCGGCCTGTTCGACCGTCACCGAACCGTCCAGAACCGCCGCGATGGCGGTGGTGATCGGCATCTCCAGCCCCTCGCGCGCGGCAAGCGTCGATACGGCGCGCGCGGTCGCGATCCCTTCGGTCGTGGCCAGCGTCTCCGCCTTGCCCGCCTGCCCTAGGCGCAAGCCGTATGCATAGTTTCGGGACTTCTCGGACGTGCAGGTCAGGACCAGATCACCCAGCCCCGACAGCCCCGCCAAAGTCTCGCGCTGCGCGCCGCGCGCCATCGCAAGGCGCAGGATCTCGGCATAGCCGCGCGTCATCAGCGCGGCGCGCGCGCTTTCGCCAAGCCCCGCCCCGATGGCCATGCCGCAGGCGATGGCGATCACGTTCTTCAGCGCCCCGCCCAGCTCGACACCTGCCATGTCCGTGCTGCGATACAGGCGCAGGACCGCCGTCGAAAGACGTTCCTGCATCGCCCGCGCCGCCGTCTCGTCGGCGGACGCCAGCGTCAGTGCGGTGGGAAGGCCGTTCGCGATGTCGACGGCAAAGCTGGGCCCCGACAGCAGCGCAGGCACCGCGTCGGGCGCGGCCGCCGCGATCAAGCCGGACGGACCAAGCCCGGTCGCAAGGTCGACGCCCTTGCAGCACGCAACCAGCCGCTTGCCGCGCCAAAGATCGGGGGTGGCCTTCAGGAAGTCCGACAGAGACTGCATCGGGACGGACAGCAAAAGACAGTCCGCTTCAGCGGCATGAGCAAGATCGGACACGGGCTCGACAGAGTCCGGCAGGGTTACACCCGGCAGCCGTTCGGCGTTCTCGCGCGTCTCGGCCATCGCGCGGACCTGTCCGGCGTCACGAGCCCAAAGGCGCACCGGGTCTCCATCCCGCGCCAAGGCCACGGCCAATGCGGTGCCGAACGCACCGGCCCCCAGAACTGCAACGCTCATGCCTTGGCCCCCCTCTTGCCGCTGCCCAGCATCGGCGCGCTGGACTGGTCCAGCGGCCATCGCGGGCGCGCGGACAGCGTCATGTCGTCAACACGGCCCGCGCGGAACAGTTCCAGCCCGGCCCATGCGATCATCGCGGCATTGTCGGTGCACAGCGCCAGCGGCGGCGCGGAGAACCCGGCGCCAGCTGTCTCGGCAACGGATTGCAGCGCCGTGCGGATCGTGCCGTTCGCCGCAACGCCGCCCGCGACGGACAGCATCGGAACGGCGGGCGCCTCGTTCAGGTAGACTGCCAGCGCACGACGGGTCTTTTCCGCCAGCACGTCGGCCACGGCGGCCTGAAACCCGGCACACAGGTCGGCGCGGTCCTGCACCGTCAGCCCGCCCTTTTCCCCAACCAGCGCGTCCCGCGCCCGCAGAAGCGCGGTCTTGAGCCCGGAGAAGCTCATGTCGCAGCCCGGTCGGTCCAGCAGGGGACGCGGGAAGGCAAAACGGCGGGGGTCGCCGTTCTTGGCCTCTGCCTCGACCGAGGGGCCGCCGGGCTGCGGCAGGCCCAGAAGCTTGGCGGTCTTGTCGAAGGCTTCGCCCGGGGCATCGTCGATGGTCCCGCCAAGACGGCTGTAATCCTCGGGCCCGCGCACCAGAAGGAACTGGCAGTGCCCCCCCGACACCAGAAGCATCAGGTAGGGAAACGCCAGCCCGTCGGTCAGCCGGGGCGTCAGCGCATGGCCCGCAAGATGGTTGACCCCCACCAGCGGCAGGCCGGTGCCGGCGGACAGTCCCTTGGCGCACATCACCCCGGCCAGCACGCCGCCGATCAGGCCCGGCCCGGCGGTGACGGCGATCACATCGACCGTATCCAACGTCACGCCCGCCGCGTCCAAGGCCTGCTCGACGCAAAGGTCCAGTTTCTCGGTATGGGCGCGCGCGGCGATCTCGGGGACAACGCCGCCGAAGGCCGCGTGCAGGTCGCCCTGCCCGGCCACCACGTTCGACAGGATCTCTGCCGCCGCGCCGTCTGCATGGCGGATCACCGCCGCGCCGGTGTCGTCGCAGCTGCTTTCCAGTCCCAGCACCGTCAGCGTCTTGGTCATCCGTCAGCCATGTTGCGTGAATACCGGACGGCAGGTAACACCTGCCCATGCGTCCTACAATCCCGGCGAACCGCCCGTGACCACGCTGCTTCTGACCCGGCCGCTTCCGCAGTCCGAACGCTTCGCCGAGTTGATCGGGGAAACGCTTCCCGATCTGCGCGTCGTCATCTCGCCGGTTCTGCGGATCGTTCGCGTCGAAACCCCGGACCTGCGCGACGGCGAGGACATCGTCCTGACGTCTGCCAGCGCGCTTGACGTCATCGACACGGCGCCGCTGGTCGGTCGGACGGCCTATTGCGTCGGCGACCGGACCGCTGCGGCGGCTAAGGCTGCTGGCCTGCACGCCGTATCCGCCGACGGAGATGCCGACGCGCTGGTCCGCGTGATCCGGTCTGCGCCACCCGGCGGCGGTCTGGTCCACCTGCGTGGCCGACACGGGCGCGGCGATGTGGCCGACAGGCTTGCGGCAACCGGACTGACAGTGCGCGAGGTTGTTGTCTACGACCAGCAGCCCGTGCCTCTATCCCCCGAAGCCCGAGGTCTGCTTGACGGCACCGAGCCTGTCATCCTGCCCTTGTTTTCGCCCCGCAGCGCCGCCCTGCTGTCCGAAGCGGTGCCCGACCCCGCTGCGCCGACGGCGATCGTCGCGATCAGCGACGCGGCGGCAAAAGCGTGGAACGGCGCCGCCCCCGCGCGGCGTGTCGTCGCGGGACGGCCCAACGCACAGGCAGTCTTGGACGCGATCAGAACAATCTGCGCAGAATGGCCGGGTTGAGACCGACCCGACAGCGCACTAGTTTGACTTTGCGATAGGCGCCCGGCAATCCGGTCGCACAACGGAAGGGGGCTGCACCAGGTGGCTAAGACACCAAAGAAGGGCGACACGAACGCCGTTTCCAAGCCGGGGACCGAGATCGAGCCGAAAACCGGATCGAAATCGAAACCCGACCCGAAGCCTGCCTCTGCGACGACGCCACCGGCGTCCGGTCCGGCAATCGGCTCCGAAGCTGAGTCGCGGATCGCACAGGACTCGCCCGGCAAGTCCCCGGACACGTCCACGGCACCGGCAAAGCCGGACGCGGCACCCGCTGCGCCCGCGAAAGCCGCGCCGACGTCCAAGACCGTGCCCACCACGGCATCCGCCACGCCGAACCCAAAGACCGCCCCCGCGGCTTCAGCGAAGTCGGACACGGCCAAGCCAGCGCCGAAGCCTGAAACGAAGCGCGAAAGCAAGACCAGCGACAGCGCCGCGATCAAAGACGCGGCGGACACCCCGCCCACCGCCGGGATCAAGCCCGATGCCGCCAAGCCCGTCGACGCCGCACCGCGCCCCGAGCCGCAGCCCGCGCAGTCCGGGGTCGGCGGAATGCTGATCGGCGGCGTTCTCGCCGCGCTGATCGGCGCCGCTGTCATCGTGTTCGCGCAGGCGCTTGGCCTTGTGTCCTTCGGCGGCGCCGACGAAGAAACACTCGCCCGCATCGACCAGCTTGAAGCAGAGCTTGCCGACGCCCAATCCGCCCTGTCGACCGCGCAGGACGAAGTTGCCGCACTGGCAGAGGCCGAACCGGACCTGTCGGCGGTCACCGACCAGATGGACAGCCTGCGCACCGACCTTGATGCCCTGTCCGGGACGCTGGACGACACCAACCAGCGCCTGTCGGACGTCGCCGTGCAGCAGATCCCCGAAGCTGAACTGCCAGCAGCGATCTCTGCCGCTTACGACGAGCAGCTCGGCGACCTGCTGGCCACGATCGACGGCCGCTTCGAAGACATGCAGGGGGCTCTGGACGAGCGTCTGGCCGAACTGGACGCGACCCGCTCGGCCGCGTCCGAGGCCGAGGCCGCCGCTATCGCCGCCGCTCAGCTGGCCGAAGCCCGCGCCGCGTTCTCGGTCGTCAGCACCGCGCTGGAGACCGGCAACGCCTATGCCGAACCGCTGCAGCAGGTCGCCGAACTGTCGGGCGCAGAGGTCCCCGACCCCCTGTCGGCCCATGCAGAGGACGGCATTCCCACGCTTGACGCGCTGCAGGACAGCTTCCCCGACGCCGCCCGCGCGGCCCTGACCGTATCGTCGCGCAGCGCCGCCGAAGACGGCGAACTCAGCGCCTTCCAAGCCTTCCTGCGCACGCAGGTCGGCGCCCGGTCGCTGGAACCCCGCGAGGGCAACGACCCCGACGCGATCCTGTCGCGGGCCGAGGCGGCGGTTGCCGCTGCCGATCTGGACACGGCGCTGACGGAACTGCAGGCCCTGCCCCAAGAGGGTCAGGACGCGATGTCCGAGTGGGCCGCTCAAGCCACCGTGCGGCGCGACGTGCTGGCGGCGGCCGAGCAGCTTTCAGAACAACTGACAACGAATTGAGGACGACGGAATGCTTTGGTCTCTTGTAAAGGTCGTCCTGTTCGTCGCGCTGATCGCCGCGGCCACGCTGGGTGCCGGCTATCTGATGGAAACCGACGGCGGTATCCGCGTCTCGGTCGCCAACACGGAATTCAACCTCGGTCCGCTTCAGGCGGTCATCGCGATGATCCTGCTGGTGGTCGTGGTCTGGCTGTTCATCAAGCTGGTGGGCTTCCTTGTCGCCTGCCTGCGCTTCCTGAACGGCGACGAAACCGCCATCTCGCGGTATTTCGCGCGCAACCGTGAACGCAAAGGCTTTCAGGCGCTGGCAGACGGCATGATGGCGCTGGCATCGGGTGAGGGTCGCGTGGCGATGGCCAAGGCGCAGAAGGCGGAAAAGTACCTGCACCGCCCGGAACTGACCAACCTTCTGACCGCGCAGGCGGCGGAACTGGCGGGTGACCGGCGCAAGGCCGAGGAAACCTACAAGCTGCTGCTGTCGGACGACCGAACCCGTTTCGTCGGCGTGCGCGGCATCATGAAACAGAAGCTGGCCGAGGGCCAAACCGACACCGCGCTGAAACTGGCCGAGAAGGCCTTCGCCCTGAAGCCCAAGCACGAAGAGGTGCAGGACATCCTGCTGCGCTTGCAGGCCGAGAAAGGCGACTGGTCCGGCGCCCGTCACACGCTGGGCGCCAAGCTGAAGCACGGCAGCCTGCCGCGTGACGTGTTCCGCCGCCGCGATGCGGTGCTGGCCCTGTCCGAGGCGAAGGACGTGCTGGACGAGGATAAAAGCGTCGAATCGCGCGAGGCCGCGATCGAGGCGAACCGCCTGTCGCCCGACCTGATCCCCGCCGCCGTGCTGGCCGCGCAGGGCTATATCGACCAGAACAAGCCGCGCTATGCCGCGCGCGTCCTCAAGAAAGCGTGGGAAGTGCAGCCGCACCCCGACCTCGCCGCCGCTTTCGCCGAGATCGCCCCGGACGAGACGCCGCAGGAACGCATCAAGCGGTTCCAGACCCTGACCAAGCTGAAGCCAGACCATCCCGAAACGCGGATGCTTCTGGCGGAACTGAACCTTGCCGCCGAGGATTTCCCGGCCGCCCGGCGCGCCCTTGGCGATCTGGCGCAGTCGGACCCCACCGCGCGGTCGCTGGCGATCATGGCCGCCGTGGAACGGGGCGAGGGGGCCGACGAATCCGTCGTGCGCGCCTATCTGGCGCGGGCCCTGACGGCATCGCGCGGGCCGCAGTGGGTTTGCGACAACTGCCAGTCGATCCACGCCCACTGGGCGCCGGTCTGCTCGAACTGCTCGGCCTTCGACACCCTGTCGTGGCGCGTCCCGGCCGAGGGCGAGGTTGCGATGCCCGGTTCGACCGGGATGCTGCCGCTGATCGTCGGCAAGCCCAACCAGCCCGCCAACGTCCCGGCAACAGTCGCGGACGCCGAGGTCGCCGACCCGGTCGCCCCGCCCGTTGCAGACGCGCCGGACAGCCCGGCGCCCGCCCCGTCGCAGGACGCGGAAGCCACTAAAACGGCCGAAGTCTCGGACGCGGAAATCGTCGAGGACGACGCCGACAAAAAACCTTGATTTTGGGGCTACACTTGCGCGGCGGGCGGTGCTAAACGGCCCGCCAGTGGCCGCTGTAGCTCAGCTGGTAGAGCACGTCATTCGTAATGATGGGGTCGGGGGTTCGAGTCCCTTCAGCGGCACCACTAACCTTCCCAGACATCCCGCCCGGACGTACCAGGCAACACCTGTCAGCTGTCGCATGACTGGTCCGGCGCGAGGCAAAGGTTCACCGCCCGGTCGCCCTAAGGACGACTCCGGCGGTCCTCAGCAGGATCAGCAGATCCTGGCGCAGCGACAGCGATACGAAGTATTGCGTGTCATAGTCCGCACGCGCCGCGAAGCTGGTGGCGTTGCGGTCCGACACCTGCCAGTTGCCGGTGATGCCGGGGCGCAGGCGGGTGTAGGCCCGTCCGGGGTACAGGCTTTTCTGGCAGGTCATCATCGGACGCGGGCCGACGATGGACATGTCGCCGCGCAGGACGTTCCACAGTTGCGGCAGCTCGTCCAGCGACAGGCGACGCATCGCGTGCCCGAACCGGGTGATGCGGGGATCATGGTCCAGCTTTTGCTTCGTCTCCCACTCCGCCCGGGCATCGGGGTTCTCGGCAAGGTAGGCGTCCAGTTTCGCCTCGGCATCGGGGACCATGGTGCGGATCTTGAGCATGTGGAACACGCGTCCATTCCGGCCGACGCGGGGCTGCACGTAGAACGGGTTGCGCCCGTCACTTGCCGCCAGCGCCGCAAGGCACGCAATCAGCCCGAAGGCGAAGGGCGCGAAAAGAAGCACAAGCGTTAGATCGAGCACACGCTTGCCGACAAAACGATACAGCCGCGCGGACAGCCGGCGGACAGCACCGAACCCCGAGCGTGAAGTATTCCCGAACTCACGCGAGACTACATCATGAAACGTGTTGTGATTTTGAACAGTCAAACTCGCACCCATCAATCTTAAAAGCAGCAGAACACTCGTCACTCAACCATAGCGATTAGTTAATGACTGATTAACCATCGGATCGGCCATGATTTCGCCTTGGAGATACCACAATCGACCCACGCTGTATGCAGTTTTAGCGAAACTTTTACTAAGTTTTCCGCAACCTTATATTAACCATCGGCCGCTAGCGCGCAGTTTCATCAGGATGCAGAATCGCAACACACGACGCCCGATTCGGCAGTTTTTCGCCGATTCAAGCCGTAATCCGCCGATTTACCGCAGGTCCGTTCGCACTTTGGAAACAAAGTGGTAAGCGTCCCGCCATTGATCCAGCGGACAATGGCATGGCGCGTATTAAGCTTTATACCGATTTTTTCAGGTTCGAGGATAACCCATTCACGCTCGTCCCCGATCCGGAGTTCCTGTACTGGTCGCCGCAGCACCAAGAAGCCTTCGCGATCTTTGAATTCGGCCTCATGTCGCTTGCACCGATCACGCTTCTAACCGGCGAAATCGGCGCCGGGAAGACAACCCTTGTTCAGGCAATGCTTCCGCGACTCGGCCCGGACGTGACCGTCGGTCTGGTGTCCAACGCGCAGGGCGACCGGGGCGAGTTGCTGCAATGGATCCTTTACGCACTGGGAGAGCCCTGCGGGTCCGGCGCCAGCCATGTTCAGACGTTCGAAAGACTGCAGGACGTCATCCTGCGGGAATACGCGGCCGGCCGCAGGATCGTCCTGATCTTCGACGAGGCGCAGAACCTGTCCGAGGACGGGTTGGAAGAACTGCGGATGCTGACCAACCTGAACTCTCGCAAGGACGTTCTTGTACAGTTGGTGCTGGTCGGACAGCCAGAGCTTCGCGACATGATCAACCGCCCCGGAATGCATCAACTGCTTCAACGCGTGGCTGCCAGCTATCACCTGAAGAAGCTCGATAAAGGCTATGCCGCCGATTACATCCGGCACCGCGTCCGGGTTGCGGGCGGTACCGGAGACGAGTTCACGGATAGTGCCTGCGACGCGATCTACAACGCGACGAAGGGTGTACCACGCCTGTTGAACCAGCTTTGCGAGTTCACACTGCTATACGCCTGGGCCGGCAAGGTCCGGCGCGTCGATGGCGAGACGGTGGGTGACGTGCTTGCGGACGGCGTGTTCTTTCGAGGGCACGACCCCGAGTACGAATCCGCGTTCGCCAGACTATCGCCACGGCCGCCATTCTCGGGGGCGTCGCCCGTGGTTTGACACGCCGCCCGGCGCGTCGGTTCAGTCGTCCGGAGGCGTGACAGACGCGCCGGCAAGGAAGGTGCACCCTTGCAGAACGGTCTGAACCGGCGCGTCCGGCGTGGCGATGCGCCGCCGCAACAAGCGGACCGCCTCACGCCCCATTTCCCGCCGATCGACATCAAGGGTGGTCAGCCGCGGCGTCGCCATCTGGCTCCAGCCGATGTTGTCGAACCCGGTGACGGAAAAATCGTCCGGCACCTTCAGTCCTGCCTCCCACGCGGCCTGCAGAACGCCCAGCGCCATCAGGTCGTTGGCGCAGACCGCCGCCGTCCATTCAGGCTTGCCGTGCGTCGTGAAGAACCGGCGGAAGTACTCGTAGGCCGTTTCCTCGCGGTCGTAGGTGATGTTGATCACCTCTGCGTCCACCTCGGGGTGCTCGGCCATCACATCGCGGAACGCGGCAAGCCGCTGCTTCGGGTTGTGACGCAGGTTGCCGACAAGGAAGGCGATCTTGCGATGCCCGGCGGCGATGACGTGCTTTGTCATCATCGCGGACCCCGAATAGTTGTCGGGCAGGATCGAGTCGAACCGCATCATTGGGTCGATGTTGTTGACGAGCACCATCGTGCCCTCGTTCAAGAAATACTCGGACAGGTCGTCAGGCACATCCGCGTAGAACAGGATCGCGTTGCGGGTCTGGTGGTCGTCCATGATGCCGCGGACGCGGTCCAGCGTGATGTCCGCCTCGGGCATCAGGTAGGGGAAGATGTCGACGTCAAGCTCGGTCGCCGCGTCCTTCACCCCGTCGAAATTCTCTTGAAACACCTGATGCAGACCGCCCGTGACCGGGTGCATCGGCAGGAAAACCGCCACCCGCTCGGACGCCAGCGCCTCGGGCAGGGAATAGCCCATGCTGCTGGCGATCTTAAGGATGCGGGCGCGCACCTCGGGGCGGGTCCCCGGCGCGCCGGACAGGGCGCGGGATACCGTGCTGATGCTCACCTCGGCGCGCCGGGCGATGTCCGCCTGATTGATCTTTCGCGGCGCAGCGGCGTCCTTTTCGCGGATATCGCTCATCGGTGTGCGTCCTCCCTAGGATCGGCGGCCGATGTGTGCGGGAGCCGGAAAATTTGCAACCCGCCACGCCACCAAACTCATACCATCCTCATTGAATCACGGGCCGTTCCGTACTGCCGAAGCAGGACACCAAGGATCACAAGCATCCCAAGGCTGCCACCGGCGAACACCCAGCCCAGCCCCACCCGGTCGGCCAGCACGCCCATCGCCATCGCGCCCAGCGCAGGACCGGCGCGAAAGGTCATGCCGAACAGGCTCATGATCCGGCCACGCATGTTGGCGGGGGCAGACACCTGCATCATCGTCTGCGCCGAAACGCCGCCCGCCGCGATGGCGCCCCCGAACAGGACAGAGAACGCGATCGCCGCCGTCGCGGATTGCGACAGGGCCAGCCCAATGCCCCCGACTACGGCAAGCCCGGCGCCGACGTAGGACAGCCGCACAAGCCCGTTGACGCCGCCCATCATGTTCGCAAGCCCGGCAAGGATCGCACCAAGCCCCATCGCCGAACTCAGCCGCGCCAGCATCTCGGCGTCCCCGGACAGCGTGACATCCGCCAATTCGGGCAACAGTTCCCCGATCGGGCGCAGCAGGAAGGCCGCCGCCACGAACAGCGCAAAGATCGGTCCCGACCCCGGCGCGGTCACGACATGACGAAAGGCGGACCACATCCCGGCAAGGACAGAACCAGAGCCGGTCATCCGGTCCAGCGGCGCGAACCGGACAAGCGCGAAGCCAAGCCACGACAGGCCCATCAGCGCCGCGGTTACCCAGAAGGCCAGCGACACACCCGACATCGCCAGCAGGACACCCGCGATGGCCGGGCCGATGAAGCGGGCAACGTTGAACAGGATCGAGTGCAGAGAGATCGCGGTGCCAAGCTGCGGCCGGGCGCAGACCCCGGTGATCGCGGCGTGGGCGGCGGGCTGGACAAAGCCGGTGACGACGCCGTTGGCCGCCATCATGGCGGTCAGCACCCAGATCCCCAGCGCATCCTGTCCCGCAAGGAACGCCATGGCGCAGAACAGGACCGTGGCCGCGCCGTAGCAGGCCAGCAGCACGCGCCGCACCTCGATCCGGTCGGCCAGCACCCCGGCCCACGGCCCGGTCAGCAAGGCGGGCAGCATGTCGGCGGCCACCACAACCCCGACCCAGCTGCTTTGCCCGGTCAGCGCCCACGCATGCCAGCCGCTGATGGTGCGCAGCATCCAGTACGAAAGCTGCGTGGCGATGTTCCCGGCCGTGTAGATGTCGAAATTGACGTCTCCGCCAAGCACCCGCAGATCGTGCATCACGGGCATGGACGCCCTCCGTCCGTCACGGGCGAAAGGGGACCATGCCCGACCGTCATCGCGTACAGCCTCGGGCCGAGACATCCCAGAATTCAAAGCTGCCGTCGCGCTGCCGCACGGCGACCTGATCGTGCAGGTTGCTGACGGGGCAGACGTGGTTCGGCAGGATCAGGACCTTTTCACCGATGCGCGGCGCGGGCAGATCCGGGTCGAGCGTGACCATGCCATGCTCTTCGGTCAGCCGCTCGATCACCGCTTCGGGGTAGTCGACCAGCAGCCCGTGGCCCTTGTTCGGCGCCGCCACCGGATCGCTGGTCAGCGTCTTGGTGCCGCAATCCAGAACGAAATGTCCGGGTTTCGGCGTGCTGATGACCGTCGCCAGAACGTGTAGCGCGCAGTCTTCCAGACTGGCCGCCCCTGCCGCCACCGTGTTGCGGTCGTGATAGATGTAGGTCCCCACCCGCAGCTGATCGACGATGCCAAGCTCGTGCTGGTGGAACGCTTTCGGGGTGCCGCCACCGGAAAACACCGGCAGGCCGAACCCGGCTGCATCCAGCAGCGGTTTCACTTCCTTCAGAAAGGCGACCGAGTTTTCATTCGACGGATAGGTCATCAGGCCCGCGAACCGCAGCCCGTCGGTATCGCTGATCATCTCGGCCAGTTCATAGGCCTCTTTCGGCGTCACGACGCCGGTGCGCCCCATGCCGCTGTCGAACTCGACCAGAACGCCGATCTCTGCCCCGGACATCTCGGCGGCCTCGCGCAGCGTATCGACGGCGCAGATGCTGTCGGCGGCAACGGTGAACTTCGCCTTGCCCGCGATCGCGGCAAGGCGGCGCGCCTTTTCCATGCCGATCATCGGATAGGAAATCAGGATGTTCTCGCAGCCCGCGTCCAGCATGACCTCTGCCTCGGTCAGCTTCTGGCACACCAGCCCTTCGGCCCCCAACGCAAGCTGGCGCTTGGCCATCTCGACGATCTTGTGCGTCTTGATATGGGGCCACAGCTTGATCCCGTGCGTGTCGCAGTAGTCCTGCATCCGCTTCAGGTTGGCGTCGACCTTGGCAAGGTCGACGACAGGCACGGGGGTTTCGAGTTCGTTCAGGCTCACGCGTTGATCTCCGGTAGACGGCCGCCGGTGGCGACGTCGAACAGGTGCAGGTGGCCGGTGCGTGGCATCACGTTCAGGCTGGACCCGTCCTCGATTGCAGTCCGTTCACGGAACATCACCGTCGAGTCGATGCCGCCGATGCTGCCGTAGACGTAGGTGTCAGTGCCGGTCTGCTCTACGATATTCGCGTCAAAGGCGAAACCACCCGAAGGAACGATGTCGAGGTGTTCCGGCCGGATGCCGACCAGCACCTTACCAGCCTCGGCGACCTTGTAGCTTGCGGGTACCGGAACCGACCCGGCGCCGCTGTCCAGCACAAGCATGCCGTCCGTGCAGGTGGCGGGCATCATGTTCATCGAAGGCGAGCCGATGAACTTGGCGACGAACACCGTTTCGGGCTTGTCGAACAGGTCCAGCGGCGTGCCGATCTGTTCGATCCGGCCCGCATTCATGACCACGATGCGGTCGGCCAGCGTCATCGCCTCGATCTGGTCGTGGGTCACGTAGATCGAGGTCGTGCCGACCTTGTTGTGCAGCGCCTTGATCTCGGTCCGCATCTGCACGCGCAGCTGCGCGTCGAGGTTGGACAGCGGCTCGTCATACAGGAACAGCGAGGGCTCGCGCACGATGGCGCGGCCCATCGCCACCCGTTGCCGCTGCCCGCCGGAAAGCTGTTTCGGGAAGCGGTCGAGATACGGGGAGAGGTTCAGGATCTCGGCCGCCCAGCCAATTTTCCGGTCGATGGCAGCGGCATCTTCGCCGCGCAACTTCGGCCCGTAGGCGATGTTTTCGCGGACATTCAGATGGGGGAACAGGGCGTAGGACTGGAACACCATCGCGATGTTCCGTTTCTGCGGCGGGGTGTCGTTGCACTTCTTGCCAGAGATGAAGACCTCGCCGTCGGTGATCTCTTCTAGCCCGGCGATCATCCGCAGCAGTGTGGACTTGCCACAGCCGGACGGGCCGACCAGCACCACGAACTCGCCCTCGGGGATGACAAGGTCCAGCGCCTGCAGGACCTCTTGCTGGCCATAGCTTTTGCTGACCCGCACCATGCGAAGATCGGCCATGTCACACGTCCTCCAGTGTCAGTTCGCGCGCCATCTGGTGGTTGCCGGCCATCAGGCCGCCGTCGATCGGAAGCATCGCACCCGAGATGAACGCGGCATCGTCCGACGCCAGAAAGGCGATGGGCTTCGCGATGTCCTCGGGCGACGCGACGCGGCCCAGCGGATACCAGCGTTTCAGGCCATCCATCACGTCCGGCTTCTTCGCCAGCCGCGCGTCCCAAGCGGGGGTGCGGACGGTGCCCGGGCAGACGATGTTGGCGCGGATGTTATATTCGCCGTACTCGGTCGCCATCGTCCGGGTGTAGGACAGCAGCGCCGACTTGGCCGCGCTGTAGCCGGGCTGCCCGAAGGTGGCGAGCCCGTTGACCGACCCCACCACGACGATCGAACCGCCGGTTTTCTTCAGCATGTCGATGCAGGCGTGAACCGTGTTGAACTGGCCCGCCATGTTGTCCGCGATCTCGGTGCGGAACGCCTCGGGCGTGGACTTGTCCAGCGTTGTCGACGCACCGCCGGTATTGGCGTTCGCCACCACGATGCTGACCGGGCCCAGCTCGGCCACCGCCTTGTCGACGGCCGCCTTGACGGCGTCCGCGTCGCGGATGTCGGCGGCGGCGGCGGCGACCGGATGACCGTCGGCCTTATAGGCGTCGACGGCGGCCTGCACTGCGTCTTCCTTGATGTCCATCACGATGACCTTCGCGCCCTCGGCAAGGAAATCCTTCACCACGGCCGTTCCGATGCCACCCACCGCGCCGGTCACCAGCGCAACTTTTCCGTCCAGTCGTTTCACCTGAGCTGTCCCATCATATCGCGGCCAGGGCACGGCCAATCCGGTCAAGCCCGGACTGCCGCATGTGGCCATAGTTATAGAAAGCGAAGCCATCGACGCCCGCATCGGCAAAGCCGGCGACCGTCGCTGCAAATGTACCCTCGTCACGGTGCTCGGCCGAGGTGGGGCGCAGCACGACGCGCATGTCGGAATGCCCGATGTGCTGCGAGACCATCGCGTGATCGACCAGCGCGGCCTTGCTGTAGAAGCAGACCTCCAGCCCGTCGCAGGCCTTGTCGATCCCGGCAAGGTCACTGCCTTCCATCCACGACAGGGCCAGCGGCTGATTGACCGACGGAATGATGTGCACGGTGGCGTCCTTGCGCACGCCCCCGCGGATCTCGGCGACCAGCGAGGTGACGATCTCGTTGCGCATCCGGATGTAGGCGGCAAGCTCGGGATCCAGCAGCAGATCGTTTTCCAGCCATAGGCGGTCCGTTGCCGGGTCGGTCTCTTCAGCGGCGGACAGGGCCGATTCGATCCGCGTCTTCACCCGCGCCTCAAGCGCCTCGACATCGATGCCTGCGGCTTGTGCAACTTTTTTGCAATTTGCGCAAAAACACAGCCCGAGATAAAATTCGCACCGGGGAGAATCGCCGATCAATGCGAATTCGTGGTGGTACCCGTGGCGGTACGGAAGCCATCCCGGCGTCTCCAGCGACAGCCCCGCGATGTCGTACGAGTCGGCAATATCGGCGCACAGCGTGACCGCGTATTCCCGCACTTCGGGGGCCGATGGGCACAGGCTGTAGTGCAGCGGATCGCCATAGACGTTGCGGGTCACCGCTTCGGGATGCAGCGCCCCGATCCGGCTGTTGTGGAGCAACACGGTCCAAGCCTGAACCGTCAGCCCGCCGTGATCGCACATGCGCCCCATGACGTCGTCAGACTGCGCCAATTCGCCGATTACAGGTTTGATTTTACCATATTTCCCAGGATTCACGCGGCAGTGCGCGACGCCGTCTTCGGGGAAATAAACCTTGCCGGACGTGCCCTTGGGGCGAATGAATTTGCCCGCGTGGTACGACGCGGCCACGGCGACGGTATTCACGCCGATCCCGGCCATTTCATCAACGAAGGCGTCCGGTCCCGCATCCACGAGATCCCATGTGTAGGCGTACATCGCGCGGTAGGGCGCTGGTTCGGCCATAGCTTTCCGTCCTGTTGTCATCGCGGTCTCGGTGGCCGCTTTGACAACGAGGCTAGCCATGAAAATCGATTTGCGCAAATCCAGAAATTTTCTTGACGGATTTGCGAAAGCGTTCCTACCGTTCCTTCATAACAAGAATACCACAAACCAAATCCAACCGGGAGAAACTCATGAAAACCGATTTCCAGATCCGCTCCGGAAGCGCGCGGACCAGCCTGATGGCGGGCGCCGCGGCGCTGGGCCTGATGGCGGCTGCCGCCGACGCCGGCACCGTTCGGGTCACCATCCCCGAGTACAGCTCGAACACCCTGCCCTACTTCGAGCAAGCCGCAGAAGCCTTCATGGCCGAGAACCCCGACACCACGATCGAACTGGAAATGGTGCCGTGGACCGCGCTGCAGCAGAAGCTGGTCACCGACATCTCGGGCGGCGTAAACTCGGACCTCGCCGTGATCGGCACTCGCTGGATTCTCGACTATGCCGAACTGGGTGTGATCGAGCCGCTGGACGATTACATCACCGAGGAATTCTCGTCGCGCTTCTTCGAAGTGTTCCTGACCCCTTCGGTCATCGACGGCACCAACTACGGTCTGCCGATCGCCGCCTCGGCCCGCGCGATGTTCTACAACAAGGACATCCTGTCGGCCGCCGGCTATGACGAGCCGCCCGCGACCTGGGAAGAGCTGATGGAGGTGTCCGCCGCCATCACCGAAAGCTCGGCCGACGACGTCTATGCCTATGGCCTGCAGGGCAAAAGCACCGAGACCGACGTTTATTTCTACTATCCGATGTGGTCCTACGGCGGCACCATCCTGACCGAGGACGGCAAGTCCAACGTCAACACCGAAGCCGGCCTGACTGCGCTGACGATGTACAAGGAAATGATCGACAACGGCTACACCCAGCCGGGCGTCGTCGATTATGCCCGTGCCGACATCGAGACCCTGTTCAAGCAGGGCAAGCTGGGCATGATCATCACCGGCCCCTTCGTGTCGAAGCAGATTCAGGAACAGTCGCCCGACCTGAACTATGGCCTCGCCAAGGTTCCGGAAGGCACCAACTTCGCGACCTATGGCGTGACCGACTCGATCGTCATGTTCGAGAACTCGGAAGTGAAGGAAGAAGCCTGGGCGTTCCTCGACTTCCTGTTCTCGAACGAGCAGCGCGTGAAGTTCGACGAGGCTGAAGGCTTCCTGCCGGTGAACCGCTTCGAAGCGGAACAGCCCCAGTTCGCCGACAACGAGGACCTGAAGGTCTTCACCTCGCTGCTGGCCGACGCCCACTTCGCCCCGCTCGTGGGCGGCTGGGAAGAGATCGCGGACGCGACCCTGACCAATCTTCAGGCGGTGTACCTGGGCCAGGCCGAACCGGCCGACGCCCTCGCCGAGATCGAAGCTGCCGTGAACGGCATCCTCGACTGATCCCCTGACTGCGGGGCCCTGTTTCGGCAGGGTCCCGCGCTTTTTGGTTCTCCAGACCGGACAGGACGCGACTAACGATGGTTGCCGAAACCCAGACCATGACCCCCGGGCGGGCGCAGTCCCGCGCCGCCTTCATCATGGCACCGTATCTGATGATCGGGCCGGGGCTGATCCTCGCGTGCTTCATCATCCTTTATCCCTTCTACGCCCTGATCAATACGTCCCTGCGCGAAGTGAATCGCTTCGGGATGATCACGGACCTGAACAACTTCGAAAACTTCTCCGAGGTCTTCTCGGACCCGCTGTTCCACGCGGCGATCTGGCGCTCGATCATCTGGACCGGCTCGGTCGTGGGCGGCACGCTGCTGATCTCGGTGGTGACCGCGCTGATCCTGCACCGCCAGTTCTATGGCCGCGCCATCGCGCGGGTGATCATCATGCTGCCGTGGTCGGTGTCGCTGTCGCTATTGGCGGTGGTCTGGCGCTGGGCGCTGAACGCCGAAAGCGGCCTTCTGAACCACTCGCTGATGCAGATGGGCCTGATCGACGCGCCGGTCGTCTGGCTGGGCAACGGGACCATCGCCTTCACGGTCGAGATCTTCATCGGCATCCTCGTATCGATCCCGTTCACCACGACGATCCTGCTGGGCGGCTTGTCCGCGATGCCGCAGGACATCTACGAGGCCGCCACGATGGAGGGCGCCACGCCGTGGCACCAGTTCCGCACCATCACCATGCCGCTGATGCGGCCCTTCGTGAACATCGCGGTCGTGCTGAACATGATCAACGTGTTCAACAGCTTCCCGATCATCTGGATTCTGACGGAAGGCGGGCCGGCCAACTCGACCGACATCCTTGTGACGTACCTGTACAAGATCGCCTTCAAGTACGGGAAGCTGGGCGAGGCTTCGGTCGTGTCCCTGCTGATGGTCATCTTCCTGCTGATCTGTTCGATCATCTACCTTCGCCTCATCTCGCGGGAGCAGACCTATGGCAGCTAAGACCGTGGACCCAATGGTGCGCCGCTCGTTCCTGATGTGGCTGGCACTGGCGCCGCTGCTGATCTGCAACCTGTTTCCGTTCGCGGTGATGATCTCGACCGCGCTGACGCCGGAACAGGACATCTACGCGCAGGGCACGCAGTGGATCCCGGAAACCTTCACGTGGCGCAACTTCGTCGACATGTGGGAAACCGTCGGCTTCGGCGGGGCGCTGGTAAACTCGCTGATCGTGGGCTTCATTACCACGGTGATGACGATCCTTGTCGCCGTGCCCGCCGCCTATGCGATGGCACGGCGGCCGTTCAAGGGGATGCAGGCGTTCCGGATCTTCCTGCTGATCACCCAGATGTTCTCGCCCGTGGTTCTGGTGATCGGGCTGTTCACCCTGATCGTCGGGCTGGGGCTGCTGGACTCGCTGGTGGCGCTCTCGGTTCTGTACTGCTGCTTCCACATCGCGGTGGCGATCTGGATGCTGCAAAGCTACTTCGCCTCGATCCCGATCGAACTGGAACATGCCTCGTGGCTGGAAGGCGCCAGCAAGGCCTATACCCTGCGCAAGGTGTTCCTGCCGCTGGCCGCACCCGCGATGGCGGTGGTCGCGCTGTTCACCTTCATCGGCGCGTGGAACGAATACGCGCTGGCACTGGCCCTGATCCGGTCGTCTGAAACCTACACCCTGCCGCTGAAGATCGCGGCACTGACGGGCGGTCGCTATCAGATCGAATGGCACCATGTCATGGCCGCGACCTTCGTGGCGACCATCCCCGTCTCGATCATCTTCATCTGGCTCCAGCGCCACCTGATCGCCGGCCTTTCCGGCGGCGCGGTCAAGGGCTGAGCCGAAACCAACCCTCTGAGAAAGAAGAAAAGAGGACAGCATGACCAAGGTCATCGAACATTTCACCAACCCCGGCGCCACCGGGACCCCGCCGCTTAGCCCCGCGGTCCGTGCGGGCGATTACGTCTTCATCTCGGGTCAGGTGCCCGCCGGCGCCGATGGTGCCATCGTCGGACACGAGATCATCGGCCAGACCACCCAGGTGATGAAGAACATCGAGGCCGCGCTGGCGCTGGCCGGTTGCACGATGGACGACGTGTGCAAGACCACGGTCTGGCTGGATGACGCCCGCGACTTCGGCAAGTTCAACACCACCTACGGTTCGTTCTTCAAGAACGGCTTCCCGGCCCGCACCACCTGCGAAAGCCGACTGATGGCGAATATCCTCGTCGAGGTCGAAGCCGTCGCCTACAAGCCGCTCTGATTCGGGCGCGGACCCGCACCGGGACCACGGATAAGAACAAGGACACGACCATGACGGCGCAAGCCAAGACGTATGATCTGGTGCTGAAGGGCGGCCATCTGGTCGACGAACGGAACGGGATCGACGGTGTCACCGACATCGCGATCAAGGCGGGCAAGGTCGCCGCTGTGGGCAAGGACCTTGACCCGCAGGGCGCGCCCGTCCGCGACGTCTCGGGCTGCTATGTCAGCCCGGGGCTCATCGACATCCACACGCATGTCTATCACAAGGCGACGTCGCTGGGCATCGACCCCGACTTCATCTCTCGCCGGTCGGCGACCACGACGCTGGTCGACGCGGGCAGCGCGGGCGCGGGCAACTACGACGGCCTACGCGACTTCGTGATGAAGCAGTCGCCGTACAATATCCTCGCCTTCCTGAACGTATCCTTCCCGGGCATCTTCGGCTTCGACAAAGACGTACAGATCGGCGAGGCCACGCTGGCAGAGATGCTGCCGGTGCACCGCTGCGTGCAGAAGATCGAGGAAAACCGCGACCGGATCGTCGGGGTCAAGGTCCGCATCGGCGGCCCCGTCACCGGCAAGTTCGGTCTTGGCGCGCTGGAACTGGCACTAGAGGCGGCGAACGCCGTCGACCTGCCGCTGATGACCCATATCGGCGGCCCGCCCCCGTCCTACGCCGACGTCGTGTCGATGCTGCGGCCCGGCGATATCCTGACCCATTGCTATCGGCCCGAGCCGAACAGCGCGATCACCGAGAACGGGGAAATCCTGCCCGAGATCCTCGCGGCCCGCGAACGCGGCGTGCTGTTCGACATCGCGCACGGCATGGGCGCTTTCGGCTATGAAAGCGCCGAGGTCGCGCTGCGACACGATTTCAAGCCCGACCTGATTTCGTCCGACGTGCACATCGTCGCGATCGAGGGCCCGGCCTTTGACCTGCTGCACACCATGTCCAAGCTGCTGAACTGCGGCCTGACCGTTGCCGAAACGCTGGCGCGGTCGTCGAACCGTCCGGCGCTGGCGATCAACCGGCCAGAGCTGGGGCATCTTGGCGTCGGCGCGGTGGCCGACATCACCGTGCTTCAGGTGAACGAGGCGAAGATCACCTTCGAGGACGTGCGCGGCATCCGGCGCGACGGCGACAAGCTGTTCTACCCCGTGGCCGTCTACATGGCTGGGCGCGAGTCCGAGATCGCGCGGCGCCCGTTCGAGGAAGGCAACTACGTGATGCAGCCCTGCCGCTGTGGCGGCCACTGACATGGGCTTCGTGCCGAAGATCGAGATCTGCGTGGAAGGCATCGACGAGGCGGTTCTTGCCGCCGAGGCCGGTGCCGACCGCGTCGAACTGTGCACCGCGCTGTCCGAGGGCGGGCTGACCGCGTCGCCCGGCCTTCTGCGCGAGGCTGCGGCGCGGGTGAAGGACGCGAAGGTCATGGCCATCGTGCGTCCGCGCAAGGGCGATTTCCTTTATACCGACGCCGAGTACGCCGTGATGTTGGGCGACGTCGCCGCGATCCGCGACGCCGGGCTGCCGGGGATGGTCTGCGGCTGCCTGAACGCTGACGGCACCATCGACGCGCCGCGCATGGCCGAACTGGTCCGCGCCGCCGGTCCGATGGAAGTCACCTGCCACCGTGCCTTCGACATGACGCCCGATCCGTACAAGGCGCTGGACGCCCTGATCCGGTGCGGTGTCACCCGTGTTCTGACCAGCGGCCAGACCGCCGATGCGCGCAACGGGCTGGACCTGTTGCGCGGCCTGATCCGGCATGCCGCCGGTCGGATCGAGATCCTTGTCTGCGGGCAGCTTTCGCCGTCCGAGATCGACCCGAACGACGAAGACCTGACCGGCTACGAGTTCCATTTCGCGGACGCCACGGTCGAACCGGGGCCGATGGAATACCGTAACCCGGATGTGTTCATGGGCACCGACGCCGGGGACGCCGAATACGAACGCCGGGTGATCGACCCCGCGCGGCTTGCGGCCAAGATACGGCAAAGCCGGGGGCTGTGATCCCGGCTCCCGTCCCGGAACCGACTGCCGTTTACGACTGATTCACGCCGGTGTGCCATTCCTTCCCCCGACCGAGAAACGGCCGGGAAGGGCAGAATGTCCATCCAGATCATCAATACCAGCATCTCGACGACCGCCGCGGGCGATCACGCCATCGACGTGACGTCCGCCGGTGACGTCGTGCTGGTCCAGGCGGATCGCGTCGCCGCAGCCAGCGGTGCCGGTGCGCGCGGGATCTACGCCACGGCGGGCAGCGTCGATGTCACCGTCAGCGGCACCGTCGCCGCGCAATTGGCCGAAGCGATCCTGCTGGCATCCGACGACAACTCGGTCACCATCGGCATCAACGGGACCGTCCTGTCCGGCGCCGCAGCGGGGGTCGCCTTTTCCGGGGTCGGAAACCAGCTGACGAACGACGGCATCATCCAGTCGGGCAGTTTCGGACTGTGGGTCACCGGGTCGGGCATGTTCGTCAACAACGGCGCGATCACGGCGGTCGGACCGGGCGCCCTGCTGCAGGATTTCGCGAATTCGACGCTGGTCAACGCCGGCACCATCAACGCCGACCTTCCCGGCGTGCGGCTGGGCGGCGACGGAAGCTTGGTCCAGAATTCGGGCACCGTGATCAGCGCCGACTATGCCGTCGATTTCTCGGACAGCGATCCCGGCGCCCGTAACACACTGACGAACAGTGGGTTTCTGTCCGGACAGTCGGGCGCTTTTCTGGGCGGTGACGCCGATGACACTGTCCGCACCGGCGGCGTGATGGGCGGCGTGATCGACACCGGCGGCGGCGCGGACGAGGTTCTGGTCACCGGCGGGCTTGTCGATGGCGACATCCGCACGGGACCGGGCGCCGACGTGGTGCGGCTGACCGGCGGCACCGTCGCCGGATCGGTCGATGCGGGCGACGGGGCCGATACCCTTGACCTGCGCGGCGGGACCGTGGCCGGACCTGTCAGCGGTGGCGACGGCGGCGACCTGTACATCACCGGCGGCGCCGGGGTCACCATTTCCGAACAGTCGGGCGGCGGGCACGATACGGTGCACAGCAGCGTCGATCATGTACTCGCCGACCATGTCGAGGATCTGGTGCTGACCGGCGGTTCGGACCTGTCGGGCGCGGGCACCGACTGGCAGAACGTCATCGCGGGCAACGCCGGCAACAACCGGCTGGACGGTCAGGGATCCAGGGACACGATCGCGGGCGGCGCTGGGAACGACATCATCGACAGCGGGCGCGGCAACGACATCGTCGATGCCGAAGCAGGCGACGACCGTGTTGCGGGGCGCGCCGGGAATGACAATCTGACCGGCGGCGAGGGCGACGATTTGCTGTTCGGCGGCATCGGTCGGGACAACCTGTTCGGCGACGACGGCGATGACACGCTGAAGGGCGGCGGCGGGCAGGACGACATGACTGGCGGCGCGGGGCCGGATGTCTTCGTCTTCTCCCGCGTGACCGACAGCCTTCCCGGCACCGAAGACGTCATCACCGATTTCACCCCGGGCGAAGATCTGCTCGACTTCGGCGGGCTGGTGCAGGGCCAACTCGTGCTATCACTGCTGGGCAGCTACACGCCCGGCCAGCCGTCGCTGCGGACCAGTGAAACCCTTGGCGGCGACACGCTGCTGTGGGCCGACGCGGACGGCGACGGATCGGTCGACATGCGTGTTGTCCTGACCGGGATGACCGGCTTGGGCGAAAGCGATTTCCTGCTTTAACCGTCGCGATAGACCCGGCCCATCAGGATCGGCGTCAGGAACATCGGCACCTGATAACAGCCGATGAAGATCAGGATCGGATCGGTGGTCGCGGCGGGCAACGCCACGAGGAACAGCGCGACGTTCCGGTTTCCCGCCACGATGCAGGCGCCCGGCGGCAGGCCCGCCGCCCGCGCGGCAAACTGCAATCCGAAGTTCAGCACGCAGGCCAGCGCCAGCCAGCCCAGCACGCGCATCGGGTCCCCGGCCAACGCCGGGACCACCGCCGACATCAGCCCGGTCACCAGCACCGCCAGTGCGATGGCCAGCACCCCGTCGAGCACGCCGATGACCTCGACCGAGGGGTCTGGGAAAAACCGCCGGCGCAGCGCAAAGGCCGCGGCGGCGGCGGCCACGATCACCGCAATCAGCCTCAGCGCCGCGCCCGCGACCTCGGCCGGGCCGCCCAGCGCGGGCGACAGCCACAGAACGGGCAAGACCGTCAGCGGAAACAGCGCGGTGCCGAGGATCAGCAACCGCATCGCGGGGGCCGGGTCTCGGCCCAGCATGACGGCGAAGGCCGGGCTGCCCGCGATGGACGGCGCCGACAGCGCCAGCGTCAGGGCAAGCCCGACCGGGGTGTCGGCAATGCCCGCCACGATCATCGCAACCACGCCCGCGACGGGAACCGCGACCTGCATCGCCAGCACGCGGCCAAGGCTGGCCCGGGCGTCGCCCAGGTTGCCCACCGCCGCCCGCATCCCGATGCGCAGCGCGCTAAGAAAAATCAGCCCCGCCACCAGCCACGGCAGCCCGGGCCGGATCGCCGCCGAAAGCCCCGGCAACGCCAGCCCCGCCGCCAGCCCGGCGATCAGGGCCAGCCGTCCGTGGCGACCGATCCAGCGCAGAAGGTCTGCGATCACGCCGCCTGCCCCCCGCGTGGCCGAACCGACATGACCGCCCGGATCACCGCGACGCCGTCCCGGAAGACGCGTAGCGGGCCGGGGAATAGGGCGACAGGTCGATGTTCGGCTGCCGTCCCTGGATCATCTGCGCCAGAACCCGCCCGGTCTTCGGACCGCCCGTCAGGCCAATGTGGTGATGACCGAACCCGGTAAAGACGCCCTTGGCGCCCGGCACTTCTCCGATCACGGGGATCGAATCCGCGGGCGCGGGGCGGTGTCCCATCCAGCGCGTCACCTTTTCCTGCGTCAGTCCGGGAAGCGCCGCCGCGACGTTCTTTTGCAGCAACTCGAAGGGCGCGGCGCTGGGGCCGGCGTCCAGCCCGCCGAACTCGACGATGCCTGCGGCGCGGATGCGGCCTTCCATCGGGGTGATGACGAACTTGCCGCCCGCCACCATCACCGGGGACCGGGGCGTGATCGAGGGGTTCCAGAATTCCATGTGATAGCCGCGCTCGGATTCCAGCGGCACCTTCAAGCCCAGCGCCTTGGTCAGCGGCCCTGACCACACGCCCGTCGCCACGACCGCCGCATCGCACGGGATCGTATCGCCCCCGGCGCGCAGGCCGGTGACACGGCCGCCTTCGATCACGAAATCCTCGACGTCCGCCTTCAGGATACGCCCGCCCGCCGCCTCGACCTCGGCGGCAAGGTCCTTCACGTAGCGACCGGGGTCGGCGATCCGCCCGTGGTCCGGCAGCCGCACCGCGAAGCCCAGATGATCCGCGAAGGCCGGGTCATAGGCCCGGAACGCGGGACCTTCGAGTTCCTCCCAACTGTATCCGTTCTCGCGCCGCAGGCCCCAGCCAAAGGCGTCCGCCTCGAACGCGGCGCGGTCGTCGTAGATGAAGACATAGTCGGACGGGACCAGCCATTTTCCGGCCGGCGTGCCCTTGGCCAGCGACAAATGCTCGGCATAGCTGTCGCCCACCACGCCCGCGACCGCCGAGGCGATCCGCCGTGCCTCGGCGGCGGTGGCGTGGGTCATGTACCGCGCCAGCCACGGTAGAAGCCTTGGCACATAGCCCCACTTCATGAACAGCGGCTGCTTGGGGTCGAACAGCATCTTCGGCGCCTTGCGCATCAGGCCCGGCCCGGTGATCGGAACGATACCCGCGGATGCCAGTACGCCGCCGTTGCCGTAGCTTGTTCCCTCGGCCGGTCCGGCCCGGTCGATCAGCGTGACCTCATGCCCGTCGCGCTGCAGCCACAGCGCGGTGGACACGCCCACGATCCCTGCTCCGACGATTGCGACCTTCACCATGCGTCCCCTTCCCCAAGTCCCGGTCCGCCGATGGCGCGACCGCTACAGAAAGGGGTACGCGTTCGCGCCGCCGTCGGCCAGTACCGTGCGCCCGGTGATGTTCGCGGCAAGGCTGGAGGCAAGGAAAGCGCACAGCGCTCCGACCTCGGCGGGTTCCGAGAATCGCCGCGTCGGCAGGCTGGCCAGCCGCGCGGCGCGCACCTCTGCCACGCTCTGACCGGTTTCCCGCGCGCGGCGTTCGACGAAGTGCTGCAGACCGGCGGTGTCCACCGGCCCCGGCGCGATGCAGTTCACGGTGATGCCATCGGCGGCGACCTCTTGCGCAAGACTTGCGGCCATGTGTGTCAGCGTTGCCCGCACCGCACCGGACAGGCCCAGCGCCGCACCGCTTGCGAAGACCCCGGACGAGGTGATGTTGACCACCCGCCCCCAGCCCGCCGCCCGCATCCCCGGCAGGAAGGCCCCGATCAGCGCCATCGTCTGCGCCGGAACCGAGCGGGTCGCGTCCATCACGGTTGCAGCGTCGGTCAGCGACCCCGCCGGGCTGACGCCGGGATTGGTCACAAGGATATCGACCGGCCCCGCCGCGTCGAGCAGCCGCGGCTCGACCCCATCCTCGCCAAGGTCGGCAACGACGCCGCGCGCGCCCGGAACCTGTGTCACGGCGGCGTCAAGGCGGCCGGGATCGCGGGCGACCATGATCACCTCGCACCCCTCGGCCGCCAGCACCTGCGCACAGCCGAAGCCGATACCCGCCGACGCGCCGCAGACCAGCGCCCGGCGTCCTGCTATTCCCAGATCCATCAGGCGACCGCCGCGAAGCCCGTGTCGAGCGCCTGCAGGATCGTGTCGGCCTCGGCTTCGGACAGGATCAGCGGGGGCGACAGGATCAGGTTGTTGCCCGACATCCGCACCATCGCACCGGTCTCGTAGGCGGTGCGCTGAACCTTGGCGATCGTGTCCTTGTCGATCGGCGTCTTCGCCGCGCGGTCCGACACCAGTTCCATCGCACACATCATGCCGTGCCCGCCACGGACGTCGCCGATCAGGTCGTACTTGTCCTTCAGCGCCTGAAGCCCGGCAAAGATCTGCGCCCCCCGCGCGGCGGCGTTGTCCTTGACCTGCAGCCGTTCGGTTTCCTTCAGGCAGGCGATGGCCGCCGCCGCGCCGACCGGGTGGCCAGAGTAGGTATAGCCCGATCCGATGGCGGCCCGACCGGAGGTGTCGGTCTCGAACACCTCGGCCACCGCGTCCGAGATCATCACGGCGCCGAACGGGAAGTAGCCGTTGGTGATCGCCTTGGCGGTGGTCATCATGTCCGGCTTTACGCCCCAGTGGCGCGAGCCCGACCAGTCGCCGGTGCGTCCGAAGCCGGTGATCACCTCGTCCGCGATCAGCAGGATGCCGTACCGGTCGCAAATCTCGCGCACGCCGGGCATGAAGCTTTCATGCGGCGGGATCACCCCGCCTGCGCCCAGCACCGGCTCCATGATGAAGGCGGCGATGGTATCGGCGCTTTGGAATTTGATCTCGTCCTCCAGCGCGGCAAGACACAGCTGCGCCAGCCTCTCGGGGTCGGTTTCGTTAAACGGGTTGCGATAGGGATACGGCGCCGGGATGTGATAGCAGCCGGGCATCAGCGGTTCGTACTGGGTGCGGAAGTTGGCGTTGCCGTTCACGCTGGCGCCCAGCGTGTGGGTGCCGTGATAGCCCTTCTTCAGCGACAGGTATTTCACCCGCCCCGCCTCGCCTCGCACCTTGTGGTACTGACGCGCCAGCCGCAGGGCGATCTCGACCGAGTCGCCGCCGCCCGAGGTATAGAACGCGCGGCCCATGCCGTCTTCGGCGAAGAACTGGCGCAGCATCCACGACAGCTCGATCGCGGCGTCGTTCGTGGTGCCCCGGAAGATCGAGTAATACGGCAGTCGGTCCAGCTGTTCGGCGATGGCGTCCTTCACAGGTTGGCAGGAATAGCCAAGGTTCACGTTCCACAGCCCGCCCACGCCGTCGACGGTGGAATGCCCGTCGACATCAGTGATCCGGCAGCCTTCGCCTGCCACGATGATGTCGGGCGGGTTCGCTTGGCAATCCGCCGGGTGCGCCATCGGGTGCCACAGGTGGCGGGCGTTGTTTTCCTTCAGAAAGTTCATGTCTTTCATGGGGCTCTCCCTTACGTTTCGGCCGCCCACTTGGCGGCATGTTCCGGCGGCATCTGGCCGCCCAGCGCCCGCGTCGCCCGCACCGCGCCGTCACACAGCGCAGGCAGGATCGCGGTCATCTTCTCTTCGGTTGCGCGCACGGCGGGAATGGCCACCGACAGCGCGCCCACGACCTCGCCCAAGGCGCCGAACACCGGCACGCCCTGCGAACTGACTTCCTCGTCGAAGGCCCGGTCCAGCCGGGCGACTCCCGTGGCGCGCACCTTGTCCAGCAGCGACCGCACCGCATCCGCGTCCGTCAGCGTGCGCTGCGTGATCCCCGGCAAGCCGGCCTCCAGCACCCGTGACACGAAAGCGTCGGGCGCGAAGGCCATCACCGCCAGACCGGACGAGGTCGCGTGAAGCGGCAGCATCTCGGCCTCGTCGAAATGGACCTGCGTGCCGTGGCCCAGCGGGTCGGCGTGGACCACGGGCGACAGCATCTCTCCCTGCAGGACCGAGGCATGGACCAGTTCGCCCACCGCGTCCGCCAGATCGCGCACCACGGGGCGCAGCACGGACCGCATCGGATAGGTCGCCTCGCGTACCCCGGACAGACGCAGAATCGCCGGACCAAGCCCGTAGGCCCGAGTCTCGGGGTTCTGCTGAAGGAAGCCGTTTTCCTCCAGCTCTGTCAGGTGCCGGTGCACCGTCGCCTTGTCCCGCCCCGACAGCTTCACGAACTCGCTCAGTCCGATCTCGGGCCGCTTGCGAGAGAAAAAGTTCAGCAAATCAATAGCTTTGGTGATCGTGCCCATGAAAGTTCCCAGTCTGCCCGGCATTTGCGCGCCGGCGGCTTCACAGAAACGTTGACAGAAATCCGGCAGGCGGGCAATATTTTTTGATACCACAGGTTCAAATAATGAACCGATTCAACAGGAGGTGCAGATGCACAAGATTGTAGCCACCAGCGCGGTCGCGCTGTCCTTGGCCCTGCCCGTGACCGCGCCGACGGCGGCGCAGGCCGAATACCCCGAACAGCCCGTCGAATTCGTCGTGCCCTTCCCGCCCGGCGACCTTGAGGACGTGCTGACCCGGATGATCGCCGAACAGTTTCAGGAAACCTACGGCGTCCCCGCCGCCGTGGTGAACAAGCCCGGCGGCGGCGGCGGTCCGTTCCCAGGTGCGGCCGAGGTCGCGATGGCTGGCTCTGACGGCTACACCATCGGGTCTTTCGTGATCGGCGTGCCGCTGATCGGCCCCGAGGTCGGCATCCCGGCGCTGGACCCGAACCCGTTCGAACCCGTCGGCATCTTCCTGACTTACCCGTTCGTGATCGCCACCGCGGGCGACGCGCCCTATTCGACGATGGACGAACTGGCCAGCTACGCCGCCGAAAACGACGTGGCGCTGGGGCACTTCGGGTCCGTTCTGATCCCGACGCAGGTGACGCTGGCGCTGGCCGAAACGATGGGCTTCGATTACGGCTCTGACGCCGCGTTCGACGCGTTGGATTGCAACACGCTGGCGTCAGGCGACGCAGACGTGATCAACACGACGCTACAGCTGATCCTGCCCTGCCTTGACGACGTGAAGGTGCTGGCCTCGGTCGGCGCGGAACGCATCCCGCTGACGCCCGATGCCCCGACCGTGGGCGAACTTGCCCCCGAACTGGACATCGCGCTTTGGAACGGCCTGTTCGTTCACAAAGATACGCCCGCCGACGTGCGCGAGAAGATCGCCGCCGTCGCAGTCGAGGTGATCAACTCGGACGCCGCGAAAGAGCTGGCCGCGCAGACGGGCGCGCTGATCTATTGGCAGGACGAAGCCGCCTCGACCGCGCAGATCGAAAAGGATGCCACGACGCTTGGCACCGTGCTTGACCTGATCGACAACTGACCGCGGGGCGCCCCGGCTGCCACGGTCGGGGTGCCTGTCGCCTGTGCCGGGCGGGACCAGTTCCGCCCGGATCGCGAAACCCTCGTCGATGTCCGGGGACATGATGCGCCGCCTGCAAACCTTTCAGGACCTGTTCAAGCGATACCGCCGCCCCGGAGACATGGTCTTCGCGCTGGCCTTCTTCGCCTTCGCGCTGTTCCTGCTGCTGAATCTGCCGGTCCAGACGACGTGGGTGGAAAAACGCACCGCGCTGTTCGCGCAGCCCGCCTTCTGGCCCGCGATCTCGCTTGGGCTGATGACCCTGTTCGCCGCGCTGCACCTTGCCGGCGCGCTGGTGTCGCAGCGCATTCCGGGACGTCTGGCAGAGGCGCTGTATTGGGCCCGCTCGCTGGAATACGCGGCGTGGTTCATGGCGTATGTGCTGTTGGTGCCGTGGATCGGCTATCTGCTGGCAACCATCGCCTTCTGCTGCGTCCTGTCTTTCCGCCTTGGCTATCGCTCGGCCCGCTGGATGGGGATTGCCACGGTCTTCGCCATCGCGACCGTTGTGATCTTCAAGGGGCTGCTGCAGGTGAAGATCCCGGCGGGCGAAATCTATGGCCTGCTTCCCGCAGGCGCGTTCCGCAGCTTCATGATGACGTATCTTTAGATGGACGCGTTTCTCTCTGGCCTTGACCTTCTGGCCCGCTTCGACGTCGCCTTCGCGCTGCTGATCGGATCGATCGGCGGCGTGATCATCGGCGCGATCCCCGGTGTCGGCCCCGCCGTCGCCATCGCCATCCTGCTGCCCGCGACCTTCTCGCTCGACCCGCTGGTCGGGCTGACGATGCTGCTGGGTATCTACGGGTCTTCGATGTTCGGCGGTGCGCTGCCCGCGATCCTGATCAACACGCCCGGCACGGCGGTCAACGCGCTGACCACCTACGACGGCCACCCGATGACCAAGCGGGGCGAGGCGCTGCGGGCGCTTGGCCTTGCCTACGGCGCCAGCTTCATGGGCGGCATCCTGTCCATCGTGGCGCTGATCCTGTTCGCGCCGCTGCTGGCGAAGATCGCGCCGATGTTCGGCAGCCGCGAGATCTTTCTGGCCGCGCTGTTGGGCCTTGCGCTGGTGGTGCTGGCGCACCGGGGCCAGACCTTTGCCGCCGGGATGCTGGCGGCGTTCGGCGTGTTCTTGCAGACCGTCGGGCTGGAGCCGGTGAAATACACTCAGCGTTTCACCTTCGGGCAGGACTGGCTGGCGTCCGGCATCAACCTGATCGTCGTGGTGCTGGGCCTGTTCGCTCTGTCGCAGGCCTTCGTCCTGCTGACCGACCCGGAATCCGCGCCCGACACCCAGCGGATCAAGGGCAGCATGGGCCGCGCCATGCGCGAGGTGTTCCGCCACAAGCGCGTCGCCGCCGCCGGGTCCGGCTTTGGCGTTCTGATGGGCATGATCCCCGGCGTGGGAGAGTTCACGGCCCAGTTCCTCAGCTATACCTACGCGCAAAAGACGTCGAAGGACCCGGACGCGTTCGGAAATGGGTCGCCAGAGGGTCTGGTCGCCAGCGAGTCCGCCAACAACGCGGTGCCCGCCGCCGCGATGATCCCGCTGCTGGCGCTTGGCATCCCGGGCGAGGCGCTGACCGCGATGATGCTGTCGGTGTTCTACGTCCACAACGTGATCCCCGGTCCCGGCCTGTTCCAGAACCAGCTGGATTTCGTCTATGCCCTCTACATCGCGATGATCGCGCTGAACGTGATCGTCGTGGTGTTCATGCTGTTCGCTTCGAACTGGCTGATGAAGATCATCCGCGTCCCCACCCGGTTCCTTGGCGTGACGATCCTGACGCTTTCCTTCGTCGGCGTGTATAGCCTGCGCAACTCGATCACCGACTGCGCCATCGCGGCGGGCTTCGGCGTGTTCGGGCTGATCCTGAAACGGCAGAACCTGCCGGTGGTCCCGATCGTGCTGGGCATGGTGCTTGGCGGCATCATGGAGGTGAAGCTGCGTTCGGCGATGGCGCGGGTGAAAACGCCGCTGGATTTCGTTGATCGACCCATCGCGGCGCTGCTGGCGCTGGCCATCGTGGCCCTGATCATCCTGCACATTCGCGGCGTGATCCGCGAGCACCGCGACAACCTGCCCGAAGACGCCCACGACCACGACATCCACGACAGCCAGACACGGTAGGAGACCCCCATGCCGGACCTTTCCCGGATCAAGGCCCAGCGCAACGCGTCAGCGGTTCGCCGCGCGCGCAGCAAACCGCTGCGGGTGAGCCGGGCAAGCGCAGGGGGCCGGCCATGACAGACCCGACGATCCTGATCATCGGCACATGGGACACCAAGGACGACGAACTGCATTACCTCGCTTCGGTCATCCGTGCCCAGGGCGGCCGGGTGCGGACGATGGATGTCAGCGTGCTGGGCGACCCGTCGCAGCCGACGGATCATTCGAAGCACGAGGTCGCGGCCGAGGGCGGGCATTCGATCCGCGAGGCCATCGACGGCGGCGACGAGAACCGTGCGATGCAGATCATGGCGAAGGGCGCGTCACTGCTGGCCGCGCGGCTGCATGCAGAAAGCAAGGCGGACGGCGTGCTGATCCTTGGCGGCACGATGGGCACCGACCTTGCGCTGGACGTCGCCTTGGCCTTGCCGCTGGGGGTGCCGAAATACATCGTCTCGACCGTTAGCTTTTCCCCGCTGATGCCGCCCGACCGGATTCCGGCGGATGTGCAGATGATCCTGTGGGCGGGCGGGCTGTACGGCCTGAACTCGGTCTGCAAGGCGTCCCTGTCGCAGGCGGCGGGCGCGGTGCTGGGCGCGGCGCGCGCGGTGGAACGGCCAGACCGGACAAAGCCGCTGATCGGCATGACCTCGTTCGGGAAGACGGTGCTGCGCTATATGGTGCCGCTGAAACCCGCGCTAGAGGAGCGTGGCTTTGAGGTCGCCGTTTTCCACGCCACAGGCATGGGCGGCCGCGCGTTCGAGTCGCTGGCCGCACAGGGGGCCTTCGCCTGCGTCATGGACTTCGCGACGCAAGAGGTCGGCAACCACATCCACGGGTCCGCGATCTCTGCCGGGGCGGACCGGCTGACCGCCGCCGGGCGCAACGGCACGCCGCAGATGGTCGCGCCGGGGTGTTACGACCTTGTCGATCTTGTCGGCTGGCAACCCGTGCCCGACGCGCTGGCCGACCTGCCCAGCCACGCGCACAACCGCCTGCTAAGCTCGGTCGTGCTGGATGCCGACCGCCGCCGTGCCGTGGCCCGCGCCCATGCCGAGCGACTGGCACAGGCAACAGGGCCGACCGTGTTGCTGCTGCCCGAAGGCGGCTGCAACGAGTGGGACCGTCCCGGTGCAGACCTGCACGACGCCGAGGGACTTGCCGCCTTCCTGCAAGAGATGCGCGCCACCTGCCCCGACACCTGCACGCGCGTCGACGTGGACGCCCACATCAACGACGCGGCGTTCGCTGACACGGTGTTGGACCTGTTCGACGGCTGGCTGGCGGACGGAACCGTGGCGCGCCCCTGACCGGCCCGGGCCGTAACACAGACACTTCGGGCAGCTTGGACGAACGCCCGTAAATACTGCATCGGGGGATGATCCGCGCGCCTTGCTGCCCCCGAAACGGGCTGTCACAAAA
Organism: Psychromarinibacter halotolerans; assembly: GCF_029168315.1. Lineage (NCBI taxonomy): Bacteria > Pseudomonadati > Pseudomonadota > Alphaproteobacteria > Rhodobacterales > Paracoccaceae > Psychromarinibacter > Psychromarinibacter halotolerans. The sequence continues at coordinate 230,081 of NZ_JARGYD010000007.1, forward strand.
CCGTTTCGCAACCGCAAGAAAACCGTCGCAAAAGCTTAACACAAACGACGCCGACGGCACGTAGCAGTCCCCGGGACTTCAGGGGGCATTCATGCTGCACGTATCGTCGCTGACGAAGCGGTTCGGGGAACGGACCGCAGTAGACAACATCTCTTTCACCGTGGACCGGCCCTGCATGATCGGCGTCATCGGACGGTCCGGCGCGGGCAAGTCGACGCTGCTGCGGATGATGAACCGCCTTGCGGACGCCAGCGACGGCTCGATCACTTACGAAGGGCGCGAGATCACCGGCCTGAAGGGCGCCCTGCGCCGCGAGTGGCAGTCGCGCTGTGCGATGATCTTCCAGCAGTTCAATCTTGTCCCCCGCATGGACGTCGTGTCGAACGTCTTGCACGGCACCCTGAACAAGCGATCCACCTTCGCCACGCTGTTCAACCTGTATCCGCAGTCCGACATCCACCGCGCCATCGAGATCCTCGACCGGCTCGGCATCGCCGAGCACGCGTCGAAACGGGCCGAGGCGCTGTCCGGCGGCCAGCAGCAGCGCGTCGCCATCGCGCGCGCCCTGATGCAGGACCCCGACATCATCCTTGCGGACGAACCCATCGCCTCGCTTGACCCGATGAACGCGCAGATCGTGATGGATGCGCTGCGCCGCATCCACGAAGAGGACGGCCGCATGGTCGTTTGCAACCTGCACACGCTGGATACCGCGCGCCGCTATTGCGACCGCGTGATCGGGATGCGCGACGGCCGGATCGTGTTCGACGGGGAACCCGACGCGCTGACGACCACCGCCGCGCGCGACATCTACGGCGCCGGGGATGATTTCTCGGAAGGCGCCACCTCGACCCAAATCGAAGCCTTGGACAGGACCGAACTGGCCGCTGCGGCCTACGCCTGATCCCTGAACCCGCCCGCAATGCCGGGCAACCACAATGGAGACAGTGATGAACACCCGCCTCTTTTCCGGCCTTGCCCTGGCCCTGACGACCACCGCGATCGCATCCGGCGCCGTTGCGCAGGACATCGAGGAATTCCGCATCGGCATCCTCGGCGGCGAAAACGCGCAGGACCGCATGAACAGCTATGCCTGCCTGCAGGACTATGCCGAAGAAGCCCTTGGCGTTCCGATCAAGCTGTTCGCCCCGGCCGACTACAACGGCGTGATCCAAGGCCTGCTGGGCGGCACGCTGGACATGGCATGGCTGGGCGCGTCGGGCTACGCAGCGGTCTATCTGGAAGACCCCGAAGCCGTGACGCCGGCGCTGGTCAAGATCAACCTCGACGGCTCGTACGGCTACCACTCGATCGGCTTCGCCCGTGCCGACAGCGGCATCACCTCGCTGGAAGACATGCAGGGCAAGGCCTTCGGCTTCGGCGACCCGAACTCGACCTCGGGCTACCTGATCCCGTCGATCGAGATCCCGGAAGAAACCGGCGCCTCGATGGAATCCGGCGACTACTTTGGTGAAGTGAAATTCACCGGCGGTCACGAACAGACCATCGTCGCGGTCTTCAACGGCGACATCGAAGGCGGTGTGACCTGGGCCGACGGCCAAGGCAACTGGGAAGACGGCTATAACTCGGGCGCCCTGCGCAAGGCGGTCGACGCTGGCCTGATCGACATGAACGAACTGGTCGAGATCTGGAAATCCAAGGTCATCCCCGAAGGCCCCGTGGTCGTTCGCACCGCGCTGCCGGAAGAGGTGAAAGCCACGATGATCGAGCTGGTCGACAACCTGCAGGAAACCGACCCGGACTGCGCCTACGGCGTTGCCGCCGGTGACACGCTGGGCTTCGACCCGATCACCCACGATGCCTATCTCTCGGTGATCGAGGCCCGCAAAGCCAAGATCGGCGGCTGATACGGCCACTGCTTTCGTCGGGGGTCCCATCGGGGCCCCCGGTTTCGTTCTGACCCGGATTCCCATGACTGACATATCGCACCCCGCCGCCGCGGCCCCGCAGACGCGCATCGCCGACCTGCAAGCGGGCTACATGGAACTTGCCCGCAAAAAGCGGCTGTACGGCGGGCTGACCCTTGTCGTCTTCGTGCTGCTGCTGGTGTCCGGCTTCGTCGTCGCCGACGGCCGCAACGCGGGCGGCTTCTGGGACGGGCTGGCGAATGTCGGGGACTACCCGGCCGCGGTGATCTCGGAGGCGTGGGAGAAACGCGCCGAGTTGCCCGCGAACCTTGTGAAATTCTTCCCTGCGCTGGTCGAGACGCTGAACATCGCCGCCGTGTCCACCCTTGTGGGTGCGCTGCTGGGCCTTGTGCTGTCGTTCCTGTCGACCCGCGGGCTGGCGCGCTGGCCGCGCCTTGTGCCGCTGTTCCGGCGGATCATGGACATCATGCGCGCGGTCCCCGAGATCGTCATCGCTCTGGTTCTGATCTTCATGCTGGGCGGCGGGCCGGTGCCCGCGATGATCGCCATCGCTTTCCACACCGCAGGCGCACTGGGCAAGCTGTTCTCAGAAGTCACGGAAAACGCCGACCTGAAGCCGGTCGACGGCTTGGCCTCGGTCGGGGCGAACTGGAGCCAGCGCATGCTGCTAGGCGTGATGCCGCAGGTCGCGCCCAACTTCGTCAGCTATTCCTTGCTGCGGTTCGAGATCAACATCCGCGCCTCTGCCATCCTTGGCTTCGTCGGCGCGGGCGGCCTTGGCTATGAACTGCGCAACGCGATGTCGTGGGGGCCCGGCCAGTTCGACGCCGCCGCCGCGATCTTCATCCTGCTGTTCGGCGCGATCGTGCTGTTCGACCAGTTGTCCAGCCGCTACCGCAACCGCCTGACCGAGGGAGGTCACGCATGACCGACGCCACCATCACCCTTCCGGCGGGCGACCCCCTTGGCACGGCCAAGGCCACGGCGGACCGCCTGTTCCGGCGCAAACGGCTGGTGACCTTCGGTCTGCCCGCGCTGGTTCTGGCCTACCTCGTCTATATCTTCTTCGCCTTCGACATCGCCGGCCTGGCCCAGCGCGCGCGGCTGGACAACGCGGTGACGCTGGCGTCGGACAGCTGGTCCTACAAGACCCACGTCACCCGCGATCATCGCTCGGGCGGGATCGACTATGCGATCGAGGGCGAGCGCAAGGGCATGTACCCGGACGGGATGCGCCCGGACTGGGTGTCGGACGACGGCGACGCCACCGTGGTCGATCTTGAAGACGGCTACGAGGTGCGCATCCTGCCCGACAACCGGACCGAGTTCGACGTCCCCGGCTTCGGCATGATCGAAGCGCATTTCGACGGCGGCCGGATCGTGACCAACCTTGGCGACACGCCGCCGGACTGGATCAACGCCGGCGACCGCCGGGTTGCGATCACCACCGACAACGGACGCGTGACCATCACACGGTCCAAGACCGAAGTGTTCCGCTATTTCCCGGGGTGGGAGCTGTTCTGGTTCACGCTCGACAGCCCCTACTACGGCAAAAGCTTCTCTCAGATCGCGTTCGGCGAACAGCTGGACCCGGAACGGGGCAACATCCAAGGCGCGTTTCAGGATTTCTGGCACAACGCGATGTGGCGCCATTCCGATGTGGCCTGGGCCATCGGCGAAACCATCCTGATGGCCTTCCTCGGCACCTTCGGCGCGGCGCTGGTCGCGCTGCCGCTGGGCTTTCTTGCGGCGAAACGGTTCAGCCCGCTGATGGCGGTGCGGTTCGGGATGCGGCGCATCTTCGACTTCGTGCGCGGCGTGGACGGCCTGATATGGACCATCGTCCTGTCGCGCGCTTTCGGCCCCGGCCCGCTGACCGGCACGCTGGCGATCCTGATCACCGACACCGGCACCTTCGGCAAGCTGTTCTCCGAGGCGCTGGAAAACGTCGACGAGAAGCAGATCGAGGGCGTCTCGTCCACCGGGGCCAAGCCGCTGCAACGATACCGCTTCGGGGTGATCCCGCAGGTGGTGCCGGTGCTGCTGTCGCAGATCCTGTACTTTTTCGAATCCAACACCCGGTCCGCTACGATCATCGGCGCGATCACCGGCGGCGGCATCGGCCTTTTGCTGACGCAGGCGATCCAGACACAAAAGGACTGGGAAGAGGTCGCCTATTACATCGTGCTGGTGGTGCTGATGGTGATGGCAATGGACTGGCTGTCGGGCTGGCTGCGCGCGAAGCTGATCGGGCGGTCCGAAGGGAAGCACTGAGGTGGTTAGGGCCGGGGATGGAGTCCTCCCTTTGGGTGGTCCTTGGAGAAAACGGCACTTGGGAGTCCAAGGAGTCCAGGGACAATGTCGGCTATGAGACCAAACCTGAACGATGCTGCACTTTGCATGAAAGGCTGCTATTCCTGCATCTGACAGTCAGGTTTTTTTGGAAACGCTATGATTGGCCCAAGGACTAATCGCTTTTTTACGCCGCCAAACGTTCCGAAGTTGGATTTGCACGTTACTTCGCTTCGGGGCGGCGGCGCTTGCCCTTCCCAGTATTGGGGCCAAACGCATGATGGTCGCGAAGTTTATATTCGCTACCGAGGTGGGTTTCTCTCAGTCGATGTAGCCGAAGAGCCTGGCGAAGAGGTCCTTTACGATGGTGGTTTTCTTGACATCGAGCTGGGCCCACCTCTGGATGGAGAATTGTCGGTCCGACAGCTAATTGCTTTGACTGGGTTAAAGGTCGACGAGCTTGATGGATTTCAAGTTTCGGCAGAAAGAGAGGCAGAGCGAGACCTTAGTGGCGCTACAACCTTCTGGAGCGCCATTGGGATATCTGCGACTAACGAAGGGGCCGAGCAATTTCTATCAGTGCTTTGGCGTGAGTTTCCGGACTGTCAGTTGTTTGAAAATATTTGGTCTCAGCCGAGAGGGCGCAAGAAACGCCCACTCTGGCCGGGTGAAACGCCGAAAGAAGCTATTCTCGAAATCATGTTAGGAGCGGGTTGCCCCAAAATTTCGCTTCACTACTCACGGTTCAAATACGATTTCCCTGGGTATGGTAGCCCCGAAGACAACTCCCGTTTCTCACAAGAGGCCCGACGTGAGGTTGAAACGGTCGGAAGCATTGGCTGTGAAGTCAAATACGACAGCTTGAGAATTTCGTCTGAGTTTCGCACAGACGACACCTTGGCTCGGACGTGGTTGGAGCGACTGGATCAGAAACTCGACGCTTGTTTTCCCGAAATTGAATACAGCCCACACGACCTCGCAACTGGCGAGATCACGGCAGGAGAAGCGATCAAAACTCAGGACGACCCGGAGATCACCAAGTGGGTCCAAGTCGCTTCAAACCGCTTTCGCTACATTCGACGAGCAGCGCGTGATTTGCCATTGATTGGCTATAGGTAGCCTTAGAGCGGTCATTCCATCCGAAATGCCGGTCGGTAGCTTTGTCCGCCCACCCGACATCCAGCCGAGGCAAGTCCCCAAGCTCCCTCTGCGTGTCACCGCCTACGCCGCCCCCCTCTCAAAGCCCCTCCGGCTCATCACCCAAAGCAAAAGGGCCGCCCCGAAGGACGGCCCTCTCCCAATTCTTAGCCGATGATCACGACACCAGGTCGAACCGGTCGGCGTTCATCACCTTGGTCCACGCGGCCACGAAGTCCTTCACGAACTTCCCGGCGTTGTCGTCTTGGGCGTAGACCTCGGCATAGGCGCGCAGGATCGAGTTCGAGCCGAACACGAGGTCGACGCGGCTGGCCTTCCATTTCACGTTGCCCGAGACGCGGTCGCGGATCTCGTAGACCATCTTGTCTTCGACCGGGACCCACGTATTGCCCATGTCGGTCAGGTTGACGAAGAAGTCCTGCGTCAGCGCGCCGACGTTGTCGGTGAAGACGCCAAGATCGGATCCGCCGTGGTTGGCGCCCATCACGCGCATCCCGCCCAGCAGGCAGGTGGTCTCGTGCGCGGTCAGGCCCATCAGCTGCGCCCGGTCCAGAAGCATCTCTTCCGGCGACACGACGAACTCGTCCTTCTCCCAGTTGCGGAAGCCATCGGCGAGCGGCTCCAGCGGCTCGAACGAGTCGGCGTCGGTCATCTCGTCGGTGGCGTCGCCACGACCCGGTTCGAACGGCACGGTCACGTCATGGCCGGCCGCCTTGGTCGCCATCTCGACGCCGACGTTGCCTGCCAGCACGATGGTGTCCGCGATGGACGCACCGGCTTCGGCGGCCAGCGGTTCCAGCACGGCCAGCACCTTGGCCAGACGGTCGGGCTCGTTCCCCGGCCAGTCCTTCTGCGGCGCAAGGCGGATGCGGGCACCGTTGGCGCCACCGCGCTTGTCCGACCCACGGAAGGTGCGGGCGCTGTCCCACGCGGTTGCGACCATGTCCGACAGGCTAAGCCCGGACTCGGCGATCTTCGTCTTCAGATGGCCGATGTCGTAGTTCACCGGACCGGCGGGGATCGGGTCTTGCCAGATCAGGTCCTCGTTAGGAACGTCGGGGCCGCGATAGCAGGCCTTCGGCCCCATGTCGCGGTGGGTCAGTTTGAACCACGCACGGGCGAAGGTTTCCGAGAAATACTCGGGGTCCGCGATGAACTTCTGGCAGATCTCGTTGTAGACCGGGTCCACCTTCATCGCCATGTCGGCGTCGGTCATCATCGGCATGGTCTTGATCGACGGGTCCTCGACGTCCGGGGACATGTCCTTTTCGTCGATCTGCACGGGCTTCCACTGGTTCGCACCGGCGGGCGACTTGGTCAGCTCCCACTCGTGGCCGAACAGCATGTCGAAATAGCCCATGTCCCACTTGGTGGGGTCAGAGGTCCACGCGCCCTCGATGCCCGACACCACGGTGTCGCGCCCGACGCCCCGGCCCTTGGTGTTCATCCAGCCGATACCCTGATACTCGACGTCGGCTTCTTCCGGGTCGGGCGACAGGTTCTCGGCCAGACCGTTGCCGTGCGATTTGCCGATCGTGTGGCCACCGGCGGTCAGCGCGACGGTCTCTTCGTCGTTCATCGCCATCCGTGCGAAGGTTTCGCGGATCTGGGCCGCGGTCTTCATCGGGTCCGGCTGTCCGTTCACGCCTTCGGGGTTCACGTAGATCAGGCCCATCTGCACGGCGGCCAGCGGGTTGGCCATCGTGTCGGGACGCTCGATGTCCGCATACCGGCTGTTCGACGGCGCCAGCCATTCCTTCTCGTCACCCCAGTAGGTGTCCTTCTCGGGATGCCAGATATCCTCGCGCCCGAACGCGAAGCCGTAGGTCTTCAGACCGGCGACCTCATAGGCGATGGTGCCGGACAGAACGATCAGGTCGGCCCAGCTGACCCTGTTGCCGTACTTCTTCTTGATCGGCCACAGCAGACGGCGGCCCTTGTCGGTGTTCACGTTATCCGGCCAGCTGTTCAGCGGCGCGAACCGCTGGTTGCCGGTCCCGGCGCCGCCCCGGCCATCGGCCAGACGGTACGACCCGGCGGCGTGCCATGCGACGCGGGCAAACATGCCCACATAGCTGCCCCAGTCGGCCGGCCACCATTCCTGGCTGTCGGTCATCAGCTTGCGCAGATCATCCTTCAGCGCCTCGACGTCCAGCTTCTTCAGCTCGTCGTGATAGTTGAAATCGGCACCAAGCGGGTTCGACTTCACGTCGTGCTGGTGCAAAATGTCGAAGTTCAGCGCGTTCGGCCACCATCCGGTCACCGTGGATCCCATCGCGGTGTTGCCACCGTGCATGACGGGGCACTTGCCGCCGCTGCTCATGTCATTGCCGTCCATCCGGGGACTCTCCTCTGCTACGTTCCGGCCCCTTGGGCCTTGGCTGGAAAGGTGCGCCCGCGCGGCTTCTCCTCCGAAGCGGCGCGGTTTGATTCCCATCTTCCACCCACGATCATACCACCCATCTTCATAATGGGAATTTTAAAGTTCATATAGTCATGATAGGGTCAGGTTATGAATGGACTGACCATGAAACACCTGCGCTACTTCGTGGCGCTGGCCCGGCACGGCCACTTCGGGCGCGCGGCGGAAACCTGCGGCATCTCGCAACCCGCGCTGTCGGTGCAGATAAAAGAGTTGGAGGCCCTGTTGGGGGCTCCGCTGATCGAACGCGGCGCCCGGCAGATCCGTCTAAGCGGGCTGGGCGAAGAGCTGGCCGAGCGCGCGAAAGAGATCCTGCGCGCGGTGGACGAGCTGAACGACCTTGCCCGCGCGGCGCAGGGACCGTTGACGGGGCGGTTGCGGATCGGGGTCATCCCGACTGTCGCGCCCTACCTGCTGCCGGACCTCATCAAGGCGCTGGGGCAGCGGAACCCCGACCTCGACATCCGCCCGCGCGAGGCGATCACCGGCTCGCTCATCCGCGACCTGAACGAGGCGCGGCTGGACCTTGCCGTCGTGGCCCTGCCAGTGTCCGAGGCGGCGCTGCACGAGGAGCCGCTGTTCGAAGAGGATTTCGTGCTTGTCCGTCCCGCCGCCGACGCGGGCCTGCCGGTGCCCCGCCCGGAGATCCTGCGCGAGATGCGCCTGCTTCTGCTGGAAGAGGGACACTGCTTTCGCGATCAGGCGTTGTCGTTCTGTCAGGCCACCACCACCGGCCCGCGCGACCTGATGGAGGGCAGTTCCCTGTCCACGCTGGTGCAGATGGTCGGCGCCGGGATCGGGGTGACCCTGATCCCCGAGATGGCCGTCGCGACCGAGACGCGGTCAGCCGACGTGTCGGTCGCCCGGCTGGGTGCGCCCCGCCCAAAGCGGACGGTGGGAATGGTCTGGAGGAAAAGCAGTCCGATGGGCCCCCAGTTCGCCGAGATCGTGAATGCCGTGCGGGACCTGCCGCGCCGCGTCGCCTAGCTCTCGTCGCCCAAGGTCAGCGTGATCCTGTCGCCCGCGAACCATGTGCGGCCGAATTCGACCGGTACGTCGTCGGCATCGACGTTGACGCCTTCGGAATACAGCAGTGGCGCGCCCTCGGTCAGACCAAGGTGCAGCGCCTGCGTTGCGTCCGCCGCCCGCGCCGACAGGCGCGTGGACTGCCGGACATAGTCCTCGACCCCGAAGCGGGCCAGCGACTGCGTCACGCTGCGCAGCTCGCGCAGGGCAGCGCCGATTCCGGCAAAGCGCGCGGCGGGGAAGTGGCTTTCGAACAGCGCAACCGGCTGCCCGTCGGCCAGCGACAGCCCCCGATAAACGCAGACCTGCTCGCCCGCGGCCAGCCCCAGCCGATCCGCGACGACCGGGCTTGCGGGAACGGATTCCTCGACCTGCAGGATCTTGCGGTCCGGCGTCCGCCCGGCAGCCAGAAGGTTCTGGTTGAACCGCACCCGCGCGCCCAGCGGATAGTCGGTGGGCCGCGCCGTGACGAAGGCGCCCGCCCCGCGCCGGGTTCGGATCACGCCATCCTCGACCAGCGTCGACAGCGCATGGCGCACCGTGTGCCGGTTCACACCGAACCGCTCTGCCAGCTCCGACTCGGTCGGAAGCTTGTCACCCTCGCGATAGCGCCCCTCGGCGATGTCGCCTTTTAGCGCACCGGCGATGGCCTGCCACAACGGCGTCTTACGGGAACTCTTCGTCGTCATGTCGCCAAAAGTTCATACAACTGGGGTGGTGTAAACCGTCCTGCTGAGGCAGGATATGTCTAGTTGTATAGTAATTGCGGAAGCTGTCGAGATGCTCGATCAATCCACTCACGGAACGGCAGGCACCGACGCGCGCCGGGACTGGCTTGGGCTGCTGGCCCGCGCCCCCGGCGGGCGGGTCGCGGCGCTGGCCGCCGACCTGCCGCGCGGCTTCGACTGGCTTCGCAAGCCCGAGATCGGGGCCGTCATGGTGCGCGGCCGCGCGGGCGCCACAGGTGGGCCGTTCAATCTTGGAGAGATGACCGTGACGCGTTGTTCGCTGAAGCTGGCGGACGGCACGGTCGGGCACGGCTATGTGCAGAGCCGCAACAAGCAGGATGCCGAGGCGGCGGCGTTGGTCGATGCCCTGATGCAGACCGATGCCGCGCGAACGATCCGGTCGGATGTGCTGGACCCGCTGATGACCGAAGAAGCCGACCGCCGGGCCACCCGCGCCGCAAAGGCGGCCGCGACCCGGGTCGAATTCTTTACGCTGGTGCGGGGGGACGACTGATGAACGCCGCCACTGCGCATCTTGAAGGCGGCTTTGCCGATCCGGCACCGCAGGCCGCGACCGCGTTTCGCGCCATCATGTCGGCGATGGCTCGGCCCGGCCGGATCGAGACCATCACCGGCGCGACCCCGCCCGCGCCCCTGTCGCCCGCCGCCGGTGCGGTTCTGCTGACGCTATGCGACGCCGACACGCCGGTGCACCTTGCCGGCGATGCCGACTGCGCCGCGGTGCGCGACTGGATCCGGTTTCACCTTGGCGCGCCGTTGACCGGCCCCGAAGAGGCGATGTTCGCCGTCGGACGCTGGGATGCCCTGCCGAAGGGCGCGTTCGCGATCGGAACCTCCGAGTATCCCGACCGGTCCGCCACGCTGATCGTCGAGACTGACCAGCTAAGCCCCGACGGCGCCACCCTGCGCGGCCCCGGCATCCGCGACACCGCCATGCTGTCGCTGCCCGAAACGGACGCTTTCCGCGCCAACCGCGCGCTGTTCCCGCTGGGGCTGGATTTCGTCTTTACCTGCGGCGACCTGCTGGCCGCGCTGCCCCGCTCTACGGAGGTCTGCTGATGTATGTCGCGGTAAAGGGCGGCGAGCGCGCCATCGACAACGCCCATGCGTGGCTGGCCGAGGAACGGCGCGGCGACAGGTCGGTTGCGGAACTGTCGGTGGACCAGATCCGCGAGCAGATGACGCTGGCGGTGAACCGGGTGATGGCCGAAGGCTCGCTGTACGATCCCGACCTTGCGGCGCTGGCGATCAAGCAGGCGCGCGGCGACCTGATCGAGGCGGTGTTCCTGATCCGCGCCTACCGCACCACCCTGCCCCGGTTCGGCTATTCCGACCCGTTGGACACCGGCGACATGGCCTGTGAACGGCGCATCTCTGCGACGTTCAAGGACCTGCCCGGCGGGCAGGTACTGGGGCCGACGTTCGACTACACCCATCGGCTGCTGGACTTCAAACTCGCCGCCGACGGCGAGGTGCCCGATGCACCAGAGCGCACCGCGCCGCCGGAACAGGTGCCGCATGTGACCGAGTTCCTGAACCGGGAAGGCCTGATCGAGGACGCCCCGGCCGATGACGCCACGCCGCCCGACCTGACGCGCGAACCGTTGGAGCTGCCCGCCGACCGCGCGCTGCGGCTTCAGGCGCTGGCCCGGGCGGACGAGGGGTTCACGCTGGGCCTCGCCTACTCGACCCAGCGCGGCTATGCGCGCAACCATGCCTTCGTGGGAGAGTTGCGCATCGGCGCGGTGGCCGTCGAGATGGAGGTGCCGGAATTGGGCTTCGCGATCGAGATCGGCGAGGTGACGCTGACCGAATGCGAGACGGTGAACCAGTTCAAAGGCTCGAAGACCGAACCGCCGCAGTTCACGCGGGGCTACGGGCTGGTGTTCGGCCAGTCGGAGCGCAAGGCAATCTCGATGGCGCTGGTCGACCGGGCGTTGCGGTGGGAAGAGCTGGGCGAAGACAACGTCGGCGCCCCGGCGCAGGACACCGAGTTCGTGCTGTACCACGGCGACAACATTCAGGCGACGGGGTTTCTGGAGCATATCAAGCTGCCGCACTACGTGGATTTCCAGTCCGAGCTGGAGCTGGTGCGCAAGCTGCGGCGCGAGGCTGCGGAATGATTTGGGGCGGGGCCCCCTCCCTGGCCCTCCCCCCTGCAGGGGGGAGGGAATACCGTGCTCCTGCAAGGATGGTGTCAGACCGCCAACGTCCAAGCGACGGACCTCGCCGCCTCTGCGTCCCCTCCCCCTGCAGGGGGGAGGGTCAGGGAGGGGGGCGTGTCGCAACATTCGCAATTAACCCGCCCTTAACCACCCTCGCCCCACCCTCTGCCCGACCCAAGGCAACAGGGAACCCCGATGACCGGCTTCCGCACCGCGACCCAAAGGGCCCGCGCGAAGCAGTTGCGCAGCACGAT
>NZ_JARGYD010000008.1:0-210739 GCF_029168315.1 Psychromarinibacter halotolerans
GGCGCGCGGGTCGGACCGGGCGACAGCCCGGTCCGATAAAGGGTCAGTTCTTGACCACGTCCTTCAGCAGCAGGAAGAACGACGGCTCCAGCGCGAAGTTCTCGACCGCCGAAGAGGTCACGGCGTTCTGCTTCCAGTTCGCGACGAAGACCCAGGGTGCGTCGTCCTGCACGATCTCTTGCATCTGCTTGTACAGCTCGGCGCGTTCGTCCTGCGACGTGGACACGCGGGCCTTCTCAAGCAGCTCGTCCACCTCGGGGTTGGAATAGTAGCCCGAGTTGAACCCGCCCGCCTCGGGGAAGGCGTCGGTGCGCAGCGCAAGATACGGCAGGGTGTCCGGGTCGTTGGTCATCCACGCCATCTCGGCCATGTCGGCCTTGCCTTCCAGACCCGGGTTCACCTCTCCTAGGAAGGTGTTCCACTCGTAGGTCTCGATGGTGACGTCGAAGCCGACGGCCTGCAGGTCCGCCTGAATGGCGGTGCCCATCGCGATCGGATCCAGCATCCCCGATCCGCCTTCCGTGACATAGAAGGTCACCGACGGGTTCTCGACACCGGCTTCGGCCAGCAGTTCCTTGGCCTTCTCCGGGTCATAGGGGTACGGGTCCAGCGCGTCGTTGTACGCCCACGCGAAGGCCGGCGGCGTCGGGCCGGCGGCGACATCGGCGGTGCCTTCCAGCACGTCGTTCACCAGCGCCTCTTTGTTGACCGCGAAGTTGGCGGCCTGGCGCACCAGCTTGTCCGCGAAGGGACCTTCCTTGGCGTTCAGGATCAGGAACCAGACGTGCGGGCCCGCCTGTTCGATCACGCTGTACTGGTCGCCCTCGAACTCCGACAGCGCGACGGGCGGCACCTCGACCATCAGGTCGATGCCCCCGGCCAGCATCTCGGCCACGCGGGTGTTGGCATCGGTGATCGGACGGTAGATCACCGCCTGAAGCGACGGCGCCCCGCCCCAGTAGTCCGGGTTGCCTTCGACCACGACAGCCTCGTTCGACCGCCATTCAGCGAAGGTGAACGGCCCGGTGCCCGACGGGTTGCGCCCAAAATCGGCGCCGTACTGTTCCACCGCGGCGGGCGAAACGATCAGGCCCGTGGGATAGGCGAGGTTCGACAGGAACGGCGCGTAGGGCGCGGACAGGGTGAACTTCACCGTCAGGTCATCCACCGCCTCGACCGTGTCGACGGACGAGAAGAAGAACGCCAGCGGGAACGGCCCGGTGTCGGCGTAGGGGTGATCTTCGTTCAGCATCCGCTCGAAGTTGAACACGACCGCCTCGGCGTTGAATGGCGTGCCGTCGTGGAAGCTGACGCCTTCGCGCAGGTTGAACGTGTACTCGGTGCCGTCCTCGCTGATCTCCCAATCGGTGGCCAGCGCGGGTTCGACTTCCAGCGTGCCCGACTTGTAGCGCACGAGGCCGTCGTAGATGTTCATCAGGATGCGGAAATCGTTGACCGCGGTCACCGCCGCCGGGTCGAGCGCCTTGGGCTCGGCGATCTGGCCGACCACCAGCACCCCGGGCGGGGTCTGCGCAGCGGCCGGCGCGCCGCCAAGCGTCCCCACCGCCAGTAGCGCGCCGGTGGCGGCAAGAACCGCGCGGCGCGTCAGGTTACGGATGTTCATTTGGTTCCCTCCAGTGGACTGTGAAAAGAAATTTATCACGATAATTCCCTCAGATCAAAATTTTCATTATAAATACCTGCAGGAGGGATAACCCATGACATTTTCGATCCTTGCGCGCGATGAAACTTCAGGCTGGATCGGCGGCGCGGCCGCCACGGGCAGCCTGTGCGTGGGCGGCTGGGTGCTGCGCGCGAATCCCCTCGGCGGCGCTTCGGCCTCGCAGGGGGCGGCGCCCAGCACCTTCTGGGGCGAGGACGTGCTGACCCGTATGAAGGACGGCGCGACGGCGGCAGAGGCGGTGCGCGCGGTGACCGAGCCCGACGCCGGACGCGCCGCGCGGCAGCTTGCGGCGCTGGACCCGCAGGGCGGCACCGGGGTGCATACGGGTGCGGACAACAGCGACGTGAAAGGCAGCCGCGAATCCGACGGCTGCGTCGTCTCGGGCAACCTTCTGTCGGGGCAGAACGTGCTGGACGCGATCGCGGATGGCTTTGCCGGGGCGGCGGGCAACCTGCCCGCGCGCCTGCTGGCCGCCGTGCAGGCGGGCGAAGCGGCGGGCGGCGACAGCCGGGGGCTGATGTCGGCGGCGCTGCTAATCGTGGGACCGGACATCGCGCCGCTGACCCTTCGGATCGACTATAGCGAAACGCCGGTGGCCGACCTTGTTCGGCTGCACGAGCGGGCGACCAGCGGCGACTATGGCGACTGGACCACCACCGTGCCGACCCTTAGCGATCCGCAGCGTCACTGATCAGCGACCATGCGTCCCGGGCGATCTGGCGCTCTTCCTTCGCGGGGATCACGTGCACGGGGATGTCGCCCAGCCATGCGAACCCGTCGGTGATGCGCTGCCGGATCTCGGCAGAGTTCTCTCCGATCCCGCCGGTGAAGGCCAGCGCGTCGACCCCGCCCATCACCGCGATCAGCCCGCCGCCGACCCGCAGCACGGACCAGACGAAATGCTCGACGGCAAACGCGGCGTCTTCGCTGTCGCTGTCCAGCAGCGTCTTCATGTCGGCAGTGCCCGCCAGACCGCGCAGGCCGGATTCGGTGTTCAGCCGCCGCGTCGCCTCGTCGATGCCGTGCTCGCGCGCCAGCCGCAGCACCGCCATGCCGTCGATGTCACCCGACCGGGTCGCCATCGTCGGGCCGGACAAGGGCGAATAGCCCATCGAGGTGCAGACGGACTTGCCGTCCCGGATCGCGCACAGGCTGCACCCGGCGCCAAGATGCATCGCCAGCAGCCGCTTGGGCAGCGCGTCGCCGAACTGATCCACCATCCCGGCATAGCTGAGCCCGTGGAAGCCATAGCGCCGGATCCCCTCGTCACGATAGCTGCGCGGGATGGCGTAAGTGGTGGCAAGCTCGGACTGGGTGGCGTGAAACGCGGTGTCGAAGCTGGCGTATTGCGGCAGATCGGGCCGCGCCGTGGCCATCGCGCGGATACCCGCAAGGCCCGGCGGATTGTGCAACGGCGCCAGCGGCACGTTGTCCTCGATCACGCCGATGACCTCGGGCGTCAGCCGCACGGGACGGGTCAGCGCCGCGCCGCCGTGGACGATCCGGTGCGCGGCGGCTGTGATGTCCCCGGCCCCTTCCCGGCCCAGCGCGTCCAGCATCGCGGCCAGCCCCGTTTCATGATCGGGCGCGTCGATGGCGGCGTCCGTCGCCCCAAGCCGCAGCCGCGCCCCCTGCGCCTGCCCGATGCCGGTGACCTTGCCGCCCAGAACCTCGGTCAGGTCCCGGTCGAACAGCGCCGCCTTGATCGAGGACGACCCGGTGTTCAGCACCAACAGCATCAGGGCGTCCCCGAGGCGATGACCCCCAGCGCCGCCGACGCCAGCCGCGCCGCCGCGCCCTGACTGCGCGACGTCAGCAGGATCGGCACCTTCGCCCCCAGAACGATGCCGCCCGCGCAGCAGCCCATGCCCAGCACCATCAGCTTGAACACCGCGTTGCCGGTGGTGATGTTCGGGGTCAGGATGATGTCGGCGTTCCCGGCGACGGGGCTGTCATAGTTCTTCACCTCGGCTGCCTCGCGCGACAGGATCAGGTCCATCGCCATCGGGCCGGACACGTCCGCCTCGGGCAGCTTGTCCTTCGCCCACGCGGCGATCTCTGCACTTTCCATCGTGTTGGGCACCGACTCGATCGGGTCCTCGGTCGGCGCCAGAAGACCCGCGCGGGGGCGTTCGACCCCAAGGATCTGACACAGGCGGACGGCATGGGTCAGGCAGGCCTGCCGCGTCTCGACCGACGGGTTCACGTTCAGCGCCGCGTCGGTCAAAAGCAGCGGGCGGTCGCTGCCGGGCGCGGTGATGTGAAAGACATGGCCACAGCGCGCCCCGGGCTCGCGCAGGCCCGCGCGGGTCGGCAAAAGCCCCTTGAGAAAGGTCGAGGTGTGGATCTGCCCCTTCATGATCGCGTCGGCCTCGCCCGTGCGCGCCAGCTCTGCCGCCATGTCGGACGCCGCCGCGTGCGGGGCGTGGATCAGCCGAAACTGCGAGATGTCATAGCCGATCTCTTCCGCCGCGCCTCGGATCTTCAGTTCGTCCCCGATCAGGATCGGCTCTGCCAGCCCGGCCTCGGCGGCCTCGCGGATGCCTTCCATCGGGTTGACCGCCCCGGCGTTGACCAGCGCCACGCGCGGCGTGTCGTGGTTCTTTGCCATCTGCATCAGGCGGTTCGGCGGCGTCGGCTCGGTCTTGCTGAGAAAAGGATAGGCCTCGGGCATGTGCGCTCCTGAATCGTCTGCTCAAATCTGGGCGGATCACACCACGCGTCCGCGGCGGGCGCCAGCCGCGCCCACCGCTTTTCCCGCCGATTTCGCAGGGTTGCGACGAGACGAAGCAGGCACTGCCCCCTAGGCAGGCATCTGCGGCCGCATGTCGGACGGATCGATCCCCGCCACCTCGACCGGCTTTTTCATCGCGTCGCGGCGGAACGGCTCTCCGAGTTCCTGATTGATCATCGCCTCGATCAGCGTGGTGATCCCCGCCGCCTGATCCTTGATCGCCTGCGCCAGCGCCGCGGTCAGTTCGTCCATCGTCCGCGCCACCACGCCCTTCAGCCCGCACGCCTCGGCCAGTTTCGCATAGGACACGCCCTCGCCCAGTTCGGTGCCGACGAAGTTGTCGTCGTACCACAGGGTCGAGTTCCGCTTTTCGGCGCCCCACTGGTAGTTGCGGAACACCACCTGCGTGATCGCGGGCCATTCCTCGCGGCCGATCGCCGTCAATTCGGTCACCGCGATGCCGAAGGCGCCGTCGCCCGAGAACCCCACGACCGGCGTGTCCGGACAGGCGATCTTGGCGCCGACGATGGACGGCAGGCCATAGCCGCAGGGGCCGAACAGGCCCGGGGCAAGGTATTTCCGCCCCACCTCGAACGACGGATAGGCGTTGCCGATGGCGCAGTTGTTGCCGATGTCGGAACTGATGATCGCCTCACGCGGCAGCGCCGCCTGGATCGCGCGCCATGCCTTGCGCGGGCTCAGCCAGTCGGGCTTGGCGTCGCGGGCGCGCTGGTTCCACGTCGTGCCGGGATCGTCGTCTTCGTGATCCATCGAGCTCAGCTCTTGCGCCCATGCCGATTTCGTCTGCGCGATGGCGGCCTCGCGGTCAGTGCGGCCCGCGTCGCCGGCGCTGTCGGACAGCCCGGCCAGCAGGGTCTTGGCGACCTTCTTCGCGTCCCCCACGATCCCGACCGAGATCGTCTTGGTCAGGCCGATGCGGTCGGGGTTGATGTCGACCTGTATGATCTTCGCGTCCTGCGGCCAATAGTCGATGCCATAGCCCGGCAGTGTCGAGAACGGGTTCAGCCGGGTGCCCAGCGCCAGCACCACGTCGGCCTGCCGGATCAGCTGCATCGCGGCCTTCGACCCGTTATAGCCCAGCGGCCCCGCGAACAGCGGGTGCGAGCCGGGGAAGGCGTCGTTGTGCTGGTAGCCGACGCCGACCGGCGCCGACAGCCGTTCCGCCAGCGCGATGGTGTCGGGGATCGCACCCGCCAGCACCACGCCCGCGCCGTTCAGGATCACCGGGAACTTCGCGTCGGACAGCAGTTTGGCCGCCTCGGCCAGTGCGGTCTCGCCGCCCGCAGGGCGTTCGAACTCCACCGGCTCGGGGATCGCGATGTCGACCACCTGCGTCCAGACGTCCCGCGGCACGTTGATCTGCGCCGGCGCACTGGCGCGGCGGGCGTTGGTGATGACGCGGCTGAGAACCTCGGCGATGCGGGACGGGTCGCGCACCTCTTCCTGATAGGCGACCATGTCCTTGAAGGCCGCCATCTGCTCGACCTCTTGGAAGCCGCCCTGCCCGATGGTCTTGTTGGCCGCCTGCGGCGTGACCAGCAACAACGGCGTGTGGTTCCAATACGCGGTCTTCACGGCGGTGACGAAGTTGGTGATGCCCGGCCCGTTCTGCGCGATCATCATCGACATCTTGCCGGACGCGCGGGTGTAGCCGTCGGCCATCATCCCGCCAGATCCTTCGTGCGCGCAGTCCCAGAAGGTGATGCCCGCCTTCGGAAACAGGTCCGAGATCGGCATGAAGGCCGAACCGATGATGCCGAAGGCATGTTCGATCCCGTGGCGTTGCAGCGTTTTGACGAAAGCTTCCTCGGTGGTCATCTTCACGGCCGGTCTCCTCTCCTGTGTTGGCGCAGGAAAGGCGCGCGGCGCGGGGTGTGTCAACCACTGACGGTCGGGGTCAGAAATACGTGCTGATCTTCAACTCGACAAAGCTGTCGCGGTCGACGAAGGACAGCGGGTCGGACCAGCCGTCGGCGCGGACGTGCAGCGCGGTGAGATCCAGCCGCACCGCGTCGTTCAGCCGGGTCGAGGCGGACAGCTGGAACAGCTGCGCATCGCTGTCCAGATCGTGGAACCCGCCCAGCCGGATCGCGGTGTCGCGACTGTCGTTCAGGAACAGGTTGAGGCCGAGAAACAGGTCGTTGCCGAACAGGACCGACGGCGCCCGCGTGCTGCGGTCGTCCCACAGGTATTCGGCGACCAGTGTCAGGCTGGCGTCCGCCGGCCCTATTCCATGAAAAGTGTAATCCCCACCCACAACGCCGGACCAATAGCCGTCCATATTGTCGGGTTTGGTAAAGGCCAGTTCCGTCCGCAGCTGTAGATCGCCGCGCGCATAGACCGCGCTGAGACCACCCTGCTGGATGTGCTGGTAATACGGCACGATCCCCAATCCGGGGATGGCCGAGACTTGCTGAACGGCCTGCTCGACCACGTCTTCGGGCAGATCCGCAAGCTGGTCGAACAGGTCGCGGACACTGGACACGGCGGGGTCGCCGGATCGGAAGGCATCGACCACGGCCGCGTTCACCGCATCGCAGGTCGCGTCCGTCACGCCGCCGGTCGGGGCGCAGCCCAACAGCCCGACCGGCGTCCGGCTGGTGCCGTTGAAATAGCTGGCCGCGACGTCCAGCGCGCCATCGCCCAATGCGAAGTTGTTGCGCCAGCGGAACGCGAAATCCAGATGGCGGCCGTCACCCTCTTGGTACACCGCCTGTCCGTCGGCCACCGGAACCGGCGCGCGCAGGCGCGACGAGGCGCCGGGGCTGACAGGCTCGACAAAGCCGGTCAGGGCATAGGCGCTGAAGGTCCCGAAATCGCTGTAGTAGCTGGCGTTGATCATCGGCGTTCCGACGAAGTCGCCGCCATATATCACGTCGGTCCCGTCCTGCGGGTTCAGCACGTTCAGCACCGACCGGCTTTCCGCGACGCCCCATGTGTCGACGTTCATCCCCGCCAGCAGATCCCAGTCGCCGAACGACCGGGTGTAATAGGCGCGTTGCAGGTTGAACGCATCGCGCGCGCCGTCGGTGTCCGCGCTGGCCGAAAACTGCAGGACGACCTGCCCCGTTCCCAAGGGCATCGTCGCGTTTACCGTCGTGCCGAAGAAGACCTGCGCGCCCGCGTCCGACTGTCCGGCATAGCGCCCGTCGTCCAGATAGGACCGCAGCCCGAAATCGAACTGCCCGGACACGGAAAGCCCATCTCCGGACAGGTCGGACTGCGCGCTGACCGCGGCAGGCGCCAAAAGGCACCCGGCAACGGCAAGGCCGCGCAGGCGGGTCCGCCGCATCTTGCGATGACCGTCCGACATCGGCGCAGTCTGGGCGATCCTCCGGGCCAAGGTCAACGGATGCGGCTAAGCGCGTTGGGCGACAGCGCGTTGGGGTTCACCCCCGCATTGAAGCGATAGCCCGACCACGTCAGCGTCGTCGCCTTCCCGGTCAGGTGGTTCTGCATCACCATCCGGCTCGCCCGCCAGAACCGGCCCTGATACTGGCGGTAGCCGCTGATCGCCAGCGTTTTCACGTGCGCACCGCGCCGGTCGTAATACTGCACCTGCCGGATCGTCAGGTTCGACGTGTCGAACCACACCCGTTGCAGGCTGTAGCCCGACGCGGTGCGCGGACGCCGGTCGACGATGTGACAGGTGCCGCCGCCGGGACAGGCGCCGTCCTGCACCCATGTGTGGGTGAACTTGCCGATTTCCTGATCGGTCATGTCCTCGTAGGCGAATTCGCTGCCCACGAAGGACCCGCTGCGCCCCGAGGACGAGATGCGCCGCACCTTCGACAGCGACGGCAGCCAAAGCCACTGGTCGTCGTTCCGCCCCGCATAGCCGTGGGTCAGCAGCGCCGTGCCCTGAATGTCGCCGGGCCAGCGAAACACGATCAGCGACCGCGACGCGCCCCGCCCCGTCTCGACCCACTGCGCGTCGAACCGGCGCGTGCTGGACGCCCCCCCGGCGGTCAGGATCATCTCGCCGCTGACCGACAGGTCGCCCCAGCCGGAATTGCGCGACGCGGCCTCTTCCGCGATGGCGGTGCCTTTCTCGATGGCGGGCTGCGCCGACGCGGGCAGGACGGTCAGGGACAACAGGGCGATCAACAGAAAACGGAACAGCATCAGCGGCGTCCTTTCAGGGCAAGCAACAGGGCGGGCAGGAACAGCAGGTCGGCCAGCAGCGCGAAGCCCACGACGAAGACCGTCAGCGCGCCGATGTGGCGGTTGATGACGAAGCCCGACAGCGTCATCACCGCGAACCCCGCCATCAGCGCCAGCGAGGTGATCACGATGGCCGCGCCCACGACAGAGAACGTATCGCGCAGCGCCGCCTCGGCCACGCGCCCGGCGCGGCGGCGGCGCAGGTAGTGCATCAGGAAATGCACCGTATCGTCCACGACGATGCCGAAGGTCATGGTCGTCACCACGGTCGATCCAAGGTTCACGTCCCTGAAGGTATAGCCCCAAAGCCCAAAGGCCAGCACGGCAGGCACAAGGTTGGGCACAAGGCTGATCGCGCCGTAGGTGAAACTGCGCAGGGTCAGCACCATGATCCCCGAGATCGCCGCCAGCACCACGGCCAGCCCCATCAGCATCTGCCGGTTGTTCTGCTGCGACAGACGGGCAAAGGCGATGGACACGCCCGACGCACGAGAGGCGATGGCGGGCTCGTTCGCGGCCAGCCATGCCTCGGCCCGGTCGGCAAGGTCGCGGGTCTCGTTCGAGCTGGCGACGCGCAGCCCCGCGATCAGACGGGTCTGGGTGCGGCTGACGTCGATGGTCGAGGTCAGATCGTGCCCCGGTGGCAGCGAGAACTCGTACAGCATCATCAGCTGCGCCCCGGCTTCGCGGCTGTCAGGCAGCGCGGGGTCCTCGCCGGTCATCGCGCCGTTCATCCGTTTCAGGATGTCGGCGATGGACGTGACCGAAACGACGCCCGGCTGCCCCGCCAGCCAACCGGCGAAGCGGTCGACCGAGGCAAGGAACGCCGGATCGAAGACCGAACCGTCCGGCGCTTTGAACGAGAATTGCAGGCTGTCCAGCCCCGACAGCTTGTCCTGGATCGCGTCGGCGGACTGACGGAACTCGGTCCGGGGGGCGAAATAGCGGAAGATGCTGTCGTCGTAGCCGATCCTGAGGATGCCGGTGATCGCCACCAGCACGGCCACCGGGAACAGCCACAGCCAGAGTTTCCAGCGCGTCAGGATCGCGGTGGCGATGCCCTGCATCATCGCGGGCGTGATCGGGATGCGCGCGGCGTGGGCGCGGCGGTCGAACCGCAGCCCCGCCGGGACGACCACCAGCGTCGCGGCCAGCCCGACCAGCAGCCCGAATGCGATGATGTTGCCCATGTCGCGCAGCGGCGGCGCCTGGCTGAAGTTCAGGCACAGAAAGCCGATGGCGGTGGTCAGGTTTGTGACCGTGACGGCGCCGAGGTTCTCTTCCAGCGCGGTCTCGATGGCGCGGTCGGGGCCGTCGCTGTCCAGCGCCCGCATCCAGCTGAGCAGGACGTGGATGCAGGACGCGGTCAGCAGCACCAGCACCGACAGCGGGCTTATCGCGGTGCCGGCGGTCAGCACGATCCCGGCCCAGCCCGCGATGCCAAGCGTCGCCACGGTGCCGCAGATGGCCACCACCAGCGTGGTGATCGCCCCGACGATGGTGCGCATCATGAACAGCAGAACCGCCACCACCATCAGCGCCGCCAGCGGCACCAGCCACGTCAGGTCTTGGATCGCGATCCGTTCCAGCGCCAGCCCGCCAAGAAAGCCGCCGGTGACCTTGAAGCTCCAGTCCGGATGCGCCGCGCGCCAGATGTCCAGCATGGCGTCGACATACGCGGCGGCCTCGTCCCGGCCCGCCTCGGTCCCCGGGAGAACAAGCTGCAGGCTCATCCCGAACGCGTCGCCGTCCGCCGACACGAACCGGCCCTCGGCCTCGTCCAGATCGGCCAGCCCCTCGCGAAAGCGGGTGGCATCGGCCAAGGTCAGGGGGCCGGTGTCGGGCAGCAGCGGCTCGATCAGGATCTCGTCGCCCTCGGACCGCGACAGGGTCAGGTTCACCGGGCTGTCGACGCGCAGGACATACGGCACCTGCCACGCGTCATCGGTGAAATCGCGCAGTGCCGTCAGGGCGTCGGGGTCGAAGGCCGCGCCCTCGGGCGGGGTCAGCAGGAACAGCAAACCGTCCGTGCTGTTGTAGGCGGCGTCCAGCGCCAGCAGGTCGCGGTATTCCGGGTTGTCGCGCGAGAAGAAGGCGCGGTTGTCGGTCGAGAATTGCAGGCGCGGTATACCGGTGGCCAGCACCGCGACCAGCAGCGCCAGCACCAGCAGGAACAGCCGGTTGTGCCGCAGGATCGCCCGCGCGATGCGCTGAGACGCGGTCAACGGCACGGGTCCAGATCGGTCATGGCATTGAAACGGCGGCGCATTGTCCCGGTCCGGTCCTCCCTCGGCCTGTGGCAGAGGTAGTGCACGGCGGGTGGGTCGGGCAAGGGCACGTCCCGCCGCACCCCTACACGTTTGCGGGGGGTCAGGCCGCGCTGCGCGCCCCGACGTAGCCATGCGCCGCGACCGCCAGCAGCGCCGAGGCCGCGACGCCGTCGATCAGCAAAGGGCCGCCCGGTCGCGACAGCGCCGACCGATGCCGCGCCATCCCGGCACAGCCCAGCACCACGCTTCGCGCCCCGTCGGCGGCGGCGGCGGTGATCTCGCGGTCGAGCGTGGCCAGCACATCGTCGCCGCCTTCTTCCACCGCCAGAACCGGCAGGCCGCTGGGACGCACCCCGGTGCAGGCGTCGGCGAAGCCGTAGGAGGCGATGTTGCCCTCGATCACCGGGACCGAGATTGGCAGCGTCGTGACGACGCCGAACCGTCCGCCCATCAGCACCGCCATGTGAAACCCCGCCTGCCCGATGCCCAGCACCGGGCAATGCGCCATCGCGCGGGCGCCGTCCAACCCGGTGTCGTCGAAGCAGGCGATGACGATGGCGTCCACGTCGGCCGTCCGTGCCTTGGGCAGCAGCGCCAAAAGCCCCGGCACCGCCGCGTCGCCATCCGCCGCCCCCTGTATCGCGGGGGGGCCGTCGGTGTTGGTCCAGCCGATCACCTCGGCCTCCGGCACGGCGGCGCGGGCGGCCTCGACGATGCTGTCGGTCATCTCGGCGGTGGAATTGGGGTTGATGTACAGCAGACGCATCAGACGCCCTTGCCGGCATCCGACCCGTGGCGGGCCCGGCGTTTCGCCATGATCCAGACGGTGAACAGGAACGCCCCGATGATCAGGAATGAGAATACCGTCGTCAGTGTGCCCAGCGCATAGATCACCGGCGTGGTCACGTTGGTGGTCATCCCGAAGATTTCGAGCGGCAGGGTGTTGTAGCTGCCCGCAGTCAGCAGCGTCCGCGCGAACTCGTCATAGCTGAGGGTGAAGCCGAATAGCGCAACGCCCAGCAGCGACGGCGCGATGATCGGCAGCACGACATAGCGGATCGTCTGCCATGCGGTCGCGCCTTGGTCGCGGGCGGCTTCCTCGTAGGATTTGTCGAAGCGGTTGAACACGGCGAACATGATCAGCAGGCCGAAGGGCAGCGTCCACGTCAGTTGGGACCCCAGACCCGAAGTGGCCCAGTGGATCTTAAGACCCAACTGGTTGAAGATCAGGCCGACACCCAGAGAGATCAGGATCGACGGGATCACCAGCGACGCGATGGCAAGGTAGAACAGCAGCGCCGATCCGGCGAACCGCTTGCGGAAGGCAAGCCCCGCCATCACCGAAACGACCACGGTGACGACCATCACCAGCAGGCCCAGCGCAAGGCTGCGGCGGAAGGCGCCCCAGATGTCGCCGACCGCCTGTTCCTGAAACAGGTCGCGGAACCAGTGCAGCGACACGCCGCGCATCGGGAAGGTCAGGCCACCGCCCTCGCCCTGAAAGGACAGGATACCGATGGTGATCGTGGGCCCGTAGAGGAACAGCACGAACAGGCCGAAAAAGGCGGCGAGGACGTAGAAGCTGCGGGGGCGTTTTTCCATCGGTCAGAGCTCCTTCCGGATGTTCACGAACCGCAGCAGGATGCCGATCACGATCAGCACCGTGCACAGCAGCACCACCGCCGTCGCGGCGGCGGACGGGTATTGCAGCAGCGCGATGTCGTTCGAGATCAGGCGGCCCACGTTGGCCTTCTGCGAGCCCGACATGAACCGCACCGTGATGAAGTCGCCCATCACCAGCGTGACGACGAAGATGGTGCCGATCATGATACCCGGCTTGGTCAGCGGGATGATGACGTGAAGCAGCGTCTGGAAGCCCGACGCGCCGTTGTCATAGGCCGCTTCGATCAGCGACTTGTCGATGCGCATCATCGTGTTGAAGATCGGCACGACCATGAACAACGTGTACAGGTGCACGAAGGCAAGGATCACCGAGAAATCGGAATACAGCAGCCATTCCAGCGGCTGGTCGATCAGGCCCCAATCCTGAAGCGTCTGGTTCGCGATGCCGTTGCGGCCAAGGAAAGGAATCCAGCTGATCATGCGGATGATGTTCGAGGTCCAGAACGGGATCGTGCACAGCAGGAACAGCGCGATCTGCATCGTCTGGCTGCGCACGTGGAAGGCCAGAAAATACGCGACGGTAAAGCCGATGGACAGCGTGAAGGCCCATGTGATCAGCGCGTATTTGAACGTCGCCAGAAACACCCGCCACGTCACGGACGATCCGAACAGGAATTCGTAGTTCTCGAACGAGAAGTCCGGGATGATCGAGAATTCGGTCGCACGCCAAAAGCTGACGATCACGATCATCACGATCGGCGCGACAAGGAAGGCCAGCAAAACCAGCGTCAGCGGCGCGGCCTGAAGCCAGCCCAGCAGGTTGCGGCCCATAGATCCCGGCGGTTTCGGCGGGCGCGTCGACTGCGGCACGGCAGGCGGCGTGTCGGTCAGCGTCTCGGTCATCGGCAGGCCTTCGAAAAAGGAAAAAAGACGCGGAGGCCGAAACCCCCGCGCCAGTGGTTCATCATGCAGCGATGAATTCGTTCCACTTGCGGACCATGTACTGGTTCTCGTCCATGACGGCGTTCCAGCAAGCCACGCGGCCCATGCGCTCTTCGAACGAGCCGCCGTCGCGGACTTCGCCAGCCTGGGCCAGCGCGTCGCCGGTGGGCGAGGTGATGACGTCGGTGGCTTCCTTGCCCTCGAACCAATAGCCCCACTCGTTCTCGGACATGTACTCTTTCGAGGTTTCCGGAACGGCTGAGTAATAGCCCTGACGCATCAGATAGCCGCCGACCCAGCCGGACAGGTACCAGTTGATGTATTCATAGGCCGCGTCCAGCTCGATGCCCGACAGCGCGTTCGACAGGCCGATGCCGCCGCCCCACGAACGATAGCCCTCTTCCAGCGGCTGGTAGACGCAGGGAATGCCGCGCGACTTCACAGCGGTGATCGCCGGCGACCACATCGACTGGATCACGACCTCGCCCGAGGCCATCAGGTTCACGGATTCGTCGAAGGTCTTCCAGAAGGCGCGGAACTGGCCGTTCTGCTTGGCCTCGGTGAAGATCGCGAAGGTGGCGTCGATCTCTTCGCGGGTCATGTTGCCCTTGTCGCCATAGGTGATCTCGCCCATCGATTCACAGACCATCGCCATGTCCATGATGCCGATCGAGCTGATGTCGAGGATCGAGGCCTTGCCCTTGAACTCGGGGTTCAGCAGTTCCGACCAGTTGTTGATCGGACGGCCGATCAGGTCGGGGCGGATGCCCAGCGTGTCGGCGTTGTAGATCGTCGGGATCAGGGTCATCCAGTTGGTCTGTTCGTCCGCGAACTCGGTCGCGCCCGGCTCGGGGATGAAGCCCACGGTGTGCGGCGCGGTACCCTGTGCGATCTCGCTGTCCGGGGTCAGCTTGCCGTCTTTGAAGATGCCGACGATCTTGTCGTAGTTGGCGATCTTCGACACGTCCATCGCCTGCAGGTTGCCGGTCGGCCAGACCTTTTTGCAGATCCAGTACTCGATGTCGGCGATGTCGAAGCTGTCGGGCTGGGTGGCCGCGCGCTGGGTGACGCTGTCGGAATCGAGCGCGGTCATTTCCAGCGTGAAGCCAAGGTCTTCCTTCACCTTCTGGGCCACGTCGTTCAGGTTCGACACGCCGGTGCCGAACTGGCGCAGCGTGACGTCCTTGATGTCCTGCGCCCAGACCATCGGGGCGGGCAGCGCCGTTGCGGCGATCGCGGCGCCACCGGCTTTCAGCATCGACCGGCGGGTGTATCCAACTCTGGCTTTGGCCATCGTGTTCCTCTCTTCTCTTCCCTGTGCCTTGCGGCGTTTCGTTGGTGTTTGGGGTTTGGCCCGGGCGGCGCCCTAAGCCAGGAGGCGGTGCAGCCGCCCCTCATCCCAGGCAAGGCCGACGGCATCGCCCGGATTCTTCGGATTGGCGTAGAACTCGGCCTCTGGCACCAGCGCCAGAACCTCGGTCTCGCCCAATTTCGAGGTCACGGCGACGCGGTCGCCTTGGTACTCGACCACGCTGACGGTGGCGGCGTGGCCGCTGTCGGCCAGCTTCACGTCGTCGGCGCGCAGCGCGAAGCGGCCGCCGTTCAGGTCGATGACGTTGTGGCCGCCCATGAAGCGAGCCACGAACTCGGTCCGGGGGGCGCCGAACACATCGCGCGCCGTGCCGGCCTGTTCGATGACGGCGTTGTTCATCACCACCACCTCGTCGGCCAGCGCAAGCGCCTCGTCCTGTCCGTGGGTGACGTGGATGAACGAGATCCCCAGTTCGCGTTGCAGGCGCTTCAGCTCGCCCCGCACGCGGATGCGCAGGAACGGGTCCAGCGCCGACAGCGGTTCGTCCAGCAACAGGACGCGAGGCTTGGTGACCAGCGCGCGGGCCAGCGCCACGCGCTGCTGCTGGCCGCCCGAAAGCTGCGCCGGAAGACGTTCGGCCAGATGCCCCATGTCGACCAGCGCCAGCATGTCGTCGGCGGCCTTGTAGCGCGCGGTCTTGTCGATGCCCTTCATTTTCAAAGAGAACGCCACGTTGTCACGCACCGACAGGTGCGGGAACAGCGCGTAGCTTTGGAACATCATCGCGGTGCCGCGCTGTGCGGGCGGAAGCCGCGAGATGTCCTGTCCGTCCAGCAGGATCGACCCGTCGCTGACCGACTCGTGCCCGGCGATCATCCGCAGCGTGGTCGACTTGCCGCAGCCCGACGGGCCCAGAAGACAGACGTATGTACCGTTCGCGAAGACATGGTTGATGTCCTTCACCGCCACGGTGTCGCCGTAGCGTTTGGTCAGATGCACGAGTTCCAGATCGTTCGGTGTCCGCATGTCCGTCCCTGCTGGCTGCTTGAAAGCACTCTTCGCGATGCCGCGCGTCAGAGGGCAGGCAAATCGCCACCGCGCCGCGGCCGAAACAGCATTTGCCCAATTATCAGGCAACGGCGCGATACCCGCGCACAGGATAGCGTCCAACATTGTATACGATCCTGAATGCGACCCGACGTCCCCTCCCGAATCCTTGCCCCTCTAGCCCATCGCGCGCAGGTTCGGGTCCGGAGGCAGACAATGGCAGATTCAGTTAATCAGGCACCCAGCAGCGAGCGCGTGGCAGACGACATGTCTCGGGCGATCCACGAGCATCGCCTGTCGCCCGGAACCAAGCTGAACGAGGACGAGGTGGGCGCGATCTATGGCGTCAGCCGCACCGTCGCCCGCGCCGCATTGCAAAGTCTTGCGCACAAGCGGCTGGTCGAGCTGCGGCGGAACCGGGGCGCGTTCGTCGCGCAGCCATCCGCCCGCGAAGCGCGCGAGGTGTTCGAGGCCCGCGCCCTTCTGGAACCCCGCACCGCGCGGTCGGCGGCGGAACGGGCGACGCCCGAGGACATCGCGGTTCTGCAGCACCACATCGACGAGGAACACGCGGCGATCCGGGCGGGCGAGCTTGGGCGTTCGGTCCACCTGTCCGGCATGTTCCATCTGGAAATCGCCCGTATCGCGCATCAGGAAACCATCGCCGAATTCATCGCGCAGCTGATCGCCCGGTCGTCGCTGATCGTGGCGCTGTACTGGAAGCGGCGCGGCGCGATGTGCGAAAGCCATGCGCACCACGCGCTGATACAGGCCTTTGCGCGGCACGACGGCGACCTCGCCGAAGAGTTGATGAAGCACCACCTTGTGGATCTTGTGACCTCGCTGGACCTCAGCAACGTGTCATCCGCGCCGGCGTCCCTGCGCGAGGCATTGCGTCCATGACGGCGACGTACCGGACCGCCAGTGCGTCCGAGGTCGCGCTGATGCTGGACTGGGCGGCGGACGAGGGCTGGAATCCCGGTCTGGACGATGCTGCCGCCTTTTTTGCCGCCGACCCCGACGGGTTCTTCGTCGCCGAGGTGGACGGTACCCCGGTCGCGGCGATCTCGGTGGTGAACCACGACGACACGATGGCCTTCCTTGGCCTGTACCTGTGCCGCCCGTCGCATCGCGGCCGCGGCATTGGGTTCGGCCTGTGGCAGCACGCGCTGGCCCACGCAGGCGACCGCACGGTCGGGCTGGACGGCGTTGCGGCGCAGCAGGCGAATTACGCGCGGTCGGGCTTTGCGCCAGCCGGGGCGACGCGCCGGTTCATGGGACAGCTTCCTGCCGGAACGACCGTGGGGCACCGCCCCGCCACACCGGCGGACCTGCCCGCGCTTGCGGCTTTGGACCGGGCCGCCTGCGGCTATGACCGCCCGGCGTTCCTGTCGAACTGGATGATGGGAAGCGCGACGCGCCGGACGGTTGTGTCCGAAACCGGCGGTGCATTGGATGGGGCGGCAACCGCCCGAGCCTGCCGCGAGGGGATCAAGATCGGCCCGGTGATCGCGGTGGACGCAGAGCGCGCCCTGTCGCTGGCAGCCTCGGCGGCAGCCGCCCTGCCCGTCGACGGGCCGCGATTCATCGACGTCGCGCCGGGACAGGATGCGCTGGCAGAGCGCCTTACATCGCTGGGATTTCAGGAAACCTTCGCGACGGCCCGCATGTACCGGAGCGCCCCGCCGCAACCGGACGGGACATTGCAGGCCGTGGCGACGATGGAGCTGGGTTGACGCGCAGCCGTCAGGCCGGATCCGGCGCTGGCAATCCCTCGCGACGCGGGCGCGGCGCGCTGACTTCGGCGACCGGCGCATTCTCGACAAACCGCCGCAGCAGGTAGACGAAGAACCGCAGTTCGTCCTTGTTCTCGGCCAGCCCCTCCAGCCGGCGGGCGACCTGTTCCAGAACCTCGCTCTCGCCGTCAAGCTCGACCTCGGCAAGGTCAAGGCAGGGGCGCAGCAGGTACAGCAAAGCCTCTGCCGCGGACCTGTCCAACGCCTCGCGCGTGGTTTGTTCGGTGCGGTATTTCGGAAGCAGGACCGACTGCATCGCGCCCAGCGCCTGCTTGAACCGCATGATCACGCCCTGCACGCCATGCCGCGCCTGCTGCGCCACCACGCGCACGCCCCCCAGCACAAGCCGCTGGGTCTGAACCACGCTTTCGGATTCCACAATCACCGCCGCATCGGTGGTCTGAGGCAGGTGCTTGCGGATCTGTGCCACGAAATCCGCTGAGAACGCGCTGCCGATCGGCGTCGCGCATTTGAACGTCGTCACGTTTCGGGCCCCACCCAAGTGGAACTCGATCCGATCCGCGAACCATTCATCGGTCAGCAGATCTCTGGTCAGGGTCAATGAGACCTGGCAACGGCCTTGCTGGTCAGTACCCGCTTCGGCAAGCACGTCTCTGGTTCCTTCGGCTGGGATAAGCCCCTTTTTGGTACGAAGATTTGGTTTACAAACTGTTAACGCACCACCCGAGCCACCAATATAATAAGAGGAAATCCGCCTAGGCCTCTAGTTCGAACGTCCCGAACAGGTACAGCGGCTTGCCGTCTTCATCGAGATCCAGATCCCCGGTCACCCGGCACCGGACCTCTTTGCCTTCGCCGGTTTGCAGGGTCTCGACCACGTCGAACGGGTCTTTCTTTTGCAGCGCCCGGCGCAGGTGCGTCTCTAGCCGGTCCCGCGAGTCCGGGGCGAACTGTCTCAGCGCGGCGCCGAAGCTTCGGGTCTCTGTCTGGTCCTGCCACAACAGGTCCTGCAACCACGGGCTCCAGAAGGTCAGGTCGTTGCCGATGTCGTGAGAATAGAAACCGGTCGCCTGCTTTGCCGCGATCCTGTTGTAGTGCCGGACCAGAAGGTCGTCCGTCCGCGCCCGGGTATAGTCGCGGAACACGCCGACCATCGCCACCGTCTCGCCGGTCTCGTCCCGGACGGCGGCGCCTGCCGCTTCCACCACGATCACCCGGCCGTCCGCCCGCATCAGCCGCGCGAAATAGTGGAACGGCGTGCCCGACTCTGCGGCATCGTCAAGCTTCGACCGGATGCGCGCCCTGTCTTCCGGAACGTAGTAAGCGATGGCGGCGTCGATCGTCGGCGGGGCTTGGGTTTGCGTCAGGCCGTGGATCGCGAAGGTCTCGTCCGACCATGTCAGCGACCCGCTGCCCATGTTGAACCGCCACGTCCCGATGTTTCCGAACGACCGCAGCGTGTCGTTCAGCAAGGTGTCGCCGGCCATGTCCATGCTGTCGATCATCACGACAAGCCCGATCAACTCGTCCCCGTCGGTCAGCAGCGGGGTCACGGTCAACAGCTTGAGTTGCCAGTACAATTCAAAATGGCGGTTGCAACTGCGCCGCTCTACCAGCGCCTGCGAACAGATATCCACCAGCGGCGGATACCCCGGCGGGATGCGGCACTGCGACAGGTGCCCCATCGACTGCCCCCGGTCGCGGATCTCGAAGGTCTCGACAGCACTGCCCGACGCGTGACGGATCAACAGCCCCGGATCCAGCATCATCATCACGGTCGGCAGCCGCTTGATCAGCCCGTTCAGTTCGACCCCAGTGCGTTCAAGCTGGGCGCTGTTCACGATCAGCTCTTCGTTGACGGTGATAAGTTCCTCGTTGGTGGACTGAAGTTCCTCGTTCGAGGTCTCAAGCTCTTCGTTGGTGGATTGCAGTTCTTCGTTCGACGACTGCATTTCCTCGTTCAGGGACTGCAACTCCTCGTTCGAAGTCTGCAACTGCTCGATCGCCACCTGCAACGTCTCGCGGGTGCGGGTCAGTTCGGTTTCCAGATACTCGGCGTAGTCGCTTTGCTTGTCTCCGCCCGGCACCGGTGGCACGCGTTGCTCGGTCTCGAACGCGACCAACACCAGCGCCTCGGTCTCTTCGTCCGGCTTGACCGGATAGGCGGTCATCCGAACTGTGTTGAAATCGCGCGCCTCGATCTGGTGCCATTGGCCATACCGGGGCTCGCCGTGCTTCAGGGCCACCATCACCATGCTGTTGGCGTCATAGGCCAGCGCCTTGCGCAGCACGTTCAGCGTCATGTTCCCCTGAATCGGAACCTTCATCTCGACGAACGGGGCGATGTCGCCATAGATCCGCTGCACCACCCGTTCGGCGTTGACCAACAGCCCGGTCCCGGCAACCGACCGTGCCAGCGCATCGAACCGTTTGCGATCCTCGTGCGGCGCCTCGCTGCTGCGGGACGGCACCGGGGACGGACGCCGCCGCAAATCCGGCGGAAGCGACTGGTCCAGCGCCGCGACCGCGGGCAGTCGGCTGCTTTGCTTGCGAAAGATCTTGCCGCCCGGCAGGACCGATGAAAACAGGTGTTCCAGCACGCCCGTGGTCTCGGAGGTGCCAAGGAACAGCAGCCCGTTCGGCTTCAAAGCGTACTGAATCCGGGTCAGGACGCGTTCCTGCAGGCGCGGCTCGAAATAAATCAGCACGTTGCGAATGCTGACCAGATCGATCGACATGAACGGCGCGTCCTGAAACACGTTGTGCCGCGTGAACATCAGGTGCTTCTTCAGCCGCGGGCTGGCCTCGATGTGGTCATCGCCGAGAATGAAATACCGCGACAGGTACTTCTGCGGGATATCCGCAATCGCGGCCGCCGGGTACATTCCCGCCCGACCGATCTTCAAGGCGCGGTCGTCGATGTCGGTGGCGAAGACCTGAAGGCGGTCGGTGGGCACGTTGTCCAGCCCGCCCATCGCCTCGACCGCCAAGACCGCGATGGAATAGGCCTCTTCCCCGGTCGCGCAGCCCGGCACCCAGATCCGCACCGCCGCGTCCGGCGTCTCTGACAGCTTGTCGGCCAACACCTTCGACAGCAGATTGAACTGCTCGGGGTCGCGGAAGAAGTTGGTGACCGAAATCAGCAGGTCGCGGTACAGCGCGTCGACCTCCTCGACCGACACGCGGCAGTGTTCGACGTAGTCTTTGAACTCTTCGATGCCCTTGGCGATCATCCTGCGGTGGATGCGGCGATTGATCGTGGTTTCCTTGTAGTGGCGGAAGTCCACGCGGGTGTGGGCCAGCAGGATCTGGAACAGATCCGAATTCCGGTTGTCGCGTTCGTACATCGCGCGCAGGCTGTCCAAATCGCGCGGGCGTTCGAGGATCTTGGCAAGGTGAAGGCCGATCTGCTGCGGGGTCAGCGTAAGATCGACACAGCCCGTCCGAATGGCGGCGACGGGCATACTGTCGTATTTGCAGGACTCCGGCTGCTGCGCGATCGTGATGCCGCCCGCCTCGCGGATCGCCTGTATCCCGTAACTGCCGTCGCTTCCCGTGCCGGACAAGACGATGCCCACCGCGTATTCCCCGGCGTTCTGCGCCAAGGACTTGAACAGCCGGTCCGCCGAGGGCTTGGAACTGGCGGGGTGCCCCAAGGGTTCGGCCAGCTTCAGGTGGCCGTCCACGTAGATCACGTCGTTGCCCGGCGGCGGGATGTAGATCGTGCCTTCGACCGGCTCGACGCCATCCTCGATCTCGGCCACCGCCAGCAAGGTTTCCCGCGCCAGAAGCTGCACCAGCATGCTTTTGTGGCTGGGCGACATGTGTTGCGCCAGCACGTAGACGCAGTTGAGGTTCTTCACGAGGTTCTGCACCAGCAGCGAGGTCGCCTCGAGCCCGCCCGCCGACGCACCGACACCGACAATGACCATCGGTCTGTTCGTCTCCTGCTCAGACACCGCACCCCCTCATGCTTGGCCCCGAACCGTAGGGTCTGAATAGGACCACAGCTTTTCCGCGCACGGCAACATCGCGACCCGCAAAAAGGCGAAACATGGCTGATTATGTTGCATTCAAAACTTTAAGAACGCTAATTAACTCCTTAATTTAAATAACTTTAACCAGAACTTTGAACGACCTGAGAACCGGCATCACAGCGTATCGCTGCGTGGATCTCACATTGATTTCAAAGCGGAATTCGGGACGGCCGCCGACGCCCCGGCAGACCGTCACCACGCGCCACCAATCGCACCAAGGGCCAAAGCGGGACGGCACCGGTCGCGACCTTCGCGCCGCCTTGGAAACGGTGGATGGATGAATTTCCGGCACGGCTGGCAACGATGATTCGGCGCTAGACGCCGCCGACCGCCCCCGCCCGTTGAAACGAGGCCGAAAATGCGCCGCCCCGCACCCCGGCGACCGCCTTGGTTTTCAACCCTTTTTCGGCAAGACCCGGCCGCTGTGGCGCGCAGGCAACGTCCAAGGCGCCCGGCGGACAATCCGATACCGCTTAATACGCGCGCGAGTCGGAAATGGCCCCGTGTCACCCAACATCCGCGTTATCAGCACCGAAAAGGGCCTGACTCTCCGTTTCGGGCTGATAAATATTAAACGTCTTCGAAGCGGATACCCGCATGCGAAGGGATCGCGGGCCGAAAATCCGCGACGGAGAAAAGAAGATACAGGGGGACCTTCACGCGCATGGACAGTGCATTGCTTCCGATCATGGCGATCCTGCCCTTCCTCGGGGCGCTCGTTCCGGGCCTGATGATCCGTGCAGGCCGCAACGCTTGCGCGACGTTCACCGCCGTCCCGACCCTCCTTGCGCTGGTGTTCCTTGGCCTCATGGCGCCCGCCGTCTTCCGCGGCGAGGT
Source organism: Psychromarinibacter halotolerans (assembly GCF_029168315.1). Taxonomy (NCBI): domain Bacteria; kingdom Pseudomonadati; phylum Pseudomonadota; class Alphaproteobacteria; order Rhodobacterales; family Paracoccaceae; genus Psychromarinibacter; species Psychromarinibacter halotolerans. The sequence goes on from NZ_JARGYD010000008.1 coordinate 22,429, forward strand.
CGTTCAGGCCCAGTTCGAGTGGCTGCCCGCCCTTGGCCTGTCGGCCTCGTTCTTCCTTGACGGTTTGGGCCTGCTGTTTGCGGCGATGATCCTTGGCGTCGGGCTGTTGATCATCCTGTACGCCCGGTTCTACCTGTCCGGCGACGACCCGATGGGGCAGTTCTACACCTACCTGCTGCTGTTCCAAGGCGCGATGCTGGGCATCGTCGTGTCCGACAACATCCTGCTTTTGCTGATTTTCTGGGAACTGACCTCGCTGTCGTCCTTCCTGCTGATCGGCTATTGGAAACACCTGCCCGATGGCCGTCAGGGTGCGCGCATGGCGCTGACCGTGACCGGCGCGGGCGGTCTGGCGATGATCGGCGGGATGCTGATCCTTGGGAACATCGTCGGCAGCTACAACCTGACCGACATCCTTGCCGCCGGTGACCAGATCAAGGCGTCGGACTGGTATTTGCCCGCGCTGATCCTGATCCTGCTGGGCGCTTTCACGAAGTCGGCGCAGTTCCCGTTCCACTTCTGGCTGCCGCACGCGATGGCCGCACCGACCCCGGTGTCGGCCTACCTGCACTCGGCCACGATGGTGAAGGCGGGCGTGTTCCTGATGGCCCGTATGTGGCCCGCGCTGGCGGGGACGGACGCGTGGTTCTACATCGTTGCCTCTGTCGGCCTGATCACGATGGTGCTTGGCGCACTGATCGCGCTGTTCAAGGACGACCTGAAGGCGCTGCTGGCCTTTTCCACGGTGTCCCACCTTGGCCTGCTGACCATGCTGCTGGGTTTCGGCACCCCGATGGCCGCCCTTGCCGCGGTGTTCCACATCATCAACCACCTGACCTTCAAGGCGGCGCTGTTCATGACCGCCGGCATCGTCGACCACGAAGCCCACACCCGCGACATCAAGCGTCTGGGCGGTCTGGCGAAGCTGATGCCGATCACCGCCGTCATCGGAACCGCCGCTGCCCTGTCGATGGCGGGCATCCCGTTGTTCAACGGCTTCCTGTCGAAGGAAATGATGCTGGAAGAGGCGTCGCACACCTATTGGCTGGGCAACGACTGGCTTGTGCCGGGCCTTGCGACCATCGGCGCGCTGCTGTCGGTCGCCTATTCGCTGCGCTTCATCTTCCACGTCTTCGGCGGCCCGGTCCGCGACGACTATCCGCACACGCCGCATGACCCGCCCGTCGGCCTGTGGGCCTCGCCCGCGATCCTCGTGGTGCTGGTGGTGGCGATCGGCGTCCTGCCGTGGCTGGCCGAGCCCATCGTGATGCTCGCTGCCGGCGCCGTCACGGGCGGAGACCTGCCCGACGTGCACCTCAAGCTGTGGCACGGCGTCACCCCGGCGCTGTTCATGTCGATCATCGCCGTTGTCGGCGGGGCGATCCTGCTGGCCGTGCACCGCCCGCTGGACCGGCTGTGGATCGCATCCCCCCGCCCCGAGGCGAAGACGCTGTTCGATGGGCTGGTGAGTGCCTGCGTCGCCGCGACCCGCCGGTTCACCGACGTGACCCACAACGGCGCGATCAGCCGCTACCTTGCGATCTTCGTCGCCGCGACGGTGCTGCTGGGCTATCTCGCGTGGCGCGGCGGCGGCATGTTGCCCCCGACGCGCGACCTTGTTCCCGTGCCGCCGGTCATGGCGGTGGGGTGGCTGCTGCTGGTTTTCGCCGCCGGGTACATCGTGGTCCGGCACCACAACCGCTTTCACGCGCTGGTCCTGATCAGCATCGTCGGCCTGATGATCTCGGCCGGGTTCGTCTACATGTCGGCGCCCGACCTCGCCCTGACGCAGATCACGGTCGAAACGGTCACCATCCTGCTTCTGCTGCTGGCGCTGCACTTCCTGCCCAAGCATTCGCCGGACGAAAGCGGGACGGGCAAGCGGTTCCGCGACGGGGCCATCGCGCTGTGCGCAGGCGGAGGCGTCGCCGCCCTGACCTTCGCGTTCCTGACGCGCGACTTCTCGACCATCTCGGACTATCACCTCGCCAACTCGTACAAGGGCGGCGGCGGCACGAACGTCGTGAACGTCATCCTCGTCGATTTCCGGGGCTATGACACCTTCGGCGAGATCATCGTACTGGGCATCGCGGGCCTGACCATCTACGCGCTGATGGAGGCGCTGCTGAACGGTCCCGCCTCGCGCCGTCTGCGCAACATGGACTTCAGCCAAGACCGGTCGCGCGACCGCCACCCGCTGATGATGGTGATCGCCACCCGCGTGATGCTGCCCATCGCCGTCGTGGTCGGCATCTACATCTTCCTGCGCGGCCACAACCAGCCGGGCGGCGGCTTCGTCGCGGGTCTTGTCGTGTCGATCGCGCTGCTGATGCAGTACATGGCCTCGGGCTTCGCATGGACGCAAAGCCGCCAGCGGATCGAGTACCACTCGATGATCGGGTCGGGCGTCGTGATCGCCGGGCTGACCGGCATGGGCGCGTGGCTGGCGGGCAAACCGTTCCTGACCAGCGCCTTCGGCTACGTCCACCTGCCCCCGATCGAGGAATTCGAACTGGCGACCGCCATGCTGTTCGACCTTGGCGTGTTCCTGTGCGTGCTGGGGGCGGTGATGCTGATGCTGTACTCGCTGTCACGCATCGCGCGCTATGCCGGCGAAACCGTCAACATCGACCCGATGGACTATGACCCGTCCCTCGCCATCCTCGGCGACGAGACAGTAGACCCCGCGTCCGCTTCCGCGAAGGAGGAGAACTGATATGGAAATCCTCGTCGCAAGCGCGGTCGGCTTCCTGACCGCCGCCGGTGTCTACCTGATCCTGCGGCTGCGCGCCTTCCCGGTGATCCTCGGGATCTCTTTCCTGTCCTACGCGGTGAACGTGTTCCTGTTCGCCACCGGACGCATCGCCGTCAACATGCCGCCCGTTCTCGATCCTTACGGGGACGCCTCTTACACAGACCCGCTGCCGCAGGCGCTGGTGCTGACCGCCATCGTCATCTCGTTCGGGATGACGGCGGTGCTGGTGATGGTGGCGCTGGGGGCCTACCTCGAATCCTCCGATGACAAGATCGACATGACCGACGACCACGACACCACGACCGAGCCCGCGGAGCAGCCCGAATGAACCACTGGATCATCGCTCCGATCATCCTGCCGGCCATGATTGCGCCGATCGTGGCCTATGTGATGCGCTACGACATGGTGCTGTCGCGGACCTTCTCGCTGGCCACGACCGTGCTGCTGACCGCGATCTCTTTCGCTCTGGTATTGCAGGCCGCCGACGGCACGGTGCATGTCTATCGCCTTGGCGACTGGCCCGCGCCCTATGGCATTGTGCTGGTGCTTGACCGGCTGTCCGCCATGATGCTGCTGGTGACCTCGGTGCTGGGGCTGCTGGTGCAGACCCACGCCATCGCCTCGGGCTGGGACGCCCGCGGCCGGCACTTCCACGCGCTGTTCCAGTTCCAGCTGATGGGCATCAACGGCGCCTTCCTGACCGGCGACGCCTTCAACCTGTTCGTGTTCTTCGAAGTGCTGCTGATCGCGTCCTACGGGATGATGATCCACTCTGGCGGCAAGCGGCGGCTGCAGGCGGGCCTGCAATACGTGGTGATGAACCTTGTCGGCTCCACCCTGTTCCTGTTCGCACTCGGCACGCTTTACGCGGTGACCGGCACGCTGAACATCGCCGACCTCGCCGTGAAGGTGCAGGAGATCCCGCCCGAGGACGCGGGCCTGATCCGCGTCGCGGCGATGCTGCTGATGATCGTCTTCGCGATCAAGGCGGCGCTGTTCCCGGTGCAGTTCTGGCTGCCGGGCGCCTATTCCAACGCCCCTGCCCCTGTCGCGGCCCTGTTCGCGATCATGACCAAGGTCGGCGCCTACGCGATCATCCGCATCCACACCGTGGTGTTCGGACCGCAGACGCCCGCGCTGGACGGGCTGCCGGGCGACTGGCTGTTCCCGGCGGCGGTCATCACCACCTTCATCGGCGCCTTCGGCGTGCTGGGCGCGAAACGGCTGATGCAGCTGATCTCGTTCTCGGTGCTGGGGTCGATGGGCACGCTGATGCTGGCGATTGCGGCCTTCACCCCCGAGGCCGGGCTGGCCGCGCTGTACTATCTGCTGCACTCGACCTTCGCGGCGGCGGCGCTGTTCCTGCTGGCCGACCTCGTGGTGACGCACCGCAACTCTGGCGACCTGCTGAAGGCCGCACCGCCCACGGTGCAGAACGGGCTGTTCGCGGCGCTGTTCTTCGGCGCGGCCATCGGCATGGCGGGGATGCCGCCGCTGTCGGGCTTCCTCGGCAAGCTGCTGATCCTCGACGCGCTGGCGGACCACCCGCAGATGGCGTGGGCCTGGGTCGCGGTGCTGGGCGGATCGCTGATCACGATCGTCGGTTTCGCCCGCGCGGGCAGCCTGCTGTTCTGGAAGTCCACCGCGACCGACGTGAAACCGGCCGAGGCGCATGACGCCTTGCCCGCCGACATCACACCGTCGGGCCCCGCCGTGCTGTTTCCGACCTTCGCGGCCCTTGGCGTGCTCGCTGCGCTCACCATCCTCGCCGGCCCCGTCTCGCGCTACCTTCAGGCCACCGCCGACGAACTGCACGACCCGGCCGCCTATATCGAACAGGTGCTGGTCAATCAGGGCGAAACGAAGGACCTGTCCGACCACGGCGACGCTGACTACGGCGATGGTGACGGCGACCATGCCGAAGACGACCACGGCGACGACGCCACCGAAGGAGGGACCGACTGATGCTGTTGAAACGGATCTTTCCCCACCCGCTCGTCAGCCTTGCGCTGGTCGTGGTCTGGCTGATGTTGGTCAACAAGGTCACCCTCGGCAACCTGATCCTCGGCAGTGTGATCGGCATCATCGTGCCAGCCATGACCGGGCCCTACTGGCCTAACCGGCCAAAGATCCGGCGGCCGCTGAAGATCGTGGAATACGGGCTGGTGGTGCTGTGGGACATCGTCGTCGCCAACGTCACCGTCGCCGCGATCATCCTGTTCAAGCGCAACGAGAATATCCATTCGCGCTGGGTCTGCGTGCCGCTCGACCTGACCTCGCCCGAGGCGATCACGGTGCTGGGCGGAACGATCACGATGACCCCGGGCACCGTCGCGTCGGTGCTGGCGGCGGACGGGTCCAGCATCCTTGTCCACTGCCTGCACACCGACGACCCCGACGGCACACGGGACCAGATCAAGCACCGCTACGAACGCCGCCTGATGGAGATTTTCCAGTGATCACCTACGCTCTCTTCTTCGCTTTCGGCTGCTTCGGCCTCGCCCTTCTTCTGAACCTGTGGCGGATCATCACCGGGCCGGACTCGGCGGACCGCATCCTTGCGCTGGACACGATGGTGATCAACGCGATCGCGATGATGGTGCTCTACGGCATCTGGCAGGGCACCTCGGTCTACTTCGAGGCGTCGATGCTGATCGCCATGGTCGGCTTCGTCTCGACCGTCGCCTATTGCCGCTTCGTCCTGCGCGGCGACATCATCGAGTAGGAGACCGCCCATGCACATCGCGCTCGAAATCGCCGTATGCGTCTTCCTCGTCATCTCCGGCGTGTTCGGACTGGTGGGGTCCTTCGGCCTCATCAAGCTGCACGACACCATGCAGCGGCTGCACGCGCCGACCAAGGCCACCACGCTGGGCGTCGGCGGCGTGCTGATCGCCTCGATGATCTACCATTGGGCATCGACCGGGCAGGTCACCTTCCACGAACTGCTGATCACGCTGTTCCTGTTCCTGACCGCGCCGGTGTCGGCGAACTTCATCGCCAAGACGTACCTTGCGCCCAACGTGGATGAAGACGCGCTTCCCGATGCGCAGACCGAACACGGCTGGGCGATCTACAACGACCCGCCGCTGATCGCGGAAGCCCTGGACTCGGAAAACGAAAAAGGCGCCTGACCCGGCGCCTTCTTCTCTTTCAAAATACCTCGGGGGGCCGCGCACCGCGCGGCGGGGGCAGAGCCCCCTCCGCCGGCATGACACGCACACCGCAGCGCGCGACGGGGGCAGAGCCCCCTCCCCCGCCGGTCATCCGGGCCTTGGCCCGACCGGGAAGGAACCGCCGCCCACCGGGTACGGGACCCCGGCGGCGGCGGCGACCATCACAGCTGGATGGTGATCTCTTCGATCTCGGCCTTCGAGGCGCCGCGGTACGCGGTCACTTCGATCTCGACCTTGAAGTCCGGCGCGCCCAGCGGCGAGCAGGTGACGGTGCGCTGCGGGTCGATGCCCTTCAGGCGCTCGCCGACGTAGGTCATGACGGCCTTCGCGTCTTCCACGTAGGGGATGAAGATCTTCGACTGCACGACGTCTTCCAGGCACGAGCCGACGGACTTCAGCGCGCCTTCGATGTTGTTGAAGCACTGCTTGGCCTGCTCCACGGCGTCTTCCGACATCTCGCGGGTCTTGTAGTTACGGCCTGCGGTGTTCGACACGAAGATCCAGTCGTCCACTGCGACGATGCGCGAGTAGCTTTCCTTCTCTTCGAAGATCGAGCCGGATTTCACCTTGGTAATCTTGACCATTGCCTATGTTCCTTGTGTTGGCGTTGGTTTTTGGGCGAGAAAAGCCGGCCCGGTCGCGGATGCGACCGGGTCGGAGTTGGAGCACCTCGGGGAGGAGTCAGGCGCTCAGGTTGTAGACCGATTGTGCGAGATCGGCGCTGATGCGGCCTTCGGCAAGGTCGCGGCGCACCGCGTCCTCGGGCCGCTTGGACGGGTCGCCGTAGCCGCCGCCACCTGGGGTGACGATCGACACGATCTGGCCCGGTTTCAGGTCGACCATGCCGGAGAACTCGGTGCGGCCGTCGCCGAAGTCGAGATGCGTGCAGTCCGCCTGCAGCCCGCCTTCAAGGCCCCACGGGTTCGACCCCACGCGGCTGCCTTCGACGGTGAAGCGGCATTCCTTCTCGGCGCGGTAGACGCGGCGAATGCCCATGCCGCCCCGGAACTCGCCGGACCCGGCAGAGTCGTCGACCAGTTCATAGCGCAGCAGGGTCAGCGGATATTCCAGCTCCAGCGCCTCGACCGGCAGGTTCGAGGTGTTGGTCAGGCCGACGTGGATGCCCGACAGGCCGTCCGCCGAGGGACGCGCCCCGCCGCCGCCGCCGATGGTTTCCAGGTAGACCCAGATGTCGCCGTTGTCGTCGGTGCCGTTGAAGATCGCCCCGGTGCAGCAGCCGTTCCCCGCCGCCATCACCTTGCCCGGCAGCGCCTTGGCCAGCGCGCCGTATACAAGGTCGGTCACCCGCTGCGCCGCCGCGATACGGCCGTCCACGGCCGCCGGGTGCTCGCAGTTCAGGATCGTACCCTTGGGCGCGGTCACGGTCAGCGGACGGGCCAGGCCGGCATTCGGCAGGATCGTCGGATCCAGCACCGATTTCACGGTGAAGTAGCAGGCCGCCAGCAGCGAGGTGTAGATCAGGTTCAGACCGCCCCGCACCTGCGGCGGGCCGTCGAAGGCAAGCGTCATCTCGTCGCCTTTGACGGTGATCTCGACCTTGAAGGTCATGCCGCCCGACCGCTGGTTGCTGTCGAACACGTCCTCGAAGGCATAGGTCCCGTCAGGGATCGCCGCGATCGCGGTGCGCATCTTGCGCTCGGCGTAGTCCTGCAGCGCGTCACCGGCGGCCAGCACCTTGTCGCTGCCGTATTTCTCGCACAGGTCGGTCATCCGCTGCACGCACAGCCGGTTTGCCGACATCTGCGCACGCAGGTCCGACAGACGTTCGCGCGGCACCTGGCAGTTCAGCAGGAACATCGACTGCAGGTCGGTGTTCAGCTCGCCCTTGCGGTACAGGCGGACCGGCGGGATGCGCAGGCCTTCCTGGAAGATGTGGTCGTGGCCACGGTCCGCGAAGTCCGAGTGGTGCGCGGTGTTGACGGCCCAGCCGATCACGGTGGCATCCACGAAGATCGGTTCCGCCAGCACGATGTCCGGCAGGTGGGTGGCGCCGCCCGCGTAAGCGTCGTTCGCCATGAACACGTCGCCCGGCGCGATGTCCTGCAGGTCGAACCGTTCGAGGATCGCGGGGATCACACCAAGGAACGACCCAAGGTGCATCGGGATGTGTTCCGCCTGGCACAGGGTGTTGCCGCGGTGGTCGAACAGCGCGGTGGAACAGTCGCGCCGTTCCTTGATGTTGGTCGAGTAGGACGCGCGCACCAGCGCCTCGCCCATTTCCTCGACGATGGATTGCAGCGCCGAGCCGATGACCTCGACGGTAATGGGATCGATGGGCGTGCTCATGCCTTCACCTCCAGGATGAGGTTGAGATAGGGGTCCACGGTACCGGTCATGTCGGGCAGGATCACGGTGGTCGTGTCCATTTGCTCGACGATGGCCGGGCCTTGGATGACGTTGCCGGGGCGCAGCTTGTCGCGGGCGTAGACCGGCGACGGAACGAAGTCCTTCGCCTCGGCCATATAGACCTCGCGGCTGTCGATCTGCGCGGCCGAGGGGTCTTCGCCCTCGATCTCTTGCGCGGCGAACTGGGCCTTTTTCACGATGCCCGCCGCTTCAAGGCGCAGGGTGACCAGCTGGATCGGCTCGCCTTCCACGACGAAGCCGAACCGCTGCTTGTGCGCGGCCTCGAAGCCCGCTTCCAGCGCCTTGAACGTCTCGGCGGTGATCGGGCCCGCGGGGACCGGCACCGACAGTTCGTAGTTCTGGCCCATGTACCGCATGTCGGCGGTGCGGGTCATGACTTGCCGGTCGGCTTCGATGCCTTCCTTGTCGAACCAGTCCGCGGCCTGCCCTTGCAACTCTGTATACCCAGCCTCGACCGGGCCAAGAGCCTCGCTGCCCAGCGGCATCAGGCGGGACACGGCGAAGTCGGCACGCAGGTCGGTCAGCAGCAGACCCAGCGCGCACAGGGTGCCGGGGGTCAGCGGAACGATGACCTTGCCCATGTCCAATTCGCGCGCCAGCCGCGCGGCGTGAAGCGGGCCTGCGCCGCCGAAGGCCATCAGCGCATAGTCGCGCGGGTCATGCCCCCGCTGGACCGAGATCACGCGGATCGCCTTCGCCATGTTGGCCGTCACGACCGAGATGATACCCTGCGCGGTTTCCATCACATCAAGGCCCAGCTTGTCGGCCAGACGCTGCACGCTTTCGACCGCAAGGTCGCGGCGCACCTTCATGCGGCCGCCAAGGATCTCGACCGGGTTCAGCGTCTGTAGCACGATGTTGGCGTCGGTCACCGTCGGTTCGGTCGAGCCGAGGCCATAGCAGACCGGGCCGGGGTTCGCGCCCGCCGAGCGTGGGCCGACCTTCAGCAGGCCGCCGGTGTCGACATGGGCGATCGAGCCGCCGCCCGCACCCACGGTGTGGATGTCGAGCATCGGCGCCTTGATCGGATAGCCGTGCACGTCCGCCTCGCCGGTCAGCTGGCACACGCCATTCTGCAGCAGCGCCACGTCGGACGAGGTGCCGCCCACGTCGAAGGTGATGATGTTGTCGAAGCCGGACATCTTACCGATGGCCTGCGCCGCGACCACGCCGGTGGACGGGCCGGACAGCACGGTGCGCACCGGCAGGTCAGCCGCGGTGTCGAAGCCGATGACGCCGCCGTTCGACTGGGTCAGTTGCGGCGCGACCTTCAGGCCGATCTCGTCCAGACGGTCCTTCAGGCGGCGGATGTACCGCTGCATGACCGGGCCGAGGTAGGCGTTGACCACGGTGGTGGACAGACGCTCGAATTCGCGAAATTCGGGGGCGACGTCGTGGCTGGTGGACACGAAGACATCCGGCAGTTCCTCGGCGATGACCTTCTTGGCCATCTCCTCGTGCTCGGTGTTCAGGAAGCCGTACAGGAAGCAGACGGCCAGCGCCTTCACGTCTTCCTTGGCCAGCGCCCGAACCTCGGTGCGCAGGGCGTCGACGTCCAGCGGAAGATCGACGGTGCCGTCGTACTTCAGACGCTCGGGAACCTGACGGCGCAGGTCGCGGGTGACCAGCTGCTCGGGCTTTTCGGCGAACATGTCGTACAGGTTCGGACGCTTCTGGCGGCCGATTTCCAGCAGGTCGCGGAAACCATCCGACACGATCAGCCCGGTTTTCACGCCGCGCAATTCGATCAGCGCGTTGGTCGCGACCGTCGTGCCGTGACCAAGAAAGCCCAGCTCGGACGCGTCTGCGCCCACCTGTTCCAGACCTTCGACCACACCTTGCGTGATACCGCGCGACGGATCGTCCGGCGTGGACGAGACCTTCCAGATCTCGACCTTGCCGGTCTCGTCATCGAACAGGCAGACGTCAGTGAACGTCCCGCCGGAATCTACGCCAATTCTCCATGTCATTGGTTTTAGTCCCTGCTTTGTACTCTTACGCCGCGGCCGGAGTGACGGCCTCGGAATGCGTGTTGCGGAACCGTTCCAGCCGGAACGGCTTGGGGTCGACCACCGGCGCGGTGCCGCGCACGATGTCGGACATCAGTTGCCCTGCTCCCGGACCCGAGCCGAAGCCGTGCCCCGAGAAGCCTGCGTTCAGGTAAAGACCCGGCACTTTCTCGACCGGACCGATCACCGGGATCGCGTCTGGCGTCGCGTCGATCATGCCTGCCCAGCCATGCGTGACGCGCGCGTCCGAGAAGATCGGGAAGGCGCGTGGAAGCGTCTTCAGGATCAGGCGGTTGAACGGCTCGTGCGGCTGCGGATCAAGGACGCGCACCATTTCGAACGGGCTGCGCGCGTCCAGCGCCCAGCGCCGGGGCAGCTTCAGCTCGGTCACGAACTGGCCGTTCACGCGCAGCTTCAGCTCGCGCCAGCTTTTCAGGAAGGTCGGGAAGAAATCCCCGAACAGACGGAAGCTGTCGGGCACGATGGGCGCCACGTTGGCGTTGCGCACCGCGACGGTGAACCCGCCGTCCTGCCGCTTGCGGAAGGCGAAATCGCCGCCGCCCACCGGCATATCGGTCACCTGCGCCGCGCTTTCGATGCGGGCGGCGGTGCCAAGGATCTTCAGTTGCGGGAAGTTGACGCCGAGATTGCCAAGGAACATGCGCGACCACGCCCCCCCGGCGATGACAGCGCGTTCGCAGCGGATCGTGCCACGTTCGGTCACGATGGCGCTCAGTTGCCCGGCTGACGTCTCGATCCCGCGCACCGCGCAGTTCTCGAAGATCTTCACGCCAAGACGCTGCGCGCCCTTCGCCATCTGCGGCACCGCTTTCCACGGCTCCGCCTTGCCGTCGTTCGGCGTGTAAAGCCCCATGCTGTAGCGCGGGCTGATCCCCGGCAGCAGCTTGGCCAGCCCCTTGCCGTCCAGCACCTCGGACGCCATGCCGGCGTCCTTGGCATAGTCGGCCCACGCGCTGAACTCGGCGATCTCGTGCTTGGTGCGGTTGACGTAGGTGATGCCCGTCTCGCGGAACCCGGTGTCGATCCCGAACCGCTGATCAAGCTCGCGCCAGCGGTTAAGGCTTTCGATCGTCAGCGGCAGTTCGACCGGATCGCGGCCCATCTGGCGCACCCAGCCCCAGTTGCGGCTGCTTTGTTCCGCGCCGATCTGTCCCTTTTCGCACAACACCACGTTCACCCCGGCCTCGGCCAGGTACAGCGCCGTGGTGACGCCCGCGATGCCACCGCCGACGATCACCACGTCCGCTGAGGCGGGCAGCGTTTCGTCCGGTGTAATGCGCTCGATCAGTCCGGGTATCATCATGACCTCACAGGGTATCTTCCAGCCGGCAGTTCACCAGCATTTCGGCCATCGCCGCGTTGTTCGGAAGCTCGATCGCGGTGCGGACAAGGTTCGCCATCGTCTCGGGCTGGATCATCTCTTCGGGCGTCACCTTGCTGGTGTACGCGCTCATCTCGGTGCGCACGAACGAGGGGCAGATCGCGGTGGCGCGCACGCCCTTCTCCCAGCCGACCTGCCGGGTGGTGTGGGTCAGACCCATCGCCGCGAACTTGGTCATGTTGTAGCCCACCAGCGGGTTGCGCACGCGCTTGCCCGACATCGACACAACATTGACGATACGGCCACGGCCCGTCGCTTCGAGATGCGGCATGCACAGTCGGATCATCCGCAGCGGCGCCTTGACGTTCACGGCCCAAAGCCGGTCCAGCGCCTCGTCGTTGTCGTCCATCAGGTGGACATGTTCGCCCAGCCCCGCGTTGTTCACCAGCCCGTCGATGCGGCCGAACTTCGCCGCCGCCTCGGACACCCAAGCTTCTGCCGTCGCCGGTTCGAACGCGTCGAAACGTGCATAATGCGTCATGTCATCCGCCGGGCCGTGCTCGCCTTCCAGCGCCTCGACATTCCGGGCCCCCAGCGAAAGCCGATAGCCGTGCGCCTTCAGCTCGCGCACGATGGCCGCGCCGATCCCGCGGTTTGCGCCGGAAATCAGGATGACGGGGCTATCTTCAGTGGCGGTTGCCATAAAACTGTTCCTTCTTTGTCATGGGCGAGTCACCCGCTGACACTGACCCTTGCGCATTCATGCTCGTTTGTGAACGAAAAATCGTGGCTCAGTCGGAAATTTGCAGCTAAGCCGCAAATAGTCGCATCATTTGATTGATATTTAGGCATTAACCGCGACGTCATACGGTAGTTTTGCGAGAATGATTGACACAAAGCGTCACATTATGCCTGCATCGAGTCGTGAACGCGCACTTAATGCCATTATGCGCACGCAAACGATCACATCCGGGCACGCGCCACCACTGCGTCGCCGCCAACAGAGAGAGAGGAACGGACTATGACCTTTTCGCGTAGATCCTTCATGAAGACCGCCGCCGCGACTGGCGCCCTTACGGCCCTCGGCCGTCCCGCGCTTGCGCAGGGCATCCGCTGGGACATGGCCGACGAATACGGCGAGCAGGCGCTTTCGGGCAAGGCGTCGAAGTACTTCCTTGAGCAACTGAACGAAAAGATCGGGGACGCGCTGACCATCACCTACCAAGGCGGCGGCGCACTTGGCTATAACTCGGTCGACCACTTCGACGCCGTGCAGGACGGTGCCGTGCAGGCTGCCGTGACGCTGGTGACCCAGCTGGGCGGGATCGACCCGTTCTTCAACCTGTCCTCGCTGCCCTTCATCGCCTCGACCCCGGAAGAAGCCATGATGCTGTGGCAGGCCGCGCGCGAAGAATACGCGAAGATCTTCGAGGAAAACGGCATGGTCCTGCTGTGGGCGATGCCGAACCCGCCGTCGGGCATCAACGCGCCCGAACCGATCACCTCGCCCGAGGCGCTGGAAGGCCTGCGCATCCGCACCTACGACGTGAACGGCACCAACACCATGATGAACGCCGGCGCCGCGCCGCTTCAGGTGGCATGGTCCGACCTGATCCCGCAGCTGTCCACCGGCGGCATCGACGCGGTTCTGACCTCGGCCGACGGCGCGATGCAGCTGTCGCTGTGGGACTACGTGTCCGACTTCACCGAGCTGAACTACGCGATGGGCCTGTTCATGTGCCACGTGAACAAGGACGAGTTCGACGCCCTGCCGGAAGACGTGCAGACCGCGATCATGGAAATCCTGCCGGCCTGTGACGAGTACAACTGGTCGATCATGGTCGATTCCATCCAGACCGCCTACGACACGATGGAAGAAAACGGCATGACCATCACGCTTGACGATGATGTGCCCGCCGAGGTCTTCGAATTCCTGCAAGAAGCCGGCACCAGCGTGCGCGAGGACTGGGTCGCCCAGACCGGCGAACGCGGTCAGGCCGTGCTTGCCCGCTTCGAAGAGCTGAAATCGCAGGCCGGCTGACGCCGTAACCTGCGCTATACTGCCCGCGCCCTTTCCCTCCCGGGGGCGCGGGCACCCGGTAACGATTGCCCGAAGGAGGTCGCATGAGCGCCCAGACCCACCACGAAATGCCTGAGATCGAAGAACACCACCATCCCGAGGTGAACGACGACCCTGCATGGCTGGCCGTCATCGCGCGGATCTCCACGGCTCTCAACAAGCTGGCCGCCGTCGTCTCGGCGGCGCTGCTGGTCTGCATGACCTCGCTGATCCTCGTCGAGATCTGCATGCGCTTCTTCTCGAAATCCACCTACATGGCGGATGTCCTTGTGGGCTACGGCGTGGCCGCGATCACCTTCCTTGCGGCCCCTTGGGCGCTGGAGGAAGGCGCGATGATCCGCGTCACCGTTCTGACCGACAAGATGAAGGGCGCGGTCCGCTGGATCGCGGAAGCCTTTGCGCTGGCCTCTGCCGGTGCGCTGATGTGGTTCCTGATGATGCACCAGTGGGGGTCGGTCACCAAGCTGTTCGCCCGCGGCTCTGTCAGCCAGCACTTCATCCCCATCCCGCTCTGGATTCCCGAGGCCTTCTTCCTGACCGGCCTTGTCCTGCTGCTGTTCCATATCGTCGTTCGCGCCCTGCGGCTGCTGGCCGTTGGCCACGCCGAAGAACGCGCCCTGACCCTGTAAGCCCGAAGGACGACGTCTCATGACCACCGCCGCTTCCTCTCTTGTCCTTCTTGGCCTTCTGGTGCTGTTCCTTGGCGCCGGCACATGGATCTTCTCGGGCCTCATGCTAGTCGGCGCCAGCGCGATGTATTTCGTGCTGGACTTCAACCTGACCCGCATCGGGTCGATCGCCACCAAGGTGATCTCGTCCTCGGCGATCTCGTGGGAGCTTGCCGCGATCCCGATCTTCATGTGGATGGGCGACATCGTCTTCCGCACCGACATTTCACAGCGCCTGTTCCGCGGTCTTGCCCCGATGGTCGCGCGCATCCCCGGCGGGCTGCTGCACACCAACGTGTTCGGCTGCACCGTCTTCGCCGCCATCTCGGGTTCGTCCACCGCCACCACGGCGACGGTGGGCAAGATCACCATCCCCGAACTGCAAAAACGCGGCTATGACATCAACCTTGCCTCCGGCTCGCTGGCAGGCGCCGGCAGCTTCGGCCTGCTGATCCCGCCGTCCATCGCGATGATCGTCTACGGCGTGTTGGCGCAGGTCTCGATCGCGGACCTGTTCGCCGCCGGTCTGATCCCCGGCCTGATGATGGCCCTGCTCTACTCTGGCTACATCGCCATCTCGGCGCTGATCAGCCCGTCCAAGGCGCCCCGCTACGAAGGCGAGATCACCCTTGGCACGCTAGGCAAGGGCCTGCTGGAACTGGCGCCGATCATGATCCTGATGTTCATCGTGCTGGGCTCGATCTATTCCGGCATCGCCACCCCGTCCGAGGCGGCGGCGGTCGGCGTCGCGGGCGCCATCGTGATCACCATCGTGACCGGACAGTTCTCTTTCGCGCTGATGCGCGACAGCCTGATGAACACCATCCGCGTGTCGGCGATGATCCTGATGCTGATCGCGGCCTCGGCCTTCCTGTCGGCGGCCATCGCCTACATGCACCTGCCCACGCAGATTACCGAGGCGATCTCGGCAATGGATCTGTCGCCCTATGGCGTGCTGCTGATCCTTGCCGCGCTGTACATCGTGCTGGGCATGTTCCTTGACGGTACGTCGATGACCGTGATGACGGTTCCGATCGCCGTGCCGCTGATCGTGCAGGCCGGGTTCGACCCGCTGTGGTTCGGCATCTATCTTGTCATCATGATCGAGATGAGCGCCCTGACCCCGCCCGTCGGCCTGAACCTGTACGTTCTGCAGGGCCTGACCGGGGACAGCATGGGCCGCACCGTGCGCGCCGCTGCCCCGTTCTTCATCCTTCTCTGCATCGGTACGGTCATTCTGGCCGCATTCCCTCAGGTTGTCCTTTGGCTTCCGAACGCTCTGTGACAATCGTTGCACATAATAAACGAACGACCGGAACAAGGACTTTTCAGTGGGTGATTTCGAGGATGCGATAAGCGAAGAGATGCTGCCGGCAGAACGGCGGCAGCGTCTTATCGAGTGGTTCAAGACCAACCAGGCGGGCGTCACGCAGGACCTTGCGCGGATGTTCAACATCTCGGTCTCGACGATCCGCCGCGATCTTGACCTCCTGGCCTCGGAAGGGCTGGTACGCCGGACCCACGGCGGCGCGGTGGCGATCCGCAACCGCGCCACCTTCGAACTGTCCACCGACATGTCGCGCCGCACCGCGGTCGAGGAAAAGCAGGCCATCGTCGAGGTGGCGCTGAAGCTGATCGAACCGGACCAGTCGCTGCTGATCGACACCGGCGCGGTGATCTGCCACCTGCTGGCCGACGGCGTGGCGCAGCTAGACCACAACCTGACCGTCATCACCAACGACCTCTACGTCGCCAAGGCGCTGACCTACCGCGAGAACATCAAGCTGATCGTGCCCGGCGGCGCTTGCCGCTTCGGGTCGTTCTCTTTGTTGGGGGAACCGGCGCTGAGCTATCTCAAGGACATCCGCTGCGACACCTTCTTCATGTCGGCGGCGGCCATCGACGAGGAATGCGTGTCCGAGACGATGCTGGAGATGGTGCAACTGAAACGCGCGATGGTCGACGCCGCGCGCGAGACGGTCCTTCTGGCCGACAGCAGCCGCTTCATGGCCCGCGCCCTGCACCGCACCGCGCCGATCGAGCGGATCTCGACCATCATCACCGACCCCGGCCTCGCCGACGAGGACCGCGTGCGCTTCCCCTCGCCCACACCGTCCTTCCGCATCGCACAGATGTAGACCGCGCCTCGTCGGGCCGCGGCTCGGCGATCCGACGGTCGAGGCGTGGCAGTTTATGCCCGCCAAGCATCTCTGCCTTCGCCGCGTCGCGATGCCCTTGGCCAAATCGCCGGGCCGTGCGGGCGGCCCGACGATGCGCGGCGGCCCTAGGGGCCGCGGTTTCGCGCCGGGTGGGCGGAGCTGGGTGCAGGCAGGGCAAATCAACCGGAATTGTATTCTAAGGTGGATTACGCCTATTCGGAACTCAGCTAAGGCTAATATCCCATTTCGAACGACCGCTATGCGGACAGAGCCGACACAGGCTCAATGACACGAACGAGACCCAGCGAGAATATCGGCGATTTCTTTGGCACGGTCCCACTCAAACCCCGCGAGGGCTAAACCACTAGTAATCGGAGATAAAATTCTTGGACGACTAACAACTTCTCCACAGACACTTATGACAACCTGGCCTCCAACGTTTTCTGAAGTCAGCTTTGTCAATGCTGTTGACGTTGGCCCGTCAACTCGAAAAGAAATCTGATTGAATTCGGCATTTTCACCAAGTCGCACGTCCGAGATCGCGTTGCTTCCGAAGGCAAGGTCGCTACCGTTGTTCGCCGTGATCTGAATAACTGGTGCGTTCATATCATCTGCTCGAACCACCGAAACACTCCCCAACAGAACCAGCCCTATAGAGAGTATCCCAATCATGCTTTTCCCTCTGTTCTTCCCAATCCTCCATCAGACATTGGATGGCTTCTAAGAAACTTACAAGATGGGGCTCCAAGCCGACATTCGCCCTTCGGCACATCACCCCCTCAACGCAAAAGGGGCGCACCTCCCGGCACGCCCCTCCCATAGCTCATTCGCCCCCGATCAGAACGGGTAATGCTGCCCCGGCTGTTCGATGGTGATCCAGCGGGTCTCGGTGAAGGCGTCGATGCCCTGCTGGCTGCCGAACCGGCCATAGCCCGAGTCCTTCACGCCGCCGAACGGCATCTGCGCCTCGTCCTGCACCGTCGGGCCGTTGATGTGGCAGATGCCGGCGTTCAGGCGGTCGGCCACGTCCAGCGCGCGGGTGATGTCCGAGCCGAAGACCGCCGAGGACAGGCCGTATTCGGTGGTGTTCGCCAGCTCGACCGCGTGGTCGGTGTCGCGGGCGCGGATCACGCAGACCACGGGGCCGAAGCTTTCCTCGGTGAACAGCGGCATCGCGTCGGTGACGTGGTCGACGATGGTCGGCGGCATCACGGTGCTGTCCTTCGGCGCGCCGCCGGTGGTGACCTTGGCCCCCATCTGCACCGCCGAGTCGATCAGCCCATCGACCTTCTCGACCGTATCCATGTCCACGACGGACCCGATCACGACCTGCTCGGTCGGCTTGCCCACCGGCAGACCCGCGGTCTTCTCGGTGAATTTCTTCACGAACTCATCCGCGATCTTGTCGTCCACGATCACCCGCTCGGTCGACATGCAGATCTGGCCCTGGTTCATGAAAGCGCCGAAGCAGGCGGCGTTCACCGCCGCGTCGATGTCGGCGTCCTCAAGAACGACCAGCGGCGCCTTGCCGCCCAGTTCCAGCAGGCAGGGCTTCAGGTGCTTGCCCGCCTGTTCGGCGATGATGCGGCCCACGCGGGTCGAACCGGTGAAGTTGATGCGGCGGGTTTTCGGGTGCGCGATCAGGGCGCTGACCACCTCGGGCGCGTCCTCGGCCGAGTGAGTCACCACGTTCAGCACGCCGTTCGGCAGACCGGCGCGGCGGAACACCTCGCCGATCAGCATGTGAACGCGCGGGCATTTCTCGGACGCTTTCAGGATCACCGTGTTGCCGCAGGCAATCGGCATCGCCACGGCGCGGACGCCTAGGATGATCGCCGCATTCCACGGCGCCATGCCGACCAGAACGCCGACCGGCTTCTTCTGCGCCATCGCCAGCGTGCCCGGCTTGTCGGACGGGATGACCTCGCCCTTCAGCTGGGTGGTCATCGCCGCCGCCTCGCGCAGGATCTTGGCCGCGAACATCGCGTTGAACCCGGCCCACGGGCCGGTGCAGCCAACCTCGTCGACATAGGCCGAGATGAACTCGTCGGTCATCGCCTCCATCTCGTCGGCGGCCTTGTTCAGCAGCGCGCGCCGCTCGGACGGGCCGGTCTTCGACCAACTGGCAAAGGCGGCATCGGCGGCGGCCACGGCACGGTCGACGTCGGCCTTGCCGGCGGCGGGCGCGGTGGTGGCGACGGCGCCGGTGACCGGGTTCTTCCGGTCGAAGGTCCGTTTGCTGACGGCTTCGGCTTCTTGGCCGTCGATGAACAGGTCGATCTTCAAGGGGGTATCCTCCTCCAAAGGTGCAGTCTGCGGGTCGCGTCAGTCGCGCCCGATGGAAACTTCGATCAGCGCCAGACCCTTGTCGGCGCGGGTGTGGGCCAATGCCTCGGCCAGCGCGGTTTCGAACCCGTCAGCGGTCGAGACCTTGCGGGCCCACGCCCGGCTGGCTTGCGCGACGCGGACGAAATCGGGGCTGGGTTCCAGTGCGGTCAGCGGGATTTCGTTCGCCCGGGCGGCATAGCCGTTCGGGTACAGCCCCACGACGGACTGGCGCACGGCGCCCCACTCGGTGTTGTTCAGCACGACAAGCACGACCGACAGTCCTTTCGCCTCGGCAATCTGGTGGCACGCCACCGGGTTCGAGAACATGTAGGACCCGTCGCCCATCGTCGCGATCACGGTTCGGTCAGGATCGGCCATCTTGAAGCCCAGCGCGGTCGGGAAGCTCCAGCCCAGCCCGCCGGAATGGGGTTCCTGATACCACGCCTTGGAATGGCCCAGCGTCATCGGCCCCATCGGGCAGCCGAGTTCCGAGAACACCGTCGCCTCGTCACCGTCGATCGCGTCGGACAGCGCCTTGGCCACCCATGCTTTCGTCAGTTGCGGTGCATCACGGCCCGCGTCTGCGGCGCGCAGCCGGGCCTCGCGGTCGGCTTCGTTGCGTTTCGCCACCGTGGCGGCGCGTTTTTCGTTGCGCGCCTTCCGGCCCGACAGACGCGCATCCATCGCCGCCTTCAGCGCGCGGATGGAATCGCCGGTCTCGCCCACCAGCCCAAGGTCGCAGCGGAAGTTGCGCACGCCTGTCCGGCTGTGCAGCGGGTCGGGGCCCATCTGGATCACCTGCGCCTCTTCGCGCGGCTCGGCCACGTCGGGCGCCCACGGTGCAAGGCTGTTGATCACAAGAACCACGTCCGCCTCGGCCAGCAGCGGCTTGGGGTCGGGACCGGCGGCCATCGGGTGATCGGTCGGGATCGCAAGCTGCACGGCCCAGTACTGGCACACCGGGATGCCCCATTCCTCGGCCATCTCGGCCAGCGCCCCGAAGGCATGTTCGTCCCCTGCCCCGCGCTGCGCGAAGATCACCGGCGACTTCGCCTCGGCAAGGTAGTCGGCGGCAAGGTCGATCTCGGATTGCGGCGGCACCACGGCGCCCGCCTGCATCTGCGGACGGCGGCGGCCCCGGTCGGCCGGGATGGTTTCGCACAGCACTTCGCGCGGCAGGCTGACATAGACCGGCCCCTTGGGGCTGGAGGTCGCGATGCCATGCGCGCGGTCCATCACGTCATAGACCTGTTCCGGGAAGCGCAGTTCATAGTCCCACTTGCACGCCTCGCGCACCAGCGCGGTCTGGTCGAGCATTTCCTGCCCCCAGCCGATCGGCACGGTGCGCACGCCAAAGCGGCCGCGTTCCAGCGTGGGCGTGCGGCCGCCGATCAGCAGCACCGGCACCTGTTCCGTCGCCGCGTTGATCGCGCCCATCGAGGCATTCGCCAGCCCGACGTTCGTGTGCACCATCACCGCCTGCGGGCGGCCCGATGCAAGGTAATAGCCGTGCGCCATGCCCATCGCCGCGCTTTCGAACGGCATCACGATGGCCTCGGGCAGCTTCATGCCGCGCGCGCTGGCCTCGGCCAGACCTTCGATGATCGGCGGAAAGTCGGTGCCGGAGTTCGCAAAGATCACGTCGACACCCAGTTGTCCAAGCCGCGTCAGCAGCCCTGCGCCCGCGGTGATTGTTGTGGCCCCTGCCGTCGTCTCGGCGTTGCTGTCGTCGCGCATTTCGCTCCTCCCCTTGACTTCATCTCAATATTTGAGAAAGTTAATTCATATTATGATTTATGCCGCACCCGAGTCAATCCGGGTCGCGCCACGGGGGGGGGGTGGATGAGCACACCGCTGAATGGATCGCTGCTGCGCGGGTTCGAGATTCTGGGCCTGTTCACCGCCGACCGGCCCGAGATCACCGCCGCGCTGGTCCAGAAAGAACTGGGCCTGAACGCGGCGACGGCCCATCGGTTCCTTGCCACGCTGGAAGCCGCCGGCGCGCTGCACGCGGTGCGGCGCGGGGCCTATCGGCTGGGCACGGGGCTGATAGAACTGGGCGCGCTGGCGGAACAGACCAACCCCGCCCTGCGCCGCATTCAGCCGATCCTGGACGAACTGCGCGACCGCCTGAACGAATCGGTGATGGTCTGCCGCCTGTCGCGACAGGGCCCGACCTGCGCGCTGGTCGCCACCGCCGAACGGCCGATCACCGTCAGCATCCGCACCGGCACGACGCTTAGCCTGCTGAACTCGGCACAGGGGCGGCTGTGGCTGGCAGAGCTGTCGCCGACCGAGCGCGCGACGCTGGCCCAACGCACGGGCGAGACGCCCGCGGCGGAGCTTCCCGCCCTGCTGGACGCGATGGAACCGGAACTGGATCGCATCCGCGCCGACGGCGTTGCGCGCAATGCGGGCGACGCCGAGCCCGACATCGGGGCGGTCGCGGTGCCGCTGCGCGACCGGCAGGGAAAGGTCGCCCTGACGCTGTCGGTGTTCGGGCCGCTGAACCGCTTTACCGCCGAGCACGGCGACCGCCTTGAACCCGCCATCCGCGAGGCCGCGACCCGGATCTCGGACCTGCTGTCCGCCTGACGGCAGCATGCCGGGACGAAAACTGTTCGCCAAAGCAACCGACTGTGCTAACCACGCTTCCCGAACGAGCCATCCTGTTGCCTGACGCATCCGACGGCTTGGGACCGGAGATCCCGCGATGACGAACGCACAGGCCGAACCGGGCCAGCCCGACCTGAATTCCGACGTCCTTGGGCGCATCCACCAGATGATGCCGACCCTGTCGAGGACACAGCAGAAGATCGCCACGGCCATCATCTCGTACCCGCGCTTATTCGTGGAAAAGCCGATCGAGGATCTCGTGCCGTGGATCGGCGTCTCGGCCCCGACCATCACCCGCTTTTGCCGTGCCACAGGATGCGACGGGCTGCGGGACATGAAGCTGAAGGTCATGGGCGCGATGCGGGTCGGCGCACGCTATCTTGAAGAACCGGCGCCGCCCACCACCTTCGAGGCGATGCGCGAACAGGCGGCGATGCGGGCGCAGAACGGGGTCGCCGACGCGATGCGCATCCCCGAAGAACTGATCGAAAAAGCCATCGACCGCCTGCTGGGCGCGCGGGTGATCTATGCCTTCGGCAGCGGCGGCGTGTCTTCGTGGCTGATCGAAGAGGTCCAGAACCGGCTGTTCCGGCTGGGCATGAAGGTGATCCCCTGCCGCGACGGCGTGATGCAGTCGATGTTCGCGTCAACCACCAGCCGTGACGACGTGGTGCTGTGCTGCTCGCTGGGCGGCAACAACCGTGCCGAGCTAGAGGCGATGCGGATCGCGCAGGAATACGGCGCCTACTGCATCGCGATCTGCCCACCCAACACGAGTATGCAAGAGGCCGCCGACCTGGGGCTGCCGGTGGAAACCCACGACGACGGCGACGTCCTCGGGCCGACGTCAGCCCGGTACTCGATGCTGTTCGCGATCGACCTGATCTCGTTCGGCGCCGCGATTCGGTCGAAGACGCTGGCGGCAGAGTCGCTGCGGCGACTGAAGCAGCAGTTCGTGTCGCACATCGATCCCGACGACCGCCGCCCGCTGGCAGACTGATACAAAAATGTAAAATTTTGTGCAGCAGGTCGTCCGTTTTTTGGTCAGATAGCGAACCTCACAGCTATTTTGATCCAAAAATGCAAATTTTTAATTGAGCGACTTTCAGAAACTTCCAAGCTCGAAGGCAAGACAACCGGCGGGAAACGTCGGGACGACAGCCATCTCCAGCAAGGGAAGTTCTCTCATGAATACCAAATTGGACCAGTTTCTCGCCTCGCGGCGGCAGGTGCTTCAGGGCGGTGCTGCCGCGCTTGGCGCATCCACGATGCTTGGCCGCAGCGCCTTCGCCCAGCCCGCCGAGGCGATCTCGTTCATCGGCTGGCAGTTCCAGCCGCAGATGGTCGAGGAAAACGTCGGCATCTTCGAAGAGCTCTACACCGAGAACGTGAACTACGAACTCGTCAGCGGTGAATACCACCCGATCGCCGAAACCCGTCTGATCGGCGGCGAGCAGATCGACATGCTGTACGGCGAGGAAGACCGCGTCGCCCGCTGGAACATCGCCGGCTGGACCCGCGACCTTGAAGGTCTTCCGGGCGTCGAAGAGATCAAGGAAGGCCTGTACCCGGCGTCGCTGAACTCGCTGTCGCTGCCCGATGGCCGTCTGGCCGCGATGCCCTACTACGCCGGGCACCTTGCGTTCATGTACAACGCCGAGGCGCTGGAACAGGCCGGGCTGGAAGTTCCCACCACCATCGAGGAACTGCTGGACGCCTGCCGCAAGCTGAAGGCCGACGGCATTTCCGACGCCCCGTTCAACGGCGCGTGGGGTCAGGGCTGGCCGGAACTGTCGTGGTCGCTGTTCGGCTCTTGGTACGCCGAGGGCGCGCAGGTGTTCGATGCCGAAGGCAACTTCGTCGACGAGCCCGCCCTGCGCCGCGTGCTGGAAATGTACCGCACCCTGTACGAGGAAGGTCTTGTCGTCGAAGACATCATGACCCAACCGAACGAGGGCGTGCCCGCCTTCTCGTCGGGGGCGCATGTCTTCACCTTCCACCACGACTATAACCAGGCCGTGTTCAACAACCCCGAGCTGTCGCAGATCGCGGGCAAGGTGCAGAACGCGCTGATGCCGGGTGCGACGCAGTCGACCTTCGCTTGGACCGCGACCTACATGATGGGCGCCAACGCAGATCCCGAACGCGTCTGGGACATGCTGCAGTTCTTCGGCGGCAAAGCGTCGGACGGCGAATACTATGTCTGCAAAAAGTGGGCGCTGGCCTTCGGTCTGGGCTCTGCCCACCGCGAACTGATGGCCGACCCGGACGTGGTCGCCAGCTTCCGCGAATGGCGCGATCTGGACGTCACCAACGAGCAGATCGGCAACGCCACCTCGCGCAGCATCGCCAAGGAAATCTGGTTCTCGGAATGGGACCTGTTCATGATGCAGCGCGTACAGGAATACATCCGCGGCGCCGGCGACACCGACAGCCTTGTCGCGGCTCTGGCCGAGCAGGCGGAAGGCCTGAAGGCCGAGTACCAGTAAGACAGCCAAGGGTTCGGGCGCGGTCTTCCTCTCGCGCGCCCGCCTCGACGCTACGGCTTGCTTTCGGCAAGCCATTCCGCCGGGCCTCTCTCCCTGGGCCCGGCGGCACAAGCCCCAAATCCCCGCGCCGCCGCCCCAGGAGACCGATTTGACCGCTGTGGAAACCGAAGCCCGGGCCGTCCCCCGCCCCCCGCGCCGCCGCAAAGGCGGTGGCCGCGCACGGCCGCCCCTGTTCGCCTATCTCGCCACCGCGCCGACCCTGCTGCTGGTGCTTCTGGTGGTCGGCCTGCCGCTGGCCTATTCGATCTGGCTTGCCACGCACAAATCCAACCCGATCACCAAGCGCACCAGCTTCGTCGGGCTGGACAACTTCCGCACGGTGATCGCGCAGGACAGCTTCTGGAGCGCGTTCTACCGGACGATCTATTTCGTCGGCTTCTCGATGGTGCTGACCACGGTGCTGGGCATCGTGATGGCGCTGGTCCTGAACAAGGCCTTCCGCGGCCGCGGCTTCATGCGGTCGGTGATGCTGGTGCCGTGGGCGATGGCCCCGGTGTCCATCGGCGTTTTGTGGTCGTTCATCTACGCGGGCGACATCGGCACGCTGAACGGCCTTTTGCATGACCTCGGGCTGGGCTTCCTTGCCACGCCCTGGCTGGGCAACAATACCCGCGCGCTGAACCTTGTCGCGCTGACCCACGTCTGGAACCAGACGCCGCTGACCGCGCTGATGGTGCTTGCCGGGCTGCAGTCGATGCCCGCAAGCCTGCACAAGGCGGCGATGCTGGACGGCGCCGGTCCGGTCACCCGGTTCTTCCAGATCACCCTGCCGTGGCTGAAACCCACGCTGTTGTTCGTGTCGATCATCGCCACGATCAACGCGCTGATGGCCTTCGACATCATCATGATCATGACCGGCGGCGGCCCGGGCGAGGCGACGACCGTCTTCGCGTGGCTGGGCTATGTCTATTCGTTCCAGTTCCTGCGCTTCGGCCAGGGCGCGGCGATGCTGTACATCCTGACCGGCCTGTCGTTCCTGCTGGCCATCGTCTATGTCTTCGTGCTCAGCCCGCGCCGCCGCAAGGCGCGCGCCGCCGCCGTCGCCACGACGCCGGACACCACCACCCAGCGCATCCGCCGCCCCTACAGCATCACGCCGCCGCCGCCGCGCGACCCGGTGCTGTCGCCGCGCACCCGCGCGATCCTGTCGGACATCGGCTTTCGCCTGCTGGTGGCGCTGATCTTCATCTGGTCGGCCGTGCCCGTGCTGCTGCTGGTGATGATGAGCCTGACCCCCGCCAGCGACCTGATCCGCACCCCGCCCTCGGCGATCCCCTCGGGCTTCACGCTGGACAACTTCAAGGCCGTACTGTTCCCGGACGGCGGCACCACCTCGGTGCAGGCCCGCCGCGTGCCGCTGTCGCTGATGAACAGCTTCATCATCGGTGCGATCACCGTGGCGGTAGCTCTGGCGATCGCGCCCTTCGCGGGCTACGTTTTCGCCCGCTGGCCCCGCGCCCGCGTGTTCCAGGCCGGGCTGTGGGCCATGCTGTTCACCCGCATGACCCCGGCGCTGACGCTGGTGCTGCCCTTCTTCGTCATCTACCGCACGCTTGGCCTGATCGACACGCGGACCGGCATGGTCATCGCGCACCTGTCGATCCTGCTGCCGCTGGTGTCGTGGATGATGAAATCCACCTTCGAGGGCATCCCGAAAAGCCTTGATGCCGCCGCGCGCATCGACGGCTGCACCAATTTCCAGATGATGACCAAGGTGCTTCTGCCGGTGATCCGGCCGGGCATCATGGCAGCCGCGATCTTCGGCTTCCTCGTCAGCTGGAACGAGTTCCTGTTTGCCATGATCCTGACCTCGACGCCCGACAGCCAGACGATCACCGTCGTCCTGTCCGGCTTTCTGCAGCAGGCGCGGTTCCACGAGTACGGGCCGATGTTCGCGGCCTCTGTGCTGTCGGTCCTGCCGCCCGTGATCATCGCGTTCGTCTTCCAACGTTACCTCGTGCAGGGCGCATTGTCCGGCGCGGTCAAAGGCTGAGGAGTAGTCCAATGGCTTCCATCACCATCGACAACGTCATCAAGGACTACGGCACCACCCGCGTCCTGCATGGCCTGAACCTCGACATCCGCGAGGGAGAGTTCGTGTCGCTTCTCGGGCCCTCGGGCTGCGGCAAGTCCACGCTGCTGTTCTGCGTCGCCGGACTTGAACCGATCAGCGACGGGCAGATCCGGTTCGACGGCACCGACATGGCGCAGCGCAGTTCGCGCGACCGCAACATCGCGCTCGTGTTTCAGGACTATGCCCTCTACCCGCATATGTCGGTCCGCGAGAACATCGCATTCCCGCTGAAGCGGCTGAAGGTCGACACCCAGACCATCGAGGCACAGGTCAAATGGGCCGCCGAGACGCTGGGCCTGTCGGCCCTGCTGGACCGCGCCCCGTCCGACCTGTCGGGCGGCCAGCGCCAGCGCGTCGCCGTGGGCCGCGCCATCGTGCGCAACCCCGCCGCGCTGCTGATGGACGAACCGCTGTCGAACCTCGACGCCTCGCTGCGGGTCCACATGCGGACCGAGATCAAGCGGCTGGCGCGCGAGCTGGGACTGACCGTGCTGTTCGTCACCCACGATCAGGAAGAGGCGATGGTGATGTCCGACCGCATCGCGGTGCTGTCGAACGGCTATCTTCAACAGTTCGCGGAACCGATGGAGGTCTATCGCAACCCGGCCAACCGCTTCGTGGCCGAGTTCATCGGCTCGCCGAAGATGAACCTGCTGCCGGGAGCCGACAGCAAGATCCTGATGGGCCTGCGCCCGCAGGACCTGACGCCCGCCAGCTCCGCCGACGCGTCCGACGCCTATGCCGTCACCGGCAACGTCGCCCTGATCGAACCGGCGGGGCCCCACTATTTCCTCGACGTCATGGTCAACGGGCAGATGGTCAAGGCCACCGCCAACGAGATCGACGGCATCGGGCAAGGGTCCGAGGTGAAACTCACGGCCCCGGCGCACCGCGTCTATCGCTTCGACAGCGAAAGCGGCGTGGCTCTCTGACGCGCATTGCGGGGACAAGCGGCGGCACGACCGCCGTGCAGAATAAAGACAACGAAAAGGAACATTGTATGAGTTTCGACCTTCTCCTTCGCAACGGGCACGTGATCGACCCCGCCCAAGGGATCGACGGCGTGCAGGACGTTGCGCTTAAGGACGGGAAGGTGGCCGCCATCGGTCCCAACCTGACCGGCGATGCGAAGGAGGTCTCTGACCTGTCCGGGCTGATCGTGACCCCCGGCCTGATCGACCTGCACACTCACGTTTACTGGGGCGGCACCTCGCTGGGGATCGACGCGGACATGTTCGCCAAGACCTCGGCCGTGACCACCGCCGTCGACACCGGCAGCGCCGGGCCCGGCAACTATCCCGGCTTCAAGAAACACGTCATCGAACCCGCGACCGCGCGGATTCTCGTGTATCTGCACGTCTCTTTCGCCGGCATCTTTGCCTTTTCGAAGAACCTGATGGTCGGCGAAAGCCACGACTGGCGGCTGATGGCCCCGCGCGAGGCCGTCGAAGTGGCCAAGTCCGACCCCGACAACATCATCGGGATCAAGGTCCGTATCGGCAAGCACGCCTCTGGCCCCACGGGGATCGACCCGCTGGTCGTCGCACTTCAGGTCGCCGACGAGACCGGCCTGCCGCTGATGTGCCACATCGACGAACCGCCCCCCTCGTACGAGGCGGTGGTCGACATGCTGCGCCCCGGCGATGTGCTGACCCACTGCTTCCGTCCCTTCCCGAACTCGCCCCTGACAGGCGATGGACAGGTGAAACCCGCCGTGCTGGCCGCCCGCGAACGCGGCGTGATCTTCGACATCGGCCACGGCATGGGCTCGTTCGGCTGGGAAACCGCGCGCGGCATGATGGCGAACGACTTCCCGCCCGACGTGATTTCGTCGGACGTGCACGCCTTGTGCATCGAAGGCCCGGCCTATGATCAGGTCACCTCGCTGACCAAGTTCCTGCCACTGGGCATGAGCCTGTCCGAGATCGTCCGCTCGTCCACCGAAACGCCCGCCAACGCGATCCGGCGGCCCGAACTGGGGTCGCTGAAGCCGGGGACCCCGGGCGACGTGTCGGTGCTGTCTATGAAGAAGGGCAGCTTCGATCTGGAAGACGTCCGGGGCGAGATCGTCACCGTGGAGGAACGCCTGTTCGCCGAGGGCTGCGTGATCGGCGGGAAATGGTTCAAGGAAGCCGGAAAGGTCGTGGCATGAACGAGCAGGCAAAGATCATGGCGGCGGACCTGCCCGCCCTTGCGGACACCCCCGCGAATTTCATCGGCGGCGCGTGGGAAAACGCGGAAAGCGGCACCTTCCCGGTCGTAAACCCCGCCACCGGCGAAACCATCGCACTGCTTCCCGCAAGCAGCCGCGCGACGGCGCACCGGGCCATCGAAGCCGCGAACGCGGCGCAGCCCGCGTGGGCCAAGGTTCCGCTGTGGGACCGCGCCGCGCTGTGCGTGAAGCTGGCCGACGCGATCGACGCCAACCTCGAAGACCTTGCCCGCGTGCTGTCGATGGAACAGGGCAAGCCGCTGGCCCAGTCGATGGGCGAGGTCGGCAAGGCCGCCGATGGCTTCCGCATGAACGCGGAACTGGTCAAGTACATGACCGGCGAGACGATCCCCGGCGAAACGCCGAACCGGCAGGTCATCACCCGCCGCTTCCCGCGCGGGGTCTACGCGGTGATCACGCCGTGGAACTTCCCGGTCAACATCCCGACCGAATACCTCGCCCCCGCCATCGCCACCGGCAACACCGTGGTCTGGGTGCCTGCGCCGACCACCTCGCTTGTCGCGGTGGCCTTCATGCGGGTGCTGGCCGAAGCCGGGCTGCCCGAGGGCCTGATCAACCTTGTGCTGGGCGAAGGCGCGACCGTCGGGGACGAGATCGTCGTGAACCCCGGCACCCACGCCATCGGCTTCACCGGCTCGGCTGCCACCGGCAAGCGCATCGCGGAACGCGGCGCGGGCAAGCCGATGCTGCTGGAACTGGGCGGCAACGGCCCGATGATCGTGCGCGCCGACGCCGATCTGGACAAGGCGGCTGCGGCCGCGGCGGACGGGGCCTTTGGCAACGCGGGTCAGATATGCGCCGCCACCGGCCGCGTGCTGGCGCATGTCGACGTGGCCACGCCGCTGGCCGAGAAGATCGCGGAACACGCCCGCGCCCATGTCGTCGGCGACCCGATGCACCAAGGCACGACGATGGGGCCGCTGAACAACGCGGCCGTCGCCACGAAAGTTGCGCAGCACGTCACCGAGGCCATCGCCGACGGCGCCCGCGTGCTGGCTGGCGGCAAGGCCCTTCCCGAGGCGGGCAGCGACCTGTTCTATGCCCCCACCGTGTTGGACGGCGTCACCCCCGAGATGCGGATCGCCCGCGAAGAGACCTTCGGCCCCATCGTTCCGGTGATCGCCCTTGGCGACGACGCAGAGCTGATGCGGGTGGCGAAGGACACCGAGTACGGCCTGTCGATGTCGATCTTCTCGAACGACATCGAAACCGCGATGGCGATGTCGGGCGAACTGTCCGCCGGGATCGTGAACATCAACGAGGGCACGACCTACTGGGAAATCCACATGCCCTTCGGCGGCGGGTCCGGCACCAAGTCGGGCATCGGCCGGATCGGCGGCAAGCACACACTGGAAGCGATGACCGAGGTCCGCTCGGTTTCGGTTCCCCTCCCCCATTTCGGATAGAGCCGGAAAAGGAAACGGTAGAATGACGGTACATGACGGAACGAAGGGCGTTGCGCTGGCACAGCTTGCCGACGCGCTTGCCGCTTTCGTGGACGAGCTTTTGCCCGGCGGCAACGGCTGGCCCAAGGCCTCGGTCGTCGGGATTCAGTTCCCGCTGGTCGAGCGGCTGATCGAGCAGAACGGCGAACCGGCGCTGACCGCGCTGGCCCAGACGCTGAACAAGATCGGAGCGCCGTGGGCCGGGATGGAACCGGCGGAACGGGTCGAGGCGGTGAAATCGCTGGAAGCGTCCGATCCGGGCCGCTTCGGCTGGCTGCGCGACGCTGCGTTTCAGGCCTATTACGAAAGCCCCGTCATCGTGATGCTGATCGACGCGAACGGCACGCCCTACAAGATCCGCCCGCACCTGTCGGGTTACGACCTGCCCAAGTTCGACCGCGCCACGCAGACCCCGCGCCACAACCGGGGCCACTACATCCCGACCGATCAGGTGAAACCCGTGGATACCTCGGGGCTGAACCTCGACACCGTGAAGACCGAGAAATGGGGGCTACAGCGATGAGCACCGAAACCGAACGCGACGTTCTCATCATCGGATCGGGCGCCACGGGCGCGCTGTCGGCGCTGGTGTTGTCGCAGGCCGGGCTGGACGTCCTGTGCCTTGAACAGGGCGGCTGGGTCGAGAAGAACGAGTTCGTGCACAACCACACCAACTGGTCATGGCAGCGGGCGACCAACTGGAACCCCGACATCACCCAGCGCGACCATCCCGACGACTACGAGATGCAGACCGACAGCAGCCAGCCGCTGATGTGGAACGCGGTGGGCGGCTCGACCAACGCTTACGGCGCGATCTGGCCGCGCTATCGCCCGTCGGATTTCCGCAAGGGGGACGAGCACGGACTGCAGCCGAACTGGCCCATCGCCTATGAGGACATCGCGCCGTTCTACGAACGCGTCGACGCCATTCTTGGCACCTCGGGCCTGTCGGGCGACCCGGCGATGCCGCCGCGCCCCGAATGCCCGACCGGGCCGCTGCCCTTCACCAAGCCGGCGCAGAAGCTGGCCGAAGGGTTCGACAAGCTGGGCTGGCATTGGTGGCCCGCCGAGGCGGGCGTGATTTCCGAAGACTACGACGGCCGCCCGGCCTGCAACAACTGCGGCCTGTGCAACGGCTGTCCGCGCGGGTCGATGACTCTGTATGCGGAATCCGTCTGGCCCAAGGCGCTGGCCGCCGGGACCGAGTTGCGCACCCACGCTCGGGTGCTGAAGATCCTGACCGGCACCGACGGCCGCGCCACCGGCGCGCGGTTCAAGGACCGCCTGACCGGCGAGATCCACGAGGTCACCGCCAAGATCGTCATCGTCGCGGCCAACGGCGTGGGCACCCCGCGCCTGCTGCTGGCGTCGGGCATCGCCAACTCGTCGGACATGGTGGGCCGCAACCTGCTGCACCACACGCTTGTCTCGGCGCAGATCTGGGTCGACGAACAGGTCGACGGTCAGATGGGCTATGTCGCCTCGGTCCTCGGGCGCGAATTCGCGGAAACCGACACCAGCCGCGGGTTCGTCAACGGCTTCAACTTCAACTGCACCACCTCGACCCCCTCGGCGGGCGAACTGGCCACCGGCTGGATGAGCGGCACCAAAGCCCCGTGGGGCGCCGAGCATCACGACTGGATGGAAAAGCGGTTCGGCCACTCGATCGGGCTGTTCGCCATCGGCGACGACCTTCCCAACCCGGAAAACCGCGTGTATCTGGATGACAGCGTCACCGACGAGGATGGCATCCCCGTCATCAAGATGCACTACGAACCCGGCGAGAACGACAAGCGCATGATGAACTACATGCTCGACCGTTTGCAGGAGATCGGCGAGGCCTGCGGGGCCTTCGACATCGCGCTGAACGACTATCGCGATGAAGACGGCGTGTACCGCACACCCGCGTGGCACATGATCGGCACCTGCCGGATGGGCGACGACCCCGCGACCTCGGTGGTCAACGGGTGGCACCAGTCCTGGGACGTGCCGAACATGTTCATCGTCGACGGCTCGGTGCTGGCGACCGGCGGTGTGGTGAACCCCACCCCGACGATCTCGGCACTGGCGCTGCGCGCGGCGGAATACATCCGCGACAACTTCGCCGACCTGACCACACCGCAGCGGACGATGGCCGCCTGAAGATCGGGAAGACAATGACAGCAGACCGTTCGGTCGCAGTGATCGGTGCCGGCTTCGTCGGCACCTCCTGCGCCCTTCACCTGGCCCGCAAGGGCTGGACCGTGACGCTGATCGACAAGGGAGGCCCCGCCAACGGGGCCTCTTTCGGTCCGGCGGGCATCATCCAGCGCGAGGCGGTGGCGCCCTATGCCTTTCCCCGCTCGGTGTCGAAGATCCTGTCGGTGCTGATGCGCCGGGGCATCGACATCCGCTATCACACCACCGCCCTGCCCGGCGTGGCGCGCGGGCTGGCAAGCTACTGGTGGAATTCGGCCCCGAAACGCCACGCGAAGGCGACGCAAGCCTACGCGACGCTGATCGAGCATTCGCTGACCGAACACGGTCGCCAGATCGACTGGGCCGGACAGGTGGCGGACGACCTTATCCGCCGCGACGGTTGGTACGACCTGTACCGCACCCCCGCCGGGCTGGCCGGTGGACTGGCCCACGCCAAGGAAAACCACGACGGTTTCGGCGTGCCCTTCGAACGCCTGTCCGGCGACGAGGTCGCCACGCTGGAACCGCACCTTCAGGAACGCTTCACCGGCGCGATCCACTGGCCCGACACATGGTCGGTGCGCGACCCCGGCGAACTGGTCGCGGCCTATGCAGACGCCTTCGTCGCATCGGGCGGAACATTGGTCACCGGCGACGTCACCGACATCGCCAAGGTCAAGGACCGCTGGGTCCTGTCGTCGAACGGCACCGAGATCGCCGCCGCCGACAAGGTGGTCGTCGCCACCGGCGCGTGGACCGACAAGGTCGTGGCAAAGCTGGGGTGGAAACCGCCGCTGTTCGTGAAGCGCGGCTATCACCGCCACTTCAAGGGCGAAGGCAACCGCCCCCTGAACAACTGGGTCGCCGACCTTGAAACCGGCTTCCTGATCGCCCCGATGAAACGCGGCATCCGCCTGACCACCGGCGCGGAACTTGGCCGGCTAGAGACTCCGCAGACCCCGGTCCAGATCACCGAGGCCGAGAAGATCGCCCGCCGCATGTTCCCCATCGGCGAGCCTGCAGATCCAAAGCCGTGGATGGGCGGTCGCCCCTGCACGCCGGACATGCTGCCCGTGATCGGCCCGTCGCCGGACCGCGACGGCATCTGGTACGCCTTCGGCCACGGCCACCAAGGTCTGACGATGGGCCCCGCCACGGGCCGCCTGATCGCCGAGATGATGGGGGGCGAGACGCCGTTCGTCGACCCCGCGCCGTTCCGGCCGTCGCGCTTTCGCTAGGCGGCTGCCGACGGATCAGGGATACGCCACCATCGGCAGGATCAGGCCCCACTTCGTCTCACGCGCAGGGCCCTCGGGTCTGAACCCCACCTTGTGATAGACGGCGATGGCCCGGGCGTTGTCGGGATGCGGATCTATCGCGATCACCGGCGCGCCCGCGTCGAACAGCGCCCGCATCCGCGCCGCGATGAACGCCGTGCCATGCCCGACGCCGACCATCGCGGGATCGCCGATGTATTGGTCGATGCCACGCGACCCTTTGGGCAGATGGGCGAAAGGATGCCCGTCCCAGCCGTGCACGGTATAGTCCTGAATATACGCAAGAGGCCGCCCGCCATGCGACACGATCAACCGGACAACGCGCGGGTCTTTCAGATGCGCGGCGTCATAGGGTTCGTCGTCCTCCCACCACGCGCGAACGTGCGGCATCGCCTGCCACGCGCGCAACATCGGCAGATCGTCCAGCGTCGCCGCCCGGAAGTCATAGTCCTTGGCGCTCATGCCTCGACACTACCGGATCGGGGGCCAGCTGTCCCGCCTGCGCCGCTCAGGCCGTCGTCGTCGCCTCGTCGGCCCACGGCATCCGCTCGAACCCTTCGCGGAAGGCGAAGGTCTTCAGATGGCTGTCGATCACGCCCTTGGCCCGCGTCAGCCCCTCCGCGTCCGGCGCGGTGACCTCGATGGTCAGCGCCTCTGCATCCGCCGTCATGACCGACGGCCCCATCGGCAGGTCCGCCCGGCCCTCTGACGGGGTGTAGGAAACCTCGACCTTATGGCCGAAGTGCTTGCACAGCTGCTGCAAATACTTGGATGCATTTTCAGTCGGCCAGCGCGCGTAAGTTTTCAGCATGGGGGATATCCTTGCGTTTCTGTCAGGATAGTGACTGGACGCCAGCCCGACAATACCCTAGCAAAAGCCTCGGAAACGCCCGCCAGACGGGCCGAGTCAAGGAGTCCCCGATGTTCCGCACATTCACTGCCACGGTTGCCGCCGCAGCGCTGCTTGCCCTGCCCGCGCTGGCCCAGCCCGTCACCATCGAGACCGCGACCGGCCCGGTCGAACTTGAAGCCGCGCCCGAGACCGTAGCCGTCTACGACATGGCCGCGCTCGACACGCTGGACGCGCTTGGCGTTCCGGTGGCCGCGTCGATCGGCAACATCATGGTGGACTACCTTACGCAGTACGAAGGCGACATCGGCACCCTGTTCGAACCCGACTTCGAGGCGCTGTACGCCCTTGGGCCCGACCTTGTGGTCGCCGGTGGCCGGTCCGCGTCGCAGGTGACCGAGCTGCAGAAATACGCCACCACCATCGACATGACCACGATGGGCGGCGACCAGTACGCCACCACGCTGGCCCGTCTCGACGCCTACGGCAAGCTGTTCGGGCTGGAAGACAAGGCCGCCGAACTGGCCGACGCGCTGAACACCCAGCTTGAGGCCACGAAAGCCGCAGCCGAAGGCGCGGGCAACGCGTTGATGATCCTGACCAACGGCCCGAAGATCTCGGCCTATGGCGGCGGCTCGCGCTTTGGCTGGATTCACGGCGCGCTGGACCTGCCAGAGGCGGTCGCAGACGTCGAGGACACCACCCACGGCGAGGCGATCTCGTTCGAGTTCATCGCCGAGGCGAACCCCGACTGGCTGCTGGTGATCGACCGCGTCGCCGCCATCGGCGCCGAGGGTGACAGCGCGCAGGCCACGCTGGACAACGCGCTGGTGGCCGAAACCAACGCTTGGAAGAACGGCCACGTCGTGTACCTGAACGCCGCCGACATCTACATCTCGGGCGGTGGCTATACCTCGACCATGAACACGCTCAAGCTGCTTGAAAAAGCCTTCGGCGGCGCCGCTTCGTGATCGCCACGCGGCTGACTGTCGTCGCGGGACTGCTGGCCCTGGCCCTCGTGAGCGTGCTCACGGGGGTCGCGTCGTTAAGCGGGGACCCGTGGCTTGTGCTGGTCAGCCGCCTGCCGCGCACCGCCGCCGCGATGCTGGCGGGGGCGGGTCTGGCGGTGTCGGGCGTCATCATGCAGATGCTCGTCCGCAACCGCTTTGTCGAACCCTCGACCGCCGGCACCGGACAG
Source organism: Psychromarinibacter halotolerans (assembly GCF_029168315.1). Lineage (NCBI taxonomy): Bacteria > Pseudomonadati > Pseudomonadota > Alphaproteobacteria > Rhodobacterales > Paracoccaceae > Psychromarinibacter > Psychromarinibacter halotolerans. Next base: position 57,754 of record NZ_JARGYD010000008.1, read on the forward strand.
GCGGCAGGCTTCGGCCTTGTCGCGGTGACCCTGCTGTACCCGGCCGCCGGGATCTGGCTTAAGATGCTGGCCGCCATCGCCACCGCGCTGGCCGGCACCGCCGGGTTCCTTGCGCTGGTGCGCCGCCTGCCGCCCCGCGACCCGCTGCTGGTGCCGCTGACCGGCATCGTCTACGGCGGCATCATCGGCGCCGCGACCACCTTCCTTGCCTTCGAACGGGACCTGATCCAGTACATCTCGATCTGGATGAACGGAGAGTTCTCCGGCGTCATGCTGGGCCGGTACGAATACCTCTGGATCGCCGGCGGCCTGACGGTGCTGGCCTATCTTTACGCCGACCGCTTCACCATCGCGGGCATCGGCGAAGACGCCAGCCGTAACCTTGGCCTGAACTACGGTCAGGTCATGGCGATCGGGCTGGCCATCGTGTCCGTCGTGACCGCCGTCACGGTCGTTACCGTCGGCATGATTCCCTTCGTCGGGCTGGTGGTGCCCAACATCGTCTCGCGGCTGATGGGCGAGAACCTGCGCCGCACCCTGCCCATCGTCGCCGCCTCGGGCGCGGGGCTGGTGCTGGCCTGCGACATCATCGGCCGCCTCATCCGCTTCCCCTTCGAGATCCCCGTCGGCACCGTTCTTGGCGTCGTCGGCGCGGTCGTCTTCCTCTGGCTTCTTCATGTTCGCCCGCGCCCTGCCCGATAAAACCGTGCTCTTTGCCCTCGGCGCCCTTGCCGCCGCTGCCGCCGCCTACCTTGCGGTCGGCGCGCGCGGGGACCTCGGGTTCATCCTGATGTTCCGTGGCAGCAAGCTGCTGGCGCTGATCACCGTGGCTGTCGCCGTCGCGGTGTCGACGGTGGTGTTCCAGACCCTGTCGAACAACCGCATCCTGACGCCGTCGATCATGGGCTTCGACGCGCTTTACCTGCTGATCCAGACCGCGCTGGTGTTCTTCCTGACGGGCCTTGGCTTCGCCTATCTCGACCCCTTCTCCAAGTTTGCGCTGGACACCGGCATGATGCTGGGCGCGTCTTTCCTGCTGTTCGGCACGCTACTGCGGAACTCGCGCGACCTCAGCCGGATGATCCTGACCGGCATCATTTTCGGCGTCCTGTTCCGCAGCCTTACCGGCCTGCTGAACCGGATGATCGACCCGTCCGAATTCTCGGTGGTCCAGTCCGCCAGCTTCGCGCGGTTCAACTCGGTCAACGCCGACCTCACATGGCTGGCCGCCGGGATCACCCTGCTGGTCACCGGCTGGCTGATCTACCGCCACCGGACGCTGGACGTCATCGCCCTTGGCCGCGAAACGGCGATCAACCTTGGCGTCAACCACGACCGCGAGGCGCGGCACCTGCTGGCGCTGGTGGCGCTGCTGGTCTCGGTCTCGACCGCGCTGGTCGGGCCGGTCGTGTTCTTCGGCCTGCTCGCCGCCGCGCTGACCAATCAGGTCGCGGGCACATGGCGCCACATCGTGCTGCTACCGCTGTCGGGGCTGATCGCCGCGACGATCCTTGTCGGCGCGCAGACGCTGTTCGAACGCGTGCTCCGCCTGCAGACCTCTGTCTCGGTGGTGATCGAGGCCCTCGGCGGCCTCGCGTTCCTGTACCTCATCCTTCGAAAGGCCAGCAGATGATCGGCATTCGCGATCTCGACGTCAGCCTGACCGGCAGCCCGGTGCTGCACGGCATCACCACCACCCTGCCCACCGCACGCCTGACCGCGCTGGTCGGCCCCAACGGGGCGGGCAAGTCGACGCTGCTGTCCGCGCTCGGCCGGCTGGTCGCCCCCACCCGTGGCGAGGTGCTGCTGGATGGCCGACCGCTGGCCGACTACCCCAACCGCGATCTCGCGCGCCGTCTGTCGGTCCTGCGGCAGGACGCGCTGATCGGTCCCCGGCTGACGGTCGAGGATCTCGTCTCCTTCGGCCGCTACCCGCACTCCCACGGCCGCCTCACCGACCTCGACCATGCCCGCGTGGCGCGCGCGATCGACCGGCTGGACCTTCGGGACTTCGCCGGCCGCTACCTCGACTCGCTGTCGGGCGGCCAGCGGCAGCGCGCGCTGATCGCGATGGTGCTGGCACAGGACACCGACGTGATCCTGCTGGACGAGCCCCTGAACAACCTCGACCTCGCCCACGCGCGCCGCGTCATGCAGATCGCGCGGGAAGAGGCCGACGCGGGCCGCACCGTCGTCGTCGTGCTGCACGACCTGACCGTCGCCGCCGCCTATGCCGACCACGTCGTCGCCCTGAAGGACGGCCGCGTCTACGCGCAGGGCGCCTCGGACGAGATCATGACCCCCGACGTCCTGTCCGCCCTCTACGACACCGAGGTTTCGGTCGCGACCGTCGACAACCGCCGCGTGGTCCTTACCCTCTGACCAAAGGCGGCCCACCCGGCCTGCTTCTTCTCTTCCGAAATACCTCGGGGGAGTCACACCACAGGTGTGACGGGGGCAGAGCCCCGTACCTTTTTACGTCACGCACCTCCGGTGCGTCAGATCCCCGCCGCCTGCGGCAGGACGAACGGCACCGGTCCGTCCGGCACCGCATTCACCCGGACCCGGCAGCCGTAGACGCGCGACAGCAGGTCGTCGGTCAGCACCTCGGACGGGTGTCCCTGCCGCGCCATCCGCCCGCCGTGCAACAGCGCCAGCCGGTCGGCGTACATCGCCGTCAGGTTCAGCTCGTGCATCACCGCGACCACCCCGCCACCGCGCCGGGCATAGTCGCGGGCGATCTCCATCACTTCCAGCTGGTGGCCGATGTCCAGCGCCGACACCGGCTCGTCCAGCAACAACCACGACGGACGCCCGTCCGCCACCGGCTCCCAGACCTGCAACAGCACGCGGGCCAGTTGCACACGCTGACGCTCGCCGCCGGACAGATCGTGGTAGAACCGCCCCTCGAAGCCGGCCAGCCCCACGCGGTCTAGCGCCGTCACCGGCAACTCGGTTCGCCGCGCCATGCGGCCCGCCTGCAGGCCAAGGCGCAGGATCTCCAGCACCGTGAACGGGAACGACAACTGGCCCGCCTGCGGCAGCACGCCCCGGCGCGCCGCCAGCTCCCAGCCCTTCATCGCCGACACGTCCGCGCCGTCCAGCGTGACCGTGCCGGAATACGGCACCTCGCCGGTCATCGCCTTCAGCAGCGTCGTCTTGCCCGATCCGTTTGGCCCGGCGATCACCGTGACCTCGCCCGCCCGCGCCTCGAAGTCGACGCCCTTCAGCACCGGCGTCCCCGCCAGCGCCACCTCTATTCCGACAGCGTGCAGCATCAGCCCCCCAATGCCGCGCGGTTGCGCAGCAGGATCCACAGAAAGAACGGCCCGCCCAGCACCGCCGTGACGATGCCGATGGGTAGTTCGGCGGGTGCGACCACGGTGCGGGCGATCATGTCCGCCGCGATCAGCAGCGCCCCGCCCAGCAGCGCCGAGGCGGGCAGCAAAAAGCGGTGGTCCGGTCCGATGGCCAGCCGCAGCAGGTGCGGGACGACGATCCCGACAAACCCGATGCCGCCGGACACCGCCACCGCCGCCCCGGCCGCCGCCGCCACGCAAAGGATCGAGATGTTTTTCATCCGCTGCACCGGGACCCCCATGTGCGACGCTGCCGCCTCGCCCAGCGCCAGCGCGTTCAGCGCGCGCGACAGAAACGGGACGACGCACAGCGCCAGCAGGATGATCGGACCGGCGGCCAGCACCTTGTTCCACGTCGCGCCGGCCAGCGATCCGAGGTTCCAGAACGTCAGGTCGCGCAACTGCGCGTCATTGGCCATGTAGACAAGAATGCCCGACAGCGCCCCCGCCAGCGCCTGCAACGCGATGCCCGCCAACAGCATGACGGCGACCGAGGTGCGCCCGTGGTGCGTCGACACGCGGTACAGCAGCAGCGTGGTGATCCACGCCCCCGCGAAGGCCGCAATCGGCACAAGATAGCCCGCGAAGGGCGCCGCGATCCATGCTGGCAGCAGGCCGCCCAGAACGATGGTGCCCACCGCGCCAAGCCCCGCGCCCGCGCTGACGCCGACCAGCCCGGGGTCGGCCAGCGGGTTGCGGAACAGCCCCTGCATCACCGCGCCCGACACCGCCAACGCACCGCCCACCAGCAGCCCCATCGCCATGCGCGGCAGGCGGATGTCCAGCAGCACGATGCGGTCGCGCGCCGCCAGCGGCTCGCCCGCCACCAGCGCCTTGAGCACCGGCCACAAGGCGGTGCCCGTCGCACCGACCGTCAGGCTGACCACCGCCACGGCGCACAACAGCACCGCCAGCCCGGCCAGCACCAGCCGCGCCCGCGCGCTGCGATCCCCGGCCAAACGTGCGCCGGGGGCAGAGCGCATCCGCCCCGCCCCCGGTCCGATCTCTGTCGACGCCATCGGTCAGGCGCCGCCGTACAGCGCGTCGTGCAGGCTGCGCACCGCGTCCGGCGTGCGGGGACCGAAGCCCAGCAGCAGCAATCCGTCGATCCGCACGACGCTGCGGCTTTCGGCTGCCGGCGTCGCAGAGACGGCGGGCAGCGCGAACAGGTCGTCGTCCGACATGGCGTGTTCGCCGCCCCGGTCCATCATCAGGATCACGTCGGGGGCTGCCGCGATGATCGCCTCTTCGCTGACCGGCTTGTAGCCGTCGAAGCCCTCGACCGCGTTGACCGCGCCGGACATTCGGATGATCCCGTCCGCCGTGGTGTCGGTGCCCGAGGCCATGATCCGACCGCCCTGCGCGGTCAGGATGAACATCACCCGCTTCGGCGTCTCCGGCATCTCGGCGGGGATCGCCTCGGCCAGCGCGGCGTCGACCTCGTCGGCCAGCGCAGCACCCTTCTCGGCCACGTCCAGCGCGGCGGCCACCGCCTCGATCTTGGCGCGCACGGTGTCGCGGTCGAAACCGTCCGGCACCGCGACGAACTCGATCGCCGCCTCTTCCAGCACGTCGATCGTCTCGGCCGGGCCGCTGCCCGCTTCGGCGATCACAAGGTCGGGGTTCACCGACAGCACGCCCTCGGGCGACAGCGCACGCATATAGCCGACGTCGGGCAGCTCCAGCACCTCGGGGGGATAGCTGGATGTGGTGTCGCGCGCGACCAAGCGGTCCTGTTCGCCAAGGGCATAGACGATCTCGGTGACCGAGCCGCCGACCGACAGCACACGCTCGCCCGGGGCCACGTCCTGCGCCAGCGCCCCGCCCGTCAAAGCCGCAAGCGCAACGGCGCCAAGGATGGGAACGGAAGTGATCCGAAAGCTCATGCGACGGCCTCCTTCTCGGCCTCGGCCCGGACGCTTTCGAGTGTCGCGACCACCTCGGCGAAGGCGGGGCGGTGGTCCGTCTCGCCCGACCGGCTGCCGAACACCTGCAGGATCAGCATCCCGTCCTTGTCGAAGCCTTCGATCGACAGCGCGGGCCCGCGCCGGGTGGGCTTTTCCACCGCCCAAAGCTCGGCGACATGGTCCGACCGCAGGTGCAGGTTGAAGTCGGGGTCCAGCACGTTCTGCCACGGCCCCATCTTCTTCATCGTGTTCAGCGGCCCGGTGTGGATCTGGATGCAGCCACGGTTGCCGACAAAGACCATCACCTCGACGCCCTGCGCCGAACAGGTCTCTAGTGCGGTGTCCAGCGCGGCGGGGTCCAGCTGCCGCACCCACGGCGCGCCCGCGATGCGGTAGGCGCCCAGCCGGTTCATCCGCAGCTTGGCCGTCAGCCGCAGGAACTGGTGGGTGTCGGTCATCCGCTCCCATTCCTTCAGCAGGATGTCGCGCTTTTCCGGCTCGGACTTCGGCGCCTCGACCGGTTCGCGCGGCTGCAGCGTCAGCGATTGCGACGCATCGCCGGTGGCCAGCGCGTCGCGGATGGCCAGCCACTCGGTCGGGTCGGCATCCAGCGGCAGGATCACCTTGTGCACGGCATCCCCGGCGGCGTCGAACACCTGAAAGCTGCGGCGCACGCCGTTGTCCGTCTCGACCTCGACCGCAAAGCCGTGGACCCACGCATTCGGGAAGATCCGCAGATCGATCGCGCCATTCAGCACCATCGACGCATGGGCGCCGGATTTGTAATTGTCATACACGCCGGTCTTTTCGCTGACGGCGCTTTCGTTGCGGGTCAGGGCCATCACCGGCCCCAGCGCGCCAAGTCGCGGCACCAGCGCATCGGGGGTCGCGTCGATTCGCGTCGCGCCCTGCCCGACACGCGCGGCGACCAGATCCGCCTCGGTCACGCCGAGTTGAGCGGCGAGGTCGCGCGGGCGCGCCTTGGGGTTGTCATTCATTGCGCGCAGAAGGGCCTGCGGCGAGCTGCCTGCCTTGGCATCCATAGAACGGAGTCCTTGTGGTGTTGGGTATCACGTAGCCTGGCTCGCCGCGCCATGCGCAGGCTTCGCTGGGGCGCCGCAGGATGCTGCCATGCGGCGGATATACTTGACGACTTTAGTCAGCCATTCTAACCAGTGCAACAAGCGATCTGCGTCACACTCGCGCAAATCGGCACCAGCCAGCCAAGCGCCAGCTCCAACACATCATTATCACCACGATTGGGGAAGACATGCGCGTCGGCCACTCGAAAAGTTTACTGTTCTGCACGACCGCGCTGACCGCGCTTCTGGCCGCGCCCCTTGCCGCCCAAGAGACGGTCGACGAAACCGCCGACGGCGGCGTTTTCACCCGCCTTGGCCGGATCGTCCTTGGCTTCGGCGGCACAGAGACCGTCGCGATCGACACCCCGCAGGCCGTCACCGTCCTGAACCAGGACGACATCGACAAGGAACAGGCGTCGACCGCCGCCGACCTGTTCGACATGGTTCCCGGCGTGCAGGGCATCGGCACCGGCCGGGTCGGTGGCGTGTCCTTCAACATCCGGGGCGTCGGCGAACTGGCCTCCTCGGACGAGTCGAAGATCATCGTCACCGTCGACGGCGCCACCAAGTTCTACGAACAGTACCGCATGGGCTCGTTCTTCTCGGACCCCGAACTGTACAAGCAGGTCGAGGTGCTGCGCGGCCCGGCGTCCTCGACCCTGTACGGGTCCGGCGCAATCGGCGGTGTCATCAACTTCGAGACCAAGGACGCCGGCGACTTCCTGACCACCGGCAACCACGCCCTGCGGTTCCGCACCGGCTATACCAGCAACGGCAACGAAAAGCTGGTCTCGGCGATCTACGCCACGCGACCGGTCGACACGTTCGAGACGCTGTTCGCGCTGAACTACCGCAAGGCGGGCGACTATGAAGACGGCGACGGCAACGACGTGGCCGGGTCGGCCTATGACGCGCTGTCCGGCCTGATCAAGGCCAAGTACACCTTCGGCGATACCCTGTCGAAATCGCTGACGGCGTCCTACTCGGCGTGGAACAGTTCGCTGGACGACACCAGCTATGCCCAGACCGACAGCTTCAATTTCGGCACCATCGACCGGGACATCTTCGACCAGACCTTCGCGCTCCGGTACGAGGATTCCGCCCCCGGCAACCCGTGGCTGGATCTGGATGTCGTGCTGACCTACTCGGACACCGACGTCGAGCAGGGCGACTCCTCGCTTCCGGCGATTTCGCCGCTGTTCGAGGATTCGCATTATGCCTACCGCACCCTCAGCCTGAAGGCCGAGAACACCTTCGACGTCAGCTTCGGCGCGTGGCAGAATTTCCTGACCGCCGGTATCCAGCTGTCCCGCCAGGAACGCATCGCGAAAAGCACCAGCGGATCCATCGAATTCCACCCCGAAGGCACCGACCAGAAGATCGGCGCGTACCTGCAGGGCGAATTCGTCTGGAACGACCGCCTGACGCTGGTGCCCGGCATCCGCGCCGACCTTGTGTCGCTGCAACCCGGCGACGGCGGGCAGGACTATGACACGACGCTGATCTCTCCGAAGATCGCGGCGCATTACAAGCTGACCGAGGACCTGTCCGTTTTCGGCTCGCTGGCGCACACCGAGCGCACGCCGACACTGGACGAGATCTATTCCTTCAGCCCCACCGAGCCCGCCAGCGGCGGTCTGGACCCCGAGATGGCGAACAGCGTCGAACTGGGCGTAAGCTATTCCCACTACGGCATTTTCACGGCGAACGACGTGGTCGAGCTGAAGGCGACCGGCTTCTACTACGACATCACCGACATGATCTCGCGCGATACCACGGCAGGCACGCCGTTCTACCGCAACATCGACCATGTGAAGCTGTGGGGCGTCGAACTGGAAGGCGCCTACGAGGCCGAGCGCGGCTTTGCCCGCGCGGCGTTCTCCGACGTGCGCGGCGAGGATACCGCCACCGGCCTGACCCCGACATCCGTGCCGCAACGCTCGCTGGTGCTGACGCTGGGCGGACGGGCACCGGAATACGGGCTGGAATACGGCTGGCGCGGCCACTTCTACGGCGACATCGACTATGGCGACGGCACGACCTACGACGGTTACAACCTGCACGATCTTTTCGTGAACTGGTCGCCGCAGCAGGGCCCGCTGGAAGGGCTGACAATCGGCCTGACCGCCGACAACATCTTCGACACCACGTACCGCAACAGCCTTGCCGGCGACAACGGCGAGGGCCGCTCGTACAGCATCGCGCTGACGCGCACCTTCGAATTCTGATGACAGGAGACACAATGCGCATTTCCAGACACCGCACCCCGTGGCTGGCCGCCGCCGTGATCTCGGCGTCGCTGACCGGCGTCGCACTGGCACAGGACGCCGCGCCGGATACGGAAACAGACACGGACACCGGCACCGCGCCCGCCCTGAAGGTCGAGCTGAACAGCGCCAGCCCGCTGGACGGCGCCTGCCGCCTGACCTTCATGGCGACCAACGGCACCGGCGTCGACGTCGACAAGCTGGTGCTTGAAACCGTGCTTCTGACCACCGACGGCGTGGTCGACCGCCTGACGCTGTTCGACCTGCAGGCCCTGCCCGCCAACCGGCCCCGCGTGCGCCAGTTCGACGTGTCGGGACTGGACTGCGGCAGCCTTGGTCAGGTGCTGATCAACGGCATCCAGACCTGCGACGGCGAGGGGCTGGACCCCGCGACCTGCACCGACGAACTCGACCTGTCGACGCGCGCCGACATCGAGGTGCTGGGGTGACTGTCATCGATGTCCTGCGGGACCGCCTGAACGCCATTCTCGACCTCGGCGGCCCTGTCGTCGCGATCCTGCTGTGCCTGTCCGTCGTGTCGCTGGCGGTGGTGCTGTACAAGCTTTGGCAATACGCCTCTGCCGGGGTCGGCCGCCACCGCAGCCTGCGGCAGGCGATGGCCGAGCTGGACGCCGGGCGAACCGACGCCGCCGCCGGCTACCTGCGCAAAAGCCGCAGCCACCTTGCGCCGGTCCTGCTGCGCGCGCTGAACGCGGGCACCGCCCCCGACAAGACCCGGATCGAGGCCGAGGCCTCTGCCCGCCTCAACCGTCTGGAACGCTGCTTCCGCATCCTCGACAGCATCGCGCAGATCTCGCCGCTGCTGGGCCTGTTCGGCACCGTGCTTGGCATGATCGACGCGTTTCAGGCACTGCAGGACGCGGGGTCTGCGGTCGATCCCTCGACCCTTGCAGGCGGCATCTGGGTCGCGCTGATGACCACCGCCGCCGGGCTTGCCGTGTCGATGCCCACCAGCCTGCTGCTGACGTTCCTTGAATCCCGTCTCGCCCGCGAACGGTCCATCGCAGAAATCGCGATAGAGACGCTGTTCGCGCCGCTGCCCAAGGCCCGCGACAAGGGCGACGTGCTGCAACCCTTCCCGCAGGCCAATGCCCGTTAGAAGCCCTGCCCGGCCCCGCCGCGCGGTCTCGGTGACGTCGCTGATCGACGTGATCTTCCTGCTGCTGCTGTTCTTCATGCTCAGCTCGACCTTCACGAAATTCGCCGAGATCCGGCTGGACACCGGAACCGGCGGACCTGCGGCACCGGCCCCGGCAGCGACGCCGCCGCTGTTCCTGCAGCTTGGCGCCGACACGATCCGGCTGAACGCGCAAGAGGTGTCGCTGGAAGACCTGCCCGACCGGCTGGCCGCCGAGGCGCCCGACGACACCGAAACCGCCAGCCGCACCCTGATCATTGCCCCCTCTGGCGACGACCTGACCTCGCAACGGCTGATCGACCTTCTTGTCGTGCTTCGGCAGCAGCCGGGCTTCGACATCCGCGTTCTGGAGTAACCCATGGCCCTCCGCCGCACCGCCGAACGACGCAAAGGAGAGCCGACGATCGCCCTGATCAACATCGTGTTCCTGATGCTGATCTTCTTCATGATCGCCGGTGCGCTCGCCCCGCCGCTGGATGCGCGCGTCGAACTGGTGGACACCGCCGACCTGGACGGCCGCGCGCCGCCGGACGCGGCGGTCGTGCTGGCTGACGGCAGCCTGCTGCTGCGCGAACAGCCCGTCAATGCCGCCGCCGTGGTGGCCCGGGCGCGGGAACAGGACCCCGCGTCCGACGCGCCCGCCGTGCGGTTGGTGCCCGACCGCAACCTTCCCGCCGCGAGCCTGCTGGCGCTTGCCGCCGACCTTCGCGACGCGGGGGCCGGGGACGTCTGGCTGGTCACAGAGAAGGGGCTGGAATGAAACGCGCGGCCACCATCGCCGCCGGCGCCGGTCTGCTGTCGCTGCTGGCCCACGGCACCGCCCTCGTCGCCTTCCAAGAGGCCCCGGCCCCCGCCGCGATGGACAGCGCGCCGCCGGGAACCGCCCGCCTCGGCAACGCCTTCGCCGACATGGTGGCCGGCGCCCCGGCCCCGGTCGATGCGACAGAGGTCACCGAACCGGCGGACACCGACACGGCCACGCCGGTCGAGACGCCCGAGACCGAACCCGCGCCACCCACCGAGCTGTCCGAGGCCACTGAAACCATCAGCGCCCCCGAAACCGCGCCGGAGCGGGTCGAAGCCGCGCAACCCGGCCAGACCGAACCCGCAAGCCCCGACGCCGCAACGCCCGTCGCCCCGCCGGAAATGGCGGACACGCCGCCCCCGGACCCTGCGCCGTCGGCCAGCGCACCCGTCGATGTCGAGATATCGACCGCAGAGCCGGTGCTGCCGGTCCAGCCCGAGACGACCGAGGACCCGGACCCCGCCCCGCCGACCGAAACGGCAGAGCCCCCAACACCGGAAGCCGCCCCCGTCGCGCCCGAAACGGTCGAGGCCCTGCCACCGGACGGGTCCGAACTGGCCGTGCTCAGCGCCCCGCCGCCGCCCTCGCGGCCAGAGGATCTGGTTCCCGAATCCGAACGCACGCCGACGCCTCCGCCGCCGCAGCCGACACCGCCCCCCCGCAGCGCCGGCAACGCCGCCGAGGACACCCGGCGCGGCACGGCGACGGGCACCGAAACCGCCAACGACGCCAGCCAAGGCAACGGCAATTCCGCAGCCGCCGCCGCCGCGACCGCCCGCGCCGCAGCGCAGTACGACAACGCGGTGATGACCCGCATCGCCCGCACCCGCCGCGAACGCACCCGCCTGCCCGGCGTCGCGCTGGTGGCATTCCAGATCGGATCGAACGGCGGCCTCGTCTCGGTCGGCATCGCCCGCTCGTCCGGCAGCCCGCAGCTGGACCAGATCGCGATGAACCACATCCGCCGCGCCGGCCCCTTCCCGCCGCCGCCGCCCGGCGCGCGCACCAGTTTCTCGGTCGAATTCGCGGGCGGCTGACCGGGCAAGCGAGGGGCCAGCCCCTCGCGCTCCCCGAGGTACTTGGAAAGAGAAGAAGACAAAGCGCCCCTACCCTTCTTCTCTTTTGAAATACCTCGGGGGAGCGCGCGCAGCGCGCGGGGGCAGCGCCCCCTTGCCGCGGGTCAGTCCGTGCCGAGGTGTGTCTGGCGCACCGGGCCGCGGTATTTTTCGGTCAGGTCCTCCGGAACCTCGCTGCCGTCCACAAGGAACGGCAGGATGCCCTTCCGCGCCGACCGGCCGCGCATGGCGGCGATGTCGGCGTCCGAGCGGGTGACGCGCTGCGACATCCGGCGGCCCCAGCGGGCGAGGGATTCGTACAGACGGGCGATCTCGGCCTCGTGGCCCGGGGCTTTCGCAAGATCGCGGAACTCGTCCGGGTCGGTGTCCAGATCGAACAGCATCGGGCGGAAGCCGCCTTCGAAATGGATCAGTTTCCAGCGGCCGTCGAACACCATGAACATGCGGGCGTCGCGGCTGTCGAGGCCCAGCGCGGTGCACATCGGCGTGACGGAATAGTCGTATTCGCTGATCGCCACGTCGCGCCAATCGGGCGTGCCGGGCGTTTCGCCGTCGAGCCACGGCTGAAGCGAGCGGCCCTCGACGATATGCGACGGGACTTCGCCGCCTGCCGCCTCGATGAAGGTGGCCGCAAGGTCGATGGCCTCGACCAGCGCGTCGCAGGTGGTGCCTCGGGTGGCGTCGGCGCGGGCGCGTGGGTCGCGGATGATCATCGGGATCTTGACCGCGGGCTGGTGGAACATGTCCTTTTCGCCCAGCCAGTGATCGCCGAGATAATCGCCGTGGTCCGAGGTCAGCACGATCATCGTGTCGTCCATCCGGCCCGTGCGTTCGAGGTAGTCCAGCAGACGCCCCAGTTGGTCGTCGCATTGCCGGATCAGACCCATGTAGGCCGGGATCACCTTGTCGCGCACATCGTCGCGCTGGAAGGCGGACGCGATGCGGTTCGACTGGTAGGCCGCCAGCACCGGGTGCGGGTCATCCCGTTCCATCTGGTGCCGGGTCGCGGCGGGGACGTGGTTGGGCCCGTACATCGCATGGTAGGGTGCGGGCACGATGTAAGGCCAGTGCGGCTTGATGTACGAGACATGCGCGCACCACGGGCCGTCGGCCCGTTCGATGAAGCGGATCGTCTCGCCGGTCAGCCACGGCGTCTCGCTGTCTTCCTCGCGGATGTTGGCGGGTTTGTCGGCGTTGGCGAACATCCAGCCGCTGGCGATCTCGCCGTCCTCGATCCCGGCATTCGCATAGTCGGCCCACGGGTTTTCGCCGTCGTAGCCCTTGGCCTTCAGGTACTCGTTGTAGGGCGAGCGTTTCGCGTCGTAGAACCCGTCCGGCCCCTGCCCCCATAATCCGTCGTCACGGATCCATGCGTCGAAGCCGCACTCGGCCTGCCGCGCGCCGATGAGGCTGTCGGGGGCAAGGCCCAGCCGTTCCATCCCCTCGGCATCCGCTTTCATGTGGGTCTTGCCGATCAGCCAGCAGCCCATGCCAAGCTTTCGCAGGTGGTCGCCCATCGTCTGTTCGCCCACCCGCAGCGGGAACCCGTTCCACTGCGCCCCGTGCGAGGACGGGTAGCGCCCGGTGTAGAAACTCATCCGCGACGAGCCGCAGACCGGCGACTGGACATAGGCGTTGGTAAAGCGCACGCCGCCCGCCGCGACCCGGTCGAAATTGGGCGTGTGCAGGTGCGGGTGACCGGCGCAGGACAGGTAGTCGAACCGCAACTGGTCGTACATGATGAACAGGATGTTCAACTTGGTCACTGACGCGCCTCCTCCTTGCCGTGCCGGCGCACGATAGGCGGGATGGCGGCGGGGGGAAAGCACCCCCGCCCGGTCTGTGGCTTATGCGGTCAGAAGGGCACGTCGTCGGCCCGGTCGGCGGCAACGACGAACTTTGCCACCACCTTCTTGGAGCCTGCCTTTTCGAACTCGATGTCCAGCTTGTCGCCCTCGATCCCCATGACGTAGCCGTAGCCGAACTTGGTGTGGAACACCCGGTCGCCCTGCGTGTAGGCCGAGACGGCGGTGGAATCGATCGTCATGTTGCGGCTTTCCTGCGGCTGGCTCATGCCGCGTGTCGACTGCCGCGCCTGCAGCCGTTTCCAGCCGGGCGAGTTGTAGACATTCGCATCGGCCGCGCGATCGACGATGGTGGACCCGCCGCCCATCCCCGCCGCGCCATAGCCGCCGCCGTACAGGCCCGGCGGGGTCAGCACCTCGACATGGTCCTCGGGCAGTTCGTCGATGAACCGCGACGGAAGCGCCGACTGCCACTGGCCGTAAACCCGGCGGTTGGCGGCGAAAGAGATGGTGCACAGTTCCTCGGCCCGGGTGATGCCGACGTAGGCAAGGCGGCGTTCCTCTTCGAGCCCCTTCAGACCGCTTTCGTCCATCGACCGCTGCGAGGGGAACAGCCCGTCTTCCCAGCCCGGCAGGAACACGGCGGGGAACTCAAGCCCCTTGGCCCCGTGCAGGGTCATGATCGACACCTTGGCGCCGCCATCGTCGGTTTCGTTGTCCATGATCAGCGCGACGTGTTCGAGGAACCCCTGAAGGTTCTCGAAGTTCTCCAGCGCCTTCACCAGTTCCTTGAGGTTCTCCAGCCGGCCCGGCGCCTCGGGCGTTTTGTCGTTCTGCCACATCGTCGTGTAGCCGGAATCGTCAAGGATCTGTTCGGCCAGTTCGATATGGTTCTGCTTTGGGTCCAGCGCCTTGGCGTGCCAGCGGTCGAACTGTTCGACCAGCGCGCCGACCTGACCCTTGGCCTTGCCGGTCAGTTCGCCCGCCGATACGCACAGGCGCGCGCCTTCCAGCAGCGACACGCCGTTCGCCCGCGCCGCGCGTTGCATGGTCTGCTGGGCCTTGTCGCCCGCACCGCGCTTGGGCGTGTTCACGATGCGCTCGAACGCAAGATCGTCGTCCGGCGAACAGGCGACGCGGAAGTAGGCCATCGCATCGCGGATCTCCATCCGCTCGTAGAAGCGGGGGCCGCCGATCACGCGGTAGGGCAGACCGATTGTCAGGAATCTGTCCTCGAACGCCCGCATCTGGTGCGAAGCACGCACCAGAATGGCGCATTCGTCCAAGTTCATCGGACGCTGGCCGCGGGTGCCGCCCTGCATCGCTTCCAGTTCCTCGCCGATCCAGCGGGCTTCTTCTTCGCCGTCCCAGTGGCCGATCAGGCGCACCTTCTCGCCGTCGTTCTTGTCGGTCCACAGCGTCTTGCCCAGCCGCCCTTCGTTCGCGTCGATCACGCGCGAGGCGGCGGCAAGGATGTGCGGGGTCGAGCGATAGTTCTGTTCCAGCCGGATCACCGTGGCGCCGGGGAAATCCTTTTCGAACCGCAGGATGTTGCCGACCTCGGCGCCGCGCCAGCCGTAGATCGACTGGTCGTCATCGCCGACGCAGCAGATGTTGCGGTGCCCCTGCGCCAGCAGCCGCAGCCACAGGTACTGCGCCACGTTCGTGTCCTGGTATTCGTCCACCAGCACGTAGCGGAACCACCGCTGGTACTGGGCCAGCACGTCGGAATGGGTCTGGAAGATCGTCAGGACGTGCAGCAGCAGATCGCCGAAATCGACCGCGTTCAATTCTTTCAGGCGGGCCTGATACTGAGCGTAAAGTTCGGTGCCGCGCTGGTTGAAAGCCGCCGCTTCGGCGGCGGGCACCTTGTCGGGCGTCCACGCACGGTTTTTCCAGTTGTCGATGATCCCCGACAGCATCCGGGGCGGCCAGCGTTTCTCGTCGATGTTGGCGGCCACGATCAGCTGTTTCAGCAGGCGGATCTGGTCATCGGTGTCGAGGATGGTGAAGTTCGACTTCAGCCCCACCAGTTCCGCGTGCCGCCGCAACAGCTTGACGCAGATGGCGTGGAACGTGCCCAGCCACGGCATCCCCTCGACCGTCTGGCCCAGCAGCTTCGCGACGCGCTCTTTCATCTCGCGCGCGGCCTTGTTGGTGAAGGTGACCGCGAGGATCTCGTTCGGGCGCGCCTTGCCCGAGTTCAGCAGGTGGGCGATGCGGGTGGTCAGCGCCTTGGTCTTGCCCGTGCCCGCGCCGGCAAGCATCAGGACGGGGCCGTCCAGCGCCTCGACCGCCGCACGTTGCGCGGGGTTAAGGTCGTCCAGATACGGGGCGGGCCGCGCCGCCATCGCACGGGCCGACAGGGACCCGGACGCGGCAGCCTCGAAGGCGTCGTCTTCGGCGAAATTGCTCATGCCGCCAATCTAGCCGGTCCGGTGCGCGAGGAAAAGCCTTGTTCTCTTAATGTTCTCAACACTTACGGTGAGCGACTAAATCCGTTTAATCCTGTACGGGCGTTTCCTGCGATGCAGGAATTTCCTCCAACGGGGGCACTTCAAAGGCGCTTCCAAGATTGCAATGCTGCTTGGCCAAAGGCTCGTCCGGCAAATCGAACAAGTCTTTGTCTAGCCCTAACTCTCGGTAAGGAGAGGTCGCGACCCACCGTCGGACGAAATCCCGAGAACAGACTGCGTAGGCAACACCAGCGCGCTTCGTGACCTCCCGCAGCTCGTACTGATACCGATCTTCGATCCCATCTGTGTCTATGACGATCACCATCGGCGTTTTGCCCGTCAGTATCCCAGCGAATATTGCTTGGTGGACACTGTCACGGTTGGATGGCGTGTTGTCCAACCCGACCTCAATGACATGGGTCGGTGTTTCACAATCAATGCGGACATATCGCTCCTCGCCGATATTCGGGAAGTAATGGCGGGTTTCCGTCTCCCCTCCTGACAACAGCGTACACAATAAGAAAGTACTCGCCAGTTCGTTCATAGTGAGGCTCCTCCAGACCAAAACGTTAATAAAAAGTTAATCCTGGATACCACACGTTAACGCTTACCGATATCCTCGCCACGCAGCCGTCTTCCCCACCCCCGCGCGCCGCGCTAAGCAGTCGGCATGATCGAGGCGATCCTTTATTCCCTGCTGGCTGGCGCAATGATGCCGCTGGGCGGCCTGCTGGCGCGGGCCGAGCAGGCGCGTCCGGTCTCGATTGAGCCGGAACTGGTGCATTTCGTCGTGGCGTTCGGCGGCGGCGCGCTGGTAGCTGCCGTGGCGCTGGTGCTGGTGCCGCAGGGGGCCGAGGCGCTGCCCGCGTTCTGGGCGGTCGCCTGCCTGTTCGGCGGCGGCGGCCTGTTCCTGCTGATCGACCGCGCACTGGCGAGGACCAGCGGGCACAAGGGCCAGTTGCTGGCAATGCTCGCGGATTTCGTGCCCGAAGCGGTGGCGCTTGGCGCCCTGTTCGCGACGGGCAGCGACGCCGCCCCGCTGCTGGCGATGCTGATCGCGCTGCAGAACCTGCCCGAGGGGTTCAACGCCTACCGCGAGACCGCCGCCAGCGGGCATCCGGGCGGCAAAACCTTGAAAGTCTTCTGCCTTCTGGCGCTTATCGGTCCCGCCGCCGCATTGGTGGGGCATCTTGTCATGGCGGACATGCCGTCGCTGCTGGGGGCGCTGATGATGACAGCCTCTGGCGGTATCCTGTATCTCATCTTCCAGGACGTTGCGCCACAGGCGCCGCTGGCCAACCGCTGGGGACCTTCCTTCGGCGCGGTGCTGGGGTTCGGCCTGGGCCTGTTCGGACATCTGGTGACACATTGAGCGATCTCGACCAAACACACCCCTCTATCGCCGACCTGCGCGACCGTGCCCGGCGCCGCCTGCCCCGCTTCGTGTGGGACTTCATGGACAGCGCCACCGGCACCGAAAGCACCGAGAAGCGCAACCGCGACAAGCTGGACGAGATCCGCTTCCGCCCCGACGTTCTGTTCGGCGAACCCGAGTTCCGGCTGGGCAAGTCCCTGCTGGGCCGAGATTACGCCCTGCCCATCGGC
Organism: Psychromarinibacter halotolerans; assembly: GCF_029168315.1. Taxonomy (NCBI): domain Bacteria; kingdom Pseudomonadati; phylum Pseudomonadota; class Alphaproteobacteria; order Rhodobacterales; family Paracoccaceae; genus Psychromarinibacter; species Psychromarinibacter halotolerans. Next base: position 75,275 of record NZ_JARGYD010000008.1, read on the forward strand.
ATCTCGCCCGTCGGCATGTCGGGGCTGGTCTGGCCCGGGGCCGAGGTCGCGCTGGCCAAGCTGGGGGCGGAACGCAACATCCCCTACGGCCTGTCCTGCGTAGCAACGCAATTGCCCGAGAACGTCGGCCCGTACACCAACGGCGACGGCTGGTTCCAGCTGTACCCGCCGCGCGATCCGAAGATCCGCGCCGACATGCTGAAACGGGCGAAGGACAGCGGGTTCCGCACCCTCGTGCTGACCGCCGACGTGCCCTATGCCAGCCGCCGCGAACGCCAGCGCCGGGGCGGCATGACCAGCCCGCCCCGCATCACCCCGCGCATCGCGTGGCAATGCGCCACCAAACCCGCGTGGTCGCTGGCCACCGCCCGCACCGGGATGCCCCGGCTGGCGTTCATCGAAAGCTATACAGGCCGGTCCGGTGCCCTGTCGTCGACGGCGCATGTCGGCTACCTGATCCGCACCTCGCCCGACTGGGACTATCTTCGGGCGCTGCGCGAGGAATGGGACGGGCCGCTGGTGGTCAAGGGCATCCTCGTGCCCGAGGACGCGGCGCGGCTGAAACAGGAAGGCGCCGACGCCGTGTGGGTGTCCAACCACGCCGGACGCCAGTTCGACGCGGCGCCATCGTCGATCGAGGTGCTGCCCGCGATCCGCGACGCGGTCGGCCCAGACTATCCGCTGATCTTCGACAGCGGCGTCCGCAGCGGTCTGGACGTGCTGCGCGCGCTGGCGCTGGGGGCGGATTTCGTCTTTCTCGGCCGCGCGTTCCACTACGGGCTGGCCGCTTTCGGGCCAAGCGGGGCGGCGCATGTGGTCGACCTGATGACCGAGGACCTGAAGGCGAACCTTGGCCAGCTGGGGCTGCCAAGCTACGACGGGCTGGCACAGCGTCTGTTGACGTAACACCCCACGCGGTTAGATAAACTTGGCATACGCGGCGGCCGGACTTCGGCCCATCTCGGCACGCGTACAGATCGGACGGATACACCCATGGCGCTTCCCGCGAACCAGCAGCTTAGAATCTGGAGCATCGCCATCGTGGTGTTCCTTGTCGTCATGTGGTTCCTCGGCGACGTTATCCTGCCCTTCGTGCTGGGCGGCGCGGTCGCGTACCTTCTGGACCCGATCGCCGACTGGCTTCAAAAGCGGGGCCTCAGCCGGATCGCCGCGACGATCCTGATCTCGGTCTGCGCGGTGCTGGTCTTCGCCATCGTCAACCTTGCGCTGGTGCCAACGCTTGTCCGTCAGGCCAACGCGCTGATCGAGACGTTCCCCCGCCTTGCCGAGAACCTGCAAGCTTGGCTGGCGACGCATGTCCCATCGCTGATGGATCAGGATTCGACGATCCGGCAGTCGCTGCAATCGCTGGGCGAGATGCTGAAGGAACGCGGCGCGGCGCTGGTCGAGACGGTTCTGTCCTCGGCGGTGAGCGTGCTGAACATCCTGCTGCTGGTCGTGATCGTGCCGGTGGTGGCCTTCTATCTGCTGCTGGACTGGGACCGCATGGTGGCCCGCATCGACGACCTGCTGCCCCGCGACCATGCCCCGACGATCCGCAAGCTGGCCTCTGACATCGACCGCACGCTGGCGTCGTTCATCAGGGGTCAGGGCGTCGTGATGATGATCCTCGGGGCCTATTATGCCATCGCGCTGATGCTGGCGGGGCTGCAATTCGGGCTGGTCATCGGCGCCATCGGCGGGCTGCTGACCTTCATCCCCTACGTCGGCGCCCTTGTCGGCGGCGCGCTGGCCATCGGGCTGGCGCTGTTCCAGTTCTGGGGCGAATGGCTGCACATCGCGATCGTGGCGGGCATCTTCTTTTCCGGCCAGTTCATCGAAGGCAACATCCTGACCCCCAAGCTGGTCGGCGATTCCGTCGGGCTGCACCCGGTCTGGCTGCTGCTGGCCCTGTCCGCCTTCGGGTCGTTGTTCGGGTTCGTGGGGATGCTGGTGGCCGTGCCCGTGGCTGCGGCGCTTGGCGTGCTTGCACGGTTCGCAGTGGACCAATACAAGCAGGGCCGCCTCTACAAGGGGTACGACACGCAGGACGACGCAGGGCGCGACTGACCCTTGGACGAACAGTACAGCTTTGACCTGACCCGGCGCCCGTCGCTGGGGCGCGGGGATTTCTTCATCTCTCCCGCCAACGCCACAGCCGTGGCGACCGTCGAATCGTGGCCGGACTGGCCCTCGGCAAAGCTGGTGCTGCACGGGCCGGAAGCCTCTGGGAAAACCCATCTTGCACATGTCTGGGCGGCCCAGACCGAGGCGACGATCACCGACGCCGCCGACCTGTCCGCCGCCGACATTCCGGTGCTGGTGACGGCGCCGGTGGTGATTGAGGACGCCGATACGCTGGCCGGCGACGACGCCGCCGAACGCGCCCTGTTCCACCTGCACAATCTGTGCCTTGCCGAGGGGCGCCCTTTGCTGCTGACCGCCGCGCGTCCGCCGCTGCAATGGGGCCTGCGCCTGCCCGACCTTGCCAGCCGGATGCAGGCGACCGCGACGGCCGAACTGCAACCGCCTGACGACATGCTGCTGACCGCCGTTCTGGTCAAACAGCTGATCGAACGGCAGATCGATTTCGCCCCCGACATCGTCACCTATGCCATCCAGCGGATGGAGCGCCGATTCTCCGCCGCTGCGGATCTGGCCGCCGCGCTGAACCGCGCGGCGTTTTCCGGTCGCCGCAAACGGTTGACCAAACCACTTGTCCGCGACGTCCTCGACAAGTTGGGACAGCCGGGGTCATAACTGTCACCGCAGTGTCACCAAGAACGGCTTAACAGGCGGACATGACTCAGGCAGATTTCCTTAAGGCGCCCTTCCCGGCCGCCGTCGAGCTTCCCCCCGAAGAGGTGGATGGCCCGAAACGCTTCTTCAATCGCGAACTCAGCTGGCTGGGCTTCAACTGGCGTGTGCTGGAAGAGGCCGAGAACCCCAAGGTGCCGCTGCTTGAGCGGCTGCGCTTTCTGTCGATCAGCGCCACGAACCTAGACGAATTCTATACCGTCCGCGTCGCGGGCCTGCGGGAACTGGCCCACGCCGGAAACGAGACGCCCGCCGCCGACGGGCTGTCGCCCTCGGAACAGCTGGTGCTGATCAACGCCGACGCCCGGTCGCTGATGGAACACCAGCAGGTCGTCTGGAACGCCCTGCGGTCCGAGATGGAAACCGCCGGGATCGTGCTGGAAACCTCCGAGACGCTGCGCGACGAGGACCGCGCCCATCTGGACGAAATCTTCCTGTCGAACGTCTTCCCGGTGCTGTCGCCGCTGGCCATCGACCCGGCGCACCCCTTCCCGTTCATCCCCAACACCGGCTATGCGCTGGCGCTGCAGATGAAGCGGTCGTCGGACCGGCAGGAACTGAAGGCGCTGCTGCCGATCCCGCACCAGATCGACCGTTTCGTGGCACTGCCCGATGTCGGCGAGACCCGCCGCTTTCTGCCGCTGGAGGAACTGCTGCTGCTGTACGTCGGCGTGCTGTTCCCGGGCTACAAGGTCACCGGCCACTGCTCGTTCCGGGTGCTGCGCGACAGCGACCTGGAGGTCGAGGACGAGGCAGAAGACCTTGTGCGCGAATTCGAGGTGGCGCTGAAACGCCGCCGCCGGGGCGAAGTGATCCGGCTGTCGATCTCGGCGAACGCCCCGCAGCCGCTGCAAAAGGTCATCGTGGACGAACTGCACGTCGGCGAAAGCGAAGTGATCGAACTGTCCGGCATGATCGGCGTCGCCGACCTGAAGGAACTTGTGTTGGACGACCGGCGCGACCTGCTGTGGCCATCGTTCACGCCGCGCGTGCCGGAACGGGTGCAGGACCACGACGGCGACATGTTCGCGGCGATCCGCCAGAAGGACATGCTGCTGCACCACCCGTATGAGACGTTCGACATGGTGATCCGCTTCCTGAATCAGGCGGCGGCGGACCCCGATGTGCTGGCGATCAAGCAGACTCTTTACCGGACCTCGACGGAATCGCCCATCGTCACCGCCCTGTGCGAGGCCGCCGAGGCCGGCAAGTCGGTCACGGCATTGGTCGAACTGAAAGCGCGGTTCGACGAGGCCGCCAACATCCGTCAGTCGCGGCGTCTGGAACGCGCGGGCGCCCATGTCATCTATGGCTTTTTGAACTGGAAGACCCACGCGAAGATCTCGACCGTGGTCCGCCGCGAAGGCGGCAAGCTGGTGACCTATACGCACTACGGCACCGGCAACTACCACCCGATCACCGCGCGGATCTATACCGACCTGTCCTTCTTCACCTGCGACACCGCGCTGGGTCGCGACGCGACCAAGGTGTTCAACTACGTCGGCGGCTATGCCCCGCCGGAAGGGCTGGAGAACCTTGCCATCTCGCCGCACGGGCTGAAATCGCGCCTGATCGAGCTGATGGAGAAGGAAGGCGACAACGCCGAGGCGGGCAAACCGGCCGCGATCTGGGCCAAGATGAACTCGGTGATCGAACCCGACGTGATCGACGCGCTGTACCGCGCGTCGCAGCGCGGCGTGAAGATCAGCCTTGTGATCCGCGGCATCTGCGGGCTGCGGCCCGGCATCAAGGGCCTGTCCGAGAACATCCGGGTCAAGTCCATCGTCGGCCGGTTCCTTGAACATTCGCGCATCGTCTGCTTCGGCAACGGCGCTTCGCTGCCGTCGAAGAAGGCGCGCGTGTTCATGTCCTCGGCCGACTGGATGGGCCGCAACCTGAACCGCCGGATCGAAACGCTGGTGGAATGCACCAACGCGACGGTGAAGGCGCAGATCGTCAGCCAGATCATGGCCGCGAACCTTGCGGACGAGGCGCAAAGCTGGGTCATGGCGCCCGACGGCAAGTTCACCCGCGAGATCCCGCAGGACGGCCAGCAGCTGTTCAACTGCCACCGGTTCTTCATGGAGAACCCGTCGCTGTCGGGACGTGGGTCCGCGGGCGCCGCGGATGTCCCCGAACTGACGCACACCGAGGATTAAGAAGACTTTTTTGCCTCCGGCGGGGATATTTGAGGACCAAAGAGGGGGCGCATTCCCCTGTCTCTTTGGTCCTCAAATATCCCCGCCGGAGGCTCCCGGACCCTCCGGGCGCGCTGTCCGTTGGGGTGCGAAAGCCGCCCACCGCCGCGCCACGCGCACGCCGCGATTGACCCCCGGGGGCTGGTGTGCGATTTGGCCACACCACGACGAGGCGAGAGACAAGCATGGACGGCGGCAACGACCCGCAAGCCGACGACTGGGGCCCCTTCGGGCGGCCGCTGTTCGACGATCCGGCATCCCAGTGGCTGAAACGCGTTGGCGTCGTGGACGTGGGGTCGAACTCGGTCCGTCTCGTCATCTTCGACGGCGCCGCCCGCAGCCCTGCCTATTTCTACAACGAGAAGATCATGGCCGGCCTCGGTGCCGGCTTTGCCGAGACCGGCCGCCTGAACCCGGAAGGCCGCAAGCGCGCGCTTGAGGCGCTGCGCCGGTTCAAGCTGCTGTCAGAGGATTTCCAGATGGCGCCGCTGACCGTGGTCGCCACCGCCGCGATGCGCAACGCCGAGGACGGCCCCGAGTTCTGCGAGGAAGTGCTGCGCGAGACCGGCCTGCGGGTCTGGGTGATCGACGGCGAGCAAGAGGCGCAGCTGTCGGCGCAGGGCGTGCTGCTGGGCTGGCCCGACGCCACCGGCATCGTCTGCGACATCGGCGGGTCGTCGATGGAACTTGCCGCGCTGCTGGAGGGCGAGATCGGCCTGTGCCAGACCTCGCCGCTGGGCCCGCTGCAATTGCAGGGCATCAAGGACAAGAAGAAGCGGCGCGAGCACATCCGTTCGACCATCGAAGAGATGTGGGACAAGATCGGCCCGCACGAGGATCGCCTGTACCTTGTCGGCGGATCGTGGCGCGCCATTGCACGGCACGACATGGTGCGGCGCGATTATCCGCTGCACGTCCTGCACGAATACCGCATGACGCCGCGCGACGTGATCGACACGATCGACTGGATCGCCGAGAACGATTCATCGGAACTGGCGTCTAAGTCCGGCACCTCGTCCAGCCGGATGGCGCTGGTGCCGCTGGCCTGCGAGGTTCTGCGCGAACTGGTGGGCGTTCTGAAGCCGCGCGAGATCGCGATTTCAAGCTATGGCCTGCGCGAGGGGCTGCTGTACCAGCAGATGCCGACGGAACTGCGCGAACGCGACCCGCTGATCGAGGCCTGCCGCTTCGCCGAGCAGAAGGACAGCCGCCGGCCCGGCTTTGGCCGTGTCCTGCATCACTTCGTCTCGCCGCTGTTCGAGGATCTGCCGCTGGCCCGCCGCCGCATCGTCAAGGCGGCCTGCCTGCTGCATGACGTCAGCTGGCGCGCCCACCCCGATTACCGCCACGAGGCCTGCTTCGACTATGTCACCCGCGCCTCGATGGGCGGCCTGACCCATCCGCAGCGGATCTTCCTTGGGCTCGCGCTGTTGCACCGCTACAAGAACAGCCGCTCCGGCACCCATTTCGAGCACCTGCTTGGCCTGCTGTCCGAAGAGGAACTGCATCAGGCCGAGGTTCTGGGAAAGGCGATGCGGTTCGGGTCGATGCTGACGGCCGACACCGACGAAAGCATCGGCACCCTGTCGTGGAAGCCGCGCAAGCAGTTGCTTGAACTGACGCTGAGCGACCGCGTCAAGGTCCTGTTCGGCGAGGTCGCGCAGGCCCGGTTCCAGTCGCTTGCGAACACGCTGGGCGCGGAAACCAAGATAGACTGACGCCGCGGATCGCGGTCGGAAGAGTTAAAGTTCGACCGCGCCGTCTTCGCCGATTTCGGGGCCGGTCTCGGGGTCCAGTTCGGGCTCGACCTGAAGCGGGACCTTGCGGCGGATCAGGATGTCGCCGTTCGGCAGGATCTCGGGCGCGTGAAACGCGGACAGGTTGCCAAGCGCGTTGCGCATCTCTTCCGACATCTCTTCCATCGCCGGCCCCATCTCGTTCATGAGACCGCGCAGCAGAAGCTTCGTACCCTCTTCGAGAAGACCAAGACCCTCGGACATCTCGGAGTCGTCCTGCGCCGTTGCGGGCAGCGGCGCGGCAAGCATGGCGGCGCACAGCACCGCGGGAACAATCTGTTTCATGCCCTGAATATAGGCGCTTTGCGCGACAGGTCCATGACCCGGCGGCACCATCCGTCTTATGACAGGTCCAGATCCAGCGACACCGGGAAGTGATCGGACGCGGTCAGCAGCGCCTCTCGCAATTCCGGGGTTCGGTAGCAGACCGGGTCGTCGAACGGGTGCCAGATCCGCCAGCGGGGATCGCGGCGCCGCAGCCTCGGCGACACCATCACGTAGTCCAGCAGCGCCGAGAGATAGCGTTCCTCCTGCTGGATATAGAACCGCGCGGTCGAGGGCATCGCGCCCACCCGCTGCGACAGCGCCATGTGGGCGTGGGGGTCGTATAGCGGCGTGCGGCCATCGTCGTCGCCCAGCACGATCTCGACGCCGGAACGGCCGAACAGCTTCTCATATTCGTCCAGCCCGGGGCCGTCGTTGAAGTCGCCCAGCACGATCAGATCCTCGCCTTCCTGCAGCACCTCGTCGACCCGGCGGCGCAGCCAGACGCATTGCGCCAGTTGCTTGCGGCGGTTCTCGATCGAGATGCGCATGACCTGATCGGGGTTGGTGGCCCCGTGCGGCGCCTTGGACTTGACGTGAACGCCGATCAAACGCAGCGCGCGGCCGCCCTTGGTCCGCAGCGCGGCTTCCAGCGGCGGCTTTGAAAACACGATGGGTTCCGGCGCCGCGTCGGTATCCAGATCCAGCCGGAATGTGCCATCGAAGCGCGGCAGGCCCTGTCCGCCCCGCTTGCCCGAGGGCGCGCCCCACGGGTCGTGTGCGGCGGTCAGCACGTCCGGGTCGTACAACAGGGCGATCTCTTGCTGGGTCTGGTTCGAGAAGCCCAGAAGCGCCTTGCGCGTGCGCAGGTCATAGCGGGCGGCGAAGGCTTCCAGTGCGGCGACGGTCGAACGGTCACGCACCGTGTCGGGCGCCTCGACCACTAGGACGGCGTCGGCATTCATCGCGGTGAACACGATGCCCAGCGCGCCCAGTTGGTCGGCGCGGGTCACATCCCTGCGCGAGGACCAGCCGTCGTCTTCCAGAAGACCGTTCGCATCGTCGAACAGGGAATTGAACCATTCGACGTTGTAGGTCGCGATCCGCACCGGATCAGGCCGCCATCGCCTGAATTTCTTCCCATGCGTTGTTCACGTCGATCAGCCGTTTCTCGGCCATCATCACCGCCTCTTCCGGCAGCCCCCGCGCGACCAGCCGGTCGGGATGGCTTTCGCGGACGATCTGCGACCAGGCCCGGCGGATCTCGGGCAGCGGCGTGTCGGGCGACACGCCCAGCACGTCATAGGGGTCGGGCGCGCAATCGGCCACGAACCGCGACCGCACGCGGCGAAACTGCATCTCGCTGAGACCGAAGATCGACGCCACGTTCGACAGGAAATCGTCCTCGGCCTTGTGATAGTTGCCGTCGGCCACCGCCACGTGGAACAGACCTTCCATCAGGTCGCACAGGACGCCGGTTTCCGAGGGGAACATGCGCGCGATGCGGCGGGCGTACTCCTCGTAGCCCGCGACGTCGGTCCGGGCGAGGTTGAAGACGCGGGCAGCGTTGTATTCCTCTTCCGGGGCGATGGTGAACACCTCGCGGAAGGCCGAGACCTCGTTGCGGGTGACCCGGCCATCGGCCTTGGCCATCTTGGCGCCCAGCGCGACCACCGCGATGGTGAAGGCAACCGACCGTTCCGGCGGCGTGCGCAGCCTGTCGAACACAGCCGACAGGCCCTCGCCCTTGGCGAGCGCGGCAATGGCTTGGGCGATGCGGGTCCAGATCGACATGTCGGCACCCTAGTGCGAAACGGACAAGGCTGTAACGGCAAATCGCCGTGACGAATGCGCACTGCCGCGCAGTCTGCGTGCGACGGCGCGGGAACGGGCAAACCGGCGTTTCGCCGGTCGCCGGTGTTACAGGTTCTCGGTCTGCGGCATCCCGAGGACGTGGAAACCGCCGTCCACGCGGATCGTTTCACCGGTGGTGTCGCGGCCATAGTCGGACGCAAGGTACACCGCCGTGCCGCCCACCGATTCCAGCGCGGCGTTGCGGCGCATGGGGGCGTTCATCTCGGTATGCTTGAAGGTCTTGCGCGCCCCGCCGATGGCGGCGCCGGCCAGCGTCTTCATCGGACCGGGCGAGATCGCGTTCACGCGGATGCCTTCGGGACCAAGGTCGTTGGCAAGGTACTTCACCGTCGATTCCAGCGCCGCTTTCGCCACGCCCATGACGTTGTAGTACGGCGTCACGCGCGACGAGCCCTGATAGGTCATCGTCAGCACAGTGCCGCCGTTCGGCATCAGCGCGCGCGACCGGCGGGCGACGTCGATCAGCGAATAGCACGAGATCGCCATCGAGTTGGTGAAGTTCATCAGCGACGTGTCGATGAACCGCCCGGACAGCTCGGCCCGGTCGGAATAGGCGATGGCGTGCACCACGAAATCGAGGCTGCCCCAAGTGTCCGCGATCTGCTGGAAGGCCGCGTCCATCTTCGCTTCGTTCATGACGTCGCAGTCGATCATCATGCAATCGCCCAGCGTTTCGACCAGCGGCTTCACGCGCTTCGCGAAATTCTCGCCTTGGTAGGTAAATGCAAGCTCGGCCCCCTCGGCGGCCAGAGCCTTTGCGATGCCCCAGGCGATGGAACGCTCGTTCGCAACGCCCATGATCAGGCCGCGTTTGCCGCGCATCAGGTCAGCCATGTCGTGTCACCCGTCGTACTTGCTTAGCAGCATCGAACCGTTGGTCCCGCCAAAGCCGAAAGAATTGGTCATCACGGTGTCCAGCCCGGCGCCGGTTACCGTTTCGGTCGCGATCTCTTCGGGCTTCAAAGCCGGATCCAGAGTCTCGACGTTGATCGAAGGCGCGATGAAATCGTTCTTCATCATGAGCAGGCAGAAGATCGCCTCGAGCGCGCCCGCGGCACCCTGCGCGTGGCCGGTCATCGACTTGGTCGAGCTGACCGGCGGCGTCTGGCCGTCACCGAACACGCGGCGCACGGCTTCGATCTCGCCCACGTCGCCCACTGGCGTCGAGGTGCCGTGCGCGTTGATGTAGCTGACCTTGCGGTCCTCGGACAGCGTCTTCAGCGCCAGCCGCATCGCACGCTCGCCGCCCTCGCCCGACGGCGCGACCATGTCGTGCCCGTCCGAGGTGGCGCCGAAGCCGGTGACTTCCGCGTAGATCGTCGCACCGCGCGCCTTCGCCCGTTCGAGATCCTCTAGCACGACCATGCCGCCGCCGCCCGAAATCACGAAGCCATCGCGGTTCGCGTCGAACGCGCGAGAGGCCAGCGCGGGGGTGTCGTTGTACTTGGACGACATCGCGCCCATCGCGTCGAACAGGCAGGACAGGGTCCAGTCCAGTTCCTCGCCACCGCCCGCGAACATGATGTCCTGCTGGCCCAGCATGATCTGCTGCGCCGCCATGCCAATGCAATGCAGCGAGGTCGAGCAAGCCGAGGTGATCGAGAAGTTGACGCCCTTGATCTTGTAGGCCGTCGACAGGTTGGCCGAGATCGTGGACGACATGCATTTCGGAACCGCGAACGGGCCAATCCGCTTGGGCGCGCCCTTTTCCAGCACCGTCTGGTGCGCGGCGAACATGGCAGAGGTCGACGGCCCGCCGGATCCGGCGATCAGCCCGGTCGACGGGTTCGACACGTCGGCCTCGGTCAGGCCCGCGTCGGCGATCGCCTGTTCCATCGCGATATAGCTGTAGGCCGCGCCCGGTCCCATGAACCGAAGCAGACGCTTGTCGACGAGCTCGGACACGTCGATGTTGATTTCGCCCTTCACCTGACTGCGGAATCCGCGCTCGGTGTAGTCGGGTGCGGCGACGATGCCGGATTTTCCGGCCTTCAGGCTGGCGGTGACTTCCTCGGCATTATTGCCGATGGATGACACGATCCCCAGCCCGGTAATGGCGACGCGGCGCATTGACGGACCTCCCCGTGGTCTGTTCAGGCTTCTTTGGCGGCGGACAGGCCGACTTTCATGCCCTTGGTCTCGCAGACGAGTTCACCATCGGCGAAGACCTTGCCGTCGGCAACGCCCATCTTCAACTTGCGGTCGATGACGCGGGTAAAGTCCACCTCGTAGGTGACCAGCGTGCGGTCGGGCCGCACCATGCCAGAGTTCTTCACCTCGCCCACGCCCAGCGCGAACCCCTGCCCCAGCCAGCCACGCCAGCCAAGGTTGAACCCGGTCAGCTGCCACAGGCCGTCCAGCATCAGGCAGCCCGGCATGACCTCGTTCCCCGGAAAGTGGCACGGGAAGAACCAAAGGTCGGGTGTGATGTCGAGCTCGGCCCGGATGTGGCCCTTGCCGTGTTCACCGCCGTCGGCGGACACCTCGGTGATCCGGTCCATCATCAGCATCGGGGGCTCTGGAAGCTGTGCGTTGCCTGGCCCGAACAATTCGCCCCGAGCGCATTTCAGCAACTCTTCCTTACCGAAGGATGTCGGATACTGGCCCATGCCCGCGAGGCTCCCTGCATTCGCCTTGTTTAATCTGACGGGTCTCTATCACTCGCTGGCGCGCCGTTGCAAGGCGGTCCGGACGCAGGAACAGCCGTACCGGACGCCTTATCTGTCAGGAAACCGTTTGAAACTCTGCCGACAGCACCTTTATATTAAACAAGTGCGGGATTGGGACCATGATGCAAGAGACCGACATTCGCCAGAAACGCGGAACCGAATGGCTGGGCAAGGCCGGGCTTCGCCCGACGCGGCAGCGCGTCTCGCTTGCCGCCCTGCTGGTCGGTGACGGGCACGACCGCCATGTCACCGCTGAAAGCCTGTACGCCGCAAGCTGCGACACCGGCGAGAAAGTATCGCTGGCGACAGTGTACAACACCCTGCGCGCGTTCTGCGACGCGGGCCTGATGCGGGAAATCACGGTGGACGGCTCGAAAAGCTATTTCGACACCAACACCTCGAACCATCCGCATTTCTACTGGGAAGACGATTCGCACCTGTCCGACGCCCCGGCCGAGGAACTTGAGATCGCGCGCCTGCCCAACGCACCCGAAGGCGCAGAGATCACGAATGTCGACGTGGTGATCCGCCTGCGGCCCAAGCCGAAGCACAGCTGATCCGGCGAATATCACGAATGTGATGGACGCGGCGCTTTCGGCGCCCCTTTTGCTGTTCGGATTGTGGGTATTGTGCTGGCCGTCGGGCCTGCCCCGCTTTCGCGGGGCGAAGGCTCAGGTCAGCCGCTTGTCCGGGTGCAGCGAGTTCGACAGCACATGTTCCGAGTTCTGCACGACGTGCTGCGCACGCCCCACGATCAGCGGGTCAGGCCGGCCGACGATCTCTTCGTCTTTGTCGGGATAATCGACGCTGGCAAGGAAGTGCTGCATGCAGTTCAGCCGCGCACGCTTCTTGTCGTTCGACTTGACGATCACCCACGGCGCATCCGCCGTGTCGGTGTAGAAGAACATCGCCTCTTTCGCCTCGGTATAGTCGTCCCACTTGTCGAGGCTGGCCTTGTCGATCGGCGACAGCTTCCACTGTTTCAGCGGATCTGTTTCGCGCGATTTGAACCGGCGCCGCTGTTCGTCCTGCGTGACAGAGAACCAGTACTTGAACAGTTGTATCCCCGACCGGACCAGCATCCGTTCCAGTTCCGGCGCCTGCCGCATGAATTCGAGGTATTCGTTCGGGCTGCAAAAGCCCATCACCCGCTCGACCCCCGCCCGGTTGTACCAAGACCGGTCGTAGAAAACCATTTCGCCCACCGTCGGAAGCTCGGCGATGTAACGTTGGAAGAACCACTGCCCCTGCTCTTCCCACGTCGGCTTGTTCAGAGCCACGATCCGCGCATGACGCGGGTTGAGATGTTCCATGAACCGCTTGATGGTGCCGCCCTTGCCGGCCGCGTCGCGCCCTTCGAAAAGCAGTACGAATTTCTGCTCTGTTTCCTGCGCCCAGATCTGCAGCTTCAGAAGTTCGGCCTGCAGCTCTGCCTTGCGGGTTTCGTACTCGGCGCGCGGCATCTTGCGGCTATAGGGGTATTGCCCCGTCTCGAACGCCTCGCGCACCTGATCGGGCGTCACGGTCGGGAACGCGGTCAGCGAGTCGGCGGCAGCGGCCCCGTTTGCCGGCCGCGAGGCGAGGGGTTCGGTTGCCTTTGAAGTCATGCGGTTTCTCCTTGCCTTGCGTTGCGACCACGCTAGTTGAAATCGCCCCCGAAAACCTTGATCCGCATCAATGCCCCGCGACTCACCCTCAAGGCGTATGCGCATTTGATCACCCACCGCAGCCGAACGCGCCAACTGACGGGAATTTCACTTTTAAAGTGAGAAATTAACGTAAAGTTCGCGGCATCGCAGCATACATAAATTATTCTATCATAATGATTTTAAGTCTCTTCCGACGACAAAATCATTTGATCCATGCCGGAAGCAGCTTTTTAACTTACATGCCAAAATTTAGCCACGTTCGACACCTAGCGGTTGTCTTAACGGGCCTTTGATCAAACTGGCCCACCAGTGAGCAGTACCATTTTCCGGAGGCGAACGTGGGCTTTGAAACTATCTTCGGACGCAAGGGTCAGACCCACGCGTACGGATCTTCGCAACCGACGAAAAGCGTCGAGATGCCGTTCGGGTATCGCGAGTCGGTAGAGTGGGTTCCGCGGATCGGCGACATCTTTCCGAACTTCCGCGCCGACAGTACCCATGGCAGCATCGACTTCCACAAATGGGCCGAAGGCCGCTGGATCTATTTCTTCAGCCACCCGACAATCCGGTCGGGCGTCAGCGCAACCGAAGTGGCCAGCATCGCGAACGCGGCGCCCTTCTTCCGCAAGCGCGGCGTCGAAGTGCTGGGCCTGTGCGCCGACTCTGCCGCCGCCCATGCGAAGTGGGAGGCCGAGATCGGCCGCATCTTCGGACTGCAAATCGACTATCCCGTGATCGACGATCGCGACGCCCACCTGAGCCAGGCGTTCGGTGCCGTGCACCCCAAGCAGGGCAGCGCGATGGCGATCCGGAAAAGTTTCATCATCGACCCCGCGCTGCGCGTGCGCATGATCTTCGAATACCCCCTGAACGTCGGCCGCAGCGTCGACGAGATCCTGCGGGTCATCGATGCGCTTCAGCTTGTCGACACCCACCGCGTCGGCATCCCCGCCGACTGGGAGGCCGGCGACAGCGTGGTGGTTCCCCCGTACATGGACAGCGACCAGGCCCTCGACCTGCACGGACAGGTGGAAGAACTCTCTCCCTCCCTCCGACTCGTGCCGGCTCCGGACCCGTCCGGTGATCACGCAGAAGCGCCGATGCCGGACACCCTTGAGGGGATCTACGGTCGCTGACATCGGCCTTCGGCGGCGGGCAAGACCCGCCGCCGGGCCAATGAAAACCTGCTGCCCGCGCATCGCCTGCGCGGGTTTTGCTTTTCCGGGCGCCCGCATATGCGGCAGGCATGCCCCGGGCGACAGAACCGTCCACAGCTTTTCCCGCCACGCCGCTTCCCATCGCCTGCAAAAGCTGGTCTAATCCGACCTCAAACACGAAAAAAAGAGCAGAGCATGGCGGCAGACGATCTTCTGGCCGGCGCGGGCGCCGACCAATCCTACGACGCAAGTTCCATCGAGGTGCTGGAAGGGCTAGAGCCCGTCCGCAAACGACCCGGCATGTACATCGGGGGCACCGACGAACGCGCGCTGCACCACCTTGTGGCCGAGGTTCTCGACAACTCGATGGACGAAGCGGTCGCGGGCTTTGCCAACCGGATCGAGATCGAGCTGCACGACGACTACTCGATCACCGTGCGCGACAACGGGCGCGGGATGCCCTTCGACCCGCACCCCAAGTTCCCCGGCAAGTCGGCGCTGGAAGTGATCCTGTGCACCCTGCACGCGGGCGGCAAGTTCTCGGGCAAGGCGTACCAGACATCAGGCGGCCTGCACGGCGTGGGCGCGTCGGTGGTGAACGCGCTGTCGGATTCGATGGTGGTGCAGGTCGCGCGCGACCGGAAGCTGGTGGAACAGCGTTTCTCGCGCGGGATTCCCCTTGGCCCGGTCGAGGAAATCGGCGCCGCCCCGAACCGCCGCGGCACCACCACGACCTTCCATGCCGACGAACAGATCTTCGGCAGCCACCGGTTCAAGCCGAAGCGGCTGTTCACGATGGTCCGGTCCAAGGCCTACCTGTTCTCGGGCGTCGAGATCCGCTGGAAATCCGCCATCGACGACGGCGAAACCCCGACCGAGGCGACGTTCCACTTCCCCGGCGGTCTGGCCGACTACCTTGCCGAACAGCTGAACGGGTCCTCGACCTATGCCGACCGCCCCTTCGCGGGCACGGTGGAATTCCAAGAACGCTTCAACACACCGGGCAAGGTGGAATGGGCGATCAACTGGACGCCCTCGCGCGATGGCTTCCTGCAGTCCTACTGTAACACGGTCCCCACCCCCGAGGGCGGCACCCACGAGGCCGGGTTCTGGGCCGCGATCCTGAAGGGCATCCGCGCCTACGGCGAGTTGGCCAACAACCGCAAGGCCAAGGACATCACCCGCGAGGATCTGGTGTCCGGCGGCTGCGCGCTGGTGTCGTGCTTCATCCGCGAGCCGGAATTCGTGGGCCAGACCAAGGACCGTCTGGCCACCACGGAAGCCGCGCGACTGGTCGAAGCCGCCGTGCGCGACCACTTCGACAACTGGCTGGCGTCCGACACCAAGTCGGCGGGCGCGATCCTTGATTTCCTAGTGCTGCGTGCCGAAGAACGCCTGCGCCGCCGTCAGGAAAAAGAAACCGCCCGCAAGACCGCCACCAAGAAGCTGCGCCTGCCGGGCAAACTGGTGGACTGTTCGACCTCGGCCCGCGAGGGCACCGAGCTGTTCATCGTCGAGGGCGACTCGGCCGGTGGCTCGGCGAAGATGGGCCGCAACCGAAAGACGCAGGCGCTGCTGCCGCTGAAGGGCAAGATCCTGAACGTGCTGGGCGCGGCGTCGTCGAAGCTGGGCCAGAACCAGGAAATCAACGACCTGTGCCAGGCGCTTGGCGTGGGCATGGGCACCAAGTTCCGTTTGGATGACCTGCGCTACGACAAGATCATCATCATGACCGACGCCGACGTCGACGGCGCCCACATCGCGTCGCTGCTGATGACGTTTTTCTTCACCCAGATGCGCCCGATGATCGACGCGGGCCACCTGTACCTTGCCTGCCCGCCCCTGTTCCGGCTGACGCAGGGCTCGCACCGGCAATACTGCCTGGACGAAGCGGAACGAGATCACTGGCTGGAAAAGGGTCTTGGCGGCAAGGGCAAGATCGACGTGTCCCGCTTCAAGGGTCTTGGCGAAATGGACGCCAAGGACCTGAAGGAAACCACGATGGACCCCGAGTCCCGCAAGCTGATCCGCGTCACCATCGACGAGGACGAACCCGGCGAAACCGGCGACCTGGTGGAACGCCTGATGGGCAAGAAACCCGAACTGCGCTATCAGTACATCCAAGAGAATGCACGGTTCGTGGAGGAGTTGGATGTTTAGGGATGCGTCCGTGATCTGAGATACATGAAGCTGCTTAACCTATTCAGTGGAATTCCCAATAAGGTTCGCGCAACAGCTTCCCTAGCGCTGCTCATTATCGCATGCCTAATCATTTCCAAGACTTTCGTTGTTGAACGCGTGTTTCTACCTGACCAACTGCGGAGCTACACCCCGGGATTGGTGGCAGGACTTGTGGCTATCTTGCTCACCATACCGATTGCACGCGCAGATCTTTTGGCCGTTCACCAGGACAGCATCTTCGAGATGTTTATGACACTAGGGATCTGTGTCGCGATCGTTTATCTCACAGCCGCCTTGGCGACGATAGGGCTCGGAGGCAACGGCGGATGGCTCGGTCGGCCCGTGTCATTCTTCGTGATATTCATCATCATAATATCCAACTTGAACCCATCAAGGTACGGCGAACTCGCCGTACTTTCCATTGGCGCGCTTAGTGCGTGGAACATCAGCGAAGCCGACAACATAATGGGTATATATGGATTTCTGATTTGGGTATTTGCTGTCCCAGGGTTCGTTTTGGCCTTGGACTTGGAGAAAGCGATTGAGCAGATGCGCTCAAACCCGGCAAACGACGATAGGCACTCGCGATAGCTAGGCTGCCCTGGATGGGGTGAAACCCCATCCTACCGGTCCCGTAGGGTGCGCTTCAGCGCGCCAAATTCGCCGCAACAAACGCAACCAACCGCCACCACCCCGTAGGGTGCGCTTCAGCGCACCGTCGCCCCACCCCCCGCGTCTACCGCTGCGCCGCCTCCAGCCAGCGCACCAGTCCCGCGATGGCTTCGGTCGTCATCACCGGCTGTCCGGTCTCGGCCTTCAACATGACCGTCGCGCCCTCCAAAGCCGCGCCGAACTCCGGCATCTCGGTGTGCGCCGTCACCGGGTCGCGGCCGTCGATGCGGAAGACGACGCGGGCCAAGGGGAAGACGCCGCCGTTTTGCTCTGCCAGCTTCGTCAGGTCCGGCGGCGTGGTGTCGAGAATGAAGGACACCGGCCCCCCGCCCCGCGCGTCTTCTCCGTGGCAGCCCGAGCAGTGGATGAAGAAATTCCGTTCCGCCGGGCCGAAATCCTGCGCCGGGGCCGCCCCCGCCGCGCAGGTCAACAGAACCGCAATCAACTGTCGCATGGCAAGATCCTCCTCCCCGCAGTTTGCCCCATCTTCCCGACCCCCGCCTTGATCCGGCGCAATTCGGTGCTTTGGCGCCCGGCCCACGCCAAGCGCGGACAAAAAAAGCCCGCCGTGGGTTTCCACACGACGGGCCAGAACACCTTTTAACGAAAGCCGAGGCGCGACGGTCAGGCCGCGCGACGGAAATCGATCACCTTATGAACGCCCACGTCGGGCGTATGTTCCTCGTTCATGTTCGAACGGGCGATTTCCCACGCGAAACTTACGGGATTTCCCGTGCTGGACCACACCGCCGCTTCGGCGATGGGCATTTCCAGCAGGGTCACGCGCGGATCGTCGCGACCGCCTTCGAACCAAGCGGCGGCGATGTTGCTCCACAGCTCGTCCAGCTTGGCGCTGTCGTTCGACACGCGGATCGGCCCCTGCAGGCCGGCGTAGAAGTCGTGATCCTTGCCGGTCAGGGCGAACCGTGCGTCGGCACCGTTGCCGATTGCCTTCACAAGGTCCGTATCGGACGCGGTGATGAAATACAGCGCCCGCGCGTCGCGATCGGCGAAGTGGCTCATGGGCTGCATGTGGTCATCCGCACCGCGAATGCCCAGCATCCCGGCGCGCACGCGGTCCAACTCGTCAAACAGCTGGCCGGTGGCGTCGTCTTGGGTTCGCTTGATGTCAGCCATTGCTTACACCGCCGCGTGCCATTGGTCGACTTGGCGCTCTGCCTCTTCCTTGGCGATCCCGTACTTTTTCTGGATCAGACCGACCAGCTGCTCGCGCTCGCCACGGACTTCCGCCAGATCATCATCGGTCAGTTCGCCCCATTCTTCACGGGCCTTGCCTTTGATCTGGTTCCAATTGCCTTTGACTTGTTCCCAGTTCATGTGTGCCTCCTTTGGCTGGTCCGGCCGAGTTGGCCGGCTCTTGCACATGAAACGAGAGCGGTCCGCCCACGGTTCCGAGAAATCGGATCAAGTTTCCATGACAGGCGGGATCCGACCTATTCGGCGTCGGTCCCGTCGCGCTGGATCGACCGGATGTATTCGGCCAGTTCGACAAGCGGTTCTGGCGTGGGCGTCAGGATGCCGTCGCCGGTCTGCACCAGCACGGTCCGCCCTTCCAGCAGCGGCCAGAAGGCGGGCATCGCGCCGTGGTGTTCCTCTCCCTTGGCGTAGCCGTCGATCTTCGACATCACCTCGACCATCGGGAAGCGGCCGCCGTTGCGCGCGGCGATCAGCGTCAGGTCGGCCGGGACCGCATCCAGCGACACCGCCGCCGGACCCGTGCCGCGACCGTCGTCGCCGTGGCATCCGGCGCAAAGGTTCATGAAGTTGGATTCGCCCGTGTCGGTCTCTGGTGTGCACGCCCCAAGGGCGGCGAGACCGATGAGTGCGACTAGGCTGCTCGTTGCCCGCATCGTTCGTCTTTCTTTATTCTGACTTTTC
The DNA here is from genome assembly GCF_029168315.1 of Psychromarinibacter halotolerans. Taxonomy (NCBI): domain Bacteria; kingdom Pseudomonadati; phylum Pseudomonadota; class Alphaproteobacteria; order Rhodobacterales; family Paracoccaceae; genus Psychromarinibacter; species Psychromarinibacter halotolerans. The sequence goes on from NZ_JARGYD010000008.1 coordinate 94,452, forward strand.
CCAAGCCTATCACATCCGAACCGCGCGCGAAAGAATCCCCCACGCGCGCCGCCCGACGAATTCGGCGTCAGCGGCCCTGCAAAGCCGAGAGGTACTCGGCGATCCGAACCACATCGCCGCGTGTCTGGACCACCGATCCGTCCGGCCCGTCCAGCACCGCCGCACCGCCGCCCAGCATCGGGCCGAACACCGGCATCGGGCCGCCGTGGCCCTGCAAAAGCTGGCGGCCGTCGATCAGTTCGACCACCCGGATCAAGGGAAATTCGCCACCGTTGCGCGCCGCAAGGCCCGTCAGATCGGCCACCGGCACCGCCAGAAGCGGCGCAAGAGGGCCTTCGCCCTTGGCTTCGACGCCGTGGCATCCGGCGCAATAGGACTGGAACAGCGCCTCTCCCGTCTGGATGTCGCCGGACGCGTCCTGCGCCATCGCAGCGCCAGCCGAAAGCGAAAGAGAGAGTAGAACAAGTGCGGCCGTCTTCATAAGGTCCTCCCGGCTTGAAACACCGGAAGTCTGCGCCCGGGCACCGAACGGCGCCTTGACGCAGGTCAAACCCTAGACGATGCGGCCTTCTTCCAGCCGGACGGTGCGATCCATGCGCGCCGCAAGCTCTAGGTTGTGGGTCGCGATCAGCGCGCCCATACCCGTCTCGCGCACCAGTTCCATCAGCGCGTCGAACACGACGTCCGAGGTGCCGGGGTCAAGGTTGCCGGTCGGTTCGTCGGCCAGCAGCAGCTTTGGCCCATTGGCAAGCGCCCGGCAGAAGGCCACCCGCTGCTGTTCCCCGCCCGACAGGGCCGAGGGGCGATGGTCCACGCGACCGGACAGGCCGACGCGGGCCAGAAGGTCCTGCGCCCGCGCATCGGCCTTGCTGCGCGACACGCCATCCGCCAGTTGCGGCAGCACGATGTTCTCCAGCGCGCTGAACTCGGGCAGCAAGTGGTGGAACTGGTAGACGAAGCCCACCTGTTGGCGCCGCACCCGCGTGCGCTTGCGGTCGGACAGGCCGTCCATCCGGTCCCCGGCGATCTTCACCTCGCCCGTGTCGGGCGTGTCCAGCAGGCCCGCGATGTGCAGAAGCGTCGACTTGCCCGCCCCCGACGGCGCGACCAATGCCACGACCTCGCCCGGTCCGACGGTCACGCCCGCGCCGCGCAGCACCGCGACCTCGCCCGGCTCGCCGCGCTTGTAGACCTTTTCCAGCCCCGACAGTTCCAGCACCGGATCACTCATAGCGCAGCGCCTCTACCGGGTTCATCCGCGCCGCCCGGCGGGCCGGGAAGATCGTCACGATGAACGATAGCCCCAGCGACAGGACCACCGCGCTAAGAACGTCGGCCAGCTGCAGCTTTGCGGGAAGGTTATAGATGCCACGGATCGACGGATCCCAGACACCGCCGCCCATGATGTAATTCACGAAGCTGAAGATCGGGTCGATGTAGATCGCGAACAGGCAACCCAGCACCACGCCCGCCGCCGTGCCCACCAGCCCGACAGACGCGCCGCACAGGAAGAACACCCGCAGGATCGAGCCTTCGGTCAGGCCCACCGTCCGCAGGATGCCAATGTCGCGGCCCTTGTTCTTCACCAGCATGATCAGGCCCGAGATGATGTTCATCGCCGCGATCAGCACAAGGATCGACAGGATGATGAACATCACGTTGTCTTCGACATCCAGCGCCCGCAGGAAGCTTCCCGCGCTGTCGCGCCACGTCCAGATCAGCGCCGTGTCCCCGGCGGCCTGAAGAAGCGGCAGCGAATAGGCGTCGATCTCGTCCGGGTCTTCGACCATCACCTCTATCTCGTCGGCAGAGCCTTCCTTGTTGAAGAAGCTCTGCGCCTCGGCGAACGGCAGATAGACCCGTGTCCGGTCGATGTCATAGCGCCCGGCGCTGAAGACATAGACGACCTCGTAGGCGTTGATCCGGGGGCTGGTGCCGAAGGCGGTCTGCACCCCGTTCGGAGAGATGATGCGGATCGTGTCCCCGACCATCGCCCCAAGTTCACGCGCAACGCCCGACCCGATGGCGATGCCGCTTTCGAAACTGTCGATGTCACCGGCGGATGTTTCGGGGTTGGCGATGCGCGGCAGCCCCTTGAGATCCTCCAAAGAGATACCGAACACCTCGACGCCCGCGTTGTCGGACCGCAGGTTGGCCATCACCTGTCCCTTGACCAGCGGCGCGGCGCGGATGACGCCGGGGATCTGGGCGATGCGGTCGGCCATCTCCTCGAAATCGGTGATCGCGCGCGAGGTCTGCCCCGTCTCGGTCTGGTAGACCGAGGAATAGACGGTGCTATGCGCGTTGGCACCAAGGATGGTGTCGACGAACTCGGCCCGGAACCCGGCCCGGACAGACAGCGTGGCGATCAGGGCGAAGACGGCAAGCGTGATGCCGACAAGGCTGATCCATGTCATGACGCTGACGCCCCCGTCGGCCCGCCGGGCCCGGAGGTAACGCCATGCGATCATCCATTCGAAACGGGAAAATGCGGCCATGCCGGAGCCATACCCGAACCGCCGTGGGCGTCAAGCATCGCCCGCGTCGCCATCACGCGGGTGTGCGGACAGTGCGGGAAAGGCACAGTGTGCTGGTGCGCCGTGCAGCGACGGTCAGGCGAACCGCCGGAACGGCCGCATCAGCAGCCCGAACAGCAGCGTCAGCGCCAGCCAGCCGCCGGCGAACCCGATGCCCGCGCAGATCAGCCCGTCGGTCGTGACGGGAACGGCGGGGCGGAAATCGTCCCACGTCCGCTGGGCAAGGTCCGGATCGTCAAAGCGCCAAAATTGCGCCAGCCGTTGCAGCGGTTCCGCCTGACGCAATGCGGTGTAGTCCGCTGACAATCGCTCGTAGCGATGCACTTGCTCTCCGAAATGCGCCTGAAGCCCGGACTGGAAGGTCGAGCCGTCCAGTTCCGCCAGCGCCTCTTCGCGCGTGATCCCCGCCGCCGTGGCAAGGGTGTCGAACGCGACGACCTGGGTGCGCAGTTCGTCCACCGCGCCGGACAGGCGCTGAAGATACTGCTGCGAGAATTCGGGAAACTGCGACAGCGCAACCGCACCGGCCACGCCCCCCGCAAGGGTGAGAATCTTCAACATGCCTGCCTGTCCTGCTCTTTTGCGACGCAGGCTAGCCGATTCCGCGCGTCCGGCCAACGCGCGGGACCGCGCGGGCCGGAACGTGGCGGGCGGGCCGCTGTGACGTGCTATGCTTTCGCGACGCGCTTGTGTTCCGCCTTGCGGGCCTTGGCCTTCTTGTCGGCCTTTTCAGCGATTTTCCCGGCCTTGGCGGCCTTCTTCGCAGCCTTGGCGGCCTTTTCCTCGGCCTTGGCCGCCTTTGCGGCCCTGCGGGCCTCCTCGGCGGCGGCCTTCTCGGCGATCCGCGCGGCCTTTTTCGCGGCTTTCTCGGCAGCCAGCGCCGCTTTCTTCGCGGCCTGCTCCGCCGCGCGCTGCGCCTTCTTCTCTGCCTTCGCCTTCGGCGCTGCCTTGGCCTTTGCCTTCGCTTTTGCCTTCGGCTTCGGGTCCGACTTGGCTTTCGCCTTCGGCTTCGCTTTGGGCTTGGCCGTCGCCGGGGGTTCGGCCTTCGCCTCGGGCGTATCCTGTGCAGGAGCAGGCGGCTGCGGTTCTGCGGCCTTCGGTTCTTGTGGCGCTTCGGTGGGCGCATCCGACCCGGCCTGAGCCGCATCCGCCGCGGCGGCGGCAAGCATCACGGCGCGGGCGCCGCCGATGCCGGGCACGGTCATCAAAACCTCGGGCCCTGCGGCGGCCATCGCCTCTGCGTCCGGGATACCGGCGGACTGCAGCGCCTTGGCCAGCGCGTCCCCGACTCCTTTGACCTTGGTCAGATCCGTCATGCGTCACTCCTGTCAGCAACCGGGCCAGCTTGGCCCGGCCATCCTGTTTCGTCCATGCGTGGCGGCGGGCTTAAGCCGCCTTTTTCAGGGCCTTGCGGGCCTTTTTCAGCTTGCCCTCGTGCTTCGCGATCTTGGACTTCCGCGCCTTGATCTCACGCTTCAGGTCTTTGACCTTGCTCTTCTTCGACATCGCAATCTTCTCCTTCGTGCAGATGGCCCGCCATGCGGTGCGCCGGCGGGCCGTGACGGTGAGGTATACCACAAAGATATGCTTTGTATATACCTTATCATGAAGACGCCGACACAAGCAAAAAGGCGCCACCCCGGCAGGGGCAGCGCCTTTCGTGTCCCGTCCAGCGGGAAAGCCTTGGCTCAGGTCAGCGCGGCGGCGACCAGCTCGGGCTTGATTTCCTCGCTTTCGCCGGTGCGGCGGTCGGTGAGTTCGACAACGCCCTTCTCTAGCCCGCGCGGGCCGACGGTGATGCGCTTTGGCAGACCGATCAGGTCCATCGTCGCGAACTTTGCGCCCGCCCGCTCTTCGCGGTCGTCGTACAGCACCTCCAGCCCGGCAGCGGTCAGTTCCTTATACAGCGCATCACAGGCCGCATCGGCGGTCGCGTCGCCCTGCTTGACGTTGACGATGCCCACCTGGAACGGCGCGACTTCCCAAGGCCAGACGATGCCCTTGTCGTCGTGGTTCGCCTCGATCAGCGCGCCCACAAGGCGGCTGACGCCGATGCCGTGGCTGCCCATGTGCACCGGGGTGGCCTTGCCGTCCGGCCCCTGAACGGTGGCGCCCATCGCCTCCGAGTACTTGGTGCCGAAATAGAAGATCTGGCCGACCTCGATGCCGCGCGCGACGCGGCGGCGGTCTTCGGGGATCTGGTCGAAGATCGCCGGATCGTGGGTTTCATCGGTGCGCGCATAGCGGCTGGTGAATTCTTCCAGCACCGACTGGCACTGCTGGACCGAGTCGTAGTCGATCTCGCGGTCGCCGAACTTCAGATCGGTGATCTCGCTGTCATAGAACACCTCGGACTCGCCGGTCTCGGCCAGCACAAGGAACTCGTGGGTGTCGTCGCCGCCGATCGGGCCGCTGTCGGCACGCATCGGGATCGCCTGAAGGCCCATGCGCTCGTAGGTGCGCAGGTAGCTGACAAGGTGGCGGTTGTAGGCGTGCAGCGCATCTTCCTTGGTCAGGTCGAAGTTATAGCCGTCCTTCATCAGGAATTCGCGGCCACGCATGACACCGAAGCGCGGACGCACCTCGTCGCGGAACTTCCACTGGATATGGTACAGCGTCATCGGTAGGTCTTTGTAAGAACTGACGTGGCTGCGGAAGATGTCGGTGATCATCTCTTCGTTCGTCGGACCGTACAGCATGTCGCGGTCGTGCCGGTCGCGGATACGCAGCATTTCCGGGCCATAAGCGTCGTAGCGACCGCTTTCGCGCCACAGGTCGGCGGACTGAAGCGTCGGCATCAGCACCGGAATATGCCCGGCGCGCTGCTGTTCCTCGTGGACGATACGCTCGATGTTGCGCAGCACGCGATAGCCCAGCGGCAGCCACGAATAGATCCCGGCGCTGGCCTGTTTGATCATGCCCGCGCGCAGCATCAGGCGATGGCTGGCAATCTGGGCCTCGGCCGGGGTCTCTTTGAGGACCGGCAGGAAGTAACGAGAGAGGCGCATAAAGGCTCCTTGGCAGGAAATTCCACGTCGAAAGCGGTCTATGGGAAAGCCCACACCAAGACAAGCTGGCGCAGGGCGCGGCACGCAGGGGAATTGACGCTACGTCGCGACGCAGCCGGGGTCGCGCGGCTTGACGTGGAAACGCGGTGGCACCAAATGTGAACCCGCCGAAAAACGCTTGGCCGGTACGGTTATCCCGGCCCCCGCATCGCGGGAGTTAGTCGATCTTTCGAACCCACGGCACCCCGAAACCAAGGGGGTGCGTGGCCGTCGGAAACGGCTTGCGGCGCCTCCGCTATGCGAAAGGCTTTATTGATGACCGATACCGACCAGACCACTCCCCTAAACCCCAAGGCCACCGTCATCGTGGCGCAGGTGTTCATCTCTTGCCTGATGGCCTTCCTGATGACCGGCATCTTCACCGCCATCCCGATGCAATTCCAGCCCGGCTGGGTTGGCGCATGGATTGCGCGCTGGCTGACCGCGTGGCCCATCGCCTTCGTGCTGTCGCTGGGCGTCGGTCCGATCAGCTTTGCCCTGTCGACCCGCGTGCTGATGGCCGCCCGGCGCGGTTAGGCCTGCATCGACCCGGTCTCCATGAACCGCTGGTGCCACGACAGCGCCTCGCCCGGAAGCATCGGCGCGTGCTGACCGTAAGACCCCTTCGCCGCGCGGGCCATGTACTCCTCTAGCATCGGGCGATAGGCCGGGTGCGCGCATTTCTCGACGATCAGCCGCGCCCGCTGTTTCGGGGACAGGCCGCGCAGGTCCGCAAGGCCCTGCTCGGTCACGATCACCTGCACGTCCTGGCTGATGTGGTCGACGTGGCTGACCTGCGGCACGATGGCCGAAATCGCCCCGCCCTTGGCCGTCGATGGCGTCATGAAGATCGACACATAGCCGTTCCGCGCGAAGTCGCCCGAACCGCCGATGCCGTTCTGTATCCGTGACCCCATGACATGAGTCGAGTTGACGTTGCCGTAGATATCCGCCTCGATCAGGCCGTTCATCGCGATGCAGCCCAACCGCCGCACGAGTTCCGGATTGTTCGATATGTCCTGCGGACGCAGGAGAAGCCGATCGCGGAACCGCTGCGCATTTTCGTTAAAGTACTGGGCTTTCTCGGGCGACAGCGAAAACGCCGTGGCCGAGGCCATGCGCAGCGTCCCCGCCTCGATCATGTCCAGCATCCCATCCTGGATCACCTCGGTGAAGGCGGTCATCCCCTCAAACGGCGTTTCGATCAGCCCCGCCATCACCGCGTTCGGCACGTTGCCGACGCCCGACTGCAATGGCAGCAGCGACGGCGGCAGACCGGCGCGCTTTGCCTCCCACGTCAGGAAATCGAGGATGTTCGACGCAATGGCCAGCGCGGTGTCGTCGGGCGGCGAGAACGGCGCGTTGCGGTCCGGTGCGTCGGTCTCGACCACCGCGACCACCTTCGCCGGGTCGATGCGGAAATGGGGCTGGCCGATCCGGTCGTCGGGCTTGACCAGCGGGATCGGCACCCGGTTCGGCGGCAGCGCGGTGCCGTAGTAAATGTCGTGCATCCCGTCCAAGGCCGGGGACTGCCAGCGGTTCACCTCTAGGATGACCTTGTCGGCCAGTTCCAGCCACGTCTTGTTGTTGCCGACCGACGACGACGGGATCAGATCGCCCTCGGGCGTGATCCCCGACACCTCGACCACCGCCACGTCCATATGGCCAAGAAAGCCTTCCCATGCCATCGGGGCGACGTGGCTGAGATGCAGGTCGAAATACTCCATCTCGCCCGCGTTGATCTTCTGCCGCGCGATCGGGTCCGAGTTATAGGGCATACGGAATTCGATCCCGTCGGCCTTCGCCATCGCGCCGTCCAGTTCTGGCCCGGTCGAGGCGCCGGTCCACACCTTCACGCGGAACGGATGGCCTGCGGCATGTTCCGCTTCGATCCGCTCGGCAAGGGCCACGGGCACCGCCTTGGGATAGCCCGAGCCGGTGAAGCCGCTCATGCCCAAGGTGTCGCCCGGGCGGATCAGGGCGGCGGCGCTTGCTGCATCGGTCACCTTCGCCGCCAGTCCGGCGTGGCGGATTCGGTCGCTGGTCATTGCGGGCTCCTCCCGTGTCAGATCTTCTGCATACGATGGAATACATCGGCCGAACGCGGCGCGTCACCGGTCCGCTGCGTCACGGAATTCCGGTATGCGGCCGCGGCATGTCATGCAGGCGTTTCAGGGCGCTTTCCGCCCCGGTCCCGGCACATTCCGGGCGAGCATCCCGCAGGGTGCAAACGAAATTTCAGTTTACGCCGCGACGGCACCGGTTATTCTGCATGTGCAAAATAGCTTACAGGGGGTGCAGCCGTGGCCGACTTCAAGAAGATCCTGATCGCGAACCGCGGGGAGATCGCCATCCGGGTCATGCGCGCCGCCAATGAGCTTGGCAAACGGACGGTCGCGATCTTCGCCGAAGAGGACAAGTTGTCGCTTCACCGGTTCAAGGCCGACGAGGCCTACAAGATCGGCGAAGGCATGGGCCCCGTGGCGGCGTATCTGTCGATCGAAGAGATCATCCGCGTCGCCAAGATGTGCGGCGCCGATGCGATCCACCCCGGTTACGGCCTGCTGTCCGAGAACCCGGACTTCGTGGACGCCTGCGCCGCGAACGGAATCACCTTCATCGGTCCCAAGTCGGACACCATGCGCGCGCTTGGCGACAAGGCCAGCGCCCGGAAGGTCGCCATCAAGGCCGGCGTGCCGGTGATCCCGGCGACCGAAGTGCTGGGCGACGACATGAAGGCCATCGCCAAGGAAGCCGAAGAAATCGGCTATCCCATGATGCTGAAGGCGTCGTGGGGCGGCGGCGGACGCGGGATGCGGCCGATCATGGGCCCCGACGAGCTTGAGTCGAAGGTCAAGGAAGGCCGCCGCGAGGCCGAAGCCGCCTTTGGGAACGGCGAAGGTTATCTTGAAAAGATGATCATGAAGGCCCGCCACGTCGAGGTTCAGATCCTCGGCGATCAAGAGGGCAACATCTATCATCTGTGGGAACGGGACTGTTCCGTTCAGCGCCGCAACCAGAAGGTCGTGGAACGCGCCCCCGCCCCCTACCTGTCGCCCGCCCAGCGCGAAACGCTGTGCAATCTTGGCAAGAAGATCGCCGAGGCGGTGAACTACGAATGCGCCGGCACCATCGAATTCCTGATGGATATGGAAAGCGGCGAATTCTACTTCATCGAGGTGAACCCCCGCGTGCAGGTGGAACACACCGTCACCGAGGAAGTCACCGGGATTGACATCGTCCGCGCGCAGATCCTGATCGCCGAGGGCAAGTCGCTGACCGAAGCCACCGGCGTCGCCAGCCAGTACGACGTGCAGCTTGACGGCCACGCGATCCAGTGCCGGATCACCACCGAGGACCCGCAGAACAATTTCATCCCCGACTATGGCCGGATCACCGCCTATCGCGGCGCGACGGGCATGGGCATCCGGCTGGACGGCGGCACCGCCTACAGCGGCGCGGTCATCACGCGGTATTACGACTCGCTGTTGGAAAAGATCACCGCGTGGGCGCCGACGCCCGAGGCCGCGATCAAGCGGATCGACCGGGCCCTGCGCGAATTCCGCATCCGGGGCGTGGCGACGAACATCGATTTCGTCATCAACCTGCTGCGGCACCCGACGTTCCTGTCGAACGAATACCACACCAAGTTCATCGACCAGACGCCCGAACTGTTCGACTTCAAGCCGCGCCGCGACCGCGCGACGCGCCTGCTGACCTACATCGCCGACATCACGGTGAACGGGCACCCGGAAACCGAAGGTCGACCCAAACCGCACCCGGAACTGAAGCCGGCCCGCGTGCCGGAACTGAAGCTGGGCACACCGCCGCCGGGCACCCGCCAGATCCTTGAGGAAAAGGGCCCTAAAGGGCTGGCCGACTGGATGCTGGACCAAAAGCGCCTGCTGATCACCGACACCACCATGCGCGACGGGCACCAGTCGCTGCTGGCCACCCGGATGCGGTCGATCGACATGATCAAGGCGGCGCCCGCCTATGCCGCCAACCTGCCGGAATTGTTCTCGGTGGAATGCTGGGGCGGCGCGACCTTCGACGTGGCCTATCGCTTCTTGCAGGAATGCCCGTGGCAACGCCTGCGCGACATCCGCGCGGCGATGCCGAACCTGCTGACCCAGATGCTGCTACGCGGCTCGAACGGGGTGGGCTATACCGTCTATCCCGACAACGTGGTGAAGGCCTTCACCAAGCAGGCCGCCGAGTCCGGCGTCGACATCTTCCGGGTGTTCGACTCGCTCAACTGGGTCGAGAACATGCGCGTGTCGATGGATGCGGTGCTTGAGACTGACAAGGTGCTGGAAGGCACGGTCTGCTACACCGGCGACCTGTTCGACGCGGCGCGGCCCAAGTACGACCTGAAGTACTATGTCACGATGGCGAAAGAGCTGGAGAAATCCGGGGCCCACGTCCTTGGCGTCAAGGACATGGCTGGGCTGCTGAAGCCGGTCGCGGCGCGGACGCTGTTCAAGGCGCTGAAGGAAGAGATTTCGATCCCGATCCACTTCCACACCCATGACACCGCAGGCATCGCCGCGGGCACGATCCTTGCCGCCGCCGAGGCGGGCGTGGACGCGGTCGATTGCGCGATGGACGCGCTGTCGGGCAACACCAGCCAAGCGACGCTGGGCACCGTGGTCGAGATCCTTGCCCAGACCGAGCGCGACACCGGGCTGGACGTCGAGGCGATCCGCGCGATGTCGAACTACTGGGAAGCCGTGCGCGGCCAGTACGCGGCGTTCGAGAGCGGCATGCAGGCGCCCGCCTCTGAGGTGTACCTGCACGAGATGCCGGGCGGCCAGTTCACCAACCTCAAGGCGCAGGCCCGCAGCCTCGGGCTGGAAGAACGCTGGCACGAGGTGGCCGAGATGTACGCCGAGGTGAACCTGATGTTCGGCGACATCGTGAAGGTGACGCCGTCGTCCAAGGTGGTGGGCGACATGGCGCTGATGATGGTCAGCCAAGGCCTGACCCGCGCGCAGGTCGAGGATCCGAAGACCGAAGTGTCGTTCCCGGATTCGGTGATCGACATGATGAAGGGCAACCTTGGCCAGCCGCCGGGCGGGTTCCCGGACGCGATCCTGAAAAAGGTCCTGAAGGGCGAGAAGCCGAACACCGAACGCCCCGGCGCGCATCTTGCCGCCGAGGATCTGGAGGCCAAGCGCGCCGAGTTGGCCGAGAAGTTCCCCGACGAAGAGTTCGACGACGAGGATCTGAACGGCTACCTGATGTATCCCAAGGTCTTCACCGACTACGCGGCGCGGCACGCGACTTATGGGCCGGTGCGCACCTTGCCGACGCTTAACTTCTTCTACGGGATGGAACCGGGCGAAGAGATCTCGCCCGAAATCGAGCCCGGCGTGATGCTGGAAATCCGGCTGTCGGCCCTGTCCGAGACCAACGAGGACGGCGACGTCCGCGTGTTCTTCGAACTGAACGGCCAGCCCCGCGTGATCCGCGTGCCGAACCGCAAGGCGGGCGGCGCATCGACGGTGCGGCCCAAGGCCGAGGTCGGCAACCCGAACCATGTCGGCGCGCCGATGCCCGGCGTCGTCGCAACCGTCGCGGCGCAGGCAGGGGCGAAGGTCAAGCAGGGCGATCTGCTGCTGACCATCGAGGCGATGAAGATGGAAACCGGCCTTCATGCCGAAAGGGATGCTACGGTGAAGGCGGTTCACGTCTCGCCCGGCGCGCAGATCGACGCGAAGGACCTGCTGGTCGAGTTCGAGGACTGATCGCCATCCCGACCACAGGACACCACGCATGACGGGCGTGCACTGGGCCGCTTGGGCCATCGGGGCCGGCTATGTCGCCGGCTTCCTTGCACTGACCTTACTGGCCTCGCGCCGGGCCGGGCGCAGCCTTTGGCTGTTCGACCGTCCCGGCCAGTCCGGTCCTGCTTGGGGCTTCCGGCTGGCCTTTGCCGCGCTGGTCCTGTGGCCGCTGGCCGGGCCCGGATGGTCGTCCGCCGCGCTTTGGCTGCTGCCGGTGGCGCTTGGCGCTGGGTTCGCGCTGTTCTCGCAGGCCTACATGGGCAGATCGTGGCGCATCGGCACGGCCGAGGGCGAATTGGGCGCGCTGGTCGACGGCGGCCCGTTCCGCCTGTCGCGCAATCCGACCTTCGTGGGACAGATCCTGTTGGCTTGGGGTCTGGTGCCGCTGGCGGGCCTGCCGATGCTGGCGGGCGCAGTGCTGATGACGGTGTCCGCCGTGCTTCAGGTTCGGTCCGAAGAACGGGTGCTGTCGCTTGATCCCGCATGGCGCGACTTCGCCGATCGCACACCAAGGTGGATTGGACCGATCTGATCCACGCGGGGGCGCTTGCCGTGGCGGCAGCGCATGGCATGCTGGGCAATGTCCTGACACGGAGCCTTAGCGATGCCCCCTTCCATCACTGCCATCTACGCCAGCCTGCTGGCCCTGCTGTTCCTTGGCCTGTCCGCATGGGTGATCCGGGGGCGTTATGCGTTCCGGGTCAGCCAAGGGGATGGCGGAGAGGCGTTACTGGCGCGGCGCATCCGCGCCCACGGAAACTGCGCGGAATACGCCCCTATCGGCGTTCTCATGCTGTTGCTGGCAGAATTGCAGGGCATGTCCCCTGCCCTGCTGCACCTGTTCGGCCTGATGCTGGTCGCCGGTCGGCTGTCGCACGCCATCGGGTTCGGACGCACCCCGCAGATCAGTCGGCTGAGGATCGCGGGTATGGTTCTGACGGTGGTCGCGATCACGCTAGCCGCAATTGGGAATCTGGTGCTCGCGATTTTCTAACCACATCCCACAAAGCTTGAGGCCATGTCGGCCCCGTTCGCCTGCCCGAAAGCCACCGCCGGCAATGACATCGCAGTGATGAGGGTCGCGAACCTGCGTCACCAGAAACCGCGGAACGCACGGCGGGCCATGCCGTAGCGGCATCGGAAAAAATCGGTGGGACGGGTCAAAAACCTGCATTTTTCCTCTTGCAGCCCCCCGCCGTTCTTTATATCTCACGCCTCACCCAAGGACGCGGGCGTAGCTCAGGGGTAGAGCATTACCTTGCCAAGGTAAGGGTCGTGAGTTCGAATCTCATCGCCCGCTCCAATATCTCTCCGGATGGAGAGGGGTGTGACAAAGGGCTGCCTTCGGGCAGCCCTTTTGTGTTTCAGACAAACGTTCACGCCCATTCCCACCCAGCCTTGGCGCTACCCCCGGTGAACCTTCTGCTGATGCGTGGCCACATCAAACGACACCGGCATCCGAGGCTCGCGGCAAATCCTGCCGTCCCGACCCAAGAACCAAACCAAACGCAAATGAACTGGACGCCACCCCAAGCCCTGCGACGGAAAGGCGAAACGCATGTCCACTGTCACCGTCTGGCCGATGATCTCGCAACTTGCCCGATGGCATCGGTCCGGATCTGGCGACGTTCCGGCTCTTTTGAGAAGGGCGCGGATGACGACGGGGGCAAATTCGCAATCAAGACAGGCGCGGCATTAAATCCGTCAAAAACTGTCGGCCATAGCCAGCCAAGCCAATCATACACATGCCGATGGCAGAATTGTTTCACAACATTACAGTCAATCACGCTAGAAGTAAGAGTTTCGATTAAGAAACTACTCTGACTTACTTCAAAGAACTGTCATTCAGACAGGCGGCCCGAAGGCTCTGGAGTCAGCCGCGCAAGGCGACAAGCGAGATTGCGCCGATCTCAGAGACCCCTAGGATTTATCTTTTCCCAGCGCGACACGCACAGGTTGAAACGGGGATGTAACCCGCCTTTTGCATTAACAAAACAAGGGAAATCGGGATCTTGGGCGGCTCACACGCCGTCACCGATTCGGAAATCCGCGACGACCGCGCCTTCACCGGCGGCAGCGACACAGCCCCGACGCGTTCCCATTCCGCCTTCGGAATCGGCAGACTTGGCGGAAAAATGCCAAACCGCCATAAATATTGACTACTTACCAAGTTCCTCTGCGTCACTCGCCTGTTGATAATTTAAACCTCCTCAAAACCAGTCTTTGCTGATAGGTATTGAGCAGTCCTACTTGGTGAGTGCTCGCTGCGGGGTGGTTCCTGCAGCACGGTTGATGGGTTGGTTCTCGCTTGGGGGCGTATTGTGAGCCAGATAGATTTTCATGACAGCGCGGTGCCTATTCACCGCGAACAGGCTGCACCTTCGATCCGGCCAGCGCACCGTGGCTATCGGGTATTTGGAAAACGGGTGGCGGACCTTCTGGCCTGCGCCTTTCTTCTCCCCATCTGCATCCCGCTGATCGCTGTGTTCTGGCTGCTGATCCGGCGCGACGGCGGTCCCGGGTTCTTCCTGCAGGACCGCGTCGGGCGGAACGGCGAAACCTTCAAGTGCTACAAGCTGCGCACGATGGTCGTGAACGCCGAGTCCGTGCTGGACGAGATGTGTAAGAAAGACCCCGAGCTGGCGGCGGAATGGAAGCGGGATCAGAAGCTTCAGATCGACCCGCGCATCACACGGCTGGGCGCGTTCATGCGCAAGACCAGCATCGACGAGCTGCCGCAGATCTTCAACGTGCTGACCGGGGACATGAGCCTTGTGGGCCCCCGCCCGATGCTGACCAACCAGCGCGAGCTTTATACCTCTGCCGGGGGTGGCACCGGCTACTTCGCCATGCGCCCCGGCATCACCGGCCCGTGGCAGGTCGACGGTCGCGGCGAAACCGCGTTCGTGGATCGCATCGGCTATGACAACCGCTATTGGGCCGAAGTGTCCTTCGGCAAGGACCTGTCCTACCTCGCGCGCACCGTGAAGGTTCTGCTGCGCCAGACTGGCGCCTGACAGGTATTCCCTGGATCGGATCGCGTTCGGGGCCGGATTGTCGCGGCCCCGTCAGCCCAATTCCTGCTTCAGCCGATCAAGGTGCGCGGTCACCAGTTCCTCTGCCCGGTCCGGGCTGGACGCCTCGGCATAGCAGCGGAACTCTGGCGCGTTGCCGGACGGGCGCAGGTGCACGATCTCGTCCCCGTCGAAGCTGACACGCAGACCGTCGGTCAGATCGGTGCCGGTTTCGGCCCCCACCCCGGTAAAGAACGCCGCGCGCCGCGACGGGTCGTCGGTCATCTCGGCAAGGAAGCGTTGCGACGTTTCCGGCTCGATCCCCGCGATGCGGTCGGCGGCGGTGAAACGGCGGGGCATGGTCGCCACAAGGTCGGCCAGTGACATCCCCTTCGCAGCCGCGCTGGCCAGCGGGGCCACCATCGGCAACAGGCTGTCGCGCGTCGCCAGCGGCGACAGGCGACCGGTGTCGAAGCCCAGCAGGAAGCCGCCGTTCGCCTCGTACCCGACGACCTTCTCGCCTGCGTGGGTGTCCATCGCGGCGATCACGAAGGGCGAGCCGATGCGCGTGCGGTCGACGCGGGCAAAGCCCATTCCGTCGACGGCGGTGTTCGAAGACACCGGCGTGCAGATCACCTGCGCGCCCAGCGCCTTGGCGGTCAGCGGCCCAAGCACGTCACCGGGCACGATCCGTCCGGTGGCATCGGTCACCATCGGCCGGTCGGCATCGCCGTCGGTCGAGATCACCGCGTCCAGCCCGTGGTCGGCACACCAATCGGCCAGCATCGCGCGGGTGTCCGGATCGACCGCCTCGGTGTCGACGGGGATGAATTCGTCGGATCGGGCAAGCGGCACGGCGGTCGCGCCCAGTGCCTCGACCACCGCCACCATGATGTCGCGCGCGACCGAGCTGTGCTGGTAGACGCCGATGGTCAGCCCCGCCAGTGCGTCGTGCCCGAAGGCGTCGGCATAGCGTGCGACATAGGCCGGGGCCGCGTCGTGGTCCTGTACCGGGGCCGAACCGCCCTGCGGCGCCGCGCCCAGCGCGCCGGTGATCCGCGCCTCGTCATCCTTCGAGACTTCGCCCCCTGGCAGGTAGAACTTCAGGCCGTTGCGGTCGGCGGGGATGTGGCTGCCGGTGACCATCACCGCCGCCTGCCCCGCGCCCATCGACGCCAGCGCCAGCGCGGGTGTCGGCGCCGGGCCAACCCGCGTCACCGGCAGCCCAAGGTCGGTCGCCGCCGCCGTCACCGCCGCCGCGATGCGCGGGGACGAGGCGCGCAGGTCCTCGCCCACATAAACCCCGCCGCCGGTATCGCACGACGTCAGGAAGGCGCGGGTGTAATCCGCGACCAGCTCGTCGGTCAGCTCTGTCACCAGCCCGCGCAGGCCGCTTGTTCCGAACTTGGGCGCCATCGTCCCCTCTCCTCAGGTCCGTGCGTAGATATCGTCGTAACGGGTGATGTCGTCCTCGGCGAGGTAACTGCCCGTCTGGATCTCGATCAGTACCATCGGGACAATTCCCGGATTGGCAAGGCGGTGCTTTTCGCCCAGCGGCACATAGATCGACTGGTTCTCGGTCAGCAGCCGTTCGGTTTCGCCGATTGTGACCTTGGCGGTGCCCTCGACCACGATCCAGTGTTCGGCCCGGTGGTGGTGCGATTGCAGCGACAGCGCCGCCCCCGGCTGCACGACGATCCGCTTTACCTGAAAGCGGTCGCCGCCGACCAGCGTCTCGACCCAGCCCCACGGGCGGTGGTCTTTCGGAAAGCTCTCGGCCTGCGCCGCGCCCCGGTCCTTCAACGCAGAGACCGCGATCTTCACGTCCTGCGCCCGGCTGGCGTCGGCCACCAGCACCGCGTCGGGCATCGCGACGGCAACGATGTTCTGCAGGCCGATCCCGACCAGCGCCTGACCTTCGGCCTCGGACCGCAGCAGCGTATCCTCGCAGTCAATCGCCAGCGCGTTGCCCGCCTGCGCCACCCCGGTGTCGTCTGCCGTCTCGCGCCAGACCGCGTACCAGTCGCCAAGGTCGGACCAGCGCCCGTCGAACGGCACCACCGACAGGTTGTCGGCCCGTTCCATCACCGCGTAGTCGATCGAGATATCGTCGGCGCCTTCCCATGCCTCGGGATCGAGCCGCAGAAACCCAAGATCTTCGCGGCCCTTGTCCAGCGCCGCGCCCACAGGCTCCATAAGATCCGGCGCATGGGCGCGGAAAGCATCAAGGATGGTGCGGACCGAGAACAGGAAGATCCCCGCGTTCCACAGGAACCGCCCGGCGTCCAGCATGGCGCTTGCCTTGTCCTCGTCCGGCTTTTCGACGAACCGCACAAGATCCTGCACCCCTTCGCCGCCGGCCTCTGCCAGTTCCAGCCAACCATAGCCGGTTTCCGGGCGGTCGGGCGCGATGCCGAAGGTGACCATGCGCCCCGCGCGCGCTGCTTCGGCGCCGGTCTCCAGCACGGCGTGGAACGCCTCTGGCTCGGGGATGACGTGGTCCGAGGGCGCGACCAGCATCAGCGCGTCGGGATCGGTTTTTTCCAGCCACAGCGCGGCGGCCAGTACGGCGGGGGCCGTGTTGCGGCCTTCGGGCTCGATCAGGATGGCGCCGGGGTCGATCCCCGCGCCGCCAAGCTGTTCCGTGACGATGAACCGGAATTCCGATGCCGTGACCACCAAAGGCGGCGCGAACCCCTCGCCCGACAGCCGCTTTGCCGAGGCCTGGAACAGGCTTTCCCGCCCAAGGAACGGCGCGAATTGCTTTGGATAGGATTTGCGCGACAGCGGCCACAGGCGTGTGCCCGAGCCGCCGCAAAGGAGAACAGGGGTTATCGTCAAAACAGCTCCATCCCGGAAATCGGTGTCATGCAGTCGGTATCGCCATCGAAATCGTCGGCAGCCCGACGTTGGGAATGACAATAGCCTGCGACCCTACCGAGACAACCAGCAACCCGGCCCCTATACTGCCCCGATCCGGCGGGTCGGCGTCCGGTTCAGAGCATCCCGTCGTAGCGGACAAGCAGCGACAGAAGCGTATCCAATTCCTTGCGGGTCAGCCCGGTTTCGGCGAAGGCGCGGCGCTCTTCCGCCTCGACTTGCCGCAGTGCAACATCGCCCAGCGCGACGCCCGCCTCGGTGATCGCGACCGGCCGCGATCGCTTGTCCTCTGCCCCGTCGGGGCGGGTCACAAGGCCTTTTTCCTCCAGAGATCGCAGCACCTGCGTCATGCCCCCAGAGGATATCACCAATGCATCATACAGCATGGACGGCGTCATGGGTTTGCCTTCCGCCTCGGTGCGAAGGATCATCAGAACCTCGAACTCTGTCGGGTTAAGATCATGTTTTCGCATAACCTTTCTAGCCCTCCGCGCGACGACCTGCCCGGTATGCTGCACGACTCCCGACACTGCGAGCACGTCGTGATCAAGGTCGGGCCAGTGGCATTGAACCCTCAGTTTTCTGTCTTCACCCATCTTCAGGCATTTCTCCCCTTGCCCCCTCCGGCCCAAGTTCAATATCTTAGAAGAAAGATAAATGCGACGGAAATGTTTCCCTCGCGCGTAGAGACAGACGAACACCGCCGCTGCACTGCAGCGGCGAAATGCATGTAAGGGGACCCGGTTTGAAGGTTTCAGGAAAAGACGCGCGGACACGGCGCGAAGATAGTCGCGTGGTGCGCCCGTTCGCTCACCTGTTTCATGTCGCCGCGCTGGTCGCGGCGGGCTGGGCGGCCTCGCCCGCGCTGGCGCAGATGCCCGGCGGCGGTGGCCCCACGAATGTCGGCGTGATCGAACTGGACGAAGCGCGGGTGCCCTACTCGGTCACGCTTCCCGGACGCGCGGTCGCCTTCGAGGAAACCGACATCCGGCCCCGCGTTGCCGGTGTGATCTCCGAAATCGTGTACGAACCCGGCACCGAGGTCGAAGTCGGCGACGTGTTGTTCCGGATCGAGGGCGACACCTTCGCCGCCGATCTTGCAGCCGCCGAAGCCACCGTTGCCAGTGCCGAGGCGTCGGTCTCGGCCGCGGAAACCACGCTGGCCCGATACGAAAGCCTTTCGGGCACCGGCGTGACCGCCGAAACCGTCGAGAACGCCCGCGTGACGCTGGCGCAGGCCGAGGCGACGCTTAGCTCTGCCCGCGCGGCGCGCGACCTTGCGCAGCTGAACTTCGACCGCACCGAGATCCGCAGCCCGATCACCGGCATCGTGGACATCGCGAACGTGTCCGTCGGCGCGCTGGTGACGGCGAACCAGACAAACGCGCTGACCACGGTCACGCGTATCGATCCGATCTATGTCGATGTGCAGGAAAGCAGCCGACGGGTTCAGACGATCCGCGACCGGGTCGAGGCAGGCACCCTTGCGCCGGGCGAGAACCTGGACGTGTCGCTGCAACTGGAAACCGGGAACACCTATGCGATGCCGGGCACGCTGGTCACCGGCGGCACCTCTGTGTCCACGACCACCGGCACCTCTATCTTCCGCTTCCGGTTCGACAATCCGGACAGAGAAATCCTGCCCGGCCAGTTCCTTCGGGTCGACATCACGCTGGGCGAAACCCCCGCGATCCTTGTACCGCAACGCGCCACGTCGCGTGCCGCCGACGGCACCCTGACGGCCTTCATCGCGGTCGACGGCGTTGCCGAGGAACGCACGCTGACGGAAACCGGCGTCTACCAGAACGCATGGATCGTGACCGACGGCGTGTCGGACGGCGAGATGCTGATCATGGATGGCCTGACCAACCTGAGCGCCGGCGCAGAGGTGCAGACCGTTCCGGTGACGATCTCGGAAGACGGTGTCGTCTCGGACGTCGCCACGGCGGATGCGTCGGAAGACACCGCCGAAGAACCGGCGACGGAAACTCCGGACGAGGACGGCTAAGACATCATGGGTACCTTCTTTATCCGGCGCCCGGTTTTCGCCTGGGTCGTTTCCATCATGATGATGCTGGCGGGCGCGGCTTCGTTCCTTGGCCTGCCGGTGTCGCAATATCCCGACATCGCACCGACGACTGTCCGCGTCTCGACCAACTACCCCGGCGCGACCGCGTCGGCGGTGCTGAACTCGGTGACCCGCGTGGTCGAAGAGTCGATGTCCGGTCTCGATGGCATGCTTTACATGACGTCGCAGTCCCGCGAGGGGTCGTCCTCTATCACCATCATCTTCGACGAAAGCGTCGAGGCGATCGATGCGCAGAACGAGGTCCAGTCAAGGGTCAGCCGGGTCGAGCGCCAGCTGCCCTCTGTCGTGCAACAGCAGGGCGTGAACGTCACCCGGTCGGACAGTTCGATCCTGCTGGTGGGCGCGCTGGTCGACACCTCGGGCAACTACACCACCCTTCAACTGGGCGACCTGCTTGACGAAATCGTCGAAAGCGCCGTCGAACGGACAGAAGGCGTCGGCGGCATCAGCACCTTCGGCTCCAGCTACGCGATGCGCGTCTGGCTCGATCCGCTGGCTCTGGTCCGCTACCAGCTGACCCCGGCCGACATCACCGCGGCCGTGCAGGAACAGAACACCACCGTGTCGGTCGGTTCGCTGGGCGATCAGCCCACGATGTCCGGGCAGCAGTTCACCGCGACGATCACCGCGCAAAGCCAGCTCACCACCGCCGAGGAATTCGAACAGATCCTGTTGAAGACCGAAACGGACGGTTCGGTCGTCCGGCTGGGCGACGTGGCCCGGATCGAGATCGGGCAGGAAAGCTATGGCGTCGAGTCGCTGTACAACGGCCAGCCCGCCGCTGGTTTCGGCGTCAACCTCGCCACCGGCGCGAACGCGGTCGAAACCTCGGAGAACGTCCGCGCCACGCTGGAATCCCTGCGGGCCGCTTTGCCCAATGGCGTCGAATACCGCATCGCCTATGACACCTCGCCCTTCGTGGAACTGTCGATCGAGCAGGTGGAACACACCCTGATCGAGGCCGTCCTGCTGGTGCTGCTGGTGCTGATCGTCTTCCTGCAGTCGTGGCGCGCCACGCTGATCCCGCTGGTCACCGTGCCGGTGGTTCTGCTGGGGACGCTCGCCGTGCTGTATGCCGCAGGCTATTCGATCAACACACTGACGATGTTTGCGATGGTGCTTGCCATCGGCCTTCTCGTCGACGACGCGATCGTCGTGGTCGAGAACGTCGAACGCCTGATGGAAGAGGAAAAGCTGTCCGCACGCGAAGCGACGGCCAAGTCGATGGGACAGATCCTGTCGGCGCTGGTCGGCATCAACGTGGTGCTGGCGGCAGTGTTCCTGCCGATGGCGTTCTTCCCCGGTGCAACGGGGGTGATCTATCGCCAGTTCTCGCTGACGATGGTCACCGCGATGGCGCTGTCGCTGATCATCGCGGTCGTCCTGTCGCCGCCGATGTCGGCGCAGTTGCTGAAGGCGAACCACGGCGAGACACGTTTCCCGCCCGCGCGCTGGTTCAACAACGGCATGTCGAGGTTCACCGACTTCTACTCGGGCACCGTGAAGCTGTCGCTGAAGGCGCCCTTGGTAATGCTGCTGATCCTCGGCGCAATCGGCTATGTGGCCTACAGCGCCAACAGCCGGATCACCTCGTCCTTCATCCCGACCGAGGACCAAGGCGTGCTGATCACCATCGTCAACCTCGACGAGGGATCGACCGCCCAGCAGACATCCGCGGTGGTGGACCAGATTAACGGTTTCTTCATCGGTAACGAAGAGGCTGCTGTAGAGTCGACCTTTGCAGCCCTTGGCTTCGGGTTCGGCGGATCCGGGCAGAATCGCGCGATGGTCTTCGTTAAGCTTCGGGAATTCGAACAAAGGGCCGACAATCCGCAGCTTGCGGCCTCGGCGGTCGCCATGCGCGCCAACATGGCGTTCATGACCAACCGGGCGGGGCAGATCTTCGTGATGCAGCCGCCCGCGATCATGGGCCTCGGCAACACCGGCGGCTTCTCGATGTACCTCGTCGACCAGGGCGCGAACGGCACCGAGGCGCTGATCGAAGCCGCGACCGAACTGGAAGCCATCGCCAACCAGGACGAGCGGGTGGTCAACCTGCGCGTCACCGGCACCGAACAGGAAAGCGCCCTGCGCATCGAGATCGACCAGCAGAAGGCCGAAAGCCTTGGCCTGTCCCTGTCGGCGATCAACTCGATGCTTTCGGTCGTCTTCTCGGGCTCGGAAGTGAACGATTTCATCCTGGGTGATTCGCTGCGACCGGTTATTGTTCAGGCAGATGCACCCTTCCGGATGCAGCCTGACGACGTGTTTGATTGGTATGCGCGCAACACTTCCGGAGAAATGGTACCTTTCTCGGCCTTCGCCACAACCTCGTGGGAGCCGGTTTCTCCGTCGCTTCAGCGGTACGAGGGAACCAACGCGATCGAGGTCTCCGGCTCGCCCGGGGAAGGCGTCTCGACCGGGACCGCGATGGAGGTCATGGAGGAGCTCGTCGCAAGCCTAGACGGGGGCTACGGAGCGGCCTGGACAGGCATTAGTTACCAAGAAAGACAGTCCGGAGACCTTGCTTACATCCTTTACGGCATCTCGGTTCTGGTGGTCTTTCTGGCGCTTGCCGCACTGTACGAAAGCTGGTCGATTCCGTTCGCCGTCATGCTGTCCGTTCCGGTCGGCGTGATGGGTGCAATGGTGGCCGCTTGGTACTTCGGACAGCAGAACGACGTGTACTTCAAGGTCGGTTTGCTCACCACCATCGGGCTTGCAGCACGCAACGCCATCCTTATCGTGGAGTTCGCAGAAACCTTGCGCAGTGAAGGACGCACGGTCACAGAGGCAGCTATCGAGGCGGCTCGGCTCCGGCTGAGGCCCATTTTGATGACAGCATTGGCTTTCATCCTCGGCGTGCTGCCGTTGGCGACCGCTTCTGGCGCGGGGGCTGCGGCGCAGAATGCCATCGGCATCGGCGTTATTGGCGGCATGATCGCCTCGACTTTCCTCGGCATCTTCATGGTGCCGGCGCTGTACGTTCTTATCATGCGCCTGACGCCGGGCGCGCGGACCAAGGAGGCTTGAACTTGCCCCGTCTGAAACTCACTGCCCTGGCAGTGCCCGCCCTTCTGGCGGCGTGCACGGTCGGTCCGGACTTCAAGTCACCCGGCATCCCGCTGGCTAACAGCTTCGCCGAAGGGGCCCACGCCCCGATCGGCGACGCCGCGGCCCAACAGTGGTGGCTGCAGTTCAACGACAAGATGCTGAACCAGCTTGTCGCCGCTGCGATGCGCCAGAACCTAGACGTGCGGACCGCGCTGGTCCGCATCGACGAGGCGCAGGCCGCCGCCCGTGCCACCGGCCTTGCGGGCCTTGTGTCCGGGGGCGTCACCGGCCAGTGGACGCGCCAAGGCGGGGACAACATCCCCGTCAGCGAAACCCGCAGCGCCGGGTTCAACCCGTCGATCATCATCGACCTGTTCGGCAGCCAGCAGCGCCAGCGCGAAGCCGCACTGGCCAACCTGCGCGCGACCGAACTTAGCGTCGGGACGGCGCGGCTTGCCGTGCTGTCGGCGCTGGTGTCGTCCTACCTCGACCTGCGTTACTTCCAGCAGGCGCTGGCGCTGACCCGCGGCACTATCTCCAGTCAGGCCGAAACGCTTGAGCTGGTCCGTGGCCAGTTCGGCGCCGGTGCGTCGACCCAGCTTGACGTTGCTCAGGCCGAAGCCGCCTACAACCAAGCCCGCGCCAACCTGCCGGGACTGGAAAGCGGCTATTACAGCGCGCTGTATTCGATCGCGACGCTGCTGGCGGTGCCGGTGCAGACGATCCAGACCCAGCTGCAGGCTGGCGGGCGTCAGCCGAACGTCTACGCGGGTGCCGGTGCCGGCATTCCGGCGGACCTGCTGCGCAATCGCCCCGACGTCCGCTCGACCGAGGAAAGCTATGCCGCCGCCGTCGCACGCGTCGGTGTCAGCGAGGCCGCGCTGTACCCGTCCCTGTCGCTGGGCGGCAACGTCGGCATCAGCAATGGCGTCAACACCTGGAGCTTCGGCCCCACCGTGTCGATCCCGCTGCTGAACATGCCGGTGCTGCTGGCCAACCGCGATCAGGCGATCGCACAGGCCGAACAGGCCCGTCTGGCATGGCGCGCCTCGGTGCTGGGCGCCGTGGAAGAGGTCCAAAGCTCGCAATCCGCCTATATCCGCGCGCGGCGCGAGGTGTCGGCGCTGCAGGGGTCGGTCACGTCGTTCTCGCGCGTGGTGGACCTGTCGCAGCAGACCTACGACGCGGGCGCGACCACGCTTCTTGACCTGCTGAACGGTCAGCGGTCGCTGTCCTCGGCGCAGCTGTCGCTTGCCGCGTCGGTGCGCGACATGGCCGCCAACTGGGCGGCGCTGCAGGTCGCGGCCGGTCGTGGCTGGGCCATCGTGCCACCGGCAACGAACTGATCGCCGTTCCATTTCATTCAAAAGCCCCGGCCACCGCGCCGGGGCTTTTTCTTTGCGCATGAATCCCACGCCCCGGGTCGACCGGTCGACCACGCTCGCGCTATGATGCCGGGCCGGCAGGAGGAGGCCGGCGCAATCAGCGGAGTTTTCATGCCCGAGTTCGCGTCCGACATCGAGATCGCCCGAGCCGCCCGTAAGAAACCCATCCAAGAGATCGGCGCCCGCCTTGGCATCCCGCCAGAGCACTTGCTGCCCTACGGCCACGACAAGGCCAAGGTCGGGCAAGAGTTCATCGCCGGGCTGAAGGACCGCCCCGACGGCCACCTTGTCCTTGTGACCGCGATCAACCCGACCCCCGCGGGCGAGGGCAAGACGACCACCACCGTCGGACTTGGCGACGGTCTTGCGGCGCTGGGAAAGAACGTCGCGATCTGCATCCGCGAGGCAAGTCTTGGCCCCTGCTTCGGCATGAAGGGCGGCGCGGCTGGCGGCGGCCATGCGCAGGTCGTCCCGATGGAGGACATGAACCTTCACTTCACCGGCGACTTCCACGCGATCACCTCGGCGCACAACCTGCTGGCCGCGATGCTGGACAACCACGTCTACTGGGGCAACGCGCTGGACATCGACGTGCGGCGCGTGGCGCTGCGGCGGGTGATGGACATGAACGACCGCGCCCTGCGTGGCATCGTCACCTCTTTGGGCGGCGTCGCCAACGGCTTCCCGCGCGAATCCGGCTTCGACATTACGGTCGCGTCCGAGGTCATGGCGATCCTGTGCCTTGCGACCGACCTGTCCGACCTTGAACGCCGGTTGGGCGACATCATCGTGGCGTGGCGGCGCGACCGCACGCCGGTCTATGCCCGCGACCTGAAAGCTGAAGGCGCGATGACCGTGCTGCTGAAGGACGCGATGCAGCCGAACCTTGTGCAGACGCTGGAAAACACGCCCGCCTTCGTGCACGGCGGGCCCTTCGCCAACATCGCGCACGGCTGCAACTCTGTCATGGCGACGACCACCGCGCTGAAGCTGGCGGATTTCGTGGTGACCGAGGCGGGCTTCGGCGCCGACCTTGGGGCCGAGAAGTTCTTCGACATCAAGTGCCGCAAGGCCGGGTTGAAGCCCGCCGCCGCGGTCGTGGTGGCGACGGTCCGGGCGCTGAAGATGAACGGCGGCGTCGCGAAGGCCGACCTTGGCGCCGAGAACGTGGACGCGGTGCGCGCGGGCTGCGCGAACCTTGAACGCCACCTGAACAACGTGGGCCGGTTCGGCGTGCCCGCCGTGGTGGCGATCAACCACTTCACCGGCGACACCGAGGCCGAGATCGCCGCCGTCACCGACCATGTGTCGCAATTGGGCGCCAAGGCCGTGGTCTGCCGCCACTGGGCGGACGGGTCGTCCGGCATCACGGATCTGGCGTCCGAGGTCGTCGCGCTGGCCGAGGCCGGCAGCGCCGACTTCACGCCGCTTTACCCCGACGAAATGCCTCTGTTCGAGAAGATCGAGACGGTGGCGAAAAAGATCTATCACGCGGGCGACGTCACCGCCGATGCCAAGGTGCTGAATCAGTTGAAGGAATGGGAGGCGCAGGGCTACGGCCACCTGCCGGTGTGCATGGCGAAGACGCAGTATTCCTTCACGACCGACCCGAACCACCGGGGCGCGCCCGAAGGGCATGTCGTGCCGGTGCGCGAGGTGCGGCTGTCGGCGGGCGCCGGGTTCGTCGTGGCGATCTGCGGCGACATCATGACGATGCCGGGCCTGCCCAGCGTGCCCTCCGCCGAAAGCATCCGGCTGAACGACGCCGGAGAGGTCGAAGGCCTGTTCTGACCGGCCCCCGCGCTGCCGCCGAGTAAGCGGGGGCGCGGGTTGCAGTGGCCGGAAATTTCCGAAAAACCAGTCGGGCCGAAACCCGGCATGAGAACCAAAGGGGGTCAGACATGACGAAATCCTTTCTGAACGAGGGCGCCGTCGCCGTCATCACCGGCGCCGCGTCGGGCATCGGCCGCGCCGCAGCCGTGGCGTTTGCCGGGCGTGGCATGAAGGTGGTCATGGTCGATGCCGACGGCGACATGCTGGCCGACGCGGTCGAACGCGTGTCCGGCATCGCGGGCGAGGACAACGTGATGAACCGCGTGATCGACGTGTCGGACGTGCACGCGATGACCGATCTGGCCGACGCGGTGTTCGACCGCTTCGGGCAGGTGGATCTGCTGATGAACAACGCCGCGATGCGGGTGGCGGGCGGCAGCGACGAAAGCCTGCACGAATGGCGCCGCACGATGGACGTGAACTTCTGGGCCGCAGTCTATGCCGAACGCGCCTTCCTGCCCCGGATGCAGGACCGCGGCGCCGAGGGCGCCATCGTCAACACCGGTTCCAAGCAGGGCATCACCAACCCGCCGGGGAACCTTGTCTACAACGTCACCAAGTCGGCGCTGAAAAGCTACACCGAGGGGCTGCAGCACATCCTGCGCAACACCGAGGGCTGCAAGATCTCGGCGCATCTCTTGGTGCCCGGCTTCACCACCACCGGCACCCGCACCCACAAGCCCGAGGCATGGCTGCCCGAGCAGGTGGTCGACCGGATGATCGGCGCGCTGGAGGCGGACGACTTTTATATCATCTGCGAGGATGGCGAGGTCACCGCCGAGATGGACGCCAAGCGGATGCGATGGGCCGCCGGGGACATGATCGAGAACCGCCCCGCCCTGTCGCGCTGGCATCCCGACTGGGCCGAGGCGTTCAACGCCGCCGACTGAGGCTTCGGCCACACACGACATTCCACGTCCGGGCCGGCAGGTGTCGCGCCCGGACGCTTTCCGTCTGCAAGGAGACTTTCATGAAAACCGTACAGATCCGCGACACCGGCCTTTCGGTGACCGATATTTGCTTTGGCACCTCGGCGCTTGGCAACATGCCCGACACCTATGGCTACGCGGTGGACGAGGACCGCGCGCGCGCCACGCTGAAGGCGATCTTCGACGGTCCGGCGAACTTCCTCGACACGTCGCGCGCATATGGCCTTGGCGAAAGCGAACGCCGCATCGGCGCGGTGATCCGCGAGATGGGCGGCCTGCCAGAGGGGTTCGTGCTGTCCACCAAGCTGGACCGCGATCTGGACACGGGCCGCTTCGACGCCGCCCGCGCCCGCGCCTCGCTTGAGGAAAGCCTTGAGGTGCTGGGGCTGGACAGCATCCCCGTCCTGCACCTGCACGACCCCGAGCACGCCCGCGATCTGGAAGAGATCACCCGCGACGGCGGCGCGATGGACGAGCTGTTCAAGATGAAGGAAGAGGGCCTGTGCCAAGCGGTCGGCCTTGCGATGGGCCGCATCGACATGATGTTCCCGCTGGTGAAAGCCTATCCGTTCGACACGCTGATCTCGCACAACCGCTACACCCTGCTGAACCGGGCGGCGGACGAGATGTTCACCTATGCCCATGCGCAGGGCATGGCGGTGCTGAACGCGGCGCCCTATGCCTCGGGCGTGCTGGCCAAGGGGTCGGCCGAGATGCCGATGATCACCTATCAAAAGGCCGACGACGCGGCGCTGGCCCCCGTCCGCCACATCGAAGAGGTCTGCGCGGCACAGGGCATCGCGACCGGGCCGGTAGCGCTTCAGTTCTCGATGCGCGACCCGCGCGTGGCCTCGACCGTGATCGGCGTGTCGAAGCCCGAACGCGTGGCGCAGACGCTGCAATGGGCGGCGGTCGACATTCCCGACCAGATCTGGGACGCGCTGGAAGAACTGCCGTATTCGATGGAAGACCCGGAAGCGAACCGCGACTACAAACCCGGCTGAGTCCGAGAGGATCAGGGCGGGGGCTCTGCCCCGTCGCACCGAAGGCGCGCATTGAAAGGGCGATCGGGGGCTCTGCCCCCGTCACCTTCGGTGACTCCCCCGAGGTATTTCGGAAGAGAAGAAGCAGGGGGCGTGGCCCCTACTCTGCCGCTTCGACAGCCTTTTCCGCGCGGACGGCCGAGAACTTGAACTCGGGAATCTTGCCGTAGGGATCCAGCGACGGGTTCGTCAGGATGTTCGCCGCCGCTTCCACATAGGCGAAGGGCAGGAAGACGTTGTCGGGGGCGACCGCACGGTCCTCGCGCACCATGACGACAAGCGTGCCGCGCCGGGTGGTCAGGCGCACCATGCCGCCGGCCTCGATCCCGAGGCGGCGCAGCGTCGACGGGTGCATCGAGCAGTTCGCTTCGGGCTCGACCGCGTCCAGCACCGTGGCGCGGCGGGTCATCGAGCCGGTGTGCCAGTGTTCCAGCTGGCGGCCAGTGATCAGCACCATCGGGTATTCGGGGTCGGGCAGTTCGTCCGGCGGCACCACGTTGGCAGGTGTGAACCGGGCGCGCCCGCCGGCGCGGGGGAAGCCGTCGCCGAACACGATGGGCTGGCCGGGATCTTCGGGCGACAGCGAGGGATAGGTCACCGCCTCGGCTTCCAGCCGGTCCCACGTGATGTTGTCGAAGGATTTCATCGAGTGTTTCATCTCGGCGAAGACTTCGGACGGGTGGGTATAGGTCCACGGCAGGCCAAGCCGTTTCGCCAGCTCGACCTCGATCCACCAATCCTCGCGCGCGTCGCCCGGGGGCGGCACCGCGGGGCGGCCCATCTGGACCTGCCGGTTGGTGTTGGTCACCGTGCCCGTCTTCTCGGGCCACGCGGTGGCGGGCAGGATGACGTCGGCGTAGTTCGCCGTTTCGGTCAGGAAGATGTCCTGCACCACGAGATGTTCGAGCTTTGCCAGCGCGTCGCGGGCGTGCTCGACGTCGGGGTCCGACATCGCCGGGTTCTCGCCAAGGATGTACATGCCGCGAATGTCGCCGGCGTGGATCGCGTCCATGATCTCGACCACGGTCAGGCCCTTGTCGGGGCTGAACTCGGTCCCCCACAGGTCGCGGAACAGCGAGCGGACGCCGTCGTCGCCCACCGGCGCATAGTCGGGCAGGAACATCGGGATCAGACCCGCATCCGACGCGCCCTGCACGTTGTTCTGGCCCCGCAGCGGGTGCAGCCCCGTGCCGGGACGACCGACGTGACCGCACATCAGCGCAAGGCTGATCAGGCAGCGCGAGTTGTCGGTGCCGTGGATGTGCTGGCTGACTCCCATGCCCCAGAAGATCATCCCCGCCCGCGCGGTGGCGAAGGTGCGGGCCACGTCGCGCAGCGTGTCGGCGGGGATCCCGCAGACCTCGGCCATCTTTTCGGGCGGGAAGGCCTTCAGGTGGTCCTTCATCGCGTCGAAATTCTCGGTGAAGCCGGCGATGTACTGGTCGTCGTACAGGTTTTCCTCGACGATGACGTGCATGATCGCGTTCAGCATCGCCACGTCGGCGCCGGGCTTGAACTGCAGCATGTGCGAGGCGAAGCGGCGCAGGCCGACACCGCGCGGATCCATCACGATCAGCTTGCCGCCGCGCTTGGTGAACTGCTTGAAGAAGGTCGCCGCGACGGGATGGTTCTCGATCGGGTTGGCGCCGATGACGATGGCGACATCGGCGTTCTCGATCTCGTTGAAGGTCGCGGTCACCGCCGCCGAGCCCACGTTCTCCATCAGCGCCGACACCGAAGACGCGTGGCACAGGCGGGTGCAGTGGTCGACGTTGTTGTGGCCAAAGCCCTGCCGGATCAGTTTCTGGAACAGGTAGGCTTCCTCGTTCGAGCACTTGGCAGAGCCGAAGCCAGCCACGCGCGTCCCCGCGTCGTCGCGCAGCCGTGCAAGGCCACCCGCGGCGCGGTCCAGCGCCTCGTCCCACGTCGCCTCGCGGAAATGGGCCTGCCAGTTTTCCGGATCGACGTTCAGCCCCTTGGCGGGCGCGTCGTCGCGGCGGATCAACGGTTTCGTCAGGCGGTGCGGGTGGTGGATATAGTCGAAACCGAAGCGGCCCTTGACGCACAGCCGCCCCTCGTTCGCGGGGCCGTCGACGCCGTCGACGTATTTCACCTTGTCGTCCTTGATCTTGAACGACAGCTGGCAGCCGACGCCGCAATAGGGGCAGACCGATTTCACCTCGCGGTCGTAGTCGGCGCTGTCGCCCTGCTGCGCGTCGTCCAGCACCGTGGCGGGCATCAGCGCGCCGGTCGGACAAGCCTGCACGCATTCGCCGCAGGCCACGCAGGTCGAGGCGCCCATCGGGTCGTCCTGATCGAACACGATCTCGGCGTCGTGGCCGCGACCCGCCATGCCGATCACGTCGTTGACCTGAACCTCGCGGCAGGCGCGGACGCACAGGTTGCAGTGGATGCAGGCGTCAAGGTTGACGCGCATCGCGACATGGCTGTCGTCCAGCAGCGGCACGCGCTGGTCCTCGATCCGGGGGAAGCGGCTTTCGGTGGTGCCGTTCAGCGCGGCCATGTCCCAGAAATGGCTGGACGCATCATGCGGCGCCTCGGGCTGGTCGGCGACCAGCAGTTCCATCACCATGCTGCGGGACTTCACGGCGCGGTCGCTGGCGGTGTTCACCACCATGCCGTCCGCCGCCTCGCGGATGCAGGACGCCGCAAGTGTGCGTTCGCCTTCCACCTCGACCATGCAGGCGCGGCAGTTGCCGTCGGGGCGATAGCCGGGCGCGGGTTTGTGGCACAGATGCGGGATAGTCAGGCCACGGCCATGCGCGGCGTCCCAGATCGTGGTGCCCTGCGGGACGGTGACCTTGTCGCCGTCGAGGGTGAAGGTCACGGTCTTTGTCTGGCTTCCGTCGGGCATGGTCAGACCTCCTCCGGGAAATGTTTCATCACCAGCCGGATCGGGTTCGGTGCCGCCTGCCCCAACCCGCAGATGGACGCATCCGTCATCACCTGGCACAGGTCTTCCAGCAGGTCGCCGTCCCAGCGGTCGGCCTGCATCAGCTTGACCGCCTTCTCGCAGCCGACGCGGCACGGGGTGCACTGGCCGCAGCTTTCGTCCTCGAAGAACCGCAGCATGTTCAGCGCCGCGTCCTTGGCGCTGTCATGGTCCGACAGCACGACAACGGCGGCAGAGCCGATGAAGGTGCCGTGCGGTTGCAGGGTGTCGAAATCCAGCGGCACGTCGTCCATCGACGCGGGCAGCAGCCCGGACGACGGACCGCCCGGCTGGTAGGCCTTGAACGTGTGGCCCTTCAGCATGCCGCCTGCCGCGTCGATGATGTCGAGGATCGTCGACCCGGCCGGCAGCAAATACACGCCCGGCGCCGCGACGCGGCCCGAGACCGAATAGTTGCGATAGCCGGTGCGCCCGTTTCGTTCGACCCCGTTCAGGATGTCGGGCCCCTCGCGGCAGATCATCGCGACCCAGTGCAGCGTCTCGACGTTATGGACCAGCGTGGGGCGACCGAAGATGCCGTTCTGCGCGACATAGGGCGGGCGGTGGCGCGGCAGGCCACGGTTGCCCTCGATCGACTCGATCATCGCGGATTCCTCGCCGCAGATGTAGGCCCCCGCCCCGCGCCGCAGTTCGATATAGCCCGGCGCAACCAGCCCCGAGGCCTCGAGCGCGGCGATCTCGCGCCGCAGGATTTCCAGCACCGCCGGGTATTCGTCGCGCATGTAGATGAAGCAGCGTTCCGCCTCGACGGCGGCGGCGGCGATCAGCATGCCTTCCAGCGTGACGTGCGGCTCGCGTTCCAGGTGCACGCGGTCCTTGAAGGTGCCCGGTTCGCCCTCGTCCCCGTTCACCGCCAGATAGCGCGCGCCCGGCGCGGCGCGCACAAAGCCCCACTTGCGCCCCGACGGGAACCCGGCGCCGCCCATGCCGCGCAGCCCCGCCGCTTCCAGCAGATCCTGTACCGCGTCCCAGTCGGCCCCCTTCCGCAGCCGCTCCAGTTCGACATAGCCGCCCCGGTGACGATAGGCCGACAGACCTTCGTAGTATGGCAGATGCGCATGGGTGTCGCCCGCCGCGATGGCCGCCTGCACCTTGTCAGGCGTCGCGTGACCGATGTGGTTGTGCCCGAGTTCCAGCACCGGCGCGCTGTCGCAGCGGCCCATGCAGGGCGCGCGCAGCACGCGCACCTCGGACGGGTCGAGCCCCTGCTCCAAAGCGGCACGCAGGGCGCTTGCCCCGGCAATCTCGCACGACAGGGAATCGCAGACCCGGATCGTCAGCGCGGGCGGCGGGATTTCCCCTTCGGCGACCACGTCGAAATGGGCGTAGAAGGTCGCGACCTCATAGATTTCGGCCTGCGCCAGACGCATCTCTTCGGCCAAGGCACGGATGTGCACGGCGGACAGATGGCCGTGGGCGTCTTGGATCAGGTGCAGGAATTCGATCAGCAGATCGCGTCGGCGCGGGCGGTCGCCCAGCAGGTCGCGGACCTCGGCCAGCGCGGCATCGTCCAGCTGACGTCCTTTCGGCGTCCGACGGCCCTTGCCCCGGCCCGATTTCCAGACACCTTTACGCTCGTCCAGGGGCGCCATGCCGATCCTCCCAATGACATGAACGGAAAATGGCACCGCGCACCCGTCCCGTCAAACCCATATACTCGCCCATAGGGAAACATTTATTCCCCAAGGGAAATCAACTCAATCAAGCGGCGCGGCCTTCCGCCGAGAGCTTCGGTTGTCACTGATTAGCTTCCCCGCACCGGCCAAGGCGCGACATGGACGGCACTTTTTCCGTCATCCGCGACACCCGCACCACCTGAACCAGGGCCCACCGGGCGGGCACACCAGACCCAAGCGCAAAAGCGCGTCTCACATAATTATGAGGGGGGAATGGTGGGCGACCCTGGAATCGAACCAGGCATGGGTCTCCCCGGCGGAGTTACAGTCCGCTGCCGCACCTTGCAGCACGTCGCCCGACGCGTCGCGTTGATTATCCGTAGCACTTTTGGACGTCAACCGTTAAATCCCCGCAAACTGAGGATGCCGTAACCGGAAGGCGCGAGACGATGAAAAAGCCCAAGTGGGTGGTCGAGAAGGAACGCGGCAAGCGGGCCGCGGCGGCGGAAACCGTGTGGCTGTTCGGTCTGCACGCGGTCCGCGACGCGCTGATGAACCCCCGGCGCGAGAAACTGCAACTGGTCCTGACCAAGAACGCCGCCGACCGGCTGGGCGATGCCGTTGCCAACGGGCCCGAACCGCAGATCGCGGACCCGCGCAAGTTTCCTGCCCCGCTGGACCCCGGCTCGGTCCACCAAGGCGCGGCGCTGGAAGTGCGGCCGCTGGACTGGGGCCCGATGGGCGACCTGTGCCATGCCCCCCCGGGAGAGTCGCCGTCCGTGGTGCTGCTGGACCGCGTCACCGACCCGCACAACGTGGGCGCCATCCTGCGGTCGGCCGAGGTGTTCGGCGCCCGCGCGGTGATCGCCCCGGCGCGCCATTCCGCCCCCGAAACCGGCGCGCTGGCCAAGACGGCCTCGGGCGCGCTGGAACGGCAGCCGTACCTGCGGGTGCAGAACCTGTCGCGCGCGATGGAAGAGCTGCGCGAGATGGGCTACCGCCTGCTGGGTCTGGATGGCGAGGCGGACACCACGCTGGAGGACGGGCTTGCCGGCGCTGTAACCGATCCCGTGGGGCTGGTGCTGGGCGCAGAGGGTCCGGGCCTGCGCGAGAAGACGCGCGACACCTGCGATACACTTGTTCGCGTCGATTTCGCCGGGCCGTTCGGGTCACTAAACGTGTCGAACGCGGCGGCGGTGGCATTGTACGCAGCCACCCGGCGCTAGACCCGTCGCGTCAAGGACCGGGTCGCCTTAAAGCTGCGAATCCAATGGTCAATTCCCGGCATTAACATGGGTTTGCCGATTTTTTAGGCGGATTTCCGCGTATGCGAACGGATTTTAATTCAACCGTAACACGAAGAGCCGAACCGATTCGTGGTACGGTTGGCGCCTTGCAAGCACCTGAAAAGCCTTCATTCGGCAGGTCCGCTTGTTCAGAGTCGGGTAAAGTCGACAGACCAGATCACCCTTCAGTCACGCCGATATTACGTGACCTTTAAAGCCGCCGGTGCAATTCTAAATATCAGAGTGAGCGTGGGAACGGAACATCCACGCTTCACTTCACTGTCCCTCGTTCCGTGACTTGCGCCCGGCCCATTGTGGCCCGGGCGCTTTTTTATGTGCCTTGCCCGGACGTCTCGTGGCATACCCAAGGCGACCATGATGGTAAAGAACCGATGACCTACTCCGACGCTTTCCTGCGCAACGTGTTGCACGGAACCAAGACCATCGCCTGCGTGGGCGTGTCGCCGGACCCCGTGCGGCCCAGCCATTTCGTGGGCCGATATCTGTCGCTGAAAGGCTACCGCGTGATCCCCGTGAACCCGAAGGTCGCCGGGACACGGCTGTTCGGCGAAACCGTGGTGCCCGACCTTGCGGCGATCCCGGCGGACGCCAAAGTCGACATGGTCGACATCTTCCGCAAGTCCGATGCCGTGCCGCAGATTCTGGACGAGGCGCTGGCACACCTGCCCCACCTGCGCACGGTCTGGATGCAGATCGGCGTCGAACACGCCGAGGCCGCCGCCCGCGCCGAAGCGCAGGGGCTGACCGTGATCCAGAACCGCTGTCCGAAGATCGAACATCAGCGGCTGTTCGGAGAACTGCGCAAGGCCGGGTTCAACACCGGGGTCATCTCGTCAAAGCTGTGACCCCGCCCCAGGTTCAGGCGCGGCGGGTCAGTTCGTCAGCGTGCGCTTCCACGTCTGCGTGTCGCAATCGCCGACGGTGTTGCAGACCTTGACCTCAAGCCGGTTGCCGGTGGCGATCAGCACGGTGGGATACTCGTTCCGCATCACCGGCACGTACATGTTGCCCTTGCCCCAGCCTTCGACGCTACGGACGTTCCAGATGATCCGGCGCCCGACGTTCGGCGACCCGCTGGGCTTGCCGTGCTTGTCGACCGACGCGATCAACGTCCCGCACAGCCGGTTGCCACAGGGATAGATCCGCACATATCCGGTCTGGTTCTTCGCATCGCGTTCGGTCTGCCATACGCCCAACAGCGTTTCCCCCGCCGAGGCCGCGCCAGCGACAGAGATCATCAGGCCGGCGATGAATAGTACAATTCTTGTCATCTTGTGCTGCTCCACTATGCCCCGAGCCCTATTCCTTGGCTCTATGCGACATACTGTGGCCCATGACGTAGCGTCGGGCAAGCATCAACGCCGTCTTTGCCCGGCACTGGAACGGCGGCGCGGCATTAATGTTTGCTTGGCAATCGGGGGACAGGGTGGCAAAGACCGCGCCGTACAGTCCCAGCCGGAGCGAAGCCCATGATCCTCTACCCCGCCATTGACCTGAAGGACGGCCAGTGCGTGCGGCTTCTGCGCGGCGAGATGGACGCGGCCACCGTGTTCGGCGACGACCCCGCGGCGCAGGCGAAAAGCTTCGTCGAGGCGGGCTGCAAGTGGCTGCACCTTGTCGATCTGAACGGTGCCTTCGCCGGTCGCCCGGTCAACGGCGCGGCGGTCGAAGCGATCCTTGCCGCCGTGGACGTGCCGGTTCAGCTGGGCGGCGGCATCCGCGACATGGCCACCATTGAGGGCTGGCTGACCAAGGGCGTCAGCCGCGTGATCCTTGGCACCGTCGCGGTCGAGAACCCCGACCTTGTCCGCGAGGCGGCAGCCGCGTTCCCGGGGCATGTCGCGGTGGGCATCGACGCCCGCAACGGCCGCGTCGCCACCAAGGGCTGGGCGGAAGAGACCGACGTGATGGTCACCGACCTCGCCCGCCAGTTCGAGGACGCGGGCGTCGCCGCGATCATCTACACCGACATCGACCGCGACGGCGCGATGCAGGGCCCGAACGTCACCGCGACGGCGGCGCTGGCCAACGCGGTGCAGATCCCGGTCATCGCCTCGGGCGGCGTGTCGTCGATCGATGACCTCGTGGCGCTGCGCGATTGCGGTGCCGCGCTGGACGGGGCGATCTCGGGGCGGGCGCTGTACGACGGTGCGATTGACCTGTCGGAGGCGCTGCGCGTAGTTTCGGCCTGACCCGACCGGAGGCCCCGACGTGCTGAACGACCTGCTATTATCCTTCTTCTTCGGGATGCCGGCTGTCGTGGCGCCGTTCCTTGCCGCCGACCTGCGCAACCCCGCGTCGCGCTTCATCATGTTCTGGGGCGGCATCGCCTTTACCGTGATGGTCGCGATCGTGGTGATCCCGATGCTGTTGTGCGACGGGTCGATCACCGGCGCCTATTCGAACTGCGTCGGCGGCACCGGGCTGGCCGCGGCCTTCACCTCGGCCCAGCCGGTAATCCGCGCCTCGGCCTTCGCCTACATCATGGCCGGGCCGCCGCTGGCGATCCTCGCCTACCTGCTGGAATGGCTTTACCGGCGGCAGCGCGCGGCCTGAGGCGACCGGCATGAAATGGGTCCACCGCATCTTCGCGATCCTCACGCTTGGCCCTTGGGTCGTCTGGCTGGCGTGGGTCGCACTGGCGCTTGGCCTCAGCTATTTCGGCGGCTGCCGGATCGACGAAAGCGGCGTCCACCCCTGTACCGTCGCGGGACGCGAGGCCGGAGAGCTGGCCTATACCGCAGGCTTCTGGTCCGCATGGGGCGTGATGCTGATCGGGCCGTTCTCGTTCGGGTTCGGGCTGACGTGGGCGATGGCGACCTTCGTCGCCGCCCGCATCCGCCGCCACCGTCAGCCGCCCGCCGCCTGAGCCGTCAGCCGTTCCAGCGCCCCGGCGATCGGCGCGACATAGTCCGCATCGGCGTCACCGCCCGCATCCTCCAGCATGTCGCCGACATCCTGATACGACAGCCAGACCGCGCCATCGGCATCCTCATAGGCCAGAACCCGCAGCGGCAGCATCAGCCCGGCCATCGGCGCATCCCGGATGGCGGGCGTCCCCAGCGTCGGGTTGCCGAAGATCAGCAACTCCATGTCCGGCAGATCCTGCCCCACGGTTTGCGCAGCACCGGCGTGATCGACCCGCGCGAAGACAAGCGCGCCCGCGCCTTCGACCGCCACCACCAGGCGGTTCATCACCTCGGCCACCGAGGCGTCGGCCCGAACCTTCACGAAATCGGCCTCGGCCCATGCCGGGGCAGCACCCGTCACCAGCGCAAGGGCCGCAAGAAAACCCCTCATCGCAAACTCCTTTCCCTTCCCCCCATTCCGGAATAGTACGAGCCCGACACGGAAAGACCAGTCTGCCATGCTTAAGACCCGCATCATTCCCTGCCTCGACGTGGCCGACGGCCGCGTGGTGAAAGGCGTCAACTTCGTCGATCTGATCGACGCCGGCGATCCGGTCGAGGCCGCGCGCGCCTATGACGCCGCCGGTGCCGACGAACTGTGCTTCCTCGACATCCACGCCACGCACGAGAACCGCGGCACGATGTACGACCTTGCGACGCGCACGGCGGAACAGTGCTTCATGCCGCTAACCATCGGTGGTGGCGTACGCACCTCGGAAGACGTCCGTAACCTGCTGTTGGCGGGGGCCGACAAGGTGTCGTTCAACTCGGCCGCCGTGGCCGACCCCGACGTCATCGCCCGCGCCGCCGACCGCTTCGGGTCGCAATGCATCGTCTGCGCCATCGACGCCAAGACGGTCGAAACGGGGCGGTGGGAGATCTTCACCCATGGCGGCCGCAAGCCCACCGGGATCGACGCGGTGGAATTCGCCGTGATGATCGCCGAGAAAGGCGCCGGAGAGATCCTGCTGACCTCGATGGACCGCGACGGCACCAAGCAGGGCTTCAACCTGCCCCTGACCCGCGCCATTGCCGACGCGGTGGACGTGCCGGTGATCGCCTCGGGCGGCGTCGGCACGCTGGACCACCTTGTCGAGGGCGTGACCGAGGGCCATGCCAGCGCGGTGCTTGCCGCCTCGATCTTCCACTTCGGAACCTACACCATCGGCGAGGCCAAGGCCCACATGGCCGCCGCCGGCATCCCGGTGCGCCCATGACCCACACGCTCGACCGCCTCGCCGCCACCATCGCATCCCGCAAGGGCGCCGACCCCGACAGTTCGTGGACCGCGAAGCTGCTGGCAAAAGGCCCCGAGAAATGCGCCGAGAAGTTCGGCGAGGAAGCGGTCGAAGCGATCATCGCCGCCGCGAAGAACGACCGCGCAAACTTGACCTACGAGGCCGCCGACGTTCTCTACCACTTGTTGGTCATGCTGGCGGCGCGCGACGTTGACCTTGCCGACGTGCTGGCCGAACTCGACCGCCGCGAAGGCACGTCGGGCCTCGACGAGAAAGCCGCGCGCAAGGGCTGAGCCGCCACGCCTGCCCCTTCTTCTCTTCCTAAATACCTCGGGGGAGTCGCCGCAGGCGACGGGGGCAGAGCCCCCGCCCCGCGCCCGACGCGATTGTCAGACCGTCAGGGTTTCCAGTTCAGGAAATTCCCGATCAGCCGCAGACCCGCGGCCTGGCTTTTTTCCGGGTGGAACTGGGTGCCGACGATGTTGTCGCGCCCGACGATGGCGGTGACCGCCCCGCCATAGTCGCAATGCGCCAGCAGATGTGCCGGGTTGGCGACGCGGAAGTGGTAAGAGTGCACGAAATACGCGTGCTCGCCCGTGGCGACCCCGTCCAGCACCGGGTGCGCGTTGTCGACGACCAGATCGTTCCACCCCATGTGCGGCACCTTCAGCGCCGGGTCGGACGGGTCGATGTGCACGACGTCGCCGCCGATCCAGCCCAGCCCCGCGACCTCTTCGTATTCGTGGCCCGCCGTCGCCAGCATCTGCATCCCGACGCAGATCCCCATGAAGGGCACGCCGCGCTGCATCACCGCCTCGGTCATCGCTTCGGCCACACCGTCCACCGCGTACAGCGCGCGCTGGCAGGCCGGAAAGGCTCCGTCGCCGGGCAGCACCAGCCGGTCGGCCCGCGCCACGTCCTCGGGCTTGTCGGTGACGATCACCTCGCCCGCGCCGGTCTCGGCGGCCATGCGCTGGAACGCCTTCTCGGCGGAATGCAGATTGCCGGATTCGTAGTCGATGATCGCGGTCAGCATCGGGCGTTCTCCTGCGGTTGCGGAACCACCGGGTGACTAGGCGGTTTCGCCGCCGTTTCCAAGCCCCGCCGTGCCAAGCGCGCCCGTCGCACCCACCCCGTCCAGCAGCGTCATCACCGCGTCGAACAGCCCATCGGGCGCACCGGACCAGAATCGCCCAGCCAGGTAGAGGCTCGCGTAGCCGTGCGCCAGCGACCAGACCTGCGCTTCGACCACCTGGGGCGCGGTCCCGTCCGGCACGAAGGGCGCGCAGCAGCGGCGCAGCGGCTCATAGGCGAAATGACCGGCGTCGGCGCCTGCCTTACCGGCACCGGACAGGTCATAGCCGAAGATCAGGTGAAACAGCGCGCGGTTGTCGCGGGCAAAGTTCAGATAGCCGCGCGTGATCGACTTCAGACGACCCCGGTCGGTCTGGTCCCCGGTGACCTCGGCGTCGACCATGTAGTTGCGAAAGCGGCGAAATCCCTCGTCGGCGATTGCGCCGCGCAGCCCCGGCAAACCGTCGAAGTGATGCGCGGGCGCGGCATGGCTGACCCCCGCAAGGGCAGCGCAGCGGCGCAGGGTCAGCGCCTCTGGTCCGCCCTCTTCCAGCAATTGCAATCCGGCCAGCACCAGCGCCTCGCGCAGGTTGCCGTGGTGGTGCGGTTTCTTGGGGGACGCATCGGTCATCGGACGGCCAGCCTAACGCCGAACTTGACAGCGTCAAGTCAAGGTGATCTTTACACTGTCAAGTTGCCTGCAATCACCCCCAACGAGGTCGCACATGCCCGCCTTTCTCCGCACCCGGACCGCCCTGTTCTGGCTGTTGTCCTTCGCCGTCGCGCTGGTGTCCTATCGCTGGCTCGTGTTCGGGGTCGAAGCCTCGATGGACTTCATGCTGCACCATTTCATCGACCGGCGGGCGGCGTTCCTTGCGCATGTCCTGTTCGCCCCCGTCGCGCTGGTGCTGGCCCCGTTCCAGCTGGCCCGCGGGCTGCGGGCGCGCCGCCCGGCCCTGCACCGCTGGCTGGGCCGGGTTTATGGCGTGGCGATCCTGATCTCGGGGCTGGGCGGTCTGGCAATCGCGCCCTTCACCTCGGCCGGTCCGGTCGCGGCGTGGGCCTTCGGCATCCTCGCGGTGCTGTGGATGGGAATCACCGGGCGCGGCATCTGGCTGGCGATGCAGAGGCGCATCGCAGAGCACCGCCGCTGGATGATCCGGTCCGTGGCGCTGACCTTCGCGGGGGTCACGCTGCGGCTGGAGCTGCCGCTGCTGATGGCGGCGTTCGGGTTCGACACCGGCTACCAGATCGTCGCCTGGCTGTGCTGGGTGGCGAACCTGCTGATCGCGGAATGGTGGCTGCGGCGGGACCGGGCGCGCGCGCCGCTGGCCGCCTGACGCGCGGCCCCGGGCGGTATCGGGCGGCTTACAGCGCGCCCTTGGTGGACGGGATCGCGTCGGATTTGCGCGGGTCGGTCTCGACCGCCTCGCGCAATGCCCGCGCCACCGCCTTGAACGCGGCCTCGACGATGTGGTGCGCGTTGATCCCGTGCAGCGCATCGACGTGCAGGGTGATCCCACCGTGGGTCGACAGCGCCTGAAAGAACTCGCGCACCAGTTCGGTGTCGAAGGTGCCGATCTTCTGTGCCGCGATGTCCACGTTCCACACAAGATAGGGCCGGCCGCTCAGATCCAGCGCCGCGCGCACCAAAGCGTCGTCCATCGGCAGCAGGCACGACCCGTACCGGCGGATGCCCTTCTTGTCGCCCAGCGCCTTGGCCAGCGCCTGCCCGATCGCGATGCCGGTATCCTCGACCGAGTGGTGGTCGTCGATGTGCAGATCACCCTGACAGCGGACCTTCATGTCGATCAGCGAATGCCGCGACAGCTGGTCCAGCATGTGGTCGAAGAACCCGATGCCGGTGTCCATCTCGTAGGACCCGGTCCCGTCGAGATCGATCGACACCGAGATGTCGGTCTCGGCCGTCTTGCGGACGATTTCTGCAGTTCTCATAGCGACCTCCATGACGTCGGCGGCGTTATAGGACCGGCAGGTCGGCTTTGGAAGCAGGGGCCATTGATTCCCGCGCCGACCGCGGCCATTCTGCCGCTCGACCAAGGGAGACCCCGATGACCACCTGCGTTTTCATCCAGATCCGCTGCAAGCCCGGCACCACCTATGCGGTCGCCGAAAAGATCGCGCTGGAAGAGATTCACTCTGAACTTTATTCCACCTCGGGCGAGTACGACCTGCTGATCAAGCTGTACGTCCCCGAGGGCGACGACGTGGGCAAGTTCATCAATGATCGACTGTTGCACATTCCCGGCATCGAGCGGTCGCTGACGACCCTGACCTTCAAGGCATTCTGATCGCGTGGGACGGGCCGCCGCCGATGGCGGCCCAGCACTTTTCCCGCAATTCCCGTGGTGTGACGCAAGTTGACGCAGCGTTTTCCACACGGGCGAAAATCGGGCGAAATGCCGATTTTCCATTTTTATTCAGCGCCTTAATTCGTGACATTTATGTGAATGCGGATTCGCTCCACCAAGTTATCCCCCGCGTGTGGACACCTGTCCCGCGACCCGGCGTCAGGAAAACTCTGCCGCCAGCCGCTTGCCCGCAGCTGTGTATTCTTCCCGGATCCGGGCAATCAGGCTGGCCGCAGGCTGCACCGCGCGGACCGCGCCGATGCCCTGCCCGGACCCCCAGATGTCCTTCCACGCCTTCGCGCCACCGCCAGTGTCGGCCTTGGCGAAATCCATCATTTGCGCGTCCGCCCCGGACAGCGCGTCGGGGTCCAGCCCCGCGCGCTGGATCGACCCGCGCAGGTAGTTTCCCGAGATGCCGGTGAACAGCGCCGAGGTCACGATGTCCTCTGCCCCGCCGTCGACGATGGCCTGCTTGTAGTCCGGGATCGCGTTCGCCTCGTCCGTCGCGATGAAAGGCGAGCCGATATAGCCAAGGTCCGCCCCCATCGCCCGCGCGGCCAGCAGCGCCTCGCCGGTGGCGATGGCCCCCGACAGCAGCAGCGGCCCGTCGAACCAGTCCCGGATTTCGCGCACCAGCGCGAAGGGCGACTGCGGACCGGCGTGTCCCCCGGCCCCGGCCGCGACGGCGATCAGCCCGTCGGCGCCCTTCTCGATCGCCTTGCGGGCGAAGGTGTTGTTGATGACGTCGTGCAACGCCAGCCCGCCGCAGTCATGCGCCGCCGCGTTCACCTCGGGCCTTGCCCCAAGCGAGGTGATCCAGATCGGCACCTTCCACTTGTGGCAGATCTCGATATCGCGTTGCAGGCGGGCGTTCGTGCGGTGGACGATCTGGTTCACCGCGAAGGGCGCAGCGGGCGTGTCGGGGTTTGCCTGATTCCACGCGTCCAGTTCCTCGGTGATCCGCTTCAGCCATGCCTCCAGCATCGGCGGCTCGCCTTCGGCCTCGCGGGCGTTCAGCGCCGGAAAGCTGCCGACGATCCCGGCCTTGCACTGGGCGATGACCAGATCCGGCCCCGACACGATGAACATCGGCGCGGCCACGGCGGGCAGGCGAAGATTGCGAAA
Source organism: Psychromarinibacter halotolerans (assembly GCF_029168315.1). Taxonomy (NCBI): domain Bacteria; kingdom Pseudomonadati; phylum Pseudomonadota; class Alphaproteobacteria; order Rhodobacterales; family Paracoccaceae; genus Psychromarinibacter; species Psychromarinibacter halotolerans. Next base: position 136,667 of record NZ_JARGYD010000008.1, read on the forward strand.
CACCTCGGGCAGCTTGCGGTCGGTCACGGTCATTGCGTCCTCTTGTCCATGTAGCGTCGGTTGATCCAGTCGGCGGCCAGCGCGGGGCGGTCCTGCCCCTCGATCTCGACCGTTACGGCCAGCGCGAAGGTCACTTCCCCCGGGCGGGTTTCCTCGACCGAGGTGACATCGAAATGCGCGCGGATGCGGGCGCCCGCGGGCACCGGCGACAGAAAGCGCAGGCGGTCGAACCCATAGTTCACGCCCATACCCGCCCCCGTAAGCCCCGGCAGGGCCTCAAGCGACATGGGGGCCAGCAGCGACAGCGTGAGGAAGCCGTGCGCGATGGGGCCGCCGAATGGCCCCTCGGCGGCACGGACCGGGTCGGTGTGGATCCACTGGTCGTCGCCGGTCAGCGTGCCGAAGGCGTCGATCGTCTGCTGCGACACCTCGTGCCACGCCGACGTGCCCGCCCGTTGTCCGACCAGCGCACGCCATTCGTCCAGCGTCAGCGTCCCTGTCCGATGTTCCTCCAACGCACGGCCCTCCCGTTCCTGCAGGGCAACCTTGGGCGCCGGGGGGCCGGGTTGACAAGGTGTGACGGTGCGGCACAGCTTCGCGTCGAAGGAGACGCCGATGACTGCCAAAGCGATGCTCAGCCGGGCCCCGGGCGGCCCCGAAACGCTGGAGCTGTCCGACATCCCGATGCCAAAGCCCGGACCGGGCGAAGTCCGCGTCGCGGTGAAGGCTGCGGGCGTGAACTTTCCCGACACGCTGATGATCCGCGACCTTTACCAGTACCGCCCCGACCGCCCTTTCGCCCCGGGCGGGGAAATCGCGGGCGTGGTCGATGCGGTCGGGCCGGGTGTCGCGATGACGGTCGGGACGCGGGTGCTGGCGCTGACGCTGTACGGCGGCTTCGCAAGCCACGTCGTGATCCCGGCGGACGATGCGATCCCCTTCCCCGACGCGATGCCGTTCGACGAAGCGGCAGCGTTCATTTTCACCTACGGGACAAGCTATTACGGCCTGACCGACCGCGGGCACCTGTCGTCGGGCCAGACGCTTCTGGTGCTGGGCGCAGCGGGCGGCATCGGGGCCTCGGCGGTGGAACTGGGGCTGGCGATGGGCGCGCGGGTGATCGGCGCTGTGTCGTCCGAGGACAAGGCCGCCTTCGTGCGCGGCTTGGGCGCGCAGGACGTTCTGGTCTACCCGGCAGAGATGGACCGGGCGGGGCAAAAGCAGTTCGGGTCCAAAATCAAGGCGCTGTGTCCCGACGGCATCGACGTCGTCTACGATCCCGTCGGCGGCCCCTATGCCGAACCGGCGCTGCGGGCGATGGCGTGGGGCGGGCGGTATCTTGTGGTGGGGTTTCCGGCGGGCATCCCCGAGATCCCGCTGAACCTGCCCCTGCTGAAAGGCTGCGACATCGCGGGCGTGTTCTGGGGCGCGTTCACCAAGAAAGACCCCGCCCGTTTCGCGCATCAGGTCGCCGAGATGTTTCGCCTGTATCGCGCCGGGCAGATCCGGCCCCGCGTGTCGGAAACCTACCCGCTGGCGCAGGCGGCGGTCGCGCTGAACCGGATCGCGGACCGCAAGGCCACCGGAAAGATCGTGCTGACGATCTAGGGGCAACGCCCCCGGGGCCTAGTGGACCTCGGGCAATGTATGGTCCGCGTATTCCTGCCGAAGCGTCAGCTTCGACACCTTGCCCGTCGCCGTCAGCGGCAGCGTATCCACGAACACCACGTCGTCGGGCAACTGCCACTTGGCGAAATGCGCCCCAAGGTGCCGCAGGATGTCGGCGCAGTCGGGCGTCTTGCCTTCGGCGGGGACGGCGATCAGCACCGGGCGTTCGTCCCACTTCGGGTGCGGCACCGCGATCACCGCGCAGTTTGCGATGTCGGGATGCGCCATCGCCATGTTCTCGACGTCGATAGAGCTGATCCATTCGCCGCCCGACTTGATCAGGTCCTTGGTCCTGTCGGTGATCTTCAGATACCCGTCCGGCGTGATCGCCGCCACGTCGCCGGTGCCGAACCAGCCGTCGGCGTCCAGCGCCTTGGCGGTCGCTTCGGCGTTGTCGTAATAGCCCGCGACCACCCCGTTGCCGCGCACGAACAGTTCGCCGACGGCGGTGCCGTCATGCGGTTGCGGGTGGCCGTCTTCGTCCACGATCTTCATCTCGACCCCGAAGGCGCGGTGGCCCTGCGTGGCCTTTAGCGGCAGCCGGTCCTCGATCGGTCCGGCCTGCGTGGCCGGGTCCAGCTTAGTCAGCGTGCCGATCGGCGACATCTCGGTCATGCCCCATGCGTGGACGACGTCGACGCCCCGGCTTTCGAACGCCTCGATCAACGAGGGCGCGGCGGCGGACCCGCCGATCACCACCTCGGCGAACCCTTCCGGCAGGCGGCCCTGCTTCTCGATCTCGGCCTTCAGACCCAGCCACACGGTGGGCACCCCCCATGCCGAGAACACGGTCTCTTCCTCCATCAGCGTGAACAGCGACGGCCCGTCCAGATGCGGCCCGGGCATCACCAGCGTCGCCCCCGTCAGCGGAGCGGCATGCGCCAGCCCCCAAGAGTTCGCATGGAACAGCGGCACCACCGGCAGGATACGCCGACCGACCCGCATGGCGTCCTGCATCGACAGGGCGACGGTGAAGGCGTGCAGGACCTGACTGCGGTGGGAATACAACGCGCCCTTCGGGTTCCCGGTCGTGCCAGAGGTATAGCACAGCCCTGCGGCGGTATCCTCGGAGAACTCGGGCCAGACAAGCGTGCCGTCTTCGGCGGCCAGCAGATCCTCGTAGCACAGCAGGTCCAGCGCGCTGTCCTTCGGCATGTGGGCGGCATCGGTCATCAGCACGTATTTCATGTCGGCCGGGAAATGCGCGGCCAGCTTCTCGACATGCGGCAGAAAGGTGAGATCGAAGAACAGGATGCGGTCTTCGGCGTGGTTGACGATGTAGATGATCTGTTCGGCGGACAGGCGGGGGTTGATGGTGTGACAGACGCCGCCGATGCCGGGAATGCCGTAGTACAGCTCGATATGGCGATAGCCGTTCCACGCCAGCGTCGCCACGCGGTCCCCCGCGCCGATGCCCAGCCGCTGAAGCGCGGCGCCCAGCTTGCGGGCGCGGACGCCGGTTTCTTTCCACGTTTGCCGGTGACGCCCGCCCTCGACCGTGGCGGACACGATGCCTTCTTGGCCGTGGATCTCTGCGGCGAAGGTCAGGATGTCCGCAATGTGCAGCGGACGGTGCATCATCTGGCCAAGCATCGTCTGGTTCCTCCCTTACGTGCCCGGTTCAATACTTCCCCAGCGTCCCCTTATGTTTCAATAAGAAATCCCCGACGGTCTCTCGCGTGATCCACATTTGGCGGGAAACCGTCGAAACACGTCTCAGGCGTCCGCACCGACCCGGACCAGCTGCTTGCCGAAGTTGCCCCCCTTCAGCATATCGAGAAACGCCTGCGGCGCAGCCTCCAGCCCCTCGGCCACGGACTCGCGATAGTGCAGGTCCCCGCCGCCCACCAGCGGGCCGACCTCGTCAAGGAACGGCTGCAGCTTGTCGGCGTGGTCGAACACAAGGAACCCCTGCACGCGCAGGCGCTTGGTCAGGATGGTGCGCCAGACCGGCGGCAGGGTCGGCGGGTCCTGCAACCCTTCGGGTGAATACCACGCCACCATGCCGCAGATCGCGATGCGGCCGTCTTGGTTCATCCGGGGCAGCACGGCCTCCAGCACCTTGCCGCCAACGTTCTCGAAATAGCAGTCCACCCCCTGCGGCGTCAGGGCTTCCAGTTCTTGCGCAAGGTCCGGGTCGCGGTGGTCAAGGCAGACGTCATAGCCAAGGTTCTCGACCGCATAGGCGCATTTCTCGGACCCGCCCGCGATGCCGACGGTCTTCAACCCGGCCCGCTTGGCCAGTTGCCCCGCGACGCCCCCGACCGCGCCCGTTGCGGCGCCGACGACCAGCGTCTCGCCGCGCTGCATCTTCAGGATCTCGTTCAGACCGACCCACGCCGTCTGGCCCGGCATCCCCAGCACGCCCAGCGCGGTCGAGACCGGGGCAAGATCCGGGTCCAGCTTGCGCGCCTCGGCCCCCCGCACGATACCGTGGGTCGTCCAGCCGATCCGGGCCAGCACGATGTCGCCCGCCACGAACCGGGGATCGCGGCTTTCGGTGACCTCGGCCACGACCTCGCCCGTCATCACCTCGCCGATCTCGGTCGCGGCGGCATAGGACGGCCCGTCGTTCATGCGGCCGCGCATGTAGGGGTCCAGCGACAGCCAGATGGTGCGCAGCCCAAGTTCGCCGTCTTCGGGCGCGGGGATCTGCGCGGTCTCGGTGCGGAAATCGTCAAGGGTCGCGTCGCCCTTCGGACGGCTGGCAAGTACGATACGAGTGGCGGTGGTCATGGTGCTGTCCTCCTGTGCTGGCATCAGCCTAGCCCGGCGGGTTGCCTTGCCAAGGGCTTTACGCACGACGCCGGATGGCGGATACCCAAACACGCAGGTGAAGGGAGAGGAACCATGCCAAATCCGTTGTACGACAGGCTGTTCGGGCGCTACGCCGGACAGCAGACGCCGTTCCTGCACCTGCCCGACGGGTCGGTGATCGCGCACGACGCCTTCCTGCGGATGGCCGCCCGGTTCGCCCACGCGCTGACGGCGCAGGGGCTGACCCCCGGCGACCGGCTGGCCGTGCAGCTGGCGAAATCGCCCGAGATGCTGGCCGTCTATGCCGCCTGCGCGCAGGCCGGGATCATCTTCCTGCCGCTGAACACCGCCTATACCGCCGCCGAGGTCGATTACTTCGTCGGCAATTCGGGCGCGAAGCTGGTGTTGTGCGACACCGCCGCCGAAGCCGCGCTTGTCCCCGTCTGCGCGGCGCACGGCGCGGCCCTGATGACGCTGGACGGCGACGGCACCGGCAGCTTCGCCGACGCGGCACAAGGCCTGCCCGAGACGTTCGACACCGTCGATCGTAGTGCCGACGATCTTGCCGCGTTCCTGTACACCTCGGGCACCACGGGCCGGTCCAAGGGGGCGATGCTGTCGCAAGAGAACCTGCTGTCGAACAGCGCCACGCTGGCTCAGGTCTGGCGGTTCACCGAAGACGATGTGCTGCTGCACGCGCTGCCGATCTTCCACACCCACGGGCTGTTCGTCGCGACCAACGTCACGCTGCTGGCGGGCGGGTCGATGATTTTCCTGCCGAAGTTCGACACCGACACCGTGATCGCCAACCTGCCGAAGGCGACGGCGATGATGGGCGTGCCGACGTTCTACACCCGTCTGCTGGACGACCCACGCTTCGACCGCGACCTTGTCGGCCACTTCCGGCTGTTCGTGTCGGGCTCTGCCCCCCTGCTGGCCGAGACGCACCGCCAGTTCGAGGACCGCACCGGGCACCGCATCCTTGAACGTTACGGGATGACCGAAACCAACATGAACACCTCGAACCCGTATGACGGCGACCGCCGCGCGGGCACCGTGGGACCGGCCCTGCCCGGGGTGGAACTGAAGGTGACCGACCCCGAAACCGGGGCCGAACTGCCAAGGGGCGAGATCGGGATGATCGAGGTGCGCGGGGCCAACGTGTTCCAAGGCTATTGGCAGATGCCCGAAAAGACGAAGGAGGAACTGCGCGAGGACGGGTTCTTCATCACCGGCGACCTTGGGCTGGTCGAGCCTGACGGCTATGTCACCATCGTCGGGCGCGGCAAGGACCTGATCATTTCGGGCGGGTTCAACATCTATCCGAAAGAGATCGAGCTGGTGCTGGACGATCTTCCCGGCGTCAAGGAAAGCGCGGTCGTCGGCGCGCCGCATCCCGATTTCGGGGAAAGCGTGGTGGCGGTTCTGGTGCCCGAGACGGGTGCCACGCTGGACCACGCCTTGGTCGCGCCGGCGCTGGCCGACCGGCTGGCGAAGTTCAAGCAGCCGCGCCATGTCGCGGTGGTGGACGCCCTGCCCCGGAACACGATGGGCAAGGTGCAAAAGAACGTCCTGCGCGACCAGTTCGCGGGGGTCTTCACCGATGGCTGAGCCGCACAGCACCGTTGTGCTGCACGACGTGGCGACGGGCCGAGAAGAGATCGCCTTCGAAACCGACGCGCTGATCGAGGCGCCGAACTGGTCGCCCTGCGGCAGCTTCCTGATCGTCAACGGCGACGGACACCTGTTCCGGCTGGACTTGGACGGGACACGGGCGCTGCAGCGGATCGACACCGGCGACCTGCGCAGCCTGAACAACGATCACGGCATCTCGCCCGATGGGACGACGCTGGTGGTCAGCGAAAGCCCTGCGCGCGGCACCTCGGTGATCTACCGTCTGCCCATCGGCGGCGGCACGCCCGAGCGGGTGACCGATCTGGCGCCGTCCTATTATCACGGCTGGTCGCCCGACGGCCTGACGCTGACCTACACCGCGCGGCGCGACGGCGTGTTCCAGATCGCGACCTGCCCGCTGGCCGGCGGCGCCGAGACGGTGCTGACCCAAGGCCCCGGCCACCGAGACGGCCCGGACTATACCCCGGACGGGCAATGGATCTGGTTCAACTCGGACCACCACGGCGGGCTGCCCGAGCTTTGGCGCATCCGCACCGACGGCAGCGGGCTGGAACGGATGACGGACGACGGCCGCGTGAACTGGTTCCCGCACCCGTCGCCGGACGGCAAGCTGGTCCTGTTCCTCGCCTACCCGCCCCACGTCGAGGGGCACCCGCGCGGCGAGGATGTGGAACTGAAGCTGATGCCGTCAAACGGCGGCGCGCCGTGGACGGTTGCGGCGTTCCACGGCGGTCAGGGGTCGATCAACGTGCCGAACTGGGCGCCGGACGGGGCACGGTTCGCCTATGTCCGGTACGAAAAGGAATAGCGGCGCACGGCCCCTACTGAAGCACGTCACCGCGCTGGTATTCTGCCCACTCGACGGTTCCGTCGTCATAGGTCAGCTCGATCCGCAGTTTCTCGACCGACTTCAGCGGGAACGTCGTGAACGGCAGGCGGTCGGCGGGGATGTCCGAGAACGCCTCGTCCCCTTCGCAGGGCGGCGTCTCCCACACGGCGGGTTTGCCTTCGTTGATCACGTAACGGATCTGGTCGATGCCGCAGCGGTAGACCTCGAGCATCGTGAAATACAGCAGGTCCTGCCCCTCGTACTCGCGCAGCGACACCCACTGCGGCTTGATCATCTTCAGGATCGGTTTGACCTGTTCGGCCGAGTCGAACTGTGCCTGCGCGGGCGCCACGCCAAAAACTGCCGCGGCCAGCGCCGCCATGATGATCCGCATCGAAAACCTCCTGCTTCAATTCATTCTTCCGGGAAACCCGCTTCCCGCCTATAGTCCGCCCAAAACGGGCAGGTAGCAGTAATATGGCGAAAAAGCCGGAAGAACGCCAAGCGTTCAACGTGATGATCGTCGGGCAGGACGGCCGTCTGGGCTATGAAGCGGCGCTGTTCGCCGCCAGCCTGCGCCAGTCCGACCCGGGTTTTGCCGGTCGCCTGTTCGTCGCGGAACCCCAGCCCGGCCCGTTGTGGAAAAGCGATCCGCGCATCTCCTCGCCCGAGCTTCGCGCCCTGCTAGCCGACTTGGACGCCGAGATCGTGCCATTCGAAAGCCGCAGCTTCGGGTCGCGCTATCCGCAGGGCAACAAGATCGAGGGCCTGTTCGCCCTGCCCAAGGGCGAGCCCTTCGTGTTCTTCGACACCGACACCTTGGTCACCGGGCCGCTGTCGTCGGTGCCCTTCGACTTCGACCGGCCCTGCGCGTCGCTTCGGCGCGAAGGCACCTGGCCGCAGCCCGAACTGTACGGGCCCGGCTATCACCAGATCTGGCAGTCGCTTTACGACAAGTTCGGCCTGGACATGGGCCCCACCGTCGATGCGACCGAGCCAGAGGAATACTGGCAGCGGTTCATGTATTTCAACGCGGGCTTTTTCTTCTACGCCTGCCCGCACGCCTTCGGCCGCCTGTTCCACGACTATGCCGTCGCGGTGCGCGACGATCCTCCGCGTGAACTTGTCGGGCAGGAAATGATGCCGTGGCTGGACCAGATCGTGCTGCCGCTGGTGATCCACGCGCTTGGCGGCGCGCGCCAGACGATCCCCGACGGTCTGCTGGACGGCTCTGTGACCTGTCACTATCGCCTGCTGCCGCTGCTTTACGCGCGCGAGGCGGACGCGGTGATCAAGGTGCTGGAAAGCGTCGCGGCGCCGAACCGGGTGAAGAAGGTGCTGAAGGAATACGATCCGATCAAGCGGATGGTGTTCCAGCGGAAGGGCGAGAAGGTGCGCGCATTGTTCGATCAGGACAACCTTCCCCGGCGCGAGCAGGTGATCCGCAACCGGATCAAGAAGGAAAAGTTGTGGATGCGCTGAGACCGCCAAAGGCCCAGCGCGGAGTGGCGGGCCGGTAAGCGCGTCACGCGCCCCCGGCCCTGCCGGATCAGAAGTTGTAGGTCACGCCAAGGCTGATGAACGGCACGACCGAGAAGTCGTCCAGATCGTCCTGATAGTCCTGGATGTCAGCCTCGAAATCGGCCTGTGCGCTGGCCGACAGCTGGTCCTGGCCCTGGGTCTCGATCTCGTACTGGGTGAACCGCGCGCCGCCTTCGACCACAAGACCCCAGCTGTCGTTGAACATGTGGCGATAGCCGATCGCCAGTACCGGCGAGACGTTGTTCTTCGCACGCACCGTGCCGGTGATGTCGCCTGCCAGCGACTCTCCGTCGATGGTGGGGGCGACCATGATGGCGTCGGCTTCGTACCCGCCAAAGGCCAGACCGCCGGACAGACGGAAGCCCGTGCCCATCACGTAGTAGTCCGCCATGACGGCGACCGAGGAAAACGACAGGTCGGTGTCGACGTCGTTATCATCGTATTCGTAGGTGTCGCTGAAATTGCCGAAGTACAGCGGCGTCCGCAGGTGGACGTCACGGTGCAGCTGAAAGTCCGGGGCGATGAAGACGCCAAGTGTCGAAACACCCGCTTCCAGTCCGAAGGACGACATGTCCTGAGCGGCGGCCTGCCCGGTCATGGCTGCCGTGGAAAGGGTGACCGAGGCGACAAGTGCTGCGGCGCTGCGGGTGAAATTCATGCTCTGCTATCCTCTGTGGGGCCGACGCGGCCCGGTCTTGATTGAAGGCAGAGTATCAACAGAAGGTTAATTTCCGCTAAGCGACGTAGCGGAAAGAAAGTTAACATGGTTAAGCGTTACTTCCGTGCAACGCCAAGTTGTCAACTTTACGTCCGGGGCCGCGGAAAACGGCCCCGGCGTGTCAAATCGAAGGTCGCGCGAAGGACTTAGCCGTAATAGGCGACCGGCGTCCCCGCCAAAGCGGACATGTTGAGAAGACCGCGCGCGGTGATCGACGGCGTCACAACGTGGGCGCGATTCCCCATGCCCATCAGGATCGGCCCGACTTCCAGCCCGCCGGCCTTCATCTTCAGCACGTTCCGCACCCCAGAGGCCGCGTCGGAAGACGCGAAGATCAGCACGTTCGCCGCGCCATCGAACCGCGAGCCGGGAAGCAGGCGGTCGCGCAGGGTCTGGTCCAGCGCGCTGTCGACGTGCATCTCTCCCTCGAACGCGAAATCGACCTGCTGTTCTTCAAGCAGTTCCATCGCCCGCCGCATCCGCAGACCGCTTTCGCTGTCCAGACTGCCGAACTGCGAATGCGAACACAGCGCGATCTTCGGTTCGATCCCGAACCGGCGGACGTGGCGCGCCGCGCCGATCGCCGTTTCGCAGATCTCTTCCGCCGTGGGCTGCTGGTGAACCTGCGTGTCCGCGATGAACAGCGGGCCGTCTTCAAGGATCATCAGCGACAGCGCGCCCACCGGGTGCAGCTTGTGGTCCGCCAGCACCTGACGGATGTAGTTCAGGTGCCAGCCAAACTGGCCGAAGGTGCCGCAGATCAGGCTGTCCGCCTCGCCCCGGGCCACCATGACCGACGCAATGGCCGTGGTGTTCGTGCGCATGATCGCACGCGCCAGATCGGGGGTGACACCGCGACGGGCCATGACCTGGTGATAGGTTTCCCAGTACTCGCGATAGCGCGGGTCGTTTTCGGGGTTCACAAGGTCAAAGTCGCGGCCCGGCCGGATCGCAAGGCCGGCCCGTTCGCAGCGCGCCTCGATCACCTCGGGGCGGCCGATCAGGATCGGCGTGTCGGTGGTTTCCTCGATCATCGCGCTGGCCGCACGCAGGACGCGCTCGTCCTCGCCCTCGGCGAACACGATGGACCGGCGTGCCGTCGCCGCCGCTTGGAACACCGGACGCATGATCAGGGCGGACCGGAACACCGACCCGTCCAGCCGCGCCTTGTAGGCCGCGATATCCTCCAGTGGCCGCGTCGCGACGCCCGACTCCATCGCCGCCTTCGCCACGGCCGATGCCACCACGCCGATCAGGCGCGGGTCGAACGGCTTGGGGATCAGGTAGTCGGCGCCAAAGCTCAGTTGTTCGCCCTGGTAGGCTGCCGCCGCCTCTGCCGAGGTGGTGGCGCGGGCCAGTGCCGCGATGCCCTCGATGCAGGCGATCTGCATCTCGTCGTTGATCTCGGTCGCGCCGACGTCCAGCGCGCCCCGGAAGATGAACGGGAAGCACAGCACGTTGTTGACCTGGTTCGGATAATCCGACCGCCCCGTCGCGATGATCGCGTCGGGCGATACCGCGCGCGCGTCCTCGGGCAGGATTTCCGGCGTGGGGTTGGCCAGCGCGAAGATGACCGGACGGTCGGCCATCTTGGCCACCATGTCCGGCTTCAGCACGTTCGGCCCGGACAGGCCAAGGAACAGGTCGGCGCCGTCGATCACCTCGTCCAGCGTGCGCAGGTCGCTGTCCTGCGCGTATTCGGCCTTTTGCGGGTTCATGTCCTCGGTCCGGCCCTTGTAGACCAGCCCGTGAATGTCGCACAGCCACACGTTCTCGCGCTTGACGCCCAGCTTCAGCAGCATGTTCAGGCAGGCGATGCCCGCCGCGCCGCCGCCGGTCGAGACGATCTTGATATCCTCGAACGCCTTGCCGGCCACCTCCAGCGCGTTGGTCGCCGCCGCGCCCACCACGATGGCGGTGCCGTGCTGGTCGTCATGAAACACCGGGATGTTCATCCGCTCGCGGCACAGCTTCTCGACGATGAAACAGTCGGGCGCCTTGATGTCTTCAAGGTTGATCGCGCCGAAGGTCGGTTCCAGCGCGCAGACGATGTCGGCCAGCTTTTCGGGATCGGATTCATTCAGTTCAAGGTCGAAGCAGTCGATGTTCGCGAACTTCTTGAAAAGAACCGCCTTGCCCTCCATCACCGGCTTGGACGCAAGCCCGCCGATGTTGCCAAGCCCAAGAACCGCGGTGCCGTTCGACACCACCGCCACAAGGTTGCCCTTGGCGGTATAGCGGCTGGCGGCCTGCGGGTCGGCCTTGATCTCTAGACAGGCCTCGGCCACGCCGGGGCTGTAGGCAAGCGACAAGTCGCGCCCGTTCGCCAGCGGCTTGGTCGCGCGGACCTCCAGCTTCCCCGGCTTCGGGTTCTCATGGTAATGCAGCGCCGTCTGGCGGAACGCGTCTCTGTGTTGGTCTGACACCTGTCTTCTCCCCGACTTCAGAGTCGCGCGCTGATTAGCGGGAAAATCTCCGGGCTGGAATGGCAGAATGCGAAACGGACCCGGCGGCGTCCTCCCTGCCGCCGGGTCCGCCGCTTACAGCCGGTCGCGCAGCCGGGCGATCCTGTCCTGCGCCTCGCGCCGGGTCAGGGTGGCCGCGAAGGGTTCCCCAAGACGGTCGGCAAGCGTCCGCAGTTCCGCAATCTGCAGGTCGGTCATCGGGGCGGCTTCGGCCTTCCGGTTGGCGGTGTCGAGGAATACGGGCGTGGCGCAGGCCACCACGTCCGCGGGGGTCTTCACATCTGACATTCAACGTCCTCCCAGTCCGTGGGCCAGTATAACGCGACGGAAGGATTCGGGCCAAATTTCCATCGGCAATTGTCCGCTGCCGCCCAAGCCCCTGACCGGGCGGGATTTCCAGTCCGCAAAGGCCGCGGTTCGCCGGACAGGCGCCCAAGGCCGCCGCATCTCGGCCCGCCGTCCGCGACACAGTCGGCCCGCCGCGCGCTTGGGGCTTGCGCTTCCAGCAGCGCCAAAGCAGGCTTGCCGGAAACGGTACAAGGTCCTGCCCATGCCCCTTCTCGACGACGCCGCCCGTGTGCGCGACAACGCCTACGCCCCCTATTCGAACTTCAAGGTCGGGGCGGCGCTGCGAACCGCGTCCGGCAAGGTCTTTGTCGGCGTCAACGTCGAGAACGCGGCCTATCCCGAAGGCACCTGCGCGGAAGCCGGGGCCATCGCGGCGATGATCGCCGACGGAGAGTTGGAGATCGTCGAGCTTGCCGTGATCGCGGACGCCCCGCGCCCGGTCGCACCCTGCGGCGGCTGCCGCCAGAAGATCGCCGAATTCGCCGCCCCGGAGACCGAGGTGACGATGGCCACGACGCGCGGCGCGATGAAGACCATAACGGTGGCCGACCTGCTGCCCGGCGCTTTCGAAAGCGGCGACATGGAACGGGACAAGGGCTGAGCCGTGGATGCCCGGGCGATCCTGTCGCGGCTGCGGCGCGGCGAACACCTGACCCCGGCCGAGATCGGCTGGTTCGCGGACGGCCTTGCCAGCGACGCCGTGAGCGACGCGCAGGCCGGCGCCTTCGCGATGGCGATGTGCTTGTCCCCCCGAACCGAGGAAGAGCGCATCGCCCTGACCCTCGCGATGCGCGATTCCGGCACGGTGCTGGACTGGGACCTGCCCGGCCCGGTGCTGGACAAGCATTCCACCGGCGGCGTGGGCGATTGCGTGTCGCTGTTGCTGGCGCCCGCGATGGCGGCGCTGGGAACCTTCGTGCCGATGGTATCCGGGCGCGGGCTGGGCCACACCGGCGGCACGCTGGACAAGCTTGAATCGATCCCCGGCCTGTCGACCGAGATCGACGAGGACCGCTTCCGCGCCATCACCGCCGAGGCGGGCTGTGCCATCGTCGCGGCGTCGGAACACACCGCCCCCGCCGACCGGCGCCTGTACGCGGTGCGCGACGTGACCTCGACCGTGGAATCCATCGACCTGATCTGTGCCTCGATCCTGTCGAAGAAGCTGGCCGCCGGGCTGGATGCGCTGGTGCTGGACGTCAAGGTCGGTTCCGGCGCGTTCATGAAAACGATGGAGGACGCCGTCGATCTGGCCGAGGCATTGGTCGACACGGCGAACGGCGCGGGTTGCCCTTCCAGCGCGTTGATCACCGACATGAACCAGCCCTGCGTCCCCGCCGTCGGCAACGCGCTAGAGGTGATGGAGGTGATGGAGGCCCTGACCTGTGGCGACACGGGTGGGCTGCTGTGCGACCTTACCGGCGACCTTGGCGGAGAGATGCTGCGCCTTGCCGGCATGGCCGACACCCGCGCGGAAGGCGCCGAAATGGTTCTTCAGGTCATCGCAAGCGGCGCGGCCGCCGAACGCTTTGGCCGCATGGTCAGCGCGATGGGCGGCCCGGGCGATTTCGTCGACCGCTGGCGCGACCGGCTGGGCTCGGCCCGTGTGATACAGGCGGTTCCGGCGCCCGAGGCCGGGTATCTGTCCGCCATCGACGGAGAGATGCTGGGCAACGCCGTGGTGCGCCTTGGCGGGGGCCGGATGCGGTCGGGCGACCGGATCGACCCCTCCGTCGGCCTGTCGGACATCGCGCTGCTGGGCGACCCGGTCGATGCCGGGGCGCCACTTGCCATCATCCACGCCGACAGCGACAAGGCGGCCGAACACGCCGCCGACGTGCTGTCGCGCGCCTTTACGGTATCGCCGGACGTCCCGGACCTGCCGCCCACCGTGTACCGGAGTGTCGGCTGATGCCTCGCGCCTTCCTTGTCGTCCTTGATTCCGTGGGCTGCGGCGGTGCGCCCGATGCAGCCGCGTTCGGGGACGAGGGCGCGAACACGCTGGCCCACATCGCCGCCGAATGCGCCGCTGGGCGCGCCGAAGAGGGCCGCAGCGGGCCGCTGGCCCTGCCCAACCTCGACGCGCTGGGGCTTGGCGCGGCGATCCGGCTTGCGTCGGGCGCGGCGACGCCGGGCCTCGACGCGACACCGCAGGGGCTGTGGGGCGCGGGCACCGAGGTGTCGAACGGAAAGGACACGCCCTCGGGGCATTGGGAACTGTCCGGCGTTCCGGTGCCGTGGGACTGGACCTATTTCCCCGAAACCGTGCCCTGCTTTCCCGACGATCTTGTCGCGACGGTCTGCGCCGCCGCCGGAACGGACGGGATCCTTGGCAATTGCCATGCGTCCGGCACCACCATCGTGTCCGAGCTTGGGGCCGAGCACATCCGCACCGGCTGGCCGATCTGCTATACCTCTGCCGACAGCGTGTTCCAGATCGCCGCGCACGAGGATCACTTCGGCCTCGACCGTCTGCTGGACCTGTGCAAGACGCTTGCCCCTACGCTTCACGCGATGAAGGTGGGCCGCGTCATCGCCCGGCCCTTCGTCGGCTCCGAGACCGAAGGCTTCACCCGCACCACCAACCGCAAGGACCTTGCCATCGCGCCGCCCAGCCCGACGCTGTGCGACTGGGCGCAGGCCGCCGGGCGGCGGGTGCAGGCGGTGGGCAAGATCGGCGACATCTTCTCGATGCGCGGGATCGACGAGGTGCGCAAAGGGGCGGACGATGTCCTTTTCGAACATTTGACGGCCTTTGCGGACGAAGCTCCTGACGGATCCTTTACCTTTGCGAACTTTGTCGAATTCGACAGCCTGTATGGCCATCGCCGCGACGTGTCCGGCTACGCCCGCGCGCTGGAATGGTTCGACGCCGCCTTGCCCCGCTTTCTGGATCGCCTGCGTCCCGGCGATCTGGCGATTTTCACCGCCGATCACGGCAACGATCCGACGTGGCGCGGCACCGACCACACGCGGGAACGGGTGCCGATCGTGGGATACGGGCTTGGCGCGAAGGAAATCGGCAATGTCGGCTTCGCGGATGTCGCCGCCTCTGTCGCCGCGCACCTTGGAATACCGGCGCAACCGCCGGGGAGGTCTTTCCTGTGAGCTTCACCGAATTGCCGAAGGTCGAACTGCACCTGCATCTCGAAGGCGGCGCCCCGCCCGCCTTCATCGCCGGGTTGGCGAAAGAGAAGAAGTTGGACATTTCCGGCATTTTCAAGCCGGACGGCAGCTATGATTACCGGGATTTCTGGCACTTTCTTGAGGTCTACGAAGCCGCTACCTCGACCCTGCAAACCCCGGACGACTACAAAAGGCTGACCCTCGCGGTGCTGGAAGAAAGCGCGAAGAACGGCGTGGTCTATTCCGAAACCTTCATCAGCCCCGATTTTTGCGGCGGTCGCGATCTGGGCGCGTGGCGGGAATACCTGCACGCGATCCAAGAGGCGGCGGACGAAGCCGAGCGCACGATGGGCGTCACCCTGCGCGGCATCGTCACCTGCATCCGGCACTTCGGCCCGGAGAAGGCCAAGGAGACCGCGCTGTGCGCCGCCGAGACCGCCGGCGACTGGCTGGTGGGGTTCGGCATGGCCGGCGACGAGAAGAAGGGCAAGCCGGCGGACTTCGCCTATGCCTTCGACATGGCGCGCGAAGCGGGGCTGGGGCTGACGGTTCATGCCGGCGAATGGGACGGCCCCGACAGCGTCCGCGATGCGCTTGACGCCCTGCGCCCCGCACGGATCGGGCACGGCGTGGCGGCTTGGCACGACAGGCACCTTGTCGAACGGCTGGCGCGCGAGAACATCGTGCTAGAGGTCTGCCCCGGGTCCAACGTTTTCCTGGGCGTCTATAAGCAACTTCACGACCACCCGATCGAGAAGCTGCGCGAGAACGGCGTCGCCGTCACGGTGTCGACCGATGACCCGCCGTTTTTCCACACCACGATGACGCGAGAGTTCGAGCAGCTTAACCGGGTGTTCGGCTGGAACGAGGAAGACTTTGGCTACCTCGCGAAAGAAGCCCTTGATGCCGCCTTCTGCGACGACGTAACCCGTGCGAAAATCCGCAAGAGACTGGAGCCTGCCGATGTATGATCACCTGACCGTCGTGAAACACCCGCTTGTGCAGCACAAGCTGACCATCATGCGCAAGCAGGACACCTCGACCGCGTCCTTCCGCCGGCTTCTGCGCGAGATCAGCCACCTGCTGGCCTACGAGGTCACCCGCGAAATGCCGATGACCACCGAAACCATCGACACGCCCCTGTGCAAGATGGAGGCCCCGGTGATCGAGGGGAAGAAGATGGCGCTGGTGTCGATCCTGCGGGCCGGCAACGGGCTGCTGGACGGCGTTCTGGAACTGATCCCCGCCGCGCGCGTGGGCTTTGTCGGCCTGTACCGCGACGAGGAAACGCTGCAGCCCGTGCAGTACTATTTCAAGGTGCCCGACAACCTTGGCGAACGCCTGACCATCGCCGTCGACCCGATGCTGGCAACCGGCAACAGCTCTGCCGCCGCGATCGACCTACTGAAGGAAGCGGGCGCCAAGGACATCCGGTTCCTTTGCCTGCTGGCCGCGCCCGAAGGCGTCGCCCGCATGAAAGAAGCGCACCCCGACGTGCCGATCATCACCGCCGCGCTGGACGACCACCTGAACGAGAAGGGCTATATCGTGCCCGGCCTCGGCGATGCGGGCGACCGGATGTTCGGAACCAAGTGATCCGGCTTGGGACTTTACCCACAGTCAGAATCCGTCCATGTTGGGATAACATCATGTGTGGGGGCACATTATGAAACGATTTAAGACCATTACCGCCACCGCCCTGTGTTTTGTCGCCGGTCTCGGAACGGCACAGGCGCAGTCCGTGGACGACATTACCGGCCCTGCCGAGGTTCCGCCGACCGATTACACGGGGAAAGAGTACGTCGACAGCAACGGCTGCATCTTCGTGCGCGCCGGTCTGGATGGCGCCGTGACATGGGTGCCGCGCGTCAGCAGCGACCGCCAGCTTCTGTGCGGCTACACGCCGTCGCTTGCCAACGCGCCCGTGCCGACGCCCGCACCGCTGGCCCAGCCCGCGCCGGAACCCGCACCTAGGGTCGTGACCGCGCCGCCGCCTGCCGCGACGACGCCCGCGCCAACCCCCGCGCCCACCATGGTCGCGACCAACGTGGTCCGCACCACGCCGCCGCCGCGCACGGTGACTGTTCACGCGCCCCCCGCCGCGACCCGCGTGGTGTGCACCTCGCAGTGCGGCCCCGGCCCCTACGTGCTGTCGGACGGCACCCGCGTCATCCACGTTCCGAAGCCGCCAGCGATCACGCCCCCGCCGGGCTATCGCATGGCGTTCGACCCGGAAGACGGCCGGTTCAACCCCTACCGTGGCCATGTCACGCCCGAGGGGTTCGTACAGATGCGGCTGGTCTGGACCGCCGGTGTGCCGCGCAAGCTGGTGACGCCCGAAACGGAACGCTACACCGTGATCAACGGCCGCCCGACGCCGGACCGCGAATACATCCTGACGCACGAGGCGCCCCACGGCCCGGCCTATACCGTGTCGACCAAGAACACCCCGCCCACCGGGCATCGGTTTGTCGAGGTCGGGGTCTTTTCGACCCCGGACAAGGCGCGCGCCGCCGCTGCGGGGCTGTCGCCGCTGGGCCTGCCGATGAACCTGTCGACCGCCCGGCGTGGCGGCACGGAGTATACCGTGCTTCTGGCCGGTCCGTTCGCCAGCACCGGCACTCTGTCGAACGGCCTGAGCATGGTGCGCGGCGCTGGCTACACCGGCGCGACCACGCGCCGCTAGGGCGACCGAAAACCGCCCAAAACCTGCAAACCCGGCCGCGCGCGGTCGGGTTTTGCGTATACACACAAGGGTTTGCACCGCGTCTCGACGCCGGGGTTTACATTCGGCGCCTCGGATGGAACGATTCCCGGATGAACCACGAGCACCCGCAGGACGCGGCCTCGGCAATTCCCCCCCTATTCAGGAGCCCTCATGACCCAGGTGAAAACCGGCGACACCGTCCGTCTGCATTACACAGGAACCCTAGACGACGGGACGCAGTTCGACAGTTCGGCGGGTCGCGATCCGCTTGAATTCACCGTCGGGTCCGGTCAGATCATCCCCGGCCTTGACCGCGAGATGACCGGCATGGAAGTCGGCGAGAAGAAAACCGTGAAGATCGCCCCGGAAGACGCTTACGGATCGCACGATCCGGGCCGCGTTCAGGCCGTGCCGCGCGACCAGATCCCCGATCACATCCCGACCGAGCCCGGCACCCAACTGCAGATGCAGACCCCGCAAGGTCAGGCCATCCCGGTCACCGTGACCGACGTCAACGACAGCGAGATTACGCTGGACGCCAACCACCCGCTGGCCGGCAAGACGCTGACCTTCGACGTGGAACTGGTCTCGGTCAACTGATCGCGCGCGGCGGGTTCGAATTTTCATTGAAAATTCGGGCGTACCGCTGCGGACGCATGGACAAGCATGCGGGCAGGATTAATCTTGCCCGCATGACAGACGATTTCTCTCCTGCCAGCTTCTGGGACGACCGGTACGATCGGTCGGATTACCTGTTCGGCACCCGCCCCGCCGGTTTCGTCGAACAACAGGCCCACCGCATCCCGCACGGCGCCCGCGTACTGGCCGTCGCCGATGGCGAGGGGCGCAATTCGGTCTGGCTTGCCAAGCGCGGGCTGGACGTCACCGCGATGGACAACTCGCAGGTCGGGCTTAGCAAGGCGCGCGCCCTTGCCGCAAGCGAAGGCGTCTCGGTCGATTTCCAGCTGGCCGACATCCTGTCCTACGGCTGGACCGCCGACAGCTATGACGTGGTGCTGGGCGTCTACTTCCAGTTCCTGTCACCCGACGACCGCCCGGCGGTGTTTCATGGGATGAACGCCGCCCTGCGGCCCGGCGGCCTGCTTATGATCCACGGGTTCGCCCCGCGACAGGTGGATTACGGCACCGGCGGCCCCGGCAAGATCGAGAACATGTACACGCTGGACCTGCTGCACGACGCCTTTCCAGACTACGAAGTGCTGCACGAGGCCGACTACGACGCCCATGTCGACAGCGGAGAGGGCCACAACGGCACCGCCGCGCTGATCGATTTCGTCGCCCGCAAGCCCGGCGCCTGACGCTCCGGGCCACTGGCCCGCTCTTGCCCCGACCGACGTGCTGCCCTAGAGGCAGCGCATGAGCCGCTGGCGTACATACAGGCCGCATGTCGCGGGTCTTCTCGGGCTTGGCCTGCCGCTGATCGGCAGCCACCTTGCACAGGTTGCGATCGGCGTGACCGACGCCCTGATGCTGGGCTGGTACGACGTCGAGGCACTGGCCGCCGCCACCCTCGCACATTCCATCTGGTTCGTGATCTTCATCCTCGGCTCGGGCTTCGCCTTCGCCGTCATGCCGATGGTCGCGCAAGCCATCGGATCGGGCGACGACCGTCAGGTCCGCCGGGTGACGCGGATGGGTATGTGGATCTCGATCCTGTTCGGACTGGCCGTGATGCCCGCCCTGATCTGGTCGCGCCCCCTGCTGGAACTGATGGGCCAGACAGAGATCGTGGCGACGCTTGCGCAAACCTACCTTGCGATCACCGCAGTCGCGATGGTGCCCGCCCTGCTGGTGATGGTGCTGAAAAGCTATCTGTCGTCGCTGGAACGCACGCAGGTGGTTCTGTGGATCACGCTGGCCGGGGCCGGTGTGAACATCGCGCTGAACTACATCCTGATCTTCGGCAAGCTGGGCCTGCCCGAGATGGGCATCGCCGGCGCCGCGACCGCCTCTTTGACGGTGCATGTCCTGAGCTTTCTTGCCTTCGCGGTCTATGCGGCGCAGGTGACCCGCGAACACACGCTGTTCGCCCGCTTCTGGCGCCCCGACTGGGAAGCCTTCTGGCAGGTCTTCCGCCTTGGCTGGCCCATCGGCATCACCAACCTTGCAGAGACGGGGCTGTTCGCCGCGACGGCGGTGATGATGGGCTGGCTGGGCCCGGTGCCGCTGGCGGCGCACGGGGTGGCGATCCAGCTGGCATCGCTGACCTTCGTGGTTCACCTTGGCCTTAGCCAAGCCGCCACGGTGCGGGCCGGCGCGGCGCTTGGGCGCGGCGACCTCGACTTTCTGCGGCTGGGCGCCCGCGCGGTCACCGGCTTGTCGATTCTGTTCGCCATCGTGACGATGGTCGTCTACCTGTCGGTGCCCGAACTGCTGGTCGGCCTGTTCGTCGACCCCGCCGACCCACGCCGCCCCGAGATCCTTGCCATCGGCGTCGTCCTGCTGTCGGTCGCGGCGCTGTTCAACACCGTGGACGGGCTGCAGGTGATCGCCCTTGGGCTGCTGCGCGGCCTGCAGGACACGCGAACCCCGATGATCCTTGCGGCGGTGTCCTACTGGGTATTCGGCTTTCCGGCGGGCTACGTGTTCGGCTTCGTCCTGGACTTCGGCGCGCCCGGCGTCTGGGCCGGGCTGGTCTGCGGCCTTGCCGTTGCGGCGTTCACCCTGCTTTGGCGATTCTGGGCCGAGTTCGCACGCCGCGCCCGCCGCGCCGACCCGGCACAGGCCTAGGCGCTACAGCGGCCAGAACACCAGGATCGCCGGAACCGAGACCGCGACGACCAGAATTTCCAGCGGCAGCCCCATCCGCCAGTAATCGCCGAACTTGTAGCCGCCCGGCCCAAGGATCAGCGTGTTGTTCTTGTGCCCGATGGGCGTCAGGAAAGCACAGGACGCGGCGACCGCGACAGCCATCAGGAACGGGTCCGGGTTCACCTCCAGCGACTGCGCCATTCGAATGCCGACCGGCGCCGCGACGATGGCGGTGGCGGTGTTGTTCAGCACGTCCGACAGGCTCATTGTGACGACCATCAGCACGGTCAGGATCGCCCAAGGCGGCATCCCCTCGGTCAGGCCGACCAGCGCCCCGGCGATCAGTTCGGTGCCGCCCGAGCTTTCCAGCGCCGCGCCCAGCGGGATCATCGAGCCCAGCAAGACCACAACCGGCCACTCGATGTGGGTATAGACCTCTGTCACCGGCACG
Source organism: Psychromarinibacter halotolerans (assembly GCF_029168315.1). Lineage (NCBI taxonomy): Bacteria > Pseudomonadati > Pseudomonadota > Alphaproteobacteria > Rhodobacterales > Paracoccaceae > Psychromarinibacter > Psychromarinibacter halotolerans. Next base: position 157,685 of record NZ_JARGYD010000008.1, read on the forward strand.
ATGCGCGTCAGCACATAGCCGACCACGACCAGCCCCAGCGCCACCGGCAGGTAAATCAGCCCAAGCGACGCCGCCGCCACCGCCGCGGCGAACATGCCGATGGCCAGCCACGTCTTGCTGTCCTGCGTCACCGACAGGCCGCGCTCTGCCAGCGGCAGACAGCCCAGCCACTCGACAACCTCGGCCTCCTCGCCTTCGGGCACCAGCAACAGCAGGATGTCCCCGGCGCGGATCGTCTCGCGGCGCAACTGGCCCGAGACGCCGGCGCCCTTGCGCGAGATCCCCAACAGGATCGACCGCCGTCGCCAGTTCAGCCCGATCGCCCGCGCGCTGCGCCCAGCGATGCGCGCGTCCTGCGGCACCACGACCTCGATCTTCGAGACGCCATCGCTGTTGTCCAGCAGGTACGACTCGCGCTTGGGATCGGCGAACTTCAGCGACAGCGCGGTGCGGAACTCGTCCAGCGCCTGCGGCGTCGCCTGCAGCACCAGCGCATCCTGCGCCTCAATCACCATGTCGCGCCGCTTGCCCTTCAGACGCTCTCCGCTGCGCACGATACCAAGGATCACGACGTCGGCCTTTTCGGCCTCTTCGTCCAGATCGTCCAACCGCATCCCGATCTGCGCGCCGTCCTCCGGCACGGTCAGTTCGGCGATATAGGCCGCGTCGTCCATCGCGCTATCGGACACGGTGGCCGCCGCCGTCGGGATCAGCCGCCAGCCCACCAGCGCCACGAAGGCCAGCCCCACCAGCGCGGTGATGCCACCGACGGGGGCAAAGTCGAACATGCTGAAGCTTTCGCCCAGCGACTCGGCCCGGATCGAGGCGATGATGATGTTGGGCGGCGTGCCGATCAGTGTCGCCATGCCGCCAAGGATGGTGGCGAACGACAGGGGCATCAGCGACAGGCCGGGCGCCCGGCCCGCCTTGCGCGCGGTCTGGATGTCCACCGGCATCAGCAACGCCAGCGCGGCGACGTTGTTCATGAAGGCCGACAGCACACCGCCGACCCCGCCCATGATCGCGATATGCGTGCCCAGCGCGCGCGAACTGTCCACCAGTGTCCGGGTGATCAGATAGACCGCGCCGGACCGCACAAGCCCGGCGGACACCACCAGCACCAGCGCCACGATCAGCGTGGCGGAATGGCCGAAGCCGGAAAACGCCTCTTCCGTCGGCACCACGCCCAGCACCACCCCCAGCATCAGCGCCCCGAAGGCCACGAGGTCATAGCGGAACCGCCCCCATAGAAGCAGTCCGAAGACGGCGATGAACAGCGCGAAAAGGATGATCTGGTCCTGGGTCATGGCGCGACCCTATGCCGGTTTCGCGCCAAGCTGAACCACTCGTTACACGCCCCGGCGCGCGCCCGCCCGAACGTCGCGGCGGCGTCGAGTGCGGGAGCCTCCGGCGGGGATATTTGAGGACCAAAGACATCGGGACGCACGGCAGGTCTCTTTGGTCCGGAAATATCCTGGGGGTGAATGCGGGCGCAGCCCGCAGAGGGGGCAAAGCCCCCTTCCCCGATGGCCCCTGACCTACAAGGCCTACCGCTTCGCGGCGAAGAAGTCCTTCAAAAGCGCCTCGCAGTCGCGGGCCGCGATGCCGTCGATCACCTCGGGGGCGTGGTGCATCTGGGGATGGCTGAAGACGCGCGGGCCGTGGGCCACGCCGCCGGACTTCGGGTCGGACGCGCCGTAGCACAGCCGCGCGATGCGGGCGAAGCCGATGGCGGCGGCGCACATCGGGCAGGGTTCCAGCGTCACGTACAGGACGTGGCCCGGCAGCCGTTCCGAGCCGGCGGCGGCGCAGGCGGCGCGCAGGGCGAGGATCTCGGCGTGGGCGGTGGGGTCGGACAGTTCGCGGGTGCGATTGCCCGCGCGTGCGACGATGCGGCCCGCGGGGTCTGTGATCACCGCGCCCACCGGCACCTCGCCGCGCAGGGCGGCGGCGCGCGCCTCTTGCAGCGCGGCATCCATCTGGCTTGCAAACGCGGTCATGGCGTTTCTTCGCGCAAACGTCAGCACTTTGCCAGCGGCAATCTTTCCGCGCGCGCCTTGACCCTCGCGCCGCCGGGCGAAAGGATCGGTGCGACCGCCTCCATTGACCGCCCGGACCTTCATGCAGCAGACACCCCTTTTCAATCTCGTGCTTTTTCTGGTGCTGGCGGTCACGCTGACGACGATCCTGTACCTTGGGCGCGGTGTGATCCTGCCCATCGTCGCCGCCACGATCCTTGTCTACCTGATGAGCGCCGCGACGGCCGCGCTGGCGCGGGTGCCGATGCTGGACCGGCTGCCGAACGGGATGCTGAGCTTTCTGGTCGTCCTGGTATTCTCGCTGGTCGTCGCCCTGTTCGCCGCCGTCGTCGCCGCCACCGTGCGCAGCATCATCGAGGTGATCCCGGGCTACGAAGCGAACCTGGACCGCTTCATCGTCGGGATGGCGGACCGGCTGAACCTTGACGCGACCGAGATGTGGGACAGCCTGCGCACCGCCACCATCGACCGGATCGACATCGAGGCGCTGACCATCGCCCTGCTGGGCAACTTCACCAGTCTTGGCGGCATGATCTTCGTGATCCTGATCTACGCCGCCTTCCTGACCGGCGAGCGGATGCGGTTTCCCGCCAAGATCGCCCGCGCGCTGCCCGAAGCCGGCGACGCCGAGCGGGTGATGAGCGTGGTGCAGCAGGTCAACGCGCAGATCACCACCTATCTGGGCGTCAAAACGCTGATCAACATCATCCTTGCGTCGATCTGCTATGTCATCCTGTGGGCGCTGGGCATCGATTTCGCGCTGTTCTGGGCGATCGTCATCGGGATGCTGAACTACATCCCCTATTTCGGCTCGTACCTTGGGGTCGCCTTCCCGGCGGTTTTGTCGCTGGCGCAGTTCGTTTCGGTGCCGTGGACGTTGCTGGTCACGGTCCTGCTGACCGCCGCGCAGTTCGTCGTCGGCAACATCCTGGAACCGCGCCTGATCGGCAGGCAGTTGAACCTTAGCCCCTTCGTCGTCCTGATCGCGCTGGCGTTCTGGGGCGCGCTGTGGGGCATTCCGGGGGCGATGCTTGCGATCCCGATGACGTCGATCCTGATCATTGTTCTCAGCCAGTTCCGGTCCACCCGCTTTCTTGCCGTGCTTGCCGCCGAACGGCTTGACCCGGACCCCGGTCTGCCCGCGCGGTCTCGTCCTGCCGCGGACGAGGTTTCCGCGCCCTGACAACGCGGGCTGACGCCGCTCTTCCAAAGCGCCGCACGGCGCGGTAAGGCGGGCGCATGACCGAGACCCCTCCTCCCGGCGACCGGATCGCCAAGGTGCTTGCCCGCGCGGGCATCGCCAGCCGTCGTGACGCCGAGCGGATGATCGAGGCCGGCCGCGTCGCGGTGAACGGCAAGGTGATCGGGTCCCCGGCCCTGAACGTCACCGCGCAGGACCGCGTCACCGTCGACGGCGCGCCGCTGGCGCCGCCCGAGCCGCCGCGGCTGTGGCTGTACAACAAGCCCACCGGGCTGGTGACCACCGCCAAGGACGAACAGGGCCGCGAGACGGTGTTCGACGCCCTGCCCGAGGATATGCCCCGGGTGATGAGCGTGGGGCGGCTTGACCTGAACTCGGAAGGGCTGCTGCTGCTGACCAACGACGGGGGCGTCAAGCGCAAGCTGGAACTGCCCTCGACCGGCTGGCTGCGCCGCTACCGCGTGCGGGTCAACGGAAAGCCCGACGATGCGACGCTGGAGCCGCTGCGCAAGGGTATCGAGATCGAGGGCGAGCGGTTTCAGGCGATGGAGGTCGTACTGGACCGCCAGCAGGGCGCGAACGCGTGGCTGACGGTCGGCATCCGCGAGGGCCGCAACCGCGAGATCCGCCGCGCGATGGAAGCCGTCGGCCTTGCGGTGAACCGGCTGATCCGGGTCAGCTATGGCCCCTTCCAGCTGGGCAACCTCGGCACCGGCGAGGTCAGCGAGATCAAGGGCCGCGTGCTGCGCGATCAGCTTGGGCTGGACACCTCGGAGACCGAGGCCCCGGGCCGCGCGCCAAAGGGCAAGGGGCGACCTGACCGGTCCGGCCCCGGACAGACCAAGGGTCCGCGATCCGGGCCGGGAAAGCCGGGTTCCGGCAAACCGGCCTCGGCTAAGCAAGGATCGGGCAAACCGGGCCGGGCACGGGGTGCTGCGGCGCACAAGGACGAGTGGCAGTCCGGCAAGTCATGGCGCGGCGCGGGCGGGCCCGCTGCCAAAACAGGGCCCAAGTCCGGCCCGAAATCCGGCCCGAGGGGCAACGCCACCGGCGGCAAGCGTCCGGGCGGCGACGGTCGTGGCCCCAACCAAGGACCTAAGAAAAGCCCGGGCCAAGGTCCGGGCCGGGGCCCCAAACCGCGCGGCTGATCCCGGCGCATCGCACCCGCTTACCTTGCCGTCCGACCAGAACCGGCGCGCAATGCACGCACCGGTCCGAAAGGCGTGGCGTGCGGGGCCAATCCCGGCGGCGCCCTTGCCTGCGGATGTGCCTGCTGTATCTCTAATCACAGATTTTTGACCGAGCGGGACGAATACATGGCCGATCTTCTTACACTCCAGAACCTCGGCAACCTTTTGATGCTGTGCTTTCTTCAGGCGGTTCTGGGCTTTGACAACCTTCTGTACATCTCGATCCAGTCGCAACGCGCCCCCGTGGCGCAGCAGAAAAGCGTGCGGTTCTGGGGGATCATCATCGCTGTGGCGCTGCGGGTGATTCTGCTGTTCGCGATGGTCCACCTGATCGACCTTCTGGCCGAGCCGTTCTTCGTGATGAACTGGGAGGGCGTGCTGGAAGGCGGCGTGAACTTCGCGACCTGCGTGTTCATCTTCGGCGGCGTGTTCATCATGTACACGGCGGTGAAAGAGATCGCGCACATGCTGTCGATCAACCACCTCGCGACGGATGTCGAGGGTGGCGCCGGCATGTCGGCGGCCAAGGTTGTCGGGCTGATCGTCATGATGAACCTGATCTTCTCGTTCGACTCGATCCTATCGGCGCTGGCCATCACCGACGTGTTCCCGGTCCTTGCGATCGCGATCATCCTGTCGGGCGTGGCGATGCTGGTGCTGGCCGACGGCGTCACCACCTTCCTGTCCAAGAACCGGATGTTCGAGGTGCTGGGCCTGTTCATCCTGCTGATCGTCGGCGTCGTGCTGCTGGGCGAGGCCGGGCAGGCCGCCGCCCATGCCGCCCATGACGAGACGCTGGCGCTGCATGTCTTCGGCTACGAAATCATCCCGATGTCCAAGACAACCTTCTATTTCTCGGTCATCGTGTTGTTCGCGGTCGAGGCGATACAGGCGCGCTATTCGCGCAAGCTGGCGGCCGAACGGCAGGCCGCGACGCGCCAGATGGCGGGCCACTGAAGAACATCGGGCCGGTGCGCAATGCTCGCTGGCCCGGACCCTGCAAATGACCTAGGCTGCGGGTAAGAAGAAGGAGGGCTTGCCCTTGGCACGGCTGGTACTTGCCGTTCTATTCATCGGCATTCTGGTTCTTGCCGGACTTGCCGTGGTTCGCACCGTGCGCGGCGGCATCGCCGCCGTGGATCAGGGAAAGGGACTTGATATGGCCGAGAACGGAATGCTTCCGAAGATCGCCTACGTTCTGCTGATCGCCCTGATCCTCTACGTCGTCCTCTGGGGGAGCTGACGATGGCGCAACGCTTTGGCGGGCGGTTCAGCCCGGACGGCAGCAATCAGCCGGGACCTCAGGGCGCGCCGAATGCGCGCGGCTGGGCCGGGCGGCGCCCCCGGTCGGGCGGACGGGCCAACCTGCTGTTCATCGCGCCCCTGCCCCTTGTCGTCACCGCGTTCTTCAAGGAACCCGTCGGGCTTGCGCTGGATCTGGTGGCGTTCGGCATCCTGATGGCCGCCGCCTTCATGACCCGCGAGGGGCTGAAGGCCGAGGCCGCCTATGACGCACGCCGCATCGCCCGGCGCCCAGCCCTGCCGCGCAAGATCCTTGGCTCGGTCCTGACCGGGCTCGGGCTGGCCGTCGCGGGCTGGAGTGGGGACGGCAGTGTGCTGAACCCGCTGATCTTCGGCGTACTGGGCGTGGTGCTGCACGTTCTGTCCTTCGGGCTGGACCCGATGTCGGACAAGGGTGCCGAGGGCATCGACCAGTTTCAGTCCGACCGCGTCGCCCGCGCGGTGGACGAGGCCGAGAAGCACCTTGCCGCCATGTCCGACGCCATCCTGCGGGCCGGCGACCGCAGTCTTGAACGGCGGGTCGAGAAATTTCAGGGCACCGTCAAGACGATGTTCCGCACGATCGAGGACGATCCCCGCGACCTGACCGGCGCGCGCAAGTACCTTAGCGTCTATTTGCTGGGGGCGAAGGACGCGACGGTGAAGTTCGCCGACCTTTACGCCCGCACCCGGGACGAAGGCGCGCGGTCCGATTACGAATCCCTGCTCGACGATCTAGAGGCGAATTTCAGCGCACAAACCGAGAAGCTGCTCGGCGACAATCGCACTGACCTCGATATCGAGATAGAAGTTTTGCGTGACAGGCTTGCCCGTGAAGGGGTCCGGCCGGAGTAGGGTATTGAATTGGCATATTTCGGGGACAATTAGGGGGTTAGCACCATGACCGAGGCCGTACGTCAGAAAGCCGCTGAAACGTTGAAAGAAGTCGAAGAAGTCACCGCCGTTCTCCTGCCCGAGCCAAGCACCGAGCTTGTGCCGCTGAAAACGGCTGACGCGCCCACCGCCGACGCCATCCGCAAGCGCATGGACGAGATCGACATCACGGATGCGAACTCGATCATCTCGTTCGGGTCCGCCGCGCAGGCGGAATTGCAAGAGATCAGCCAGTCGATGCTGACCGACGTCCGCAACAAGGACGTGGGCCCGGCGGGCGACTCGTTGCGCGACATCGTCACCACGATCCGCGGTTTCTCGGTCTCTGAACTGGACGTGCGCCGTGACCGGTCGTGGTGGGAAAAGCTGACCGGCAAGATGGCCCCGATGGCCAAGTTCGTCGCCCGTTACGAAACGGTGCAGGGGCAGATCGACAAGATCACCGACACCCTGCTGGGGCACGAGCACAAGCTGCTGAAGGACATCAAGTCGCTGGACGTCCTGTATGAAAAGACGCTGGCCTTCTACGACGAGCTTGCGCTGTACATCGCCGCCGGCGAGGAAAAGCTGGAAGAGCTTGACGCCGTGACCATCCCCGCCAAGGAGAAAGAGGTCGAGGCCGCGCCCGAGGACGAGGGCGTGATGAAGGCGCAGGAACTGCGCGACGTGCGCGCCGCCCGCGACGATCTTGAACGCCGGGTGCACGACCTGAAGCTGACGCGGCAGGTCACGATGCAGTCGCTGCCGTCGATCCGGCTGGTGCAGGAAAACGACAAGTCGCTGGTCACCAAGATCAACTCGACCCTCGTGAACACCGTGCCGCTGTGGGAAACCCAGCTGGCGCAGGCTGTCACGATCCAGCGCAGCGCCGAAGCCGCGCAGGCCGTGCGCGAGGCGAACGACCTGACGAACGAACTGCTGACCTCGAACGCCGAGAACCTGCGCACCGCGAACCGCACCGTGCGCGAGGAAATGGAACGCGGCGTGTTCGATATCGAAGCGGTGAAGAAGGCGAACGCCGACCTGATCGCGACGATTCAGGAAAGCCTGCAGATCGCGGACGAAGGCAAAGCCAAGCGCGCCGTCGCCGAGGAAGAACTGCAGAAAATGGAAAAAGAACTGCGCGACACGCTGGCCTCGGCCAAGGCGCGTGGCGACCGGACCGGCGACACCGTCGGCACCGCGGTTCCCGGGGTCTGACGGGGGATCGTGAGGGCGCGCATACGGATATCGGCGGTCGCGGGGCTGCTTCTGGCGCTCGCGGCCTGCGAGGACTCGGTGCGCTTTTCACCTCCGCCCGCGGCGCGCCCCGACCTGCCCGAAGCCGAAACCGCGCCAGAGCCTTCGGCGGTCAGCCGCGAACTTGCGGGCTATTACGCGCGGGTCGAGAATGACCTGCGCGCGCAGGGCCTTCTGCGGACCGACGGCGGCGGGACCGACACGCCCTACAGCACCCGTCAGCTTGTCGAGAACTTCGTGCGCATCGCCCTGTACGAGGAATTTGCGAACGTGAACGGGCGGCTTGTGGCGCAGCAGACGGAAAGCCGCCTGCACCGCTGGACCCAGCCGATCCGCATGAAGGTCCACTTCGGCGACACGATCCCCGAAGACCAGCGCAAGACCGACCGGGACGAGATCGCGCTGTACACCGCACGGCTGTCGCGCGTGACCGGGCTTCCGGTGCTGCTGACCGACCGCAACCCGAACTACCACGTCTTCATCGTCAACGAGGATGAGCGCCGGCAGATCGGCCCTGAACTGCGGGCGATCATCCCCGACATCAGCCAAAGCGCGATCACGACCGTCGAAACGATGCGCCGGTCGACCTTCTGTCTGGTGTTCGCCCGCGATCCGCGCAACGACGGCGCCTATACGCAGGCCGTCGCGGTGATCCGTGGCGAGCATCCCGACCTGCTGCGGAAATCCTGCATCCACGAGGAACTGGCCCAAGGCCTTGGCCTGTCCAACGACAGCCCGATGGCGCGGCCGTCGATCTTCAACGACGACGAGGAATTCGCGCTGCTGACCCGGCATGACGAGCTGCTTTTGCGGATGCTGTACGATCCCCGGATGCGCAACAACATGTCCGAGCGCGAAGCCCGCCCGATCGCCAACATCATCGCCGCAGAGCTTTTGGGCGGCGATTCGTAAGGCTTCCTTAGCTCTTGCCGGCGATACAGTGCCACTGGACCCGTTGCCTGACCGGACCCGATGCTTGACCAGACCGACATCCGCCGCATCCGCACCGGCTTTGCCCGGATCAAATGCGCCCCCGACGCCCTGACGCGGGACTTCTACGAGCGGCTGTTTCGCGCCGCGCCGGACGTGCGCCCGATGTTTCCCGACGACATTCGCCGGCAGGCTGGCAAGCTGCAAAAGATGCTGGCGCTGGTGGTCCAGACGCTTGACGACCTTGATGCGCTGATCCCGCAGCTTCGTGCGCTGGGGGCCCGCCACGTCGGCTATGGCACGGCGGACGCGCAATACGCCGTGGTGGGCGAGGTGCTGATCGACACGCTGGCCGCGCATATCCCCGGCTGGACCGATGCCGACCGCCGCGCGTGGACCGCCCTGTACGGGCTGGCCACCGCCGCCGCGCTGGAAGGCGCCGCAGAGGCGCGCGCGGCGGGCTGACGCCGTTCCCCCGACGCCGGGCCGTTGCGCGACCGGTCCGAGGGCAAGCCGCCACCGCCGCCTCCGCCACCTTCGGCGAATTGGCCGCGCCGCAACACGCTTCCCGCCCCGGCCCCCGTTTGCTACACCGCTGACAACAGGGCCTTGGAGGTTTGCATGGGCATCTTCGATTTTCTCAGCGGCGAATTCATCGACGTCATTCACTGGGTGGACGACACCCGCGACACGATGGTCTGGCGGTTCGAACGCCACGGCCATGAAATCAAGTACGGCGCCAAGCTGACCGTGCGCGAGGGACAGGCCGCCGTCTTCGTCCACGAGGGCCAGTTGGCCGACGTCTTCACCCCCGGTCTCTACATGCTCGAGACCAACAACATGCCGATCATGACGACGCTGCAGCACTGGGACCACGGCTTCAAGTCGCCGTTCAAGTCCGAGATCTACTTCGTCAATACCACCCGCTTCACCGACCTGAAGTGGGGCACCAAGAACCCGATCATGCTGCGTGACCCCGAATTCGGGCCGACCCGGATCCGCGCCTTCGGCACCTACTCGGTCCGCGTCGCCGACCCCGCGAAGTTCATGACCGAGATCGTCGGCACCGACGGCGAGTTCACGATGGACGAGATCGGGTATCAGGTCCGCAACATCATCGTGCAGGAATTCTCGCGGACCATCGCGGGCTCGGGCATTCCGGTGCTGGACATGGCGGCGAACACCGCCGACCTCGGCAAGATGATCGCCGCCGAAATCTCGCCCATCGTGGGCGAGTACGGCCTGTCGATCCCCGAGTTCTACATCGAGAACATCTCGCTTCCCCCGGCGGTCGAAGAGGTGCTGGACAAGCGCACCTCGATGGGCGTCGTCGGCGATCTGGGCAAGTTCACCCAGTTCTCGGCGGCAGAGGCGATGACCCACGCGGCGCAGAACCCCGCAGGCGGCGGCATGGCCGCCGGGATGGGCGCCGGAATGGGGCTGGCGATGGCGCAGAACATGGGCGCTGGAATGGGTCCGTGGGGCGCCCGCCCCGCGCAGGCGCAGCCCGCACCCCAGGCCGCCCCCGCGCCGCCGCCCCCGGCCGAGAAGGTCTGGCACATCGCGGCGAACGGCGAGACGACCGGCCCGTTCTCGAAGGCGTCGCTGGGCCGCATGGCCGCGGCGGGCGACCTGACGCGCGAAAGCTATGTCTGGACCGCCGGGCAGGACGGCTGGATGAAGGCCGAGGATGTGCGCGAACTGGCGCAGCTGTTCACCATCCTGCCGCCCCCGCCGCCGCCGGGCATCTGACCCGCATCGGGCTGCGCGTGGGAAGATGGGGGCTCTGCCCCCGTCTCCTGCGGAGACTCCCCCGAGGTATTTTCGAAGAGAAGAAGCCCCGGCGTTAGTCCGCCAGCGGCAGCGCGCTAAGGATCATCGTGCCGTGGCAGGCATCGGCGGGAAAGCTGAAGCCATCGTCGCGCGCCGCCGGGAAGGGGCGTGTCGGCGGCACCTGGCTTTCGACCAGCAGCGCGCCGCCAAGGCAAAGGTCCTGCGCCGCGTTGCCGATGTTGAAGCCGAAGCCGTCGGGGCCGCAGTCGGTGCCGATGCCGTTCATATTCCACGCCTGCGGCATCGGCGCACCCGGGCCGAACACCACGAACTGTTCCAGCACCGGGTCGAAGGTCATCGTCCAGGTCGTCGTTTCGGTCAGCATTCCCAGCGCCCAGCGCCCGATCGGCGCGCCGTCGTGGGTGCCCTCGACCACGAAGCAGTCGACGTCCTCTTCGGTCACGATCTGTTCGCCCAGCAGCGCGGCGTCGAACGACAGTGCGCCGCGCATTGCATAGCCGCCGCCGCCGGGCCATTCGAAGCTGTAGGTCACGGTTTGCGCGCCCGCCGCCGGGGCGAGGCCAAGCGCCAGGGTCGCGGCGGCGCAGGTGATGCGGAACTGCTGCGTCATCGGGTCATCCGTCGGTTTCGGTCGCTCAGAACCATAGGCCCCGCGCCCCGCCGCGCAACCCGCGTCACGGCGGAAATCACGGTTCCTTCCCCGTCGGTTGCAAGCTACGGTCGCGCCGCGACCCCGTGCGGAGATTTCCATGACCGAAGAGCATCGTTTCCCCTGTGACCAATGTGGCGCCGACCTGCGCTTTGATCCGGTGGCGGGGAACCTGAAGTGCGATCATTGCGGCAACGAGCAGCCGCTGGAGGAGCACTACACCGGTCCCGCGATCCGCGAGCTGGATTTCCGCGCCGCGCTGGACAAGCAACTGCCGGATGCCGAGATCGAAGAGACCCGGGTGCTGCAGTGCCCGAACTGCGGCGCACAGGTCGAGTTCGACGACACCGTGCATTCCAAGGAATGCCCGTTCTGCGCCACCCCGGTCGTCACCGACACCGGCACGCACCGGCACATCAAGCCGCGCGGCCTGCTGCCCTTCGCGCTGGAGGAAGGCGCGGCGCGCAAGGCGATGACCGACTGGCTGGGCCGGTTGTGGTTCGCGCCGAACGGGGTGCAGGAATACGCCCGCAAGGGACGCAAGATGCAGGGCGTCTACGTGCCCTACTGGACCTTCGACGCCGACACCACGTCAGCCTATCGGGGCGAGCGGGGCACCGTCTATTACGTCACCCGCACCGTCACCCGGAACGGCAAGACCCAGCAGGTGCGCGAGCCGCGCGTGCGCTGGTCTCCGAAATCCGGCCGCGTGGCGCGGTTCTTCGACGACGTGCTGGTGCTGGCCTCGAAGTCGCTGCCCAAGCGGTACACCGACGGGCTGGAGCCGTGGGACCTGAGCGCGCTGGTGCCCTACAGCCCCGAGTATCTTGCCGGGTTCCGGGCCGAGGGCTATCAGGTCGAACTGGACGAGGGGTTCCACGAGGCGCGCGCGCGGATGGACCGCCAGATCGAGCGCGACGTGCGCTTCGACATCGGCGGCGACCGGCAGCGAATCCACGGGATCGACACCGACATCCGCGACATCACCTTCAAGCACATCCTGCTGCCGGTCTGGCTTGCGGCCTACAAGTACCGGGGCAAGACCTATCGCTTCGTGGTCAACGGGCGCACCGGGCGGGTGCAGGGCGAACGGCCCTGGTCCGCCTGGAAAATCGCCATCGCGGTGGTGCTTGGCCTGATCGTGGCCGGGGTGTTGGGCTACTTCGTGGCGCAGAACCAGTAACGGGCCGCCAAGCTGGCACCTTCTGGCGCTTTGGGATAGGAGCGCAGGACATCCCGCGCCCGAGGCCCTTCGGACGCCTGCAGCCGGACCGAACACCTTGCGTGGCGACGACACCCGATCCCATCCCCTGACGGACGCGCTGACCGGCGCGGTCATGGCCTGCCTGACGCTGGCGGTGATCGGCGTGGAATGGGGCGGATCGGCGCTGGCGGGCACCATCGCGGTGCTGCTGGCGGGCGCGGCGCTTGCGCTGAACGTGGCGCGGGTCGGGCGCACCGGGAAGATCTTCGTGGGCGTGGGCCTTGCCCTGACCGCCGCCGCCGCCGCGGTGCATGGGGACTGGCGGTCCGAAATCGCCGAGGGGCTGGCGAAAGCCGCGTTCATCGGCGCCTTCTTTACCGCGTTGACCACCCTGCGCCACGCGGCGGACACCTCTGCGTCGATCGCCCGCTGCGGCCGGTTTCTCGCAGAGCAGCCGCCGGGCCGCCGTTACCTTGCGCTGACCGCCGGGGGGCACCTGTTCGCGCTGCCGCTGAGCTATGGCGGCATCGCCCTGCTGGGCGGGCTGTCGCTGGCCAGTGCCGGAAAAGAGCCGAACGAAGAGATCCGCCTGCACCGGATCCGGCGGATGCTTCTGGCGATTCAGCGCGGCTTCATCTCGTCCTTGCCGTGGTCGCCGCTGTCCTTCGCGGTTGCAATCTCGACATCGCTGGTGCCGGGGGCAAGCTGGGGCAACTCGGTGCTGCCCTGCGCGATCAGCGGCCTGATCCTTCTTGGTCTGGGCTGGGCGCTGGACACGATCTTCAAGCCGCGCCTGTCGACCGCGCTGCCGCCGCGCAAACCGTCGACCGACAACTGGTCGGCGATGCGCCCGCTGATCGTGCTGCTGACGATCCTGGTCCTGTCGGTGGGCTCGCTGGCGCTGGCGACCGGCATTCGCGCGGTGGGCGTGGTGATGCTGGTGGTGCCGCTGCTGTCGGCGGGATGGATCCTGATCCAGTCGCAGGGCAACCGCGTCGCCGAACTGGCGCGCCGCACCGGGCTGTACCTGTCGGGCGACCTGTCCCGCTATCGCGGCGAGATCGTCCTGCTGATGATGGCGGGATTCATCGGAACCGTGGGCAGCCGCCTGCTGGCCCCGGTGATGGAGTCGTCGGGACTGGACCTGACGGTGGTGCCGTCGTGGGTGATCCTGCTGGCCTTCGTCTGGGGCATTCCGCTGACCGGACAGATCGGCATGAACCCGATCCTTGCCGTGTCGCTGGTGGCGCCGGTGCTGCCCGCCCCCGAGGCGCTGGGCCTGACCGCGCCCGAGTTGATCGTCGCGATCACCGCGGGCTGGGCGATCTCGGGCGCCAGTTCGCCTTACACGGCCACGACCCTGCTGATCGGCGCCTTCGGCGATGTCAGCCCGCGGCACGTGGGACTTGTGTGGAACGGGCTCTATATTGCGCTGGCAGGCGTGATCCTGTCGGCGTGGTCGCTGATCTTCGCCGCACTCTGGTAGCGGGCCACCCCGCGACGATTGCGGCCCGGCGCAAGCCCGGCTAGACCGTCAGAACCCCAAGACCGCCGGCGCCGACCGGCGCCAGAGACTGGAGCGACCAAGATGATCCTCTGTTGCGGCGAAGCCCTGATCGACATGCTGCCACGGACCTCCGAACAGGGAGAAGAGGCGTTCGCGCCCTACCCCGGCGGTGCCGTGTTCAACACCGCCATCGCGCTGGGACGGCTAGGCGCGCCCGCCAGCTTTTACTGCGGTGTCAGCAAGGACATGTTCGGCGAGATGTTGCAGAACGCGTTGTCCGAAAGCCGGGTCGACACCGGCTATCTGCCGTCGGTGGACCGCCCCTGCACGCTGGCCTTCGTGCGGCTGGTCGACGGGCAGGCAACCTATGCCTTCTACGACGAGGGTACCGCGATGCGGATGATGACGCCGGACGACCTGCCCGAGGTGGGGGACGACATCAACGCGCTGTTCTTCGGCGGCATCAGCCTTGTCAGCGAGCCCTGCGGCAGCGCGTTCGAGGCGCTTGCCACCCGCGAGGCCGAGGATCGCGTGATCATGATCGACCCGAACATCCGCACCGGGTTCATCACCGACGAGGCCGCCTATCGCGACCGGGTTCAGCGGATGATGGCGCTGTCGGACATCGTGAAGGTATCGGACGAGGATCTGGAGTGGATCATGGGCGACGGCGACACCGGCGCGCTGGCCCGCAAGGTGCTGGAGATGGGGCCGAAGGTGGTCTGCATCACCGAAGGGGCGAAGGGCGCGCTGGGTGTCACCGCGTCTGGCGAGGTTCGCGTGTCCGCCCCGAAGGTCGAGGTGGGCGATACCGTCGGCGCGGGCGACACGTTCAACGCGGGCGTTCTTGCGGCGTTGTCGAAGGCCGGGGTGCTGACCAAGGCGGCGCTGGCCGATCTTGACGACCGGGTGCTGACGGACGCGCTGACGCTGGGCGTGAAAGCCGCCGCCGTCACCGTCAGCCGCGCGGGGGCGAACCCGCCGTGGGAAAACGAGCTGTAACATGCGGGCGCTGATCCAACGGGTGACCGACGCCGCCGTGCGCGTCGAGGGAGCGGTGATCGGGGAGATCGGGCCGGGCCTGCTGATCCTGATCTGCGCCATGCAGGGCGACACCGAGGCGCAGGCCGACAAGCTGGCCGCCAAGATCGCCAAGCTGCGCATCTTCGAGGATGACGCGGGCAAGATGAACCGCTCGGTTCTGGACGTTGGCGGGTCGGCGCTGGTGGTCAGCCAGTTCACGCTGGCCGCCGACACCTCGCGCGGGAACCGGCCCGGCTTTTCCACCGCCGCCGCCCCGGCGGACGGTCAGCGGCTGTACGAGTATTTCGCGGCGCAGGTGCAGGCGCAGGGCGTGCCGGTGGCGACGGGCCGCTTCGGCGCCGACATGAAGGTCAGTCTGGTCAACGACGGCCCGATCACGATCTGGATGGACACCGACGCCTGAAGCCACGGGATTTTCTGCAAAATCGCGTGCGGCATGCTTTGCCAGAGAAGTTTGTCCGGCACGCCTTAAGCGATCAGTCCGTCACGCCGCAGGCCGCCAGTTCCTCGGCGGTCAGGAACCCGCGCAATTCGCGCGCCATCGGTTCCAGCGCCGGGCCATAGCGCCGCCAGCGTTCCACCGCGCGGCGGTAGATCGGCTCGCGCACCTGACTGACCGAGGCGGTGTTCACCTGCCGCAGCGACGACTTGTAGTCCAGCACGTCCGGCGTCCAGTCCAGCCCGACGAAGTCCAGCACCTCGCGCATCTGGCCCTCGGGGTCGGCGGTCACGTCCTCGTAATGCCCCTCGCGCACGCGGTCAGGCAAGGCGCTGGCCCAGTGTGTCGCCGCCTTGTCGAACGACGCGTAGACCGACGCCAGATGCGCGAAATCGGTCGAGAACGGCTGGTTTCGGCCAAAGTGCTGCATGTAGTTCGACAGCAGGTTGTCCAGCGGATGCCGGCGCATCACCAGAAACTTGGCGCGCGGCAGCGCAAGGGCCAGCAGCCCGATATACTGATAGTTGGCGGGCATCTTGTCGGTGTGGAACTCGGACGTGATGCCTTCCTGATGCACCGATGCGGCGTAATCCTCGCCCAGCCGGCTGAAATCGTCGGCGGTGATCTCGGCGTCGGGCAGCTTTTCCTCAAGCGCGTCGCGCAGGCGACGGTTGCGGGCCAGTGACATCACGGCAGCCCGCAGTTCGCCGCCGGCCTGCACCTTCGGATGGCGCGAGAACATCTGATCCATCAGCGTCGTGCCCGACCGGGGCATGCCGCATATAAAGATCGGCGCGGTTTCCGACAGGCCGCCACCGGCGCAGCGGGTCATCAGGTCGGGAGAGCAGAATTCAAGGACCCGGTCGGCCCGCTCTGCCGCAGCGACCGGATCGAAGGGGTGGATTTCCTTGTTGATGTCGTTCGCCTTGCGGAAGTGGGCAAAGGCCGTGGCATAGTCGCCGAGGTCGTCGAACGCCTTGCCGGCGGCGAAATGCACCGTCGCCTTCTGTTCCGTGGTCAGCTTGTCTTCCTGCCGCAGCGCGCTGGCCAGCAGCGCCTGCTCGGGCGAGTCTGCGGTGGTCTTGCGCAGGTGGATCAGCCGCGACAGCGCCGCCAGCGGCATCACCGGGCCGCGCGCCACCTTCAGCAGAACCTCGGCGGCCTCTTCCATCTTGCCAGACGACGCCAGCGCGTTGCCAAGGTGCAGCGCCGCCTCGGGGGCGTTCGGCGCCAGTTCCAACGCGCGGCGGGCGTGGTGCTCGGCGCTTTCGTAGCGTTCGCGCCGCAGCAGCGCCCCCGCCAGCGAGATATGCGCCCCGACCGCTTGCGGGTTGATCGCAAGCGCGCGGAACAGCACGTCAATCGCCTTGTCGTACTGGTGCGTCCGCATGAAGGCGGTGGCGAGGTTGGTGTGCGCGTCGATCAGCGAGCTGTCCAAAGCGATGGCGCGTTCAAGATGGCGGATCGCAGGCTGAAACTTTTCCTGAAGCACCAGCGCGGCTCCAAGGTTCGACCGGGCGATGGCATAGTCCGGCGCCACCTCGACGGCGGTCTCGAAATATTCGGTCGCCTTGTCCAGTTCGCCGTTCTCGGCAAGGTGGCTGGCAAGGTCGCACAGCTGCAGCGGATCCTCGGGCGCCATGGCAAGCGCCGCTTCCATGATGGCGCGCCCCTCGTCCTTGCGGCCCATCAGGATCAGGTTCATACCCTTGTAGTGTTGCAGCCGGATGTTGCCCGGATGCTCTTGCAACAGGTCGTCCAGCAGGACCATCGCCGCGTCGTGGCGGCCAGCGGCCTGATGCTGCTTGATCCGGCGGAAGGTCTCGTTGGCGCGCGCCTCCGGCGTCTCGGACGGCTGTTTCGCATCGGCCAGGTTGGAGAAATCGGTCATGCTGAACGGCGCCTTCAAGTCGGAATTACAGCCGTAACCGTACCCGCGCACCGGTCGGTGTCAATCGACCGGCGCGGGGCAATGACTTACCTGGCTCGGTGTCCCGTTACGGCATCTGGTAGCCGGGGGTCGAGCGCGAGATTTCCTGCTCTGCCTCGGACATTTCGGAGGGGATGTCTTCGAACAGCGGGGTCGAAAGATACCGCTCGCCCGTGTCCGGCAGCATGGCCAAGATGACCGAACCCGGCGCGGCATCCTGTGCCACCTTCATCGCCACGGCGAAGGTCGACCCGCCGGACACGCCGGTCAGGATGCCTTCCTGCGCCGCCAGCTTGCGGGCCCACTCGATCCCTTCGGTCCCCGCGACCGGCAGAAGCTGGTCGTAGTTCCCGGCATCCAGCGTTTCCTGAAGAACCAGCGGAATGAAATCCGGGGTCCAGCCCTGAATCGGGTGCGGCTCGAACGCGCCGTGGCTGGCGGCGGGCTGGCCGCTGTCGGTGCGGTCCTGCGCGATGCCAGAGGCGACCAGCTGCGCATTCGCGGGTTCCGACAGGACGATCTTCGTCTCGGGCCGCTCGCGCCGCAGCACGCGGGACACGCCCGTCACCGTACCGCCGGTGCCGTAGCCGGTGACGAAGTAATCCAGCCGACGGCCTTCGAAGTCCGCGATGATCTCGCGGCCCGTGGTCGCCTCGTGGATGTCGGCGTTGGCCACGGTCTCGAACTGGCTGGCAAGGAACCAGCCGTTCGCTTCGGCCAGTTCGACCGCCTTGCGGTACATGCCAAAGCCCTTCTCGGCCTTGGGCGTCAGGATGACCTTCGCGCCCAGCATCCGCATCAGCCGCCGCCGTTCGACCGAAAAGCTTTCGGCCATCGTGATGACCAGCGGATAACCCTTCGCGGCACAGACCATCGCCAGCCCGATGCCGGTGTTGCCCGACGTCGCCTCGACCACGGTCTGCCCGGGTTTCAGCGCGCCCGACGTTTCGGCGGCCTCGATGATGCCCAGCGCCAGCCGATCCTTCACCGACGCTGCGGGGTTGAAGAATTCGGCCTTCACGTACAGCTCGACCCCTTCCGGGGCGAGCGAGTTGATGCGTACGACGGGCGTGTTGCCGACGGTCTGGACAATGTCGTCGTAGACGCGGCCGCGGCCTTCGGTGGTAAAGCGGGTGGTTCCGGCCATGACGGGCCTCCTGTCAAAACGGGTGCATGACAGGTAACACCTCTGGCCGCCGGTTGGACCCTGCCGGAGAAAAGAGGTCTAGTTGTCCGCCCGGGGTGCGTTTCGCGGGCTGTCCTGTTCCTCGGGTCCGTTGTCGGCCAGAACAAGCGTCATCACGTTCTCGCCCTTGGTCAGAACAACCGCATCGGTGAACGGGTCGAAGGACACGAGGATTTCGCCGCTCAGAAGCGACTGGATCGCGCCTTCCTGCGCATTGATCGCCTCGCCCTCGCAGAACATCCGGGTCAGCGCCATGGGCCGCTCGATCAGCAGCTTGTCGTCCTCGAACCGACCGCTGCCCTGAAATCCGTTGCAGCCGGTGTTACCCACGATCTCTCCGGCGACGGTGAAACCGATCTGCGCGTCGCCCGCGGCGGGAAGCCCGTTGACGGACTGGATGCGCCACTCGGCGGCGCCAGCGGGAAGCGCGATAGCGGCGAACAGGGCGGTCAGGCGTTTCAGGTTGCGTTTCACGGGCGGGCCCCTTCGGTCGATGGCATCAGGGCCGGCGCGACACCCGCGACCGGCCCTGACAGATATAGGCATCACCTTGTGCCGACGTTAGTGCCCCGGCGCACGTTCCGCCGCGTCGGCGACCCTTCGCGCGGTTTCCCGCGAACGTCGCGGTCAGGCCACCTGCGCCGAGGCGGCGGGAACCTGCGCCATGATCACTTCCAGCGGGTCATGCTCGGCCACGAAATGACCGGGCGCGACCTCTGTCAATTCGGGCACGTAATCCACCTGCCCCGCCGACAGACGGCTGGGCAGAAACCGCAGCGCCGCCCTTGGGTCCAACGGCGAGGGCAGTTCCCCCGGAAGCCGGATCCGTTCGCGTGTGCGTTCGACCTGCGGGTCGGGGATCGGCACCGCCGAGATCAGCGAGCGGGTATAGGGGTGCAGCGGCTGGCCGCAGATCGTCTCGCCGTCGCCCAGTTCGACGATCCGGCCAAGGTACAGCACCATGATCCGGTTCGAGATCGCGCGGACCACCGACAGGTCATGGCTGATGAACAGCATCGACATGCCGAATTCGGCCTGCAACTCCTTCAGCAACTGCACGATCTGCGCCTGAATCGACACATCCAGCGCCGACACCGCCTCGTCACAGATGATAAGGCGGGGCTTGTTGATCATCGCCCGCGCGATGCCGACCCGCTGGTTCTGGCCGCCCGACAGTTCGTGCGGGTAGCGGTTGAACATCGTCCGGTCCAGCCCGACGCGGTCCATCATCGCCAGCACCTCTTCCTTGCGCTCGCGCGATGTCAGGTCGGGGCGGAAGGTCTTCAACGGCTCGGCGATAGAGGCCGAGATCGTCATGCGCGGATCAAGCGAGGCCAGCGGATCCTGAAACACGATCTGCAAGTCCTTGCGGGCGTCCAGCATCTGTTTGCGGTCAAGGTCGGTCAGATCGGTGCCCAGCCACGCGACGCGGCCATCGGTTGGCTCGATCAGGCGCAGCACGCCGCGCGCCAGCGTGGACTTGCCACAGCCGGATTCCCCGACGATGCCCAGCGTCTCGCCCTCGGCAAGGTCGAAGCTGACGCCGTTGACGGCCTTCAGCGGCACGGTGCGACCAAAGATGCCGCCCTCGACCCGGATCGGGAAATGCACCTTCATGTCGTCGACCGACAGGATGGGTTTGCCCTCTTTCACGCCCGGCGCGTCCCCGGCGTCGATGCGGGGCATCGCGTCCAGCAGGCGGCGGGTGTAGTCGTGGGTCGGGTTCGCGAAGATGTCGCCCACGTCGCCCTCTTCCACGAAGGCGCCCGTGCGCATCACGTCGATCCGGTCGCACATCCGCGCCACCACGCCCATGTCGTGGGTGATCAGGGCGATGGCGGTGCCGTGGTCCTTCTGAAGCGCCGCGATCAAATCCAGCACCTCGGCCTGAACGGTCACGTCCAGCGCGGTGGTGGGTTCGTCCGCGATCAGCAGCTTGGGGTCGCACAGCATCGCCTGCGCGATCATCACGCGTTGGCGCATCCCGCCCGACAGTTCGTGCGGGTACTGCTTCAACCGGCGCGCGGCCTCGGGGATGCGCACGCGGTCCAGCCAGTCAAGGCAGTGCCGCCGCGCCGCCGCGCCCGACATGCCCTTGTGAACCTTCAGAACCTCGGCCATCTGCTCGCCCACCCGCAGGTGCGGCGTCAGCGCGGTCAGCGGGTCTTGGAAGATCATGCCCACGTCGGCGCCACGCACCTTGTTCAGACGCGCGGGCGGGAGGTTCAGGATCTCGTTCCCTTCCAGCTTCACCGACCCGGTGGCGCGGCCGTTCGGCGGCAGCAGACCCATCGCGGCCATGAAGCTTTGCGATTTGCCCGATCCGCTTTCGCCGACGATACCAAGGCATTCGCCTGCCTCGATGTGGAAGGACACGCCCTTTACCGCCTCGACCACGCCATCGGGCGTGTCGAAGCTGACGGTCAGGTTTTCGACGTTCAGTACCGACATATCAGCGATCCTTCGGGTCGAGCGCGTCACGCAGGCCATCGCCGATGAAGAACATCGTGATGATGATGGTGACGTAGAAGAACAAGGGGAACAGAAGCTGCCACAGGGTGCCATAGGCCATCGTGCCCGCCCCTTCCGCGATCAGCCGCCCCAGCGAGGTCATCGGTTCCGAGATGCCAAGGCCAAGGAACGAGATGAACGACTCGGCAAGGATCATCTCGGGCACCAGCAGCGAGGCATAGACGATCACCACGCCCATCAGGTTCGGCAGGATGTGACGGAAGATGATCTTGCCTTCGCTGACGCCACCGGCGCGGGCGGCCTCGATGAACTCGCGGGTCTTCAGGGTCAGCGTCTGTCCCCGGACGATGCGGCTCATGGTCAGCCAGGACACGGCGCCCAGCGCGATGAACAGCGTGGTGAACGACCGGCCCGCGATGACAAGGATCAGGATCAGCACCAGCGTCAGCGGGATCGCCAGCAGGATGTCGACGAAGCGCATCATCACGCTGTCGAGGCGGCCGCCGTAGAACCCGGCGATCACACCATAGGCGGTACCCACCAGCAGCGCCATCGCGGCGCCGATCAGCCCCACCAGCAGCGACGTGCGCGTCGCCTGGATCACGCGGCTGTACAGGTCGCGGCCAAGATCATCGAGACCGAAGTAATGCCCCGTCTCGACCGAGGGCATCCCCTGCCCCCTGATGTCGCCCATGCGGTTCCAGTCGATTTCCTCGTTCGACCACTGCGCGACCAGCGGCCCGAAGATCACGAACAGAACGATCAGTCCCAGCACGAAGACGGACGCCATCGCCGCCTTGTTGCGCAGGAAGCGGTCCATCGCGTCGCGCCACAGCGACCGGCCCCGGACGGCAGTGAAATCGGTGATGTCGGCCGCAAGTTCCTCGGCCCGTTCGGATTTGCCAAACACGCGCGTCTCCTCAGTACCGGATCTTGGGGTCGAACCACGCATAGGCGAGGTCGGTGGCAAGGTTCACCACGACGGTGAGGCCGCCGTACAGGATGGTGACCCCCAGAAGCACCGCGTAATCCCGCGTCAGCGCCGAACTGACATAGGATTGCCCCAGCCCCCCGGTCGAGAAATACAGGTCCACGAAGACCGAGCCGGTCAGCACGTAGACGAACACGGGGCCAAGGTAAGAAATCACCGGCAGAAGCGTGGGCTTCAGCGCGTGCCGCCAGATCACGGTGCGGGCGGGAAGGCCCTTGGCCCGGGCGGTGCGGATGAAGTTGGAGTTCAGGACCTCCAGCATCGACGACCGGGTGATCCGGGCGATGTTGCCCATGTAGCTGGTCGACAGCGCGATGACGGGCATGATCAGGTATTCCCACTGACCGCCGTTCCAGCCGCCGCCGGGCAGCAGTCCCAGCCACAGGGTGAAGGTCAGGATCAGGATCGGACCCATGATGAAGTTCGGAAGCGCCTGCGCGGCGATGCCCAGCGACACGGCGAAATAGTCGACCCAGCTGTTGTGGCGGATCGCGGCGGCGATACCCAGCGCGATGCCCACGACCGAGGCGACGACGAAGGCCAGCGACCCGTAGGTCAGCGAGATCGGGAAGCCCTGCGCGATGATGTCGTTCACGTCGCGGTCCTTGAACCGGAACGACGGGCCGAAGTCGAAATGCAGGACGATGTTGGTCAGATAGTCCCAAAGCTGCTTCCACAGCGGCTGATCAAGGCCATAGCGCGCCTCGATGTTGGCCAGCACCTCCGGCGGCAAAGGCCGTTCCGACGTGAACGGACCGCCCGGCGCGGTGTGCATCAGGAAGAAGGACGCGACGACCAGCAGCAATAGCGTGGGGATCGCGATCAGGAGACGGCGGATGATATAGGCGGTCATGTGGGTTTTCGTGTCACCGGCGCTTGCGGAAAGACCCCGTCCCGGCCCTGCGCCGGGACCTTGGCGCGGATGGCCCGTCGGGCGGCATCGGCACGTGGTCCCCGGTCAGGCCCGGTACGGATAAGCCATGCGACGCCCACGCGGGCGCCGCATCTTGGATCGCGACGTTACTCGGCGATCTTGTACAGGTTCTTGGAGTACCAGTTCTGTTCGACGTTGTTCACCGGCCAGTTCCCCACGTCGCTGTCCATCATGTAGACGCCAGCATAGTGGTAGATCGGGATCACCGGCATTTCGGCGGCCAGGATCTGTTCGGCTTCGGTGTAAAGCGGCGTGGTGTCGTCCGCCGTCTTCGCGTCTTCCAGAAGGCCGTCGTACGTCTCGTTGGCGTACTTGCCGTCGTTGTAGCCCGACGCGCTGTCGAGCAGGTCGAGGAAGGTGGATGCTTCGTTGTAGTCGCCGCACCATGCGCCACGGGCCAGTTCGAAGTTCTGGTTGCCCCGCTCTTCAAGGAACACCTTCCACTCCATGTTGGCCAGCGTCGCCTCGACGCCCAGCTTCTGCTTCCACATCTGGCTGAGGGCGACGGCCACTTTCTCGTGCGCTTCCGAGGTGTTGTAGATCATCTCGAAGGTCAGCGGATTGTCCGGGCCATAGCCAGCCTCGGCCAGCAGTTCCAGCGCCATGGCGTCACGGTCGGCCTGCGACATGCCGGCCATCTCGGTCGCCGGAGGCTCGAAGCCCGCAACGGCAGCCGGGGTGAACGTGTAGGCCTCGGGCTGACCGCCGGCCATGATGTTCTCGACGATGATCTTGCGGTCCACGGCCAGCGCCAGCGCCTTGCGCACGTTCACGTCCTTGAAGGCCTCGGGGCCGCTGTCGGACAGGTTGAACGTGTAATAGTAGTTGCACAGACGCGGGAAGCTGATCGCTTCTTCGGGGTATTCCTCGGACAGGCGCGGGAACTGACCAGCCGGGACTTCGGTGCGGTCAAGCTCGCCCGCCATGTAACGGGTCAGCGCGACGTTCTCGTCGTTGATGACCAGCGCCACGACCCTGTCGATGATCGTGTTCTCGTTGTCCCAGTACATCTCGTTGCGCTCGCGCACGGACCGTTCGTTCGGCAGGTGCTCGGTCAGCACATAGGCGCCGTTCGACACGATGTTCTCGGGCCGGGTCCAGTCGGCGCCGAATTCCTCGACGACGCTTTGCGGCGCCGGGAAGGTCGTCGCGTGCGTGGTCATGAACGGGAAGTACGGCAGCGGCGAGGTCAGGCGGACCTCAAGCGTGTGGTCGTCCACCGCGGTCACGCCCAGTTCTTCGGGGGCCATGTCGCCCGCAACGATCTCGGACGCGTTCTCAAGCGACATCAGTTCGATGAACCACTGGTAGGGCGAGGCAAGCGCCGGGTCGGCGGCACGGCGCCACGCAAAGACGAAATCGTTCGCGGTGACGGGATCGCCGTTCGACCACACCGCCTCGGGGCGCAGGGAGAACGTGTAGGTCAGCTTGTCGTCGCTGACTTCGTAGCCGGTGGCCACGCCGGGAACCAGTTCGCCATTCTCGTCCTGGTTCATCAGGCCTTCGAACAGGTCGCGCACGATTTCCGAGCCCGACACGTCTTCGACCACCTGCGGATCGACCGAGCTATGCTCGTCCAGAACGCGGTAGGTAAAGGTCTGGTCGGCGGCCAGCGGCTCGCCGGTTTCCGGATGCGTGTCCTGCGCCAGCGCGGCGCCGGCCAGAATCGAAGTAGACAGCAGCGCCGAGAGCGTTGCCCGGGTAACGATCTTCATGGAATTGGTCTCCCCTTGTTCGTGCCCGGTCCCTTGTTTCCGTCAGGGACCGCCGCACGGTTTTTGGATGGATCGATCTTAACGGAGTCGAACGCACCGGCAACCCGTGCCCAAGGGCGGACCACCCCCATCGGCGGCGTTCTGCAGGCGGCGGTGGCGGCCGCACGGTGCCGCAACGGAAGATCTGACGACAGGTCAATTATTAAGCAACTGCCTGAATTTACTCGCAATCCGCGAACACTCGCCGCCCGGCTGGAAACAACCATTCCGCGAATCGCGTTCGTTCAAAACGTCGCGTCATGACGCCGGGGACCTCGCGATAAATTGCCGTTCGGCGCCGCAAGACAGCGTGGCTGGCAATCCGCGCGGGGCCTGTTATCTGTCGCAAAAGCCCGCGAAAATCCCACCGGAGCCGCACATGGCGCATATCCTGATTCTGTCCAGCTGGGTCGCGCACGGCCATGTCGGCCTGTCCGCCGCGACGCCGGTGCTTCAGGCGCTGGGCCACCGGGTCACGCAACTGCCGACCGTGGTCCTGTCGAACCACGCGGCGTGGCCGCATGTGGCCGGCGCGCGGGTGCCGGTCGACCAGATCGCGGCAATGGCCGACGCGGCGCAGGCGAATGGCTGGCTGCGGGATGTGGACGCGGTTCTGACCGGTTATCTTCCGACAGCGGACCACGTCGCCCTGGCGGTACGCCTGCTGGACGACCTGCCCGACGCCCGCAAGGTCGTGGACCCGGTGCTGGGCGACGCGCCCAAGGGTCTGTACATCGCAGAGGATGCCGCGCGGGCGATCCGCGATGACCTTGTTCCCCGCGCCGACATCGTGACCCCCAACGCGTTCGAACTGTCGTGGCTGACGGGGCAGGACGTGGGCAGCGTGGCGCAGGCGCTGTCCGCCGCCCGCACGCTTGGCCCGCGCCTTGGCCCGCGCGTGCTTGTCACCTCTGCCCCGGCGGGCGACGGCCAGACCGGGGTGCTGGACAGCGGCGACGCGACCCTGTTCGCCACCCCGCACCGCGATGGGGTGCCGAACGGCGTGGGCGACGTGTTCTCGGCCCTCGTGGCGGCGGGGGTGCCGTTGCCGCAGGCGATGGGGCATTTGCAGGCGCTGATCGATGCCAGCCTTGGCGCCGACCACCTGCGCATCGCCGAGACGGCAGCGGACTGGACCGGCGCCGCCCCCCTGACCCATACTCATATAACCGGAACGGAGACCTAGGCGCATGGCGTTCGACTTCATCCTGATGCTGACCGAGAACGACCGCACCATCCCCGACGCCAAGCGACGGCTGGACGAGGCGCTGGAAGGCGGCGCGCGACATATCGGGTTCAAGGACGTGGGCCTGCCGCTGACCGAGTTGCAGGACCTTGCCGACCGCATCCGCGCGGCGGGCGGGCGCAGCTATCTTGAGGTGGTCAGCCTTGACGAGGACAGCGAACTGGCCTCCGCCCGCGCGGCGGTCGGGCTGGACGTGGATTGCCTGCTGGGCGGCACCCGGGCCGAGGCCGTGACGACCATCACCCGCGATCATCCGCTGCGGTATTATCCCTTCCCGGGCCGCATCGTCGGACACCCCAGCGTGCTGGAAGGACCCGCCAGCGCCATCGCGGACAGTGCCCGCGCGCTGGCGGAGCTGGAACATGTGCACGGGCTGGACCTGCTGGCCTACCGGTTCGACGGCGACGTCGCCGGGCTGATGGCGCAGGTCTGCGGCGGCATCGACAAGCCGGTGATCATGGCGGGCAGCATCGACAGCGCTGATCGCGTGTTCGCCGCCGCGCAGGCCGGGGCCGCAGGATTCACCGTCGGCACCGCCGCCCTGGCCGAGGCGTTCCCCGCCGAGGATCGCGGCTTTGTCGCGCAGGTTCGGGCGATCCTCGACATCACGCGGCGCGCCCGCGCCCGGTCCACCGCGCCAAGGCGGCTGGCGCTGGTGGCGCACGATACGCGCAAGTCGCACCTGAAGGCATGGGTACAGCGCCATGCCCGCGCCCTGTCCGGGCATCGGCTGGTCTGTACCGGCGGCACCGGGCGCATGGTGGCCGAGATCGCGCCCGAGCTGACCGTCCGCCGCCTGCAGCGCGGCGCGCGGGGCGGCGACCAGCAGCTTGGCGCGCTTGTGGCCACGGGAGAATTGGATGCAGTGATCTTCTTCGCCGACCCAACCATCGCCCACGGCGGCGACGCCGACCTTCAGGCGCTGACCCGGCTGGCGATGCTGCACGACACGCCGCTGGCCCTGTCGCCGGGGTCTGCCGACCTGCTGGCATCGGCCCTGCTGATGCAGGAAGACTAAGCCGGGCTGCGACCAATATTTGACGCTACGTCATACGATAGTCGACAGCCACGGCGTGCCGCCGGACGCGATCTGGATCGGTATGGTCGTAGGGGAAGCTTGCCGCCCTGCGTACGTGGGGCTGGAAAAAGATCGGCGCGGCCCCGTCGAAGCGGGTACCGCGCCTTTCGCACCTTTGTCTAGCAAGGTAACTCCAACGGCGAAAACATCAATACAGGAAATGCGTTCCGGGCCCCCGACCGCACGATTTTGCGGGTTATCACGGCGGATTTACCCCGGCACTTTCCTTTCGGCGCGCGATCAGTAGGCTGCGCGCGAACTCAGACAGGAGACTTCCCGGAAATGACCGATCTCAGGATCATGGTCGTGGGCGCCGGCGTGATCGGACGCACCCATATCGAAACGCTCGGCACGGCAAAGGGCGTGGCCCTGTCGGCCATCGTCGACACCGCCCCCGAAGCGAAGGCGCTGGCCGAAACGAAGGGCGTCCCGTTCTTCGAAGACGCCGAGGCCGCGCTTGCGGCCGGTGTGGCGGACGCCGTCGTCGTGGCGACCCCAAACGACAGCCACCTGCCGCTTGGCCTGCTGTTCCTGAAGGCCGGCCTGCCCGTCCTGATGGAGAAGCCCGTCGCCGGTACGCTGGCCGAGGGCGCGGAACTGGCGCAGGCGGTGAAGGACACCGGCGTGCCGGTGCTAGTCGGCCACCACCGCCGCCACAACCCGATAATCCAGACCGCGAAGGCCGCGATCGATCAGGGCGAGATCGGGGATCTGGTCACAGCCACCGTGATCAGCACCCTGACCAAGCCCGACCCCTACTTCGTCGCATGGCGCGTGAAGCCGGGCCACGGCGGCCCGCTGCTGATCAACGCCACGCACGAGATCGACCTGCTGCGGCATTTCTTCGGAGAGGTCGCCAGCGTCTCGGCCGTCACCTCGGACCTGCGGGGCGGTCGCCCGGTCGAGGACACCGCCGCCGCCATCCTGACCTTCGAACGCGGCGGCATCGCCACGATCACCCAGTCCGACGCGGGCGCCGGTCCGTGGTCGTGGGACGTCACGGCGGGCGAGAACCTTGCCCGCTTCCCGGCGCACGACACGATCTGCCACGCCTATTCCGGCACCAAGGCGGCGCTGTCGCTGCCCGACCTGTCGCTGTGGCGTCACCCGGGAATCCCCGACTGGACCACCGAGATGTCCCGCACCACGCTGCCGCACCCGGACGGCGACGCCTATATCGGGCAGCTGGAACATTTCGGCGCCGTCGCACGGGGCGAGATCGCCCCGATCAACAGCGCCGAGGACGGTCTGGGCACCATGCGCGTGGTCGAGGCGATCAAGCGGTCGGCCTCGACCGGTTGCGCCGTCGCGCTGTCCGAACTGGGCTGAAGCCGGCTGAACTGGGCTGAACTGGGCTGAACCGGGCCGGGGCCCGGCAAAACCCGGCGCTCGGGGCCCCCGCGCGCCTTTGCCCGGTTGATCAGAAGCCCGTCATCGTCTAGGCGAAAGCCAACGATTATCTCGGGGATCACCGGGCCGCGGCCCCGCCCATGAAGGGTGCGGCGCACGCAGGCCTCTGCTTTCAATCTGACAGGAAGGGCTCTTTCGACAATGGCCGACGCAAAGCAACCAGACATTGTGTATACCACGGTAGACGAAGCGCCGGAGCGTGCCAGCGCCTCGCTGCTGCCGATCATCCGGTTCTTCGCCGACGCGGCCGACGTCACCGTCGACACGCGCGACATCTCGCTGGCCGGCCGTATCATCGCAACGTTCCCGGACGTGCTGACCGACGACCAGAAGCAATCGGACGATCTTGCGTGGCTGGGCGAGTGGGTGAAAACCCCCGAGGCCAACGTGATCAAGCTGCCGAACATCTCGGCGTCCGAGCCGCAGCTGGTCGCCGCCGTGAAAGAGCTTCAGGCGCAAGGCTACGCCCTGCCCGACTATCCCTATGAACCCTCGACCGACGAGGAAAAGGCGGTCCGCGCCCGCTATGACGGCATCAAAGGCTCGGCGGTGAACCCGGTTCTGCGCGAAGGCAACTCCGACCGCCGTGCCGCCGCCGCCGTCAAGAACTACGCGATGGCCAACCCGCACCGCATGGGCGACTGGTCCAAGGACAGCAAGACGCGCGTCGCCTCCATGTCCGGCGGCGACTTCTTCTCGAACGAAGTGTCGGCCACGCTGGACGGCGCCGCGACCGCCAAGATCGTGCTGGAGACCGCCGATGGTGAAACGGTGCTGAAAGAGGGCGTCTCGTACCCCGCGGGCACCGTCGTCGACGCGACCTTCATGTCGGCCAAGGCGCTGGACGCCTTCCTTGCCGAAGAGATCGAGAAGACGAAGGCCGAGGGCGTTCTGTTCTCGCTGCACATGAAGGCCACGATGATGAAGGTCTCTGACCCGATCATCTTCGGCCACGCGGTGAAGGAATGGCTGAAGCCGGTGTTCGACACCTACGGCGACAAGATGAAGGAACTGGGCGTGAACCCCAACGGCGGCCTCGGCGCGCTGCTGGACCGCGTCAAGGACGAGCCCGAGATCATGGCCGCCATCGAAGACTGCCGTGCCGCGCGTCCGCCGATGTACATGGTGAACTCGGACAAGGGCATCACCAACCTGCACGTCCCCTCGGACGTCATCATCGACGCCTCGATGCCCGCGCTGATCCGCGCTGGCGGCAAGGGCTGGGGCCCGGACAACAAGGAACACGACGCGGTCTGCGTGATCCCGGACAACAGCTATGCGCCGGTCTACGACGAGTCGATCGAGTTCTTCAAAGCCAACGGCAAGCTGAACCCCGCCACCGCCGGCACCGTTCAGAACATCGGCCTGATGGCGCAGAAGGCCGAGGAATACGGCAGCCACCCGACCACCTTCGAGATCCCGGAAGACGGCACCGTGAAGATGGTGCTGGATGACGGCACCGTGCTGCATTCGCACAAGGTCGAAGCCGGTGACATCTGGCGCTCTGCCTCGGCCCGCAAGGCACCGATCGAGGACTGGGTGAACCTTGCCATCGACCGCCAGAAAGCGACCGGCTACCGCTCGATCTTCTGGCTGGACGAGACCCGCGCCCACGATGCGCAGCTGATCGCGATGGTGAAGCCGATCCTCGAAGCCAAGGGCGTCGCCGACAAGTTCGAGATCATGGCCCCCCGCGAAGCCACCCGCGCCTCGCTGGAGACGATCACGAAGGGCGAGTCGACCATCGCCATCACCGGCAACGTGCTGCGCGACTACCTGACCGACCTGTTCCCGATCCTCGAACTGGCCACCTCGGCCAAGATGCTGTCGATCGTGAAGCTGATGCAGGGCGGTGGCCTGTTCGAAACCGGCGCCGGCGGCTCGGCCCCGAAACACGTTCAGCAGCTGGACGAGGAAAACCACCTGCGCTGGGACAGCCTTGGCGAGTTCTGTGCACTCGGCGAAAGCTTCAAGTTCCTCGCCGACGCCAAGGACAATGCCAAGGCGCGCGTTCTGGGCAACGCGGTGGACGCGGCGACGCAGGGCATCCTTGACCACGACCGGTCGCCGTCGCGCAAGGTCGGCGAGCCCGACAACCGCGACAGCCACTACTGGTTCGCCCGCTACTGGGCCGAGGCGCTGGCCGCCCAGTCCGACGACGCCGAGCTGGCCGAGAAATTCGCGCCGGTCGCCAAGGCGCTGGCCGACGGCGAAGCCGCGATCACCGGCGAGTTGGCGGCGGCACAGGGCAAGCCGGTCGACACCGGCGGCTATTACCACCCGGATGCGGACAAGATGTCCTCGGTGATGCGCCCCTCGGCCACGCTGAACGCCATCTTCGGCTGATAAAGACGCTCCCCCGGCGCCACTGGTGCCGGGGGACACACCCGCACCGGGCGCCACGGCGCCGGCGGTTCCCCACCGATAAATTCCCCTGCGTCACTTTTGACTTTGCGCCGCGCGACTTCCGCGCGACCGTGGACCGCATAGGCGCGCGTTTCACGGGACAAGGGGGACACCACCATGACCACGCTTCGCACCATGACCGGCCTTGCGGTCGCATCCGTCACGCTTGTCGGCTGCATCGACATGGAAGACGACACGCCCAGCGGCCCGGACCGCCCGGCGGAACTTGCGCTGTTCGGGACCGGCTATCCTAACCCGGGCGACCCGTGCCTGCGCGCGGGCGAAAGCGCCTTCACCGCCACCTATCTTGACGATGCGGCCGACCTCGTGGCCTGCCCGCCCGGCACCGATCCGGGGCTGTTCGCCTACACCACCGGCGGGCGCGAGGTGGCGCGGCTGGACGGATGGATCGTGTTCTCGATCCCGCGCCGCTAGACCTGACCCGCCCGGCGCAGTGACCCGTGCGCCAGCGTCAGCTTCTCGCGCACCCCCTCGCCCAGCACGAACGGATACAGGTCCGGCAGGTCCAGCGCGCGGTTGACGTGGTTCACCCGCATCGCGAAATCCGCCGCGCGGTGGATCAACTCCTTGGTCGACGGCTCGGCATAGGGGTCCTGCCCGTCCAGCAGACCGACGGCGCAACCGCTGTCCGCCAGATCCGTCAGGTGCAGCAGGTGCGCCACCGTCTCGGCCCAGTCCTCGTGCGGGTGGGCCGTGGCGTAGCTGGTGATGAAGTCCGGGCCAGCCTGCCCCGGATTCTCGTAATGGGACTGAAGCGCGGCGCCATAGTCCTGCGTCTCGTCCCCGAACAGGGCGCGGAAGTCCTGCAGGAACTGCGGGTCCTCGGCCAGCCGGACGAACAGGAAATGCGCCAGCTCGTGCCGCATGTGGCCGATCATCGTGCGATAGCGTTCCGACATATCCTCGCGCCGCGCCTCGCGCACGGCGCGGCTTGCCTCGGCCACGTTGATCGTGATCACACCGTTGGCGTGGCCCATCGTGATCTGCGCGGGGCCGTCGGACGTCTGCTCGGCCACCAGATCGAACACCGGCTTGCCGCCGCCGTCGGCAAAGCCGAACCAGCCCCACCGGTGCAGCCCCGCCAGCACCCAGCGTTTCGCGGCCTCGGTCGCGGCAAGGTCGCGCAGGTTGTCCTCCAGCGCGAGGTCCGGCACCGTCCGCGTCATCGCGCAGGACCGGCAATAGCCGTCACCGGACGGGTCGGCGGCCCAGTTGCAGCCGATCTGCGCACGCCAGTTGCAATCCGCCGCCGGCACCATGCGCTGGCTGTCGGGGTCGAAATGAAGCGTATGGCCCTGCGGGCAGACGAGGTTGTCGAACCAGACCTGCGCGTTGCACTCGGGGCAGTGGAAGACCTGCATGGAACCGTCCTGTATCGGGGGTCGCGCTCGGGGCGCGCCCGGGGCAATCTAGGGCGGCGGATGCGCCGAGGCGAGGTTTTTGCGCGCGGTGCCGTCCGGCCGGTGCTAGGGCGCGCCGAACTCCACCCACAGCGGCCAGTGATCCGAGCCCTGCGCGGTGTCGTCGATCCGCGCCGACCGCACCAGCCCCGCCATGTCGCCCGACACGAAGCAGTGGTCGATCCGCCCGTCGCCGCCATGATAGGTCACACCCGAGGCCTCGTCGTGCCCGGCCAGCACCCACGCGTCCAGCGGGCCCATGCGGTTGGTCAAGCGCCCGTAGCGGGGTGCCATGCCGCCAACCATCGCGTCGTATTCCGCGCTTTCGGGCAAGAAGTTCATGTCGCCCATCAGGATCCAGCGTGTCGGCATCGGCGGCTCGGGTTCCTCCAGCCAACCGGAAGACGGGTCGGGATGCCCGCCGCACCATGCGCCGCCTTCCGATGGCGCGGCGGTCAGGATCTCGCGCATCCGCGCCACCTGCGGCAGGCGGATCGCCGGCGACAGGTGCGACAGGTGGACCGAATAGATCCGCACCGGCCCGATCCCCGGCGCGTCGATCACCGCTTCGAGCATCCCTTGCTGGATCGAATGGTGCCTGCGGTCGCCGAACTTCGGCAGCGGGAAGTTGCGCGACGAGATGATCGGCCAGCGCGACAGGATCAGCGTCCCGAACTGCTTGCGGCGGTGCAGGATGCGGCCCGCCTCGGTCACGCTGGCGTCCATGTCTAGGTTGGCGCCGTAAACGTAGTGATGGCCCGGCAGACAGTCGGCCAGCACGGCGGGCGCGTCGCGCATCCCCGAGCGTTGCCAGAAGCGGTCCACCTCTTGCATCGCGATCACGTCGGCGTCCGCCACCTCGGCCGCGATGCGTTCAAGATCGTACCGGCCGTCCATGCCAAGGCCGTACTGGATGTTGTAGCTGACGCATTTCATGCGCTGTCCTTTCCTTGTGTCCGGCCGGGACAGGGGGGGCTCTGCCCCCGTCGCTGCGCGACTCCCCCGAGGTATTTCGGAAGAGAAGAAGCAATGAACTGCCGCTTGCGGCCGGGTGGGTCCCTCTGCCGGACCGGGGGAGGGTCAGGGAGGGGGTCGTGGTGCGATAGGGCCGGTGGATGACGGTTGCGTGACAGGGCGCCGTCGCGGGCGCGGGTTGGCTGCGGCGGCCCGCGATTGTCGCGTGGCTGTCATGCGGCTGTCATTGCGGCGCAAGGTTCGCCCCCTAGCAGGGAGTCATTCGGATGAATGACCCTGAGGCGAAACCGTGGACACGACGAACTGGGAGCGGGCGCGGGACTGGATCCGCGCGGAGATTGCCGCGAACGCGCTGGCAGAGGGCGACCAGTTGCCGCCGGAGTCGGACATGCAGCGCGAGATCGGCGTCGGACGCCATTCGCTGCGCCGCGCCGTGGCGGCGCTGGCGGCGGAGGGCGTGCTGAGCGTCGAGCAGGGGCGCGGCACCTTCGTGCGCGAGCCCGCCCGCATCGCCTATCGGATCGGCAGCCGCACCCGGTTTCGCGAGAACTTGCAGGGACAGGGCGTCGTGCCGGGCGGCGAGACGATCTCGGCCGAGGTGCTGCCCGCCGATGCCGAGGTCGCCGGGGTGCTGGGGCTGGCCGAGGGCGCGGACGTCACGCGGGTGATCACCCGGGGCCGGGCCGACGGGCGCCCCATCCTGCTGACCTGCAGTTTCCACCCGCACGACAGGTTTCCCGATCTGGAACGTCGCCGGCTGGCGCGCGAGTCGGTGACCGAGATCTACGCCGCGCATGGCGTGGCCGATTATGTGCGGAAGGAAACCGCGCTGTACGCCCGCCTGCCCCGGAAA
The DNA here is from genome assembly GCF_029168315.1 of Psychromarinibacter halotolerans. NCBI lineage: Bacteria > Pseudomonadati > Pseudomonadota > Alphaproteobacteria > Rhodobacterales > Paracoccaceae > Psychromarinibacter > Psychromarinibacter halotolerans. The sequence continues at coordinate 191,752 of NZ_JARGYD010000008.1, forward strand.
TGGGAGGCCCGGATGCTGGAGCAGCCCGCCGATCAGCCCGTCGTCGTGATCTCGAAGATCGACGCCGACGCGGACGGTTTTCCCATCGGCTACGCCGAAAGCATCTGGTCCGCCGGACGGGTGCGTTTCTCGCTTGACCACGCGCTTCCGAAAGGACCGACCCGCCATGTTTGACCATACCGCAGACCCTGACGACGTGCTGCTTTCGGTGCTGGCCCGCGCCGATGCCGCCGCGCTCAAGGCCGAGGCCGAGGCGGTGCTGCCGCTGCTGGGCGAGTTGGACGTGATCCAAAGCCGCACCGGCCTTGTGATGCTGCCGATGCGCGATCCGGTGCAGGGCACCGAGTTCCACCTTGGCGAGGTGCTGGTGGCCGAGGCGCATATCCGGCTGCCGGGTCCGGGCCCGCATCAGGGCACCGAGGGCTACGGCATGGTCATCGGCCGCGATCTGGAACGCGCGATGGCGATGGCGCTGCTTGACGCCGCGCTGCAATCCGGCATCGCCGCCGACCGCATCCACGCTTTCATCACCGCCCAGCGCGCCGCGCAAGAGGACGAAGACCGCGAGACCCTGCGCCGGATCGAGGCCACCCGCGTCGACATGGAGACCTTCTGAATGCCCGCCACGCTTGCCCAGTCCGATCCCAACGTCCCCGCGCCGGACGCCGCCGAGGCGCGCGACAACGCGACCTTCCTTGCCGTGCTGTCGGCCCTGTCGCGTCCCGGGACGGTCCACGGCCTGCCCGACGCGGGCGCCTGCCCGCTGGCGCAGGCGCTGATCGACCGCGAGTGCCGGGTCTGGACCGACAGCCCGCATCTGGCCGAGGTTCTGGCGATGACCGGCGCCACGCTGGTTCCGCCGGAGCTTGCGGATCACCTGTTCCTGTCGCTCGACAGCGCCGAGGGGGTGGAACGGCTGTCCCGTGCGCAGACCGGCAGCCGCCTTTACCCCGATCAGGGCGCCACGGTCGTCGCGCCTGCCCGGATCAGCCAAGGCCCGGCGCTGGACCTGACGGGACCCGGCATCGACGGCACCCGGCGGCTGAGCCTTGGCGGGCTTGACCCGCAGGTCTGGCGCGTCCGCGCGGCGCTGAACCGCTATCCGCAGGGCATCGAGATGCTGTTTCACGATGGCGCCGCTTTGGTGGCGCTGCCCCGGTCCACCCACGTCACGGAGATCTGATCCATGGCCTATGTCGCAACCCGAGGTGGCGAACGCGCCATCGAACAGGCGGAACGGCTGTACCGCGCCCGCACCGGCCGGATCACCCCCGCCCGCGTGAAAGAGATCGGCGCCGCCCTGCCCGCCCTTGTCGACCGGGTGCAGGGCGAGGCGTCGCTGTACGCGCCCGACCTTGCGGCGCTGGCGCTGGCACAGTCCGGCGGCGACCTCTACGAGGCGCTGCTGCTGCTGCGCGCTTGGCGCACCACGCAACCGCGCCTGCAGGTCGCCCGCCCCGTCGCCGCCGACGAAGGCTTCACCCACCGCCGCATCTCGGCCGCGTTCAAGGACATCCCCGGCGGCCAGATCCTTGGGCCGACGCTGGACTATGCCCACCGCCTGCTGGCCACGCAGGTGCTGGAGGGCGAGGCCTACAAGCCCGCCGCCGTCACACCGGCCGCCTCCCCCGCCCCGGCGCGGCATCCGTCGCTGGCGGCGTGGCAGGCGGCGCAGGGGCTGGTCGAGCCGCCCGCCGCCGACCCGGTCGAGCCCGACGCCATCCCCGACCTGACGCGCGAGCCGCTGCTGTTTCCCGCGAAACGCGCGCACACGCTGCAAAGCCTTGCCCGCGCCGACACCGGCGGCACGCTGGCGCTGGGGTATTCTGCGATGCGCGGCTATGGCACCGCCCACCCCACGGTGAACGAATTGCGCCTGTCCGAGGTCGAGCTTCGCGTCCGCCATCCGCGCGGCGTCACCTTCTCGGCCGGTCGGGTCATGACCAGCCAGGCCGAGGTCGTGACCACCAAGGGCCGCGAAAAGCTGCGGCTGGGTTTCGCCGCCACGCTGGGCTGGAACGAGGTCAAGGTGATCTCGGCCGCGACGCTGGACCTCAACAGCCCCGGCGCGCCGAAGAATTCGCCGGTGAACGAGGAGTTCTTCCTGTACCACACCGAGCCGGTCGAAAGCTCTGGCTTCTGCATCCACTTCAAGCTGCCGCACTACGTGACGTTCCAGTCCTCGCTGGACGCCCTGCGCGACGCGACCGCGAAACGGGACGCCCCCGCGCCGGCCAAGACCGAGGAAACCGCATGAGCCTGTCCGACCTTACCCGCCCGTGGCGCGCCTTTTCCTACGGGTTTCTGGACGCATCCGCGAAGCGCGAGATGCGCCGCAAGATGATCAAGGCGGTGGCCGTTCCCGGCTGCCAGATGCCATATGCCAGCCGCGAGGTGCCGATCGCGCGCGGCTGGGGCACCGGCGGGCTTCAGGTCACGCTGACCTTGGTGACGCCGAAATCCGTGGTGAAGGTGATCGACCAGGGCGCCGACGACAGCGTCAACGCCGCCTCGATCCGCCGCTTCCTGACCCGCGTGTCCGGCGCCGACGCCACCAACGACACCCGTGCGGCCACGCTGATCCAGTCGCGCCACCGCATCCCCGAGGAAAAGCTGGGCGCCGACCAGATCCTGATCCTGCAGGTCCCGAACCCAGAGCCGCTGCGCCCGGTCGAACCGAACATGTCCGCCGCGCGCCGGATGCACGCCGATGCCGACTATGGCCGGCTGTGGCTGACCCTGTACGAACAGATCGTGCGGTCAGGCCGCGTGATGCAGGGCGCGTCCTATCCGTCGATGGTCAACGGGCGGCACGTCATGTCGCCCTCGCCCATCCCGCGCTGGGATGTGCCAAAGCTGCACATGGCCGACCACCTGACGATCCTGTCGGCGGGGCGCGAGAAGCGCATCTTCGCGGTGCCGCCCCACACGCGGGTGGAACCGCTGGTGTTCGACGACGTCCCCTACCGGGTCGAGGATCACGCGGGGGTCACCTGCGCCCGGTCGGGCCTGACGGGCTATTTCATGAACGAGATCCCGCAGGACGGCGGCGGCGCGGCCTACGAGGTCTCGGACAGCGAGCTTGGCGCCAAGGCGATCCGCCACGCCGAGGGCGGACCGGACGAGACCGGCGCAACATGGTACGTGAACGGAGAGATGCAGGGATGAGCGCGCTGGCGAAATCCGAACCCCGGCTGGTCGAAGCGACCCCGCTGATGCGGCTGGACGGCCTGTCGAAACGCTATGGCCCGGTGGTGGCGCTGGACGACGTGTCGGCCCATGTCTACCCCGGCGAGGTGCTGGGCATCGTCGGCGAAAGCGGATCGGGCAAGTCCACGCTGCTGCGGATGATGAACCTGCAGGAGACCCCCGATGCCGGGCGCTATGCGCTGGATCTGCCGGACCTGCCCGGCAACCTGTTCGACCTTGACCGGTACGAGCGCCGGATGCTGTGCGCCCGGCGCATCGGCATCGTCTATCAGAACCCGCATCAGGGCCTGCTGATGACGAACTCGTCCTCGGGCAACGTCGCCGAACGCCTGCTGATCGCGGGCGAACGCCGCTTCGCCGTGCTGCGCGAAAAGGCGCGCGGCGCGCTGGATGCGTCCGAATTCCCGCTGGACCGGATGGACGCCCCGCCGATCGAGCTGTCGGGCGGGATGCAGCAGCGGGTGCAGCTGGCCAAGGCCATCGCGCTGGAACCGGCGCTTTTGCTGCTGGACGAGCCCACCACCGGGCTGGACGTCAGCGTGCAGGCGCTGGTGCTGGATACGCTGAAGCGGCTGCAACAGGACCGTCGCATGACGATGGTGCTGGTCAGCCACGACCTTGGCGTGATCCGCACGATGGCCGACCGCGTGGTGGTGATGCGCCGCGGGCAGGTCGTCGAAGAGGGCCTTGCCGATCAGGTCTTTCAGGACCCGCAGCACGCCTACACCCAGCAACTCGTTCACGCGAAACTGTGACACCCGGACAGGACCCCGCCGCATGACACCCCTTCTTACCGTGGACGCCTTGTCCAAGACCTTCCGGATGCACCACCTTGGGCAGGCGCTGCCTGCGTTCGAGCGGCTGTCGTTCACCCTGTCGCGGGGCGAGTTCCTGCTGTTGTCGGGGCCCAACGGCGCCGGCAAGTCCACGCTGCTTCGCACGCTGTACCGCAGCTATCTGCCCACCGGTGGGCGGCTGATCTATGACAGCGAACAGGGTCCGATCGACCTTGCCACCGCCGCCGACGTCGATATCGCGCACCTGCGCCGGGCCGAGATCGGCTTTGTCACGCAGTTCCTGATCGCCCGCCCCCGTGTCGCCGCCGAAGAGATCGTGGCAGAGCCGCTGCGCCTTGCCGGCACCCCGCGCGAGACGGCGCTGGACGCCGCCCGTCACTGGCTGGCGACCTTCGGCGTGAAGCCCGACCTGTGGCGTGCCTACCCCACGACCTTCTCGGGCGGCGAGCAGCAGAAGGTGAACCTTGCCCGCGCGCTGATCCGGCCCCGGCGGCTGCTGTTGCTGGACGAACCCACCGCCTCGCTTGACGCGGGCGCCCGCGCGGCGCTGGTCCAGCGGCTGACGGAACTCAAGGATCAGGGCGTCGCGATGATCGGTGTGTTCCACCACCCGGGCGACGTGGCCAGCCTGATCGACCGGGAAATTCCGTTGAAGACGAAGGAGATGGCCGATGTGGCTGAGTGATTTCCGGGTCGTTCTGCCCGATGCCGTTCTCGACCACGGCGCGCTGCGGATCGCAGACGGCACCATCGCCGAGATCCGCGACACCCCTGTCTCAGGCGCAGAACTGGACGGCGGGATCAACGGCGGCGGCCTGCTGCTGATGCCCGGCTTCATCGACATGCACGGCGACATGATCGAACGCGAAGTCGAACCCCGCCCCAACGTGAAGATGCCGATGGAGCTTGGACTGCGCGACCTCGACCGCAGGCTGAAGACCGCCGGGGTGACCACCGGCTACGCCGCCGTGTCGTTCAACCCGAAATTTGCCTATGGCCATCTGCGCAGCTACGACCACTCGAAAGAGATGCTGCGCGCCCTGAAGGCGATGCGCGCGATCCTCAAGGTCGACCACCGCGTCCATGCCCGGTTCGAAATCAACTATCCCAACGCGCTGGCCGTGGTCGAGGAACTGATCGCCGACGGCACCGTTGACCTTGTGTCCCTGACCGACCACACGCCGGGACAGGGCCAGTACCGGGACATCGAACGGCTGACCCGCCGCACGCAGGCCGAAAAGGGCGTCTCCGAGGCCGAGGCAATGGCCGCCGTGCAAGCCCGGATCGACGAGAAACAGCAGGCGGCGGGCGACACCGCCGCGACGCTGAAGGCGATCTCGGCCACCTGCGCCCGCCACGGCATCGCGCTGGCCAGCCACGACGACGACACACCCGACAAGGTCGCGCTGATGCAGTCACTGGGCGCCGCGATCTCGGAATTCCCGGTGACCGAGGAAGCCGCCCGCGCCGCCCGCGATCACGGCCTGCTGACCGCGATGGGCGCGCCCAACGCGCTGCGCGGCGAAAGCTACTCCGGCAACCTCTCGGCCCGCGCCTGCCACGCCGCCGGACTGCTGGACATTCTCGCCGCCGACTACCACCCTTCGGCCATCCTGCCCGCCGTGCTGATCCTCGGCCGGACCGATCCCCACGGCCTCGCCGGCGCGGCGCGGCTTGCCACGCTGAACCCGGCCCGCGCGCTGGGGCTTGCCGACCGGGGCGCCATCGCCCCCGGCAAGCGCGCCGACCTCGTCATAGCCGACGACGAGGGCGTGGGGCACGTCCGGGCGACCCTGCGCGGCGGGCGGATGATCTTTTCCGACGGCACGCTGACCGCGCGCGCCGCGGCCTGACCGAAAGGACGACGACATGACGCTTCCCGTGATCGGCGCAGCCCTTGGCGTAGGCGACCTGCCCGCCTACCGCGACTGGCTGTTCGAGAAGGACCGCGACCTCGAACTGCAAAGCTTCTGGTCCGCCGAGATGCTGAACACCGAAAGCTGGAAGGACCCCGTCGCCGAGGCGCGCCGGCAGCTAGACGGCTGGGCCGGGCGGCTTGGCATCCACGGGCCGTTCTGGGGGCTCGACTTCGCCAGCTTCGACATCGACATCCGCGCCATCGTGGCGAAACGCATGATGCAGGGCCTCGACGTCTGCGAGGCGCTCGGCGCCACCCAGATGGTCGTGCACTCGCCGTTCTCGACATGGGACCACTACAATCTCGACATGTACGACGACGGCCGCGCGCGCATCTTCGAAACCACCCATGAAACCCTCGGCCCGGCGGTGAAACGCGCCGCCGACGCCGGGATCGAGATCGTGCTGGAGAACATCGAGGACGGCAATCCCGCCGACCGCAAGGCGCTGGTGGAAAGCTTCGCCTCGGACGCGCTGAAACTCTCGATCGACACCGGCCACGCCCACTATGCCCACGGCATCTGCAACGCCCCGCCGGTCGACTATTACGTCAAGTCCGCCGGTAGCCTGCTGGCCCATGTCCACCTGCAGGACGCCGACGCCCACGCCGACCGCCACTGGTCCATCGGGCGCGGCTCGATCCACTGGCACGCGGTGTTCGAGGCGCTCGGCAAACTCGACGCCAACCCGCGCCTGATCCTAGAGTTGAAGAACCGCGCCGAGATCCCCGCCAGCATGGCTTGGCTCGAAGCCGAAGGGCTCGGCCAGTAACCGGCCAGCAACAGCAACCGGCCCCCTTCTTCTCTTTCCAAATACCTCGGGGGAGCCGCGCAGCGGCGGGGGCAGCGCCCCCACCGCCCCTACGCCATCACCGCCTCACGCATCAGCCCGGTGTCATAGGCCACCCGCCCGCCACTGACCGTAGCCCGCACGCGCGGATAGGCGCCCTCCGGCCAGTCCAGCAGCACAAGATCCGCCCGCTGTCCCACCGCCAGCGCGCCGCGGTCCGTCAGGTTGGACGCCGCCGCCGCGTTGGCCGACACCAGCTTCCACATCTCGTGCAGCGGCCCCACACCGTCTGCCACCAACCGCGCCACCGCAGCCAGCATCGCCGGATAGTAGTAATCCGACGCCAGCACGTCGCACAGCCCGCGCGCGATCATGTCCGCCGCGCCCGGCGATCCAAGGTGACTGCCCCCGCGCAGCACGTTCGGCGCGCCGAACACGATCAGGTCGCCGGCGTCCCGCGCCGCCTGCGCCACGCGGTCGTTCATCGGAAACTCGGACACCCGCGCCCCGTGACCACGGTAGAAGGCGCGGGTCTCGGGCTGGGTGTCGTCGTGGCTAAACATGGCCGCCCCCGCGCGGCCCGCCGCCGCACCGACGCGGGCGATGGCGTCGGGCACGTCCGGCCGCCGCTCCCACGTTTCACGCAAAAGCGCCACGTAGTCCTCTGCCGGGATGTCCGACCGCGCGGCGCGGGCCGACATCTTGCGCAGGAACGCGGCCGAGGACGTGTCGACCACCGGGAAGTCCGGCGCGTGGTCGAACGGCCGGTCCTGCAACCGCACGTCGGGCGCCAGCATCGCCATCGTCGTGTGATCGTTGAATGCCACCGAGGGCGTCAGCGGACCCGCCAGCGCCTCGGCGATCAGCGGCTCGGCTTCGAAGCAGAAGGTCTCCCACCGCAGCTGCACCCGGTTCTCGACCGTCAGCCGTGCCGCCATCGCCTGCCACAGCCGCACCAGTTCCGTCCCCCGCGCGACCGAGCGCAGGCCCGGCTCCCATCCCAGCGTCAGCGCGTGATAGGCGGTGGCGATCCCGTTGCCCGCAAGCTGTCGGTCCGTCTCCATCACCGCGACGTCCAGCGGGAAGAACACACCGGGGCGCGGCATCAGCTGGCGCTCGAACGCGTCGCCGTGCACGTCGACCAGCGCCGGGGCCAGCACCAGCCCGCGCGCGTCCACCACAGGCGCGCCGTCGCGCGGGCCGTCCAGCGCGGCGATGCGCCCGTCCTCGACCCGCAGCGCCACGGCTTCGGTCCCGCCCGGAAGCACCGCGCGGGCACCCTCGATCACATAGCTGTCCATTCTGTCCGCTCCTTCTGTGCGCCGGTCCCGGCCAAATGATCGGGTTGATCGGATGATCCGGATGATTCCCCCCGGCGCCCTTCCCTGCCTCAGCCGCATCACAGGAATAGGACAATCGCCCCGCCCGCCGTTCCCCCGCAACCGTCGAATGTGACACCCGCACGACGCTGGACCCATTCGACACGGGCAAGCGGTGGAAAAACCCGGCCGTGACGGCCCCAAGACCCGGACCGACAGGCAAGGGGGTCACATTTCCGTTGCCCAACATGCGCGAAAAATTCATTCGGATGATAGCGGGAGTTTACGATGCGCCTGCAGCATCGGGGGCATGGAACACGCAAGCCTCAGCCTCACCCGCCTGACCCGCCGCTTCGGCCAGACGACTGCCGTGCGCGACGTCACCCTCAGCATCCCGCCCGGCCAGTTCGTCGGCGTCATCGGCCGGTCCGGGGCGGGCAAGTCCACCCTTCTTCGGCTGGTGAACCGCCTTGTCGAGCCGTCGGACGGGTCGATCTTCTTCGGCGACCGCGAGATCACGCGGCTGAAGGGGCGCGCCCTGCGCGACTGGCGCCGCGATTGCGCGATGATCTTCCAGCAGTTCAACCTTGTCGAACGGCTGGACGTCCTGACCAACGTGCTGGTGGGTCGTCTTGCCGGCCACGGCTTCGTGTCGTCGATGACCATGCGCTTCACCGACGAAGAACGCGCACTGGCGATCGAGGCGCTGGATCGGCTGGACATGGCGCCCAAGGCTCTGCAGCGCGCCGGTACCCTGTCGGGCGGCCAGCAGCAGCGCGTCGCCATCGCTCGCGCGCTGGTGCAGAACCCGCGCATCATGCTGGCGGACGAACCCATTGCCTCGCTCGATCCCGGCAACGCCACCCGCGTGATGGACGCGCTGGCCCGCATCAACCGTGAGGACGGTCTGACCGTTCTGGTCAACCTGCACACACTGGATACCGCGCGCGCCTATTGCGACCGGATCATCGCCATGCGCGAGGGCGCGGTGATGTTCGACGGCTCGGCGACGCAACTGACCGACGACGTCGTGGCCGACATCTACGGCGCCGAGGGGCTGGCCGAGTTCGACGCGGCCGTGACCTCGACCTCGATCCGTCCGCAGGCGGAGAAAATCCCCGCCTGACGACGCCCCAACCACCCCTTCATTGGCAACCACGGGAGAGACACCAATGAAACTGTTCACCACCGCCGCCATCGTGGCGCTTGCCGCCGCCGGTCCGCTTCTGGCCGAGGGCTGGCGCGACGACTATCAGGTCATCAAGTTCGGCATCCTCTCGGGCGAGAACGAGCAGGACCGCCTGATGCGCAACGAACCGCTGCGCGTCTACCTCGAAGAAACGCTGGGCGTCGACGTCGAGATCTTCACCGCCGGCAACTACGACGGCGTGGTTCAGGCCATCGCCGCCGACCAGATCGAGGTCGCCCGCTTCGGGTCGTCCTCTTACGCAGCGGTCTACACCGCGACCGACGGCGGCGTCGTCCCGACGCTGACCTCGATCGCCGAGAATGGCAACACCGGCTATCACTCGATCGTCGTGACCCGCTGCGACAGCGGCATCGAAAGCCTCGAGGACGCGGCGGGCAAGGTCCACGCCTTCGCCGACCCGGATTCGACCAGCGGCTATGCCGTGCCCTATTTCAACATGGTCGAGCGTGAAGGTTTCGTGCCGGAAGAACATTTTGCCGCCGTGCCCTTCTCGGGCAGCCACGAGGCCGGTGTGCAGGGCGTCGTGAACGGCACCTTCGACACCGCGTCCACCTATCAGGACAACGACACCGACGGCGTCTATCAGCGCATGGAAATCAAGGGGATGATCGAGGAAGGCGTGATCTGCAAGATCTGGGAATCGCCGGAGATCACCTCGGGTCCGTGGACCTTCCGCAAGAACCTGCCCGCCGAGATGATCGAAGAGGTCACCGCCGCGATCGAGGCGTTCCCGACCGACGACGTCGAGGGCTTCCGCCTGTACTCGTCGTGGACCGAGGACAACCCGAACCCGGACGCCGGCTTCACCCGCGTCGACCACGACCGCTATCAGTGGATCGTGGACATGCGCGAGTGGCTGCGCGAACAGCGCCGCGGCTCGTAATCTGACAGACACGAAACGGGGCGGGAGCGTTTCTTCGCAATCAAAGGATCGCCCCCGCCCCGACCCCTTACAGGCTGCCATTCCATGACCCTGACCGCCGATTTTCCCGGGCCGTCCCGCGCGGGAGACGCCCGCGCCGCGTTCGAACGCGACTTCGCCGACAAACGCCGCCGCGCCCGCGCCCGCTGGACCGTCGGCGCAGTCCTGTTCTTCGCCGCCTTCCTCGCCTCGGCCTGGTTCGGCGACTTTTTCCGCGTCACGCAGGTGACACTGCCGGACGGATCGCGCAACTGGCGCTGGATCATCCCGGCGGGCCTGCCTCGGCTGGGCGAATACATCGTCCAGACCTTCCCGACCCTGCGCTGGGACAGCCTTGGCGCCGATCTGGCAGAGTGGTTCTGGCGCTGGCAGACGTGGCTGCGGCTGCTGCTGGAAACCATCCTGATCGCCTTCATGGCCACCGTGTTCGGTGTGATCGGCGGCTTCGTTCTGGCCTTCCCCGCCGCCCGCAACCTGTCGCCCAACCGGGCCGTCCTGTGGGTCTGCCGCCGCTACCTTGAAATCGCGCGCACCGTGCCGGAACTGGTCTGGGCGCTGATCTTCGTGTTCTGCTTCTCGGTCGGCCCTATGGCGGGGGTCATGGCCGTCGGGCTTCACGCCACCGGGGCCTTGGGCAAGCTCTATTCCGAGGCGGTCGAGAACATCGACATGAAGCCGCTGGAGGGCGTGAAGGCCTCGGGCGGCGGCTGGTTCGACCAGATCCGCTATGGCGCGGTGCCGCAGGTGCTGCCGAACGTGATCAGCTACACGCTGCTTCGGTTCGAGATCAACGTCCGGTCCTCGTCGATCATCGGCTACGTCGGCGCGGGCGGGCTGGGACAAGAGATCCGCACCGCCATGTCGTTTCAGGAATACACCGACCTTTCGGCCCTGTTCGTGATCATCTTCGTGACCGTCGTCGTGATCGACTACGCGTCCGAAAAACTGCGCCACCGCATCATCGGCATGGGAGACCGGACATGAGCCTGACCGAAGATCGTATCACCGCAGCCCGCGCCGCGCATCCCGGCGCCTTCCGCGCGCCGCTGTCCGTGCGCCTGCGCCGCGCCGCCGGCTGGACCCTGTTCACCGGCCTGTTCGTCTATTGCCTTTGGGCGTTCGACTTCTCGCCCGCCCGGATCTGGACCGGGCTGCAACGGTTCGGCGACGTGCTGGGCTTCATGTTCCCGCCCTATGTCTGGTCCAGTTGGGAAGAGTTCTGGCCGATCCTCGAAGGCTTGGGCGAAACGCTGTCGATGGCGTTCCTTGGCACCCTGCTGGGCGCGGTGGTGGCATTTCCGGTGTCGTTCCTTGGCGCGAAGAACATCAACCGGCTGGGTGTCCTGCGGCTGGGCGTGCGGCGCGGATACGACGTGATCCGCGCGTTCGAGACGCTGATCCTTGCGCTGATCTTCATCCGCGCCTTCGGTCTGGGCCCGCTGGCGGGCATCCTTGCCATCGCCGTCAGCGAGATCGGCACCTTCGCCAAGCTGTTCTCGGAGGCGATCGAGAACACCTCGGACCGGCCGGTGGACGGGGTGAAAGCCTCGGGCGGGTCGCGGCTTCAGCAGATCCGGTTTGGCACCCTGCCGCAGGTGATGCCGGTGATCTGGTCGGTGCTGCTGTACAACTTCGAATCCAACGTCCGGTCCGGGACCATTCTGGGCATCGTCGGCGCGGGCGGCATCGGCTTCCTGCTGTCGGACCGGATCGCCGCCTATCGCTGGAACGAGGCATGGTCGATCATCTTCCTGATCATCGCGATGGTCTATGTGATCGACTATCTCTCCGGCCTGATCCGGGCGCGGATCATCGGCACCGGGGAGCTTTCCAGATGAGCCGCCTGTCCGAAACCCCCACCGTCCACGAGACCGCCACCGTCGTCGACTGCACCCTTGGCCGCTGGACCGAGGTGAAGGCCCGCGTATCGCTGCGCGAGGTCGCGTTCGGGGACTATTCCTATATCGTCAGCGACAGTTCCGCCGTCTGGGCGAGCGTCGGCAAGTTCTGTTCCATCGCACAGGGCGCCCGGATCAACCCCGGCAACCACGCGACGTGGCGTGCATCGCAGCACCATTTCACCTACCGGGCCGAGATGTTCGATCTTGGCGAGGACGACGACGACTTTTTCCAGTGGCGGCGGCATCACTGGGTCACGATCGGCAACGACGTCTGGATCGGCCACGGCGTGACCGTGCTGCCCGGCGTCACCATCGGCGACGGCGCCGTGGTCGGCGCGGGGGCGGTGGTGTCGAAGGACGTGGCCCCCTACGAGATCGTCGGCGGCGTCCCGGCGCGGCACCTGAAGCGGCGGTTCACCGAAGCGCAGGCCGAGGCGCTGCAACGCATCGCGTGGTGGGACTGGAGCCACGAGGCCCTGCGCGCCGCCCTGCCCGACATCCGGCGGCTGTCCATCGACGCGTTCATCGAACGTTACGGCTGATCGGAGCTTTCGGGGGCTCTGCCCCCGTCGCACCAGAGGTGCGCTTCACAGGCGGCGGCGGGGGCGCTGTCCCCGTCGCACCCAAGGTGCGCCTCAAAGGTGGCGGCGGGGGCGCTGCCCCCGTCGCTGCGCGACTCCCCCGAGGTATTTTGCAAAGAGAAGAAAGGGACGCGCGGGCGCGGGAACGGGTGCGGCTGAGCGGTTCCCTCCCCCGGTCCGGGGGAGGGTCAGGGAGGGGCGCGCGGGTTTCCCGGATGCCCAACAACCGGTCACTCTGCGGGCCGTAGCGCGTTTTGAGAGAAAACAAGGGCGGCGGCGCGAAAAAAGTTTTTACCGCGCGCCATGATGTGCCAGGCTTGGATCGAACGTCGAGAAACAGACGAGGGACAGGCATGAAACGCATCGCAAGCCTGGCGGCGCTGGCCGCAGTTTTCGCCACCTCTGCCGTTGCAGAGCCGCTGACGGAACGGGAAAAGGCCATCTATTCCAGCACCTGCGCGCATTTCGACAACCGGGTCGAAAGCGCACCGGCAGACGTCGACACGGGGCTGCTGTTCGCATTGGCCGAAAGCTGTGCCAGCGCCCTTGGTGATCTGGGCGAGGAAAGCGGCGACGCCGCCGCCACCTATCTGGCGCGGCTGGCCGAGTTCAAAGCGATCGTGGTGGGTATGAATGTCCGGCGCGTGTTCGGCGACGGGCCGGCCACGCCGGTGTCCGCGACCGGGGAATACCTGATCGCGCGGCGCATGGGCCTGCTGGGCGCCTACCGCGCCTATGCCAGCGCGGCGGACATCCGGCTGGCCGGGATCGACTGAGACCGGAGGTTTCCGATCAGGCGTTGAACAGGAAGTGCAGGACGTCGCCGTCCTTCACCTCGTAGCCCTTGCCCTCGACGCGCATTTTGCCCGCGTCCTTGGCGCCCTGTTCCCCCTTCAGCGCGACATAGTCGTCGTAGCCGATGGTTTCGGCGCGGATGAAGCCGCGTTCGAAGTCGCCGTGGATCACGCCCGCCGCCTGCGGCGCCAGCGTGCCCGTGCGGATGGTCCAGGCGCGCGCCTCTTTCGGGCCGACGGTGAAATAGGTCTGCAGGCCCAGAAGCTGATAGCCCGCGCGGATCACGCGGCTGAGGCCCGCCTCTTCCAGCCCCATCTCGGACAGGAACATCTCTGCTTCCTCGTCGTCGAGCTGGCTGATCTCTTCCTCGATCCGGGCCGAGATCACCACCGAGACCGCTCCTTCGGCGGCGGCCTTCTCGGCCACCTTGGCGGAATGCGCGTTACCTTCGGCGGCTTCGCCCTCGTCGACGTTGCAGACGTACAGCACCGGCTTCTGCGTCAGCAGTTGCAGGCCCTTCCACGTCTTCATGTCGTCGTCCGACACCTCGACGGTGCGCGCGGGGCGGCCGTCTTCCAGCGCGGCCATCGCGTCTTTCAGCAGCCGTTCCTGCTGGACGGCTTCCTTCTCGCCGCCGCGCACCTTGCGCACCAGACCCTGCAGGCGCTTTTCGATGGATTCCATGTCCGCCAGCATCAACTCGGTCTCGATGGTCTCGGCATCGGCCAGCGGGTCGACGCGGCCGTCGACATGGGTCACGTCCTCGTCCTCGAAACAGCGCAGCACATGGGCGATGGCGTCGCATTCGCGGATGTTGGCCAGGAACTGGTTGCCCAGCCCCTCGCCCTTGCTGGCGCCCTTCACCAGCCCCGCGATGTCCACGAAGGTCATCCGCGCCGGGATCACCTGCTTGGAGCCGGCGATCTCGGACAGGGTCGCAAGCCGCGGGTCCGGCACGGCGACCTCGCCCACGTTCGGTTCGATGGTGCAGAAGGGAAAGTTCGCCGCCTGCGCCGCGGCGGTCCGCGTCAGCGCGTTGAACAGCGTCGACTTACCCACGTTGGGAAGCCCCACGATACCGGTCTTGAAGCCCATTTCACGTCCTCTGGTGATGCCGGGCGCATGTAGGGTGCCGGGGCCGTCAGGGTCAAGGGGGCCGGGCGTCAGAACCCGACCTTGTCGCCCCCCTTCAGCCCAAGGATCTCGCGCGCCTCGTCGGCGGTGGCGGGTTCGATCCCCAGTTCGGCCATGATGCGCCCGATCTTCTCGACCTGCTGGGCGTTCGACACCGCCAGTTCCCCGCGCGAGATGAACAGCGAATCCTCGAGCCCCACGCGCACGTTGCCGCCCAGTTGCAGCGCGGTGGCCGCCAGCGGCATCTGCGCCGCCCCCGCCCCCAGCACCGACCAGCGATAGTCGTCGCCGAACAGACGGTCGGCGGTGCGCTTCATGAACAGCAGGTTGTCCACGTCGGCACCGATGCCGCCGGTGACGCCGAACACGAACTGCAGGAACACCGGCGCCTCGAACAGGCCGCGGTCCATCAGGAAGCGCAGGTTGTAGAGATGGCCGACGTCGTAGCATTCATGCTCGAACTTCACCCCCAGCGGCAGCAGCGCCTCGGCGGCCTCGCGGATGTCGGCCAGCGTGTTGCGGAAGATGTTCGCCTCGGACCCTTCGATATAGGGCTTCTCCCAGTCGTGCAGAAAGCTGTCGTACCGTTCGGCCAGCGGATGGAAGGCGAAATTCATCGAGCCCATGTTCAGCGAACACATCTCGGGTGCCAGCGTGCGCGACGCGTCGATCCGTTCGCGGATCTGCATGGTCGGCGCGCCTCCGGTGGTGATGTTCACCACCGCGTCGGTCGACTGTTTCACCCGCGGCAGGAAGGCCATGTAGTCGTCAAGCTTCACCGAGGGACGGCCGTCGGTGTTGTCGCGGGTATGAAGGTGCAGGATGGCGGCGCCTGCCTCGGCGGCGGCGATGGCCTGTTCGGCGATCTGGTCGTGGGTCACCGGCAGGTGCGGCGACATGGTGGGCGTGTGAATCGCCCCCGTCACCGCGCAGCTGATGATCGCCTTTTTCGGCTTGGCCATGATCTCCTCCCTCTGGTCAGGCTCCTCGGACGGGAGTGAACCCGTTTTCGGGCCCAGAGGGAAGCCAGAGGAAAGCCAGAGGAAAGATCAGGCCGGAAGGAAGCCGGGGCCGCGAGTGTCGTCGCGGCCCCGAACGTTTTAACCCAGCGCCTCGTCGCAACGGCCGCAGACGCCCGGATGGGCGTGGGTGCCGACGTCGGGCAGGATCTTCCAGCAGCGCTGGCACTTCTCGCCGTCTGCGGTCTCGAACACCACGCCGACACCTTCGATCTCGGGCAGGCGGAATGCCTCGGCCGGGATCGGGTCGTTGGTCAGCGAGATCGCCGAAGTGATGCATATGTCCTCGAAATCGACGGATTTAACGTCAGAAAGCACGTCGGATTCGCGGATATGTACAACTGGCGCGGCCTCAAGCGAGGCGCCGATGACCTTGTCGCGGCGCTGGATTTCCAGCGCGGCGGTGACCACGCGGCGCACCTTGCGGATGCCGACCCACTTGGCCGCCAGCGCCGGGTCCAGCCACGCGGACGGGGTCTCGGGGATGTCGACAAGGTGGACCGAGCTGTCGTCGCCCGGGAACCGTTCCAGCCAGACCTCTTCCATCGTGAACACGAGGATCGGCGCCAGCCACGTCGTCAGGCGGTGGAACAGGATGTCCAGCACCGTCCGCGATGCGCGGCGCCGCAGCGCGTCGTCGGCGTCGCAGTACAGCGCGTCCTTGCGGATGTCGAAATACACCGACGACAGGTCGATGGTGCAGAACTCGAACAGCGCGCGGAACACACCTTGGAAGTCGAAGGCGGCGTAGCCTTCGCGCACCCGCACGTCCAGTTCGGCCAGACGGTGCAGCACCCAGCGTTCCAGTTCCGGCATCTCGGACGGATCGACCTTTTCCGTATCGGTAAAGCCCGACAGGTTGCCCAGCAGGAAGCGCATGGTGTTGCGCAGGCGGCGGTAGCTGTCGGCGGTGCCCTTCAGGATCTCGGGGCCGATGCGCTGGTCGCCGGTATAGTCGGTCTGGGCCACCCAAAGGCGCAGGATGTCGGCGCCGTACTGCTTGATCACGTCCTCGGGCGCGATGGTGTTGCCGAGCGACTTGGACATCTTGTTGCCCTTCTCGTCCAGCGTGAAGCCATGCGTGACCACGTTGCGATAGGGCGCGCGGCCCAGCGTGCCGCAGGCTTCCAGCAGGGACGAGTGGAACCAGCCGCGGTGCTGGTCGGTGCCTTCCATGTAGACATCCGCGATGCCGTCCGGCGCGCCGTCGGCGCGGTCGCGCAGAACGAAGGCGTGGGTCGAGCCGCTGTCGAACCACACGTCGAGGATGTCGAACACCTGTTCCCACTCGGCCGGATCATGATCGGATCCAAGGAAGCGTTCCTTGGCGCCGTCCTTGTACCACGCGTCCGCGCCCTCGGCTTCGAAGGCCTCTGCGATGCGGGCGTTGACCGCCGCGTCGCGCAGCAGAAAGTCCGGGTCGGTCGGCAGCGCGCCCTTCTTGGTGAAGCAGGTCAGCGGCACGCCCCATGCCCGCTGGCGGGACAGCACCCAGTCGGGCCGGGTTTCCATCATCGCGTGCAGGCGGTTGCGGCCCGAGGGCGGGGTGAACTTGACCAGTTCCTCGATCGAGGTCAGCGCACGCTCGCGGATCGTTTCGCCGTGGGTGTCCTGCCCGTCGCCGACCTTGCGGTCGATGGCGGCGAACCACTGCGGCGTGTTGCGGTAGATCACCGGCGCCTTGGACCGCCACGAGTGCGGGTAGCTGTGCTTGATCTTGCCGCGCGCCATCAGGCCCCCGACTTCGACCAGCTTGTCGATGACCGCCTTGTTCGCGTCACCCTCTCCGCCCTTGCGGTTCAGGATGTACTTGCCGCCGAAGAACGGCAGGTCGGCGCGGAAGCCGCCGTCGTCCATCACGTTGTAGGTGATAACCTGTTCCAGCATGCCAAGGCCGCGGTACAGTTCGTATTCCTCCATCCCGTGCGACGGGGCGCAGTGGACGAAGCCGGTGCCCTCCTCGTCGGTCACGAAATCGGCGGCGCGGAAGTCGCGGACATCGTCCCACTCGCCGTTCGCGCCCTCGGCGCCAGCCAGCGGGTGCTTGAGCGTCAGCGCGGAAAGCTGATCGGTGGTCACGTCCTGAACGCGCGTCCACTGGCTGTCTTCCAGCCGCGCCTTGGCAAAGGTCTGCGCGGCCAGCTTGTCGGCAAGGATGTAGCGTTCGCCGGTCTTCAGCCAGCATTCGTCCGGCGTGCCGGTGACCTCGTACAGGCCATAGTCATAGTCGGCGCCGAAGACGACGGCCTTGTTCGACGGGATCGTCCAGGGCGTGGTGGTCCAGATCACGACATAGGCGCCGACCAGCGCGTCGCGCACGTCCTGCGCCGCCGCCACGACGGCCGCGCCCTGCGTGTCGGTCGCTTCCTCGTCCGAGGCGTCGGTCGCGCCGGGCGCGTAGCTGTCGACGCGGAACTTCACCCAGATCGTGAAGCTTTCCTTGTCGTGGTATTCCACCTCGGCCTCGGCCAGCGCGGTCTGTTCCATCGGCGACCACATCACGGGCTTCGACCCCTGATACAGCGTGCCGTTCATCAGGAACTTCATGAACTCCTCGGCGATGACGCGCTCGGCGTGGAAGTTCATCGTCAGATAGGGATCGTCCCACTTGCCGGTGACGCCAAGGCGCTTGAACTCGTCGCGCTGGACGTCGACCCAGCCCTCTGCGAACTTGCGGCATTCCTGGCGGAAGTCGATGACCGGCACGTCATCCTTGTTGCGGCCCTTCTTGCGGTACTGTTCTTCGATCTTCCATTCGATCGGAAGGCCGTGGCAGTCCCAGCCGGGCACGTAACGGGCGTCGCGTCCCATCATCTGATGCGAGCGGACGATCATGTCCTTGATCGTCTTGTTCAGCGCGTGGCCAATGTGCAGGTGGCCGTTCGCGTAAGGAGGCCCGTCGTGCAGGATGAACGGTTCGCGGCCCTCGGCGGTCTCGCGCAGGCGGTCGTAGACACCGATCTGCGCCCAGCGGTCAAGCCAGCCGGGCTCGCGCTTGGGCAGTCCCGCACGCATCGGGAATTCGGTTTCGGGCAGGTTCAGCGTGTCTTTGTAGTCGGGCGTGTCAGCACACATGAGGCGGTGTCCTCAGGTCGATCAGCGAAAATTGGATGAGGTTCGGCGTGGAGTGCATGCGCCTTGTCCCGGCGGCTCGTGGATCAGAGCGCCGGGCCGGTAATTCGGATGATGATCGCGAACCGGTCCGTCATGCGCCGGGTTATAGGCGCGGCAGGCGGGAGCGTAAAGCGGTCATCCGCTTGTGTGTCTTGGCGATGGAATGTGTCGCGGGAGCCGGCTTGGCTGGCGGAAGCTGGCGGAAGCTGGCGGAAGCTGGCGGAAGCTGGCGGAAGCTGGCGGAAGCTGGCGGAAGCTGGCGGAAGCTGGCGGAAGCTGG
>NZ_JARGYD010000009.1:0-179445 GCF_029168315.1 Psychromarinibacter halotolerans
AAAGGCCCAGCGCGACGACCGCCACGACCTGCTGGCCGTGTCGCTGTGCAGCGAACTGTGCACCGACCTGATCGAGGGCGGCGTCGAAGACCTGCACTTCTACACGCTGAACAAGCCGCACCTCACCCGCGAAGTGGCCCATGCCCTTGGCGTGGTGCAGCCGGCGTCGCTGCGCGACGTAGCGTAAGAACGCGATCCCGGCGTTGCCGGGGTTTCCGGATAAGACCTAGGCTTCGGTCGTCATCGACCGGAGCCTTTTCATGTCCGCCTTTCCCGCCATGTCCCCCGACCAACTGCCTGACCTGTCGCTCGTCACCTCGATGTCGGGGCTTGCCTACATGCAGGCCGTCGCCCGGGGCGAGATCGCGGGCGCCCCCATCGCGGGTACGCTCAATTTCACCATCGACCTTGTCGAGGACGGCCGCGTCGTGTTCAGCGGCACGCCCGAGTTCGGCGGCCTGAACCTGATGGGAACGGTGCACGGCGGCTGGTACGGCACCCTGCTGGACAGTTGCATGGCCTGCGCGGTGATGACCAAGGTGCCGCAAGGCCGGGTGCAGACGACGATGGAGTTCAAGGTGAACATCATCCGCCCCCTGCCGCTTGGTGTCGCGGTCCTGGCCGAGGGGCGGGTTCAGCACGTTGGCCGGTCCACCGGCATCGCCACCGGCGAGCTTCGTGGCGAACAGGACGGACGCCTGTACGCGACCGGCTCGACCACCTGCATGATCATGGCCCCGCCCCCGGCCTGACCGGCCAAATATTACAGTTTTATGAAGAAATCCCGGAATCCGCCTGTGGCTTCCGCGCCGTAACGGCGTGTTTTCGCGCAGCCGTGAAGGGAAAAGAGCTTCCCTTTTCGGGCCCCGCTTTATAGGCTTCCCGAAGGTAGTTTTCGGAAAAGGTGAAAACATGACGCCCGCCCCCAACGTCTACGACGCCGAGCCAATTCCCGATTCCGCCCGCGCCGAGATCGAGCGGCTGCTGCAAAGCGGTGACCTGTTTCGCTATACCGATCCCGGCGACAGCCCGGTGTCGCTGCTGGAACGCGAATTCGCCGATGCCGTCGGCGCCAAGTACGCGCTGGCCGTCGCGTCCTGCTCGGCGGCGCTGTTCCTGTCGCTGAAGGCGCTGGACCTGCCGCGCGGCGCCAAGGTGCTGATCCCGGCGTTCACCTTCGGGGCCGTCCCCTCGTCCATCGTGCACGCCGACTGCGTGCCGGTGCTGTGCGAGGTGAAGGACAACTACCGCATCGACATTTCCGACTTCGAGTCGAAGCTCGACAGCGTCGACGCCGTGATGATCAGCCACATGCGCGGTCACACCAGCGACATGGACGCGATCATGGCGCTCGCCGAACAGCGCGGCCTGCCGGTGATCGAGGACGCGGCCCACTCGCTGGGCACGACGTGGCACGGCAAGACCATCGGCACCCTCGGCAAGATCGGCTGCTTCTCTTTCCAAAGCTACAAGCTGCTGAACTCGGGCGAAGGCGGCATCCTGATCACCGACGACCCCGAACTGATCGCCCGCGCCGTGATCATGTCCGGCGCCTACGAACATAACTGGAAAAAGCACAAAGGCCCGCGCGGCGAGAACTCGCCCGAGCTGGAGCAGGCCTTTGCCCGCTGGCAGAACAAGCTGCCGCTGTACAACACCCGGCTTGGCAACCTGTCGGCCGCCATCGTGCGCCCGCAGATCGCCGAGATCCCGCGCCGCGTCCGCGATGGCCGCCGCAACCACGATTATGTCGCCGCCGCGCTGGACAAAAGCGCGTGGCTGACCGTGCCGGACAAGCTGGGCCCGGAAGAACGCGCGCCGGATTCGATCCAGTTCAACCTTGTCGACATGACCGACGCCGAGGCCCGCGCCTTTCAGGACGCCGCCGCCGCGCGGGGCGTGAAGGTGCAGATCTTCGGCATGTCCACCGACAACGCCCGCGCGTTCTGGAACTGGCAGTTTCTGGGCGACGTGCCGGACCTGCCGCAGACCCGCGCGATGCTGATGCGCGCCTGCGACGCCCGCCTTCCCGCACGCCTGACCCGCTCTGACTGCGACTTCGTGATCGCGGCGCTGACCGGCGCGGCCGAGGACGTGAAAAGCCCGGAACTGGCCTACGGAACCTGACCCCGCTCGGGTCACGGTCGAAACCAATGAAAGCCGGGGCCTCCACCCCGGCTTCTTCTCTTTCCAAGTACCTCGGGGGGCTGTGCGCAGCACAGCGGGGGCAGCGCCCCCTCCTGCCCCGTCGGGTCGCGCGACCATGATGGGGTGAAACCCCATCCTACGCGGGGCCAGCAGACGGCGTGCCGCCCAGACAACCGCGAATGCACCGGCCTAATCGCCTTCGACCCGCAGCGCGCCGTCCAGCCACGGCATCCGCTCGATCGCCGGCGTAACGATCAGGTCTTGCAGGTAGCCGCGCAGCGTGTCGGCGGTGCGGGCCGGGATGTCCTCCATCACGCCGCGCCGCGCGGTCAGCGAGATCCGGCGGGACAAGGGCGCGAACGGCAGCGGCATCACCTCGGCCTGATCGCGGAACCGGGCCGCGTGCAGGAACCCCAGCGGCGTCAGGATCGTCCATCCCTCTCCGGCCGCGACCATCGCCATGATGGCGTGGTAGCTGTCCAGTTCGAACCGGTGCGACAGGCGGAAGTTCTGCTGCGCAAGGTGCGACCGGATCACCCGGCCCATGTGGTGCCGCTCCGTGTACAGGATCAGCGGCATTTCTCGCAGCACCGCCATCAGGTCCGCGCCCTCGGCCACGGCGCCTTTCGGCACGGCGGCGACGAAAGGCTCGGTCAGCACCGGGTGCACTTCCATCCACGCGGCTTCCGCCCCCATCTCGGCGGCGATGATCATGTCCAGCGCGCGGGTTTCCAGCTTGTCGATCAACCGGTGGGACGCGCCGGTCTCCAGCAGGAACTGGCACCCCGTCATCTCTTGCGACAGGTCGCGCAGCAGGCGGGGCGTGACCTCGGCGTCGAAATCCTCGATCACCCCGATCCGCAGCCGGGTCAGCATCCGGGGATCGCGGCGGGCCAGCTCGGCCTTGGCGCGCGCCGCCTCGTTCAGGATCGCCTGCGCCCGCCGCAGGAACAGGCTCCCCGCAGGTGTCAGGCTCATCGGTCTCTCGTTGCGGTTGAGAAGCGCGGTGCCCAGCGCCGCTTCGAGGTTGGTCAACTGCTGGCTGACCGACGACGGGCTGGCCCCCAACCGCTGCGCCGCGGCAGAGATCGAGGCTTCTTCCGCCGTGGCGACGAAGACCTCGATATGCCAAAGCGTTATCCGTCCAGCCGTTTCAGCCATCGCGTTCCGTCCGCCCGTGTCCGCTGCAGACGCTAAGGCCATTGCCCCCGTTTCGCAACGCGGACATTCTGGCGGCAACGCAACTTGGAAACGCAGAAGGGAACGCCCGCGATGCTGGAAGGGAAAGGCCGCTGCCTGTGCGGGCACATCACCTACAAGTTCGACCCCGACGCGGTCCTGTGGCAGTCCCATTGCCACTGCGAAAGCTGCCGCCGCGCCTGTTCCGCACCGATGACGACCTTCTTCGGCGTGCGCGACACCGCGTGGCGCTGGTCCGGCGGGCGGCCCTCGGTCTTTGCCAGCCCTGCCGGGGTCGAACGGTTTTTCTGCCCCCGGTGCGGCAGCCAGATGGCCTATCGGTCGGATCAAAGCCCCGGAGAGATCCACGGCTATGTCGCAAGCCTCGACCGGCCCGAGCTTGCGGAACCGACCAGCCACGATCACTGGGACGAGCGGCTGCCGTGGCTGCCGCTGTCCGACAGCCTGCCCCACACCTGACGGGCGCCCTACCGACCGACCGCGTAAGCCTGCATCAGCCGCGCCGTGGCGGCCCCGTGCAACAGCCCGTCCGCATCGCGCGCGGCGGCGGTCAGGCGGCCAACGTCCCACGGTCCCGACACCTCGACCCGGTGCCCCCTATCGCGCAGCGCCGCGATGGTGTCCGGCGCAAAGCGGTCCTCTAGCTTCAGGTGTCCGGGGCGCGCGTTGCGCGGATAGAAGCTGGCCTGCAGGTGGTCGGTGTAAAACAGCGGCGCGTCGATGGCCTGTTGCACGGACATGCCGTGGTGGACGTGGCGCAGGAAGAACATCAATTGCCACTGGTCCTGCTGGTCGCCGCCGGGGGTGCCATAGGACAGCCAGCGGCCATCCGCGTCGCGCGCCAGCGACGGCGACAACGTGGTGCGCGGGCGGCGGCCCGGCGCCAGCGAGGTCGGCAGCCCCGGCTCCAGCCAGAACATCTGCGCCCGCGTGCCCAGCGGCACGCCCAGCCCCGGGATCACCGGGTTCGACTGCAGCCATCCGCCCGACGGCGTGGCCGACACGACGTTGCCCCAGCGGTCGATGACATCAAGGTGCACGGTATCGCCCCGGCGTTCCGACAGGTGCGCCATCGTCGGCTCGCCCGCGCCGGTGCCCGGCCCCGCCGCATAGGGCGTGGCGGCGCGGCGCAGGAAGGCATCGGCAAGCCGGTCGTAACCCGGGATCGCGCCGGGGCGGTGATCTAGGCTGGCCGCGTCCGTGATGTCGGCGCGGCGCGTGGCGGCATAAGCCTTGGACAGCAGCGTGTCCGCCGGGATGTCGCCGTCGCCGTAATAGGCTTCGCGGTCGGCGAAGGCGCGTTTCAGGGCTTCGGTGGTCAGGTGGACAAAGGCGGGCCCCTGCGGATCGAGGCCGGAAAGATCGTCCCTTTCCAGCATGTTAAGCGCCTGAAGCTGAACCGGCCCCTGCGACCAGAAGCCGGGCTTGTGGATCTCCCAGCCGTGGTGCGTGGTGCTGACCGTCGGCTCGTAGCTGGCGCGCCAGCCCGCCATGTCGTCAGCGGTCAGCACGCCGGGTCGCCGGTCGCCCTCGGCATCCATCACGCGGGCGTCGCGCAGATAGCTGTCGATCGCCTCGGCCACGAAGCCTTCGGCGAACACGCGGCGGGCGGTTTCGATCTGGGCGTCCCGGCCGGTGGCGGTTTCGGCCTCGTCCAGCAGACGCGTCCAGAACGCCGCCAGCGCCGGGTTGCGGAACATCTGCCCCGGACGCGGGACTGCGCTGCCGGGAAGCCACGTCTTGGCAGAGGTTGGCCATTCGGCGCGGAAGAACTCTGCCAGACCGGCGATGGCGTCGCACATGCGGGCAAGCGCCGGGTGTCCGTGTTCGGCATAGTGGATCGCGGGTTCCAGCACCGCGCGCAGCGGCAGACGCCCGTGGTCGCGCAACAGCAGCATCCACGCGTCGAACGCGCCGGGCACGCAGGCGGCCAGCAGGCCCGAGCCGGGAATGCGGTTCAGGCCTTCATGCCGGTAACGGTCTATCGTGGCGGCGGCGGGGGCCGGACCCTGCCCGCAGATCACGGTCGGCACGTCTGCCCCGGCGGGGCGCAGCAGAAGCGGCATGTCCCCCAACGGGCCGTTCAGGTGCGGCTCGACCACGTTCAACGTGAAGCCAGCAGCGGCAGCGGCATCGGCGGCGGTGCCGCCCTGCTCCAGCAGCCGCATCCCGACGGCCGAGGCGATCCAGTGCGTCGTCGCCACCATGCCGAAGGTGCCGGTCAGATCAGGACGGGTGGTAAACATGATTACCCTTACACTTTTCGAATATTCTAACGGTAAAGCGGCGGGAAAACCGCATCATTTCTTACGAATTTCCGACAACAGGCTGTCCGCTACCACAGCGGCGCCAACCTGCCTCGGGTCCGCTGGCGGGGGCACGTCGGCGGCGGCCAGACGCCGTTGCCAGCCCACCGTCGCCTCTGCCATCGCCGAGGGCAGGCCAAGGTCCGCAAGCGTCTTCGCGACCTCTTCCATCTCGGCGGCGCGGCGGTCGCCGTGGACCATCGCGCGTTCCATGTTGTAGGCCATCTGCGCCGCCCAGTCGACGCCGGGATAGTTGTTCGACAACGAGGGCACGACCTCGTCCGCCACCCCCGCCGCCACGGCGGCAAGCGCGCATTCGGCGGACAGCGCCTCTATCCCTTTGATCATCACGGACCGGATCATCTTGATGGACGAGGCACGGCCCACCGCCCCCTCGACCACCCGCAACGCCATCGGCAGGACCTCAAGCCGCGGGGCGACATCGGCGGCGTGGGGGCCCGAGATCAGCAGCGGCACCATGTTCAGCTTCGGATGCACCGGCGACATCACCGCGACATCCACATAGCGCCCGCCTGCCGCCTCGATCACCTTGGCCGAGGTTTCCTTCGAAGACGGCGCGCAGGAATTCAGGTCCAGCCAATACGCCCCCTGCGGAAGATGCGGCGCGGCGGCGCGCGCGGCCTCGACCGCGCGGTCAGCGGTGACGGTGCAGAACACAAGATCCGCCTCGCCCACCGCATCCGCCGGGCTGTCGCACGCGGTGACGCCCAGATCCGAGCACCGCGCGCGCATGGCGTCCGCAGTGACCGGATCGTCAAGCTTCACGTCATAGGCGCGGATGCCCGGATGCGCCCCGGCCCACCCGGCGACAAGCGCGCCGCCGGCCTCCCCCATGCCGATGAATGCGATCCGGGTCATGATGTCCTCTCTTTCAACCGGGCGACTCGTGGGCCTGGTGGGCAAGATCCTTCAGAAGATTTTGCCACCAAGGATTGTTCAGAAAATCCTTGCGCGATCAGCCCCTTAGCCGTTGCAGGATGGCCAGCGTCGCCTCGCCCGTCACCGGCAAACCCATCGCCGCCTCGTAGGCGCGGATCGCGTCGCGGGTGCCGCTGCCGACCACGCCGTCCGGCGTTCCGGCGTCAAAGCCCGCCGCCGTCAGCCGCCGCTGAAGCTCTTGCCGGTCGGCCAGCGTCAGCCCCTGCGCGTCGGGCGGGAAGCTGCCCCGCAGCGGGCCACCGCCCGCGATCCGGTCTGACAGGTGCCCGACGGCGATCACGTATTTCTCAGAGTTGTTGTACCGCGCGATGGCGCCAAAGTTGCGGAAGATCACGAAGGCCGGGCCGGTGGTGCCCGACGGCAGGATCACCGAGGCGGGCCCGTGATCCGGGATCGTACCGCCGCCCGCAAGGCGCACGCCCTGCGCCGTCCATTCCGACACCGACCGATTGCGCCCGCGCCCGGCCTGCCCGGCGTTGAACCCCGACGGCAGCGACACCTCCAGCCCCCAAGGCCGACCACGCTGCCAGCCTGCGTTCGCAAGGTAGGACCCGGTCGAGGCAAGCCCGTCGGTCGGGTCCTCGCTCCAGATGTCGCGGCGGCCGTCGCCGCGAAAGTCGACGGCATAGGCCTCATAGGATGTCGGAATGAACTGCGTGTGCCCCATCGCCCCGGCCCAGCTTCCGGTCATGCGATCTACGGTGATGTCGCCGTTCTGCAGAATGCGCAGCGCCGCCACCAACTGCTGTTCGAAAAACTGACCGCGCCGCCCGTCGAAAGCCAGCGTCGCCAGCGCCGAGATGACGGGAATGTCGCCCATCCGCGCGCCGAACCGGCTTTCGACGCCCCAGATCGCGACAACGACCTGCTTCTCGACGCCGAACCTTGCCTCGATCTCGGCCAGCACCCCGGCATGGCGGCGCAGCATCTCGCGCCCCGTGGTCACGCGGGCGTCGTCCACCGTCAGCGCAAGATAGTCCTGCAGCGACCGGTCCACCTCGGCCTGATTGCGGTCTCGCTCGATCACGTCGGGCAGGAACCCCGCGCGGCCCAGCGCGGAATCCAGCGTTGCGGCGGAAATGCCCGCCGCCGCCGCGCGGCCCCGGAAACCCGCCAGCCACGCGTCGAAGGCGGGGTTGTCGACGGGGCGGTAATCGGTGCTGGTCACCGCCGGGCCGGTCGACAGGCGACCGCCGCCACAGGCGGTCAGCGCCCCGGCGCCCAGCATGAGAAGAAGCGCGCGGCGGGACGGAGGAAGTGCGGGAAAATGCATGGGGTGCCCTGTTCTGGTGCTGATTTGCGACTGCTCTGCCGCCACCATAACGCGAGCCACCCCGGTCGGTCGAGCCGCCCCGGCACGGGTCGCGGGTTGCCGCCGGGGCGATCAGCCCGCGGCCAGTTCCCGCGCCAAAAGCACCGCGCCGTCCATCGACGTGCCGCGCGGTTCCAGCAGGTTTCGCGTCAGCGCGTTCGGCAAATAATCGGCATAATACGGCCCGATGCCGCCAATCAGGCACACCGCCTCGCCATCCGCCGCGCCCATCGCGCGCAGGCCCTCGGCGACCCAGTCGGCGCCCTCCTGCATCAGCCGCCGCGCCACCGCGTCGCCATCCGACGCCGCCGCGATGATGCGCGGCGCATATCTGGCGAATTCCGTCGGCGTCGCGCGCAACGAGAAGAACACCGCCTCTGCCACGCTGCCGAACTCGGCCACGATCCCGCGCAACAGCTCTGAATCCGGCCCCATGTTGTCGTGGTGATCGACCACCGCCCGCAGCATGTTCCGCGCCAGCCACGCGCCCGAGGCCTGATCCGACACCTGAAGGCCCCAGCCGCCCACGAAGAATCTTTCGTCCCCCGCCTGTCGGCCAAGGAAAGATCCGGTTCCCGTCGCCACAAGACAGCCGTCGCGGCCATCCAGCGCGCCGGTCATGCCGGTCGGGCGGTCGTCGCTGACCCGTACCGATCCGAAGGGCAGCGCCGCCTCGACCCGGGCGCAGGTGTCCGCGTCGATGGCACCGGCAAGCCCCAGCCACGCCGGTGTCGCGGCCAGCGTCGCGGCATCCAGCCCGGCCTGATCTGCGGCCCGGCCAATGGCGTCGGTCAGGTGCCGCAGCGCCTTGTCGAAATCCGAGGCGACGTTCGCCTCGGCCCCTTCGGCGCGCGCCACCGGCGTTCCATCCACCCGGGCGATCGCCACCCGGCATCCCGTGGCGCCACCGTCGACGCCCAGCACATATCGTGTGTCACTGCTCATGACGGCTGAATAGAACAGCCGCGCCGCCTTTGGAACTGCCCCTTGCGCATTCCGCGGCGCGGCGCCGTTCAGTAGGTCGCGCGCCCCCCCGACAGGTCGAACACCGCGCCGGTGGTGAACCCGTTCTCGCGGCTGGCGACCCAGACGATCATTGCCGCCGCCTCGTGCACTTCAAGGAAGCGTCCGCGCGGGATCTTGGACAGCATGAACTCGATGAACTCGGGCTTCATCTGGTCGAAGATCCGGGTCCGCGCCGCCGCCGGCGTGACGCAGTTGACCGAGATATCCTCGGACGCCAGTTCCTTGCCCAGCGACTTGGTCAGGCCGATCACCCCCGCCTTCGACGCGGAATAAGCCGAAGCGCCCGGGTTGCCTTCCTTCCCGGCGATCGAGGCGATGTTGACGATCCGGCCATAGCCCTGCGTCCGCATCGCGGGCACCACGGCCTTGTTGGTGTGGAAGGTGCCCAGCAGGTTGATGTCGATGATCCGGGCGAATTCCTCGGGCGGGTAATGCTCGACCGTGTCGTTCAGCCCGGCGATCCCGGCCGAGTTCACCAGCACGTCGATCCGGCCCTCTGCCGCCAGCGTCGCGTCCCGCGCGGCGGCGACGGCGGCCCAGTCGGTGATGTCGACCTGATCAATCCGCGCCCCGTCCAACGCGCGCGAGGCCTCGGCGGCGGCCGCCATATCCATGTCCCAGATCACGATCCGGGCGCCGTGGGCGTGCAAAAGCTCTGCCACCGCGCGGCCAATGCCCTGCGCGCCGCCGGTCACCACGGCCACCTGTCCTTTGAAATCCATTGTATATATCCTCCCGCCGCGGACTGTTCCGTGTCGCGGCGGGATGGTCAAGCGCCCTTGGCGGTCACGACCGTTCGAAGCCGCGGGCCACTTCCCAGTCGGTCACGCGGCGGTCGTACTCGGCCACCTCCCACTCGGCGGCATGGACATAATGGTCGATCACCGCATCGCCCATCGCGGCCCGCAGCATCTTGGACCGCTTCAGCAGCTTCGCCGCGTCGCGCAGCGTGCCGGGGATCTCGCGCGCTTTCTTGGCGCCATAGGCGTCGCCGGTGAATTCGGGCTCAAGCTCCAGCCCCTCTTCGATCCCGGCGATCCCGGCGGCCAGCATCGCGGCGAAGGCAAGATAGGGGTTCAGGTCGGCGCCGCCGACCCGGTTCTCGATCCGGATGCCCTTGCCGCCCTCGCCCACCAGCCGGAACCCGGCGGTGCGGTTGTCGCGCGACCAGATCGTCTTCGTCGGCGCGAAGGTGCCCGCCACGTACCGCTTGTAGCTGTTGATGTTGGGCGCAAGGAACACGGTCATGTCCGGCGCATAGGTCAAAAGCCCGGCGACATACTGCTCCATCAGCTTCGACATGCCATAGGTGCCGTCCGGATCAAGGAAGGCGGGCTTGCCGTCCAGCGTCCACAGCGACTGGTGGACATGGCACGAAGACCCGGCGGGCGCGTCCGCGTATTTGGCCATGAAGGTCACCGCGTGCCCGGCCTGCAGCGCGATCTCTTTCGTCGCTTCCTTGGTCAGAACGTGATTGTCCGCCGCCGTCAGCGCGTGGGCGTATTTCACGTTGATCTCTTCCTGCCCGGCCCAGGCCTCGCCCTTGGAATTCTCCACCGGGATGCCCGCGCCGTACAGGCCGTTGCGCAGAGCCCGCATCACCACCTCGTCGCGCTGGGTGGTGAAGATGTGGTAATCCTCGTTATAGGGGCTGACCGGATCCAGCTGGCGATAGCCGGTGGCGTGCGCCTCTTCGAAGCTTTGGCGGAACATGTAGAATTCCAGCTCCGACGCCATCATCGCGGTCAGGCCCATCGACTCCAGCCGCGCCAGCTGCGCCTTCAGGATCGCACGCGGGCTGACCTCGATCGGCCCCTCGCCAAGGTGATCCAGCGTATCGCACAGCACCAGCGCGCAGCCGTCCAGCCACGGCAGCCGCCGCAGCGTCGACAGGTCGGGCTTCATCATATAGTCGCCATAGCCCTGCGCCCACGAGGCCGACTTGAAGCCCGGCACCGGCTCCATGTCCATGTCGACGGTCAGCAGGTAGTTGCACGAATGGGTCTCGTGCACCCCGGCCTCAAGAAAGTTCGACACGTGGAACCGCTTGCCCATCAGCCGCCCCTGCATGTCGATCTGCGCCATGATCACGGTGTCGATCTCGCCGCTGGCGGCGGCCGCCTTCAACTCGTCAAGGCTCAGCGGGGCGTCGGTCATGTCTCTCTCCTGTCGGTCTGGTCTTGTGCGTTACGGCGAACATGAGCGGATGCGCGCCGGGTTGTCGAGCCTCGGGGCCTGCCTCCGGGCGCAACTCTCCTTCTTCGGACGAAAAATATCCTCCGGGGTGAATGCGCCGCAGGCGCAGAGGGGGCGGACAGCCCCCTTATTCGGCGTCCGCCGAACATCGACACGGCTGGACCCCTGCCCCGGATGGCGTTAATCCGCGCCCAGCCAAACCGGAGGTGCCCCCATGTCGTTCGACCGCTCGATCAAGATCGCCCCGTCGATCCTGTCCGCCGACTTCGCCGATTTCGGCCGCGAGATCCGTGCCGTCGAGGATCAGGGCGCCGACTGGGTGCATGTCGACGTGATGGACGGGCATTTCGTGCCCAACCTCACCTTCGGCCCCCCTGCGGTGAAGGCGTTCCGCCCGCACGTGAAGACGGTGATGGACGTGCATCTGATGATCGCGCCGGTCGATCCCTATATCGACGCCTTCGCCGAGGCGGGCGCCGATATCCTGACCGCCCATGTCGAGGCCGGGCCGCACATCCACCGCACCCTGCAAGCGATCCGCGGCGCGGGGATGAAGGCCGGCGTCGCGCTGAACCCCGGCACCCCGGCGGACGCGGTGGCGCATCTTCTGGACCTGACCGACCTTGTCTGCGTGATGACGGTGAACCCCGGGTTCGGCGGGCAGAAGTTCATCGACCTGACCGACAAGATCCGCACCCTGCGCGCGATGATCGGCGACCGCCCGGTGCATATCGAGATCGACGGCGGCGTGACGCCCGACACCGCGCCGCTTGTCGCGCGCGCGGGCGCCGACGTGCTGGTCGCGGGCTCGGGCGTGTTCAAGGGCGGGTCCGTGGCCGACCCCGCGCCCTACGGCGAGAACATCCGCGCGATCCGGGATTCGGCAGAGCTGGCGACCGGGCAGTTCGCGTAACGTTCCGGCAAACGGTCCTTCTGTCGCGGGAAACTGGGCGAAGGTCGGTTAATAAAAGCTTGATTTCGCCTCCGGATTTGGCAACCTTCTTGGCGCAGATCCGAAAAGGATCGGGGGCGGACAACGACCGGCCGAGGGACACATGACGACCGACCACGTTTTCAAGCCGTCACGGCTTCGATTCCCGGCGCTTTGCGCGCTGCTTCTGATGACCGCCGCCTGCGGGCAGGTAAAGCGGGAAGACATCCCCGGATTGAACAGCGATCTTGTGGGCCGCGCGGTCAGCATCGCCACCGATATGCGCGCCGCCGGACAGCGGGTCTGGTGCGTGCCCTTCGCGCGCAACGCCAGCGGCATCGAGATTCGCGGCAACGCCGATACGTGGTGGGGTCAGGCCGAAGGCAAGTTCGCCCGTGGCCACACCCCGGCCATCGGCGCGGTCATGGCGTTCTCGGGCACCAGCAAGCTGCCGATGGGGCACATCGCCGTCGTGTCCAAGGTCGTGTCCGAGCGCGAGATCCTGATCCACCACGCCAACTGGCACCGCAATCAGGTGTCGCTGGACATGTCGGTCATCGACGTGTCCGCCGCCAACGACTGGTCCGAGGTCCGGGTGATGACCAACCCCGGCTCGTACGGCAGCGTCTATCAGGTCGACGGCTTCATCTGGGCCCCGCAGGTCTAGGCACCGCGACACCGCGCGGCTGGCGCGTGCGCGTGCCGGCCCTATAGTGCTCCTTCAGAACCGGAAGGAGATCCCGATGGCCACCACCCCGCCCGTCTGCGACTTTGGCGCCAAGGCGCCCGACTTCACGTTGCCCGCAACCGACGGCACGACCCGTTCCCTGTCCGACATCGCCGGACCGAAGGGCACGCTGGTCATGTTCATCTGCAACCACTGCCCCTATGTGAAAGGCATCCTCGACCGCCTGATCGTAACCGCGCAGGACCTGCAGACGATGGGAATCGGGGTGGCCGCGATCTGCGCCAACGATGCCACCTCGCATCCCGCCGACAGCTTCGACAACATGAAGGCGCTGGCCGAGCGGCACGCCTTCCCCTTCCCCTACCTGCACGATGAAAGCCAGCAGGTCGCCAAGGCCTACGGCGCCGTCTGCACCCCGGATTTCTTCGGCTACAACGCGGGTCTGGAACTGCAGTACCGGGGCCGGCTGGACGATGCCGGCAAGAACGCCGCCGGGCCCGACACCTCGACCGACCTTCTGGACGCGATGCACGCCATCGCAGAAACCGGCAAGGGCCCCGAGTCGCAGGTGCCGTCGATGGGCTGCTCGATCAAGTGGAGGACACCGGCATGAGCGCCGTGATCTTCGACCTCGACGGCACGCTGATCGACGCCACCAAGGACATCCACCTGTGCGCCACCCGGATGCTCGAAGCCGAGGGGCTGCCGCCCCTGCCCGAAGAGACGGTGAAAAGCTTCGTCGGCAACGGGCTGGCGCAGCTGATCAACCATTGCATCGCCGCGCAGGGGCTGGAGCCCACGCGCGAACGGCACGACCGCATGTATGCCGAGTTTCACCGGCATTATGAAACCGCCGTCCACAACACAACGGTTTACCCCGGCGTGTTCGAGGCGCTGGATCGGCTGAAGGCGGACGGCTATCGCCTTGCGCTGTGCACCAACAAACCCGAGACCCCGGCCCGCGCGGTGACGGCGCATCTGGGTCTGGACCGCTACTTCGACGCATGGGCCTTCGGTGACGGCCCCTATCCCCGCAAGCCCGACGCCGCCGCCGCACGCCATGTCATCGACCAGCTGCCCGCCCGCCGGTTCCTGTTCGTCGGCGACAGCGCGGTGGACGCAGGTACCGCCCGCAACGCCAAGCTGCCCTTCGCGCTGTATTCCGAGGGGTTCCGCAAAGAGCCGATCGAGCAACTGACCCACGCGGCGGTGTTCTCGGACTATGCGGACCTGCCGGGCATCGCCGCGAAATTCGCGCCCCGACCCGAGTGACACGACGTCGCTGCCTCGGCCCGCACAGGCGACAGCGCGGCCGGGGAAGGAATAAAATTATTCCTTAATTTTCGACAGTTGCAGGCAGCCCCGCTTGCCGTCTCGGCCGCAGACCGCCCCAAAGCGGACGTTACGTCGCCAGCTGCCAACCTTGCCGGACGCACCCGGATGCCTTAAATCCATTGTCATGATAAATACGAAAAGTGACCTGACCCCGACGACCGGCCTTACCACCGTCGCCCATAAAATCTGGACTGCCCTGAACCCTGCCGAGCCCTCGCCGTACTTCCTTGTCGGCTTCATGGCGTGCTCGATCATGATCTTCGCAGCCGGACTCGCCATCGGCGGTCACATCTAAAGCCCCCACGCGGTTTTACAGCTTCTAACCACCGCCGGACTGCAACGTCCGGTGATAGCGGTCGCGCGGCTCTGACTTCGTTTCGGCAGGCGCAGAATGCAAAAGGGGCCGGTCCGCTTCGGACCAGCCCCCCGTCAGATCAGGATTGATCAGGCGCGCTTGCGACGGCGCAGCGCCAGCGAGCCAAGCCCACCCAGCAGCAGGAACGCGCTGGCCGGTAGCGGCACCGGAACCGGCGCATCGATGTCGCCACCGTCGTTCATCAGCGAGGTGCCGGGCAACTCACCCGACGCGCTGTAGACAATGCCGCCGGACGTATTGGTGAACGAGAATGTCGAGGTCTATTTTGACTTCGCCCTTTAAACTATTGACCAGTTCCCCGCGGATCGGATCATCTAAATACAAAAGATGATATGAATTTTGATAAGGATTGCCCCCAACTCACTGTGACCAAAACGGGCGCGATGCTCCTTTTTAACGTCAATAGATAAGTAACGATCGCTCGACCACCGCAGGCCTACCGGGAACCAACAAGCCCTTGGCTCCGTAGAAAGCTTCCTCAACATTGCGAATCAAAAACGAGAAAACTATCGATCCAAAACACAATCGAGATTTAATTTCTCGTGGAGATCATTAAAATAAAAAATTGAATCAATAGATATATACCAATGTGTATAAATAATAATACATGCACTTGATAAAATAAAATAAGATACACGAAGTCATATAAAATAAAGGATGACGCAAGGAAATATGTCTATGAAGAGTATCCTGCAGGACATTCTAGATAAGATCGACGGAATGAAAGTCGCGACCTACATCGGAGCCGTTGCCGCACTTTCTACCCTAGCCGCAACAATATTTTTGACGCTGCCAGGCTATCGCCTTAGCACCAAACAGCTCGGCTTTATAGAGGAAAACCTCGAAATTATCTTTTCGAATGCGCAACTAATCGGTGCAAGCGAGTGTTCTCTGTTTTTTGATCTGAGCTTTTCAATAGTAAACCCGTCAGACAGAGCCATCGTGATCGATGAGGTCGGCTATAGCGAACAAACTCTTCGAGGGCAAAACTTAAGCAGATCAGATTTTCCAATCGAGAGCCTAAGAAATCGATCAATTCTTCCAGGTGAGGTCGCGAACTTCAGTTTCATACATTCCAGAGGAATTGAATATCCAGCCTTGGATTTATGGCAATCGCATTTAGAAGAAAAAGCCTCCATTGCCTTGGACGGTTGCAGCTTCCCATCCAGAAATGGCATAATTTTAGATCGGGAAGAGACAATTAGCGTCTTACAAAATATCTGGCACGCAGGTCTGGGCCTCGAAGGTTCAAGATTCACACCGCCCGAGGCGGAAAACTCGGTATTCATGATGCGCCCCACGCGGAGAGGGGGAACTTGCGGGGAGGCTGTTCTTGTTTCCGCGATTGGTTGCACGAATTTTCAGATCCGAACACTTGCTGGGAATATCTTCGGGCTGGAGCCTATAATTTTCGGAATAGTGCCTTTCTATCTCACCGAAAATGGTCCCTTTGATTATTGGGATTTTTTTTCTATCCGTGCCGAAACCGACGCCGTAACGGTCGAAGACAGCCGCAATCGACCGCGGGGCGGCCGAAGAGAGTAAGTTTGGCGTAGCTAAGGCCGGGGTACTACCCTTAGTTTAGTGCACATCACGATCTTCTAGAAGATCGTGCTCCGGCAGCCGCGGGCCTAGTGCGCTTCGGCCCAGTTGGCGCCCTGTCCGGCATCGACGACCAGCGGCACCGCCAGTTTCACCGCCGGATCCGCCGCGCCTTCCATGACCTCGCGGACGCGGTCGATGACCTTGTCCTCGGCGCCTTCGTCCACCTCGAAGATCAGTTCGTCGTGAACCTGCAACAGCATCCGCGCCGGCAGCCCTTCAATCGCCGGGTCCATACGCGCCATCGCGCGGCGGATCACGTCGGCCGCGGTGCCTTGGATCGGGGCATTGATCGCCGCGCGCTTGGCGAAACCGGCGTGCGGGCCCTTGGCGTTGATCTCGGGCGTGTGGATGCGGCGGCCGAACAGGGTCGAGACATAGCCGTGTTCCTTCGCGAATTTCACCGTCGCGTCCATATAGTCGCGGATGCCGGGGAAGCGTTCGAAGTAGCGGTCGATGAAGCCCTGCGCCTCGGCGCGCGGGATGCGCAGGTTGCGCGCCAGCCCGAAGCCCGAGATGCCATAGATGACGCCGAAGTTGATCGCCTTGGCCTGTCGCCGGATCTCTGGCGTCATCTCGTCCAGCGGCACGTTGAACATCTCGGACGCGGTGGCGGCGTGAATGTCCTGCCCTGCCGCGAAGGCCTCTTTCAACGCCTCGATGTCGGCGATGTGGGCTAGGATGCGCAGCTCGATCTGGGAATAGTCCAGCGACAGCAGGGTCTTGCCCTCGGACGCGACGAAGGCCTCGCGGATGCGGCGGCCTTCCTCGGACCGCACCGGGATGTTCTGCAGGTTCGGATCGGTCGAGGCGAGACGCCCGGTGTTCGCCCCCGCGATGGAATAGGACGTGTGCACCCGCCCGGTGTCGGGGTTGATATGTTCCTGAAGCGCGTCGGTGTAGGTCGACTTCAGCTTCGACATTTGCCGCCAGTCCAGCACCCGCGCGGGCAGGTCGTGTTCGGTCGCAAGGTCTTCCAGCACGTCGGCGGGCGTCGACCATGCGCCGGTCTTGCCCTTCTTGCCGCCGGGAAGGCTCATCTTGTCGAACAGGATCTCGCCCAACTGCTTGGGCGAGCCGACGTTGAACTTCTCTCCGGCCAATTCGTGAATCTCGTCCTCAAGCTGCGCCATCTTCTGGCTGAACGCGTTGGACATGCGCGACAGGGTATCGCGGTTCACCTTGATCCCCGCCATCTCCATCCGCTTCAGCACCGGCACCATCGGGCGTTCCAGCGTCTCGTAGACGGTGGTGACGCGGGCGCGGTGCAGCTGCGGCTTGAACAGCTGCCACAGGCGCAGGGTGATGTCGGCGTCCTCGGCGGCGTATTTCACCGCCTCTTCGATCGGAACCTGCGCGAAGGTGATCTGCGATTTGCCCGAGCCGATCAGGTCCTTGATCGGGATCGGGTTGTGGCCAAGGTATTTCTCGGACAGCAGGTCCATGCCGTGCCCGTGCTCGCCCCCGTGCATCGCGTAGGACATCAGCATGGTGTCGTCGATCGGCGCGATCTCGACCCCGTAGCGGCTGAAGATCTTGGCGTCGTATTTCATGTTCTGGCCGATCTTCAGGACGGCCGCATCCTCCAGCACCGGCTTCAGCATCGCCAGCGCGCGGTCGAGGTCCATCTGCCCCTCGGCCAGCTTGCCGTCGTCGAACAGGCCGCCGTCACCGGACGCCTTGTGCGCCAGCGGGATGTAGCACGCCTGCCCCGGCTCGACCGACAGCGAGATGCCGACAAGATCGGCGCGCATCTCGTTCAGGCCGGTCGTCTCGGTATCGACGGCGACCCAGCCGCATTGAAGGATGCGGTCGATCCAGACCTGCAACGCGGCCTCGTCCTTCACCCACTCGTACGCCTCGGGCTTGAACGGCACCGCTTCGGGCGCGGGGCCCGCGTCTTCGTCGGGCGCCGTGGCCGCGGGCTTATCCTCGATCACCGGGGCCTCGGCCCCCAGCGCCTCGGCCACGCGGCGGGTCACGGTGCGGAACTCCATTTCAGCCAGCCACGGCAGCAGCACCTCGGCGTCGGGCTCTTTGACGTCCAGCTCGTCCAGCGTGACCTCGACCGGCATCTCGCAATCAAGCGTCACCAGCTTCTTGGACAGCTCGATCTGTTCGCGGTTCTCGATCAGCGTCTGCCGGCGCTTGGGCTGCTTGATCTCTTCCGCGCGGTCCAGAAGCGTTTCCAGATCGCCGTATTCATTGATCAGCAGGGCCGCCGTCTTGATGCCGATGCCGGGTGCGCCGGGCACGTTGTCGACCGAGTCGCCCGCCAGCGCCTGCACGTCGATCACCCGTTCCGGGCCCACCCCGAACTTCGCCTCGACCTCTTCGACCCCGATGCGGGTGTTCTTCATGGCGTCGAACATCTCGACCCCGCCGCCGACCAGCTGCATCAGGTCCTTGTCGGACGAGATAATGGTGACGCGCCCGCCCGCCTCGCGCGCCTGACAGGACAGCGTGGCGATGATGTCGTCGGCCTCGTATCCTTCCTGCTCGAGACAGGCGATGTTGAAGGCACGGGTCGCGTCGCGGGTCAGCGGGATCTGCGGGCGCAGATCCTCGGGCATCTCATCCCGGTTCGCCTTGTACAGGTCGTACATGTCGTTCCGGAAGGTGTGCGACCCCTTGTCGAACACCACGGCGACATGAGTCGGCGCGTCGGGGCCTTTGTTGTCCTCGACCATCTTCCAGATCATGTTCACGAACCCGCTCACCGCGCCGATGGGCAGCCCGTCGGACTTGCGCGTCAGCGGCGGCAGCGCGTGGAACGCCCGGAAGATGAAGGCAGAGCCGTCGATCAGATGAAGGTGACAACCTTTGCCGAATGCCATGAACGGGCCCCCTGTTCGCGTTGGCCTTCTAGGTAGCCGTCCGCGCCCCGAGGGTCCAGCCGTCGCAGCCGTCTCATGGGGCGCCCCAGTGGCGGTGATGGTCGTCGATCACGTAATCATGGCTGTGCGTCCGGTGGCCCTGAAGGTGCGGATGGTCCAGCGGCAGGTTCTCATGCGTGTGTTCCACCTTGACCGGGTCGTTGGCGGGCCACAGGCGCAGCGTCAGCGCGATGCCCAGCGCGGCAAGCGCCGCCAAGGCCACGAAGGCAGCCGTCGCGCCCTGCGCCGTCATCAGCCAGCCCGACAGCGGGTAGGTCACCAGCCAGCAGGCGTGGGACAGCGCGAACTGGGCGGCGAACAGCGCCGGGCGGTCGCCGGCATGAGCAGAACGGCGCAGAAGACGGCCAGAGGGCGTCAGGACGGCGGAATAGCCCAGCCCCACCACCAGCCAGACCGCCAGCAGCATGGCCCACGACAGCGCCGCCGCGCCGGTCGCAACCGCGGCGGCCAGCAAAGCGGCGACCATCGCAACCGCGCCCGCCAGCATCACGGCGCGGTCCGCGACCCGGTCCAGCAGGCGCGGCAGCACCAGCGCCGCCGCCATGCTGCCCAGCCCGAACACGCCCATCGTCCAGGCCAGCGCGGTTTCGCCCAACCCGAGGTCGGCACGCACCAGCACAACCGAGTTCACCAGCACCATCGCCCCCGCCGCCGAGGCGGCAAGGTTCAGCCCCAGCAGCCCCCGCAGGCGCGGAGTCGCAAGATAAATCCGGATGCCGCGCGTCGTGCGGTCGTAGATGCCCCGACGCGGCGCTGGCGTCGGGCTTGGCAGCAGCACCGAGAGGACAAGCAGCGCCGACGCTGCGAACCCGGCCGCCGTTCCAACAAAGAGTGCATTGTAACTCGTCACCGCAAGCAACAGGGCCGCCAAGGTCGGAGACACGATGTTCTCTAGGTCATACGACAGCCGCGATAACGATAGCGCGCGTGTATATCGGCCCTCGTCTGGAAGGACGTCGGGGATCGTGGCCTGAAAGGTTGGGGTGAACGCGGCAGAGGCCGATTGCAGCAGCGCGATCAGCAGGTACACCTGCCAGAGTTCGGTGACGAACGGCAGGCATAGGGCCGTGCCCACCCGCACAAGGTCCAGCGCAACCAGCAGCGCGCGCCGGTTCACCCGGTCGGCGAAGGCGCCCGCGAGCGGAGCGATACCGACGTAGGCGACCATCTTGATCGTGAAAACTGCGGCCAGAACCGCCGCAGCGCCGCCCCCTGCAAGATCGTAGGCCAGAAGCCCCAGCGCAACGGTGGCAAGCCCGGTGCCGACGAGCGCGACCACCTGCGCGAGGAACAAGTGACGGTAGGTACGATCGGTCAGGATCTGAAGCATCGGCGGCCTTTCCAGCGGTTCGTGCCCTATGGATACAACTTCGCGGCATGGTCACCAAAGTCTTCAGAAAATTTGGTCCGCACGATCTTCTAGAAAACCGTGCCGGCTCACCCGCGGTCCAGCACCTCGACCGACAGGATCGTCGGAAGGTGGCGGGCGATTTCGGTCCAGGTGTCGCCCTCGTCGAGGCTGGCGAATATGCTGCCCGAATTGGTGCCGAAATAGACCCCCGCCGGATCGCGCCCGTCCCCCGCCATCGCCTGCCGCAGCACGGTGAAAAAGCATGCCTCTTGCGGCAGCCCGTCCCGGCACGGGTGCCAGCTGTCGCCGCCATCGCGCGAGCGCCAGACCGCGCAGGCGGCGTCGGGCGGGAACCGTCCCGCCATGTCGCCGTTCAGCGGCAGGGTCCAGATCGTCTGGGGGTCGCGCGGATGCACCCGGATCGGAAAGCCGAAGGTCGACGGCAGCCCCGCCGTCACGTCGTCCCAGCTGCGCCCGCCGTCCGAGGACCGCCAGACGCCGTGGTGGTTCTGCTGGTACAGCAGGTCGCCCTGTCCCGGCGCGCGCATCATGTTGTGGACGCAATGCCCGACCTCGCCGTCGGACGGCGCCGCCGGGTGGTGGTGCCCTTCGCAGGCCTCGGCGTTCGACAGGCGGTTGCGGCGCTCGAAGCTGTCGCCGCCGTCCTCGGTGGCGAACACCCCGGCAGCAGAGATGCCGACCCACAGTTTGCCCGGATCCTCGGGGTGCGAGACCAGCGTGTGCAGCACCAGCCCCGCCGCGCCGGGGTTCCAGTCCTTGGCCGAGGGGTGCCCGGCCAGCGCCTCGACCTCGGCGAACTGCGCACCGCCATCGGTGCTGGCCAGCAGCTTCGCGGGCTTGGTTCCGGCGTACAGCGTGCCGTGGGCGTGGTGCAGGCTCCAGACCTGCTGAAAGGCATCGCCGAACGGCAGCGGCGTGTCCGTCCAGCCGATCATCTCGGCAAAGCCCGGATCGTTCGCGGCCCAGTCGTCCATCATGCCCTTGGTCAACCGGGTCTTGGACCAGCTTTCGCCGCCGTCGGGCGACATCCACACCCCGGCCCCGGTAAAGTCGCCGCCGCCGCCAGCCCAGATCGTGCCGGTCTCGGGGTCGCCGATCACGTGGTTGATCGGCCAGCCGTCGCAATGGGGGCCGGACACCGTCCAGCCTGCCCTTTCAGCGCCGCCATGCAGCAGGAAAACACCCTTGGTCGTGCCGATCAGCACGGTGACGGAACCGCTGGTCATGGACCCCTCCAATATAGGTTGTGTTCAACGTATCAGAATCATCGGCAGCATATCACGCAACGTCACGCTGCCTAGCCAGCCTGTCGCTGGCGGTCGGAATTCCGCGCAACCCGTCAGGTTTTGCGGGCCTGCGGGGCAGCGCCGCGCCGTCCATCGCGGCCCCCTGTCCTGGCCTTGGCCCGGGCGCGCGGGTTGCAATTCGGGCGCTGGCTTGCCATATCGTCCCCATCGGTGTCGCCGTGCCCCTGCGTGGTGTGGCGACCGACCCGGGGCCCGCGCGTCATCCTGCGCCACATATCCGCCCCCGTCGCTATCCCGTCAGGACGTCGTGTCCGCGTCTGGCTCTTGCAGGGCCGGTCCCGCGTTTCGGCGTTTTGCGTCGCGGCGCCGCACAAAAGAAGGAGAACGAGAGATGAGCATGACCAACGAAGAACTGATCCAGCGTATCGAAGATCTGCAGAAATCGGGTATGCACCTTGCTGCAAAATCGCTTCAGCGCGAGCTGAACTACCGGCAGAAGCAGGCCGCCTGATCGCGGCACATCTGCCCGCCCCCGGACCTGATGCGGTCCGGGCGGCAGGACCGAAGGGGCGGGTTTCCGCCCCTTTTTCTTTGCGCGGATGGTGCATCAGCCTAGCGCGGCGCAGCGCCTCAACCGCGCCAGTCCGAACACGAAAAAAGGCGGCGGCCCGGTTCGGGGCCACCGCCATTCCAGACGATTGTATGACCGAAGGACGCTAGTGCGCGGCCTTGATGAAGGTGCCGTTGTTCAGCTCTTTCATCGCCTGCATCAGTTCGGCGCGGGTGTTCATCACGATGGGGCCGTGCCACGCGACCGGCTCTTTGATCGGCTGGCCCGAAACCAGCAAGAAGCGCACGCCCTCGGGTCCGGCGGTCACGCAGATCTCGTCCCCGGTGCCGAAGCGGACCAGCGTGCGGTTGCCCGACATATCGCGGATGTTCAGTTCCTGCCCGTTGAATTCCTTCTCGACCCGCACGCCTTCAGGCGCGCTGGCGTCGCGGAAGCTGCCGGCGCCGGCGAAGACATACGCAAACGTGTTGGCATAGGTATCGACCGGCAGCACCTTGCGGGTGTTGGGCGGCACGCTGACGTCAAGGTACAGCGGATCAGCGGCGATGCCGTCGACCGGGCCTTTCTTGCCCCAGAACCCGCCGGTGATGACGCGCACGGCGGTGCCGTCGTCGTCCACCTCGACCGGGATGTCGGATTTCTGGATGTCCTGATAGCGCGGCGCGGTCATCTTCAGGCTGGACGGCAGGTTCGCCCACAGCTGAAAGCCATGCATCTGCCCCTTCACGTTGCCCTGCGGCATCTCTTGATGCAGGATGCCCGACCCGGCGGTCATCCACTGCACGGTGCCCGGCCCAAGCCGGCCCGAGTTGCCAAGGCTGTCGGAATGCTCGACCGTGCCTTCCAGCACGTAGGTGATCGTTTCGATCCCCCGGTGCGGGTGCCACGGGAAACCTTGCGCGTACATCGCTGGGTCGTCGTTGCGGAAATCGTCCATCATCAGGAATGGATCCGCTTCGGTCGGGTCGCCGAAGCCGAACACGCGGTGAAGGTGGACGCCGGCGCCTTCCATCGTAGGCTGCGCCATCCGGGTCGAGGTCACGGGACGAAAGGTCATGGCATGGCTCCTGTCATGGGTGCCCCCAATATCGTCGGGCGCAAAGCACTTGCATAGCCCTTGCCCTGTGCGCCGCCGCACAGCCTCCCTGTGCCGCCGCCCAAGGACCGACGGCGGTCAGGGATGACCGATCAGGCGCTGGGTGACGTCGGCCAGATCTTCATAGCCATGCAAAAGCGCCTCGGGCTCCAGCTTGGACACGCCGTGCCCGTCGGGTCCGAAGGTCACAAGTGCGCAGGGCACGCCCACCGCGCGCGCCGTCTTGCGGTCGGTCACCGTGTCGCCCAGCAGATAGGACGTGGCCACCACGCCCCCTGCCCGTTCCACGGCGGCAACATAGGGGGCCGGTTCGGGCTTGCGCACCGGCAGCGTGTCCGCCCCGACCAGCGCATCGAACAGATCGCGCACGCCCAGCCGTTGCAGCAGCGTTTCCGCCAGCCCTTCCGGCTTGTTGGTGCAGACCGAAACCTTGTAACCGGCGCTGCGCAGCGCATCGACCGCATCCACCGAACCCGGGTACATCGTTGTAAAAACGTCGATATTTTCGCCGTACCAGTCCAGAAGGTCGGGATAGGCCGCATCCACCGTCGCCTCGTCCAAGGCGCCTGCGCGTTCCAGACCCAGCCGCAGCATCGCCCGACCGCCGCGAAAGGCGGTGCCCGCATCCGCGACAGGGTCCAGCAATGCCCCGTGGCCCAACCGTTCGAAGCTGGCGTTGGCGGCGGCGATCAGGTCGCCGCTGGTGTCGGCCAGCGTTCCATCAAGGTCGAATACCACGGTCTTCATGCGTCTGCTCCGGCTTGTTCTTGCCGGTGTCTGTAACGCCGCGAAACGCCATTTGATAGCCCCGCCCCTTGCGGCATGGCATACATCCGGTAGAAACCAATAAAACAACGAGCAAAGAACAACACACATGGCAACTGCCCTGATCGTTCTGGCCGCTGGCCAGGGGACCCGCATGAACTCGGACCTGCCGAAGGTGCTGCACGAGTTGGGGGGCGTTCCACTGTTCGCCCACGCGCTTGCCTCGGGGCGGACGCTGGAACCCGAGCGGACCGTCCTTGTTGTCGGGCACGGCGCGGAAGCCGTCGCCAAGGCCGCGCACGAGATCGACCCTCACATCGCCATCGCCGACCAGACCGAACAGCTTGGCACCGGCCACGCGGTCGCGCAGGCCAAGCTGGCGCTGAAGGACTTCGAAGGCGACGTGTTCGTCCTGTACGGTGACACGCCCTTCATCCGGGCCGAAACGCTGGATGCAATGGAAATCGCGCGCGAGGAAGGCAATGCCGTCGTCGTGCTGGGCTTCGAAGCGGAAGATCCCGGCCGCTATGGCCGCCTTGTGATGAAGGGGCACGAGCTGACCCGCATCGTCGAGTTCAAGGACGCGACCGAGGACGAGCTGGACATCACCCTGTGCAATTCCGGCGTCATCTGCGCCGATGCGACGGTCCTGTTCGACCTTCTGGACGCGGTGTCCAACGACAATGCCAGCGGCGAATACTACCTGACCGACATCGTCGAGATCGCCCGCAGCCGGGGGCTGTCCGCCACCGTCGTCACCTGCCCCGAGGACGAGACGCTGGGCATCAACTCGCGCCCGGAACTGGCCGACGCAGAGTCGCTGTTTCAGGACATGTGCCGGGGCGAGGCGCTGGAGAACGGCGTGACGATGGTCGCGCCGGAAACGGTGTTCTTCTCGGCCGACACGGTGATCGGCCGCGACGTGGTGATTGAACCCAATGTGGTGTTCGGCCCCGGCGTGACGGTCGAGACCGGCGCGCGCATCCGGGCGTTCAGCCACCTTGAAGGCGCGCATGTCGGCGGCGATGCGGTCGTCGGCCCCTATGCCCGCCTGCGCCCCGGCGCGGAATTGGACGCGGGCGCGAAGGTCGGCAACTTCGTCGA
The DNA here is from genome assembly GCF_029168315.1 of Psychromarinibacter halotolerans. Classification (NCBI taxonomy): domain Bacteria; kingdom Pseudomonadati; phylum Pseudomonadota; class Alphaproteobacteria; order Rhodobacterales; family Paracoccaceae; genus Psychromarinibacter; species Psychromarinibacter halotolerans. Next base: position 25,133 of record NZ_JARGYD010000009.1, read on the forward strand.
GATCAAGAACGCGCAGGTCGGCATCGGCGCGAAGGTGAACCACCTGACCTATATCGGCGACGCCACCATCGGCGAAGGCGCGAACATCGGCGCGGGCACCGTCACCTGCAACTACAACGGGTTCGAGAAATTCCACACCGAGATCGGCGCGCGCGCCTTCATCGGGTCCGACACCATGCTGGTCGCCCCGGTGACCGTGGGCGCCGGCGCGATCACGGGGTCGGGGTCGGTCATCACCCAGGATGTGCCCGCCGACGCGCTGGCCCTTGGCCGTTCGCAGCAGGTCGTCAAGGAAGGCGCTGCGCCGCGATTGTTTGAATTGTACAAGAGAAACAAGAAAAACAGGCAGCAGGAGACGTAAAATGTGCGGAATCGTTGGTGTTCTGGGAAAGCACGAAGCGGCCCCCCTGTTGGTCGAGGCGCTGAAACGGCTGGAATATCGCGGCTATGACAGCGCCGGGATCGCCACCGTCGATGCCGCCGCGCAGCTGGACCGCCGCCGCGCCGTCGGCAAGCTGGTGAACCTGTCCGACCTGCTGGTGCACGAGCCGCTGACCGGCAAGGCGGGCATCGGCCACACCCGCTGGGCCACCCACGGCGCGCCCACCGTAACCAACGCCCACCCCCACCGGGCCGGGTCCGTCGCCGTGGTTCACAACGGCATCATCGAAAACTTCCGCGAGCTGCGCGAGGAACTGCGCGCCAACGGGCAGGAGTTCGAGACCGAAACCGACACCGAGACCGTCGTGGCGCTGACCCGCTCGTTCCTTGACCAAGGCCTTGCCCCGCGCGACGCCGCCGAACAGGCGATCGCCCGGCTGGAAGGCGCATTTGCGCTGTGCTTCCTGTTCGACGGCGAGGACAACCTTCTGATCGCCGCCCGGAAGGGGTCGCCGCTGGCCATCGGGCATGGCGAGGGCGAGGTCTTCGTCGGCTCTGACGCGATCGCGCTGGCGCCGATGACGGACCAGATCACCTATCTGGAGGAAGGCGACCGCGCCGTTCTGACCCGCGACAGCGTCGAGATCTTCGACGCGCGCGGCACCCGCGCCAACCGTCCCGTGCGCACGATCCAGATCGATTCCGCCCATATCGACAAGGGCGGGCACAAGCACTTCATGGCGAAAGAGATCGCCGAACAGCCCACTGTTATCGGCGAGGCGCTGGCGCATTACATCAAGGGCGGCGACATCGTGCTGCCAACGCAGCTGGATTTCGCGCGGCTGGACCGGATCGTGATGGTCGCCTGCGGTACGGCGTTCTATGCCTGCCTGACCGCGAAATACTGGTTCGAGCAGGTCGCCGGCATCCCCGTCGAGGTGGATATCGCGTCGGAATTCCGCTATCGCGAGCCGCCGATCGGGCCGAACACGCTGGCCGTCTTCGTCAGCCAGTCGGGCGAAACCGCCGATACGCTGGCCGCGCTGCGCTATTGCGCCGACAAGGCACAAATCGCCGCCGTCACCAATGTCGACACCAGTTCCATCGCGCGCGAAGCGGACGTGAACCTGCCGATCCGCGCCGGGGCAGAGATCGGCGTCGCCTCGACCAAGGCCTTCACCTGCCAGCTGACCGTGCTTGCCCTGACGGCCCTGAAAGCCGCTCACGCCCGTGGCCGGATGGATGACGACACGCTGGCCGACCATCTGGCCGAACTTCAATCGCTGCCGGGCCGGCTGAACCACGCGCTGGGACAGGCGGACGAGATCGCCGCCGCCGCCCGCGCCGTGGCCGAGGCGCAGGACGTGCTGTTTCTGGGTCGCGGGCGGATGTACCCGCTGGCGCTGGAAGGCGCGCTGAAACTGAAGGAAATCAGCTATATCCACGCCGAGGGCTATGCCTCGGGCGAGTTGAAGCACGGGCCTATCGCGCTGATCGACAAGACGGTGCCGGTTATCGTGATGGCCCCGCGCGACGCCCTGTTCGACAAGACGGTGTCGAACATGCAGGAAGTCATGGCGCGCGGCGGCAAGGTGCTGCTGATCACCGACCGCGAGGGCGCGGCGGCAGCCGAGGAAGGCACATGGCGCACGCTGGTGATGCCCGAGTGCCCTGCCCTTTTCGAGCCGATCCTGTATGCCCTGCCGGCACAGCTGCTGGCCTATCACGCGGCGGTCGCCAAGGGCACGGACGTCGACCAGCCCCGCAACCTTGCGAAATCCGTGACGGTGGAATGACGCCCGACGACGCCCTGGCCGCGCTGCGCGACCGGGCCCAGCCCGGCAAGGCGGCAGAGATGGCGGCCTATCACAAGGTGCCGCGCGTGTATCTGGGAACCGCCAACCCCGACATCGACGCGCTGGCGAAAGCGTGGCGCGCGGAACTGTCCTTGGACGACCGGCTGGCGCTGGCTTCGGGGCTTTGGGACACCGACATCCACGAGGCGCGGATCGCGGCGGCGAAGCTTTTGACGCAGGCGCGCATCCGACCGGCTGACGAGGCCGCGTGGCGCCTGATTGCGTCGTGGGTGCCCATGTTCGACGCGTGGGCGGTGGCGGACCATGCATCGATCGCCGGGCAGAAGCGGCTGGTGGCAGATCCCGCGCGGCTGGACGAGGTCGAGGGCTGGACCCGGTCGGATCACCTGTGGACCCGCCGCGCAGCGTTGGTGATGACGCTGCCGTGGACCAAGCAGAACAATCCGAAGCCCACCGAGCTTGAAACACGCGACCGGGTGCTGGGCTGGGCCGCCGGGTACGTGGACGACCCGGAATGGTTCATCCAGAAAGCCGTGGCGTGGTGGCTGCGGGACCTGTCGAAGCACGACCCGGAGCGGGTGCGCGCGTTTCTTGACGCGCATGGCGACCGGATGAAGCCCTTTGCCCGGAAGGAAGCGGCGCGGCTGCTGGTGTAAGGGGGGCTCTGCCCCCGCCGCTGCGCGGCTCCCCCGAGGTATTTCGAAAGAGAAGAAGACGCGAAAAGGGCCGGCGTTTTTGCGCCGGCCCTTGCGGTGGATTTGCGATGGTTTTGCGCGATCAGATGTGGATCACACGGTCGTAGGCGTCGAGCACCGACTCGTGCATCATTTCCGACAGGGTCGGGTGCGGGAAGACGGTTTCCATCAGGTCTTCTTCGGTGGTCTCAAGCTGGCGCCCCACCACGTAGCCCTGGATCAGTTCGGTCACTTCCGCGCCGACCATGTGGGCGCCCAGCAGTTCGCCGGTCTTCTCGTCGAAGATGGTTTTGACCATGCCCTCGGGCTCGCCCAGCGCGATGGCCTTGCCGTTGCCGATGAAGGGGAAGCGGCCGACCTTGACCTTGTAGCCCAGTTCCTTGGCCTTCGCCTCGGTATAGCCGACCGACGCGACCTGCGGCTGGCAGTAGGTGCAGCCCGCGATGCTTTCGGGGCGGACCGGGTGCACGTCGTTCTTGCCCGCGATCAGTTCGGCCACCATGACGCCTTCGTGGCTGGCCTTGTGCGCCAGCCAGGGCGCACCCGCGATGTCGCCGATGGCGTACAGCCCGTCGACCCCGGTGCGGCAGTAGGCGTCGACGACCACATGGGTGCGGTCGATCTTCACGCCGAGTTCTTCAAGGCCCAGACCTTCGACGTTCCCGACGATCCCGACGGCGGAAATGACGGTATCGAAGTCGATCTTTTCGGTCTTGCCGCCAGTTTCGATATGCGCGGTGACCTTGCCCTTGGCGCGGTCAAGCTGTTTGACCGTCGCCTTTTCCATGATCTTCATGCCCTGCTTCTCGAACTGCTTCTTGGCGAATTTCGAGATCTCGGCGTCTTCGACGGGCAGGATGCGGTCCATCACCTCGACCACCGTCGTGTCGGCGCCGAGCGTGTTGTAGAAGCTGGCGAACTCGATGCCGATGGCGCCGGAACCGATGACCAGCAGCTTCTTGGGCATCCGCGCGGGCTGAAGCGCGTGCTTGTAGGTCCAGACGTTTTCGCCGTCCGCCTCGAGCCCGGGAAGTTCGCGGGCGCGGGCGCCGGTGGCCAGCACGATGTTCTTCGCGGTCAGCTCTTCGGTGCCCTTGTCGGTTTCGACGGACACCTTGCCCTTGCCGGTCAGCTTCGCGGCGCCCATCACCACGTCGACCTTGTTCTTCTTCATCAGGCCCTTCACGCCGCCCGACAGCTGGCCCGCGACTTTCCGCGACCGCTTCACGACGGCGTCGAGGTCGTAGCTGATGCTGTCGGCCTTCAGCCCGAAATCGCCCGCGCGTTCCATCAGGTGGAAGACCTCTGCCGAACGCAGCATCGCCTTGGTCGGGATACAGCCCCAGTTCAGGCAGATGCCGCCCAGATGCTCGCGCTCGACGATGGCGACCTTCTGGCCAAGCTGAGCGCCGCGGATCGCGGCGACGTAGCCACCCGGCCCGGCACCGATTACGATCATGTCATAGGATTTGGCGGCCATGTGCTCCTCCACCCGCGTGTTTGTTTAACGTTGAACAATCTTCACATATCGCAAGCGGCGCAACATTCCAACGGCCTGCCCCTCAGGTCCGGGTTTCCCGCAGTGCATGGCTACCATAACAAAAGAGCCCGCGAACGCAGGCCCTTTTTATTCGTCTCGATCTGGAAGCGATTGCGCGGCGCCAGAGTGTACCGCAGCGGTTACTGCGGACCTTGCTGCAGGCACCACGTCATGAACAGCCCGATGGCGCCCGCCATCGCGGTCAGGAAGCCGAAGGGCACCAGCAGTTTCGCGGCGGCGACCGCCGAGCCGTCGCCGGCCTCTGCCAAGGAGGGATAGGCGATCAGGGCGCCCAGCCCCAGGATCAACACCATCGACCAAGTGAACACGTTCTTCATAATGGCAACCTTCTGCTCGGGCACGTGTGGCTTCGCCGGCCCTCGTACCTTGTTCTCGTTTAGTTAAGTTTAACACCGCGTTTGCGAACCCAGGCAAGGACTAATCCCGCCGCCCCCAGGCCGGACAGGAAATATCCGATCGGGATGAGATATTCCGGGAACACTCCGCTTCCCAAGCCCACGGCGTCCGCCGGAACGATGGGATATATTGCAACGATTGCGATACCGGCCAGCAGTGCGATCGTCCACGGTGTCATGCGTGACATAACCAAACCTCCTGCTCACTTAACAGTGAACAGGGGGAAAGGTTCCCGACGAATTTCGGCGGTGTCAGGCGGTGACGCTGTCCAGCGCGGCGCGGTACCCGCCCTCGTCCACGAAGGCGGCCTCGGGCGCCGTGGTAGAGCGGGACAAAGCATCGTTGCGATAGGGGAAGCGGCCGAAGCGGCGGATCACCTCGCGGTGGGCCTTGGCGTGGCGCAGGTTCTCGGCGCCGGTTTCCGGCATCCGCGTCTTCATCAGACGGACGCAGCGGTCCTGATCGGACAGGCATTCGGAATGCATCAGCGGCAGATAGAAGAACTGCCGCGCCGGTTCGTCGATCTTCATGTCGAAGCCGTGCGCAATCGACAGCTTCGCCGCAGCAAGGCCGATGGCGTCGCTGGCGAAGGCCTTGCCGCTGTTGCGGAACATGTTGCGGGGAAACTGGTCGACGAGGATGATGTAGGCCAGCGCGCCGCTGGCATAGGTCAGCCACAGGGCGTTCGAGCCATCCATCGTGCGGGACCACTCGGTCTCGAACCGGTCGCGGATCTCTTCGTCCAGATCCTCGCCGCCGGCGTACCAGCCTTTCGGCCCGATCTCGTCCAGCCAGTAGGCCAGAATGTCTTCAGGGGTTGCCATAGGCATCTCCTCACCAGGTATTTCCCACCAGACAATCAGACGGTTACAAATTCTTCACAGGCTGACAAGTGGGCAAGTCCCGCACCGTCACTCGTGTTCCTCGGTCGCCTCACTCTGCTCGATCGCCCATTCCTGAGCCGCTTCAACCGCAACGGGAGACGCGGTCGGCATAACGCTGACGTAGGCGGCCGTCTCGTCGACCGGGGTCGCGGCGCGTTGCGTCATCCGGTACAGCGAATAGCCGGTCAGGATCAGCATCAGCGTGGCGACGAACAGCCAGAAGGCGTGGCTGCCGAAGCTGCCCATCAGCCAACCCGTCACCAGCGGGCCAGCGATGGCGCCGACGCCGTTGACGAACATCAGCCCGCCGCTCGCGGCGGCCATGTCCTCGGGCTGGAGATAGTCGTTCAGGTAGGCAATCAAAAGCGAATACAACGGGTTGGCTGTACCGCCGATCACGAAGGCCGCGATCAGCAAGGCCACGAAGCTGCCCGCAAGGAAATAGCCGACGATGGCGGACAGCCCGCCGATCAGGGCGACGGCCATGATCAACTGGCGGCGGTCCATGCGGTCCGAGATATAGCCGATGGGGTACTGCATCACCAACGGGCCGACGAAGAACGCGGCGATGAACAACGAGATCTGCTGCACGCTCAGCCCGATCTCGGCGGCATAGACCGAGGACATGCCGTAGGTTGCCGAGAACACCGCGCCCATGATCGTCATACCGATGAAACTAAGCGGGGAAGTCCGAAACAATTCCGTGAGTTTCATGGATTTGGACGAATCGAAAGCGGGCGTGGGCGAGATCGACAGCAAAATCGGTGCGAACGAGATCGACACCAGCACTGACGGGATGATGAAGATCACGAAGCCCGAGGGGTCGCCGAAGGCAAGGATCGACTGCGCCGCGACGATGCCCGCCATCTGCACGATCATGTACAGCGACAGGGTCTGGCCGCGCGTTTCGTTCGTGGCCGTGTTGTTCAGCCAGCTTTCCGCCGTCACATAGACGCCCGAGAAGCAGAACCCGATGACGAACCGCAGCACGGTCCAGGCCCAGGGTTCCGTCACCACCGGGAACAGCACAAGTACCGCCGACACGAAAGACCCCAGCGCCGCGAAGACCCGGACGTGACCGACGCGGCGGATCAGTTCGGGCGTGGTGCGGGACCCGCCGAGAAACCCGGCGAAATAGGCGGACGTCAGCAGCGACAGCTCGAAGGTCGAGAATCCTTCAAGCGACCCTCGAACGCCCATCAGCGTGGACTGCAGACCGTTGCCGATCATCAGAAGCCCGATTCCGAGCATCAGCGCCCACGAGCCGCTTAGTACCTGTCTCATCGCTGCCCTATCCTTCCACTCGTTACACGGCCTAGGTGTTGTACCCATACAGGGTCGGGCCCAAGACCGACTTAATCGTGTCGTTTTCCGCCCTTCGGCAGCAACAGCGACGCATCGCCATAGGAAAAGAACCGATACCCGCCTCGCACGGCGTGATCGTAGATGTCCAGTATCCGGTCCCTACCCATCAGGGCGGACACCAGCATCAGCAGCGTGGACTTCGGCAAATGGAAGTTCGTCATCAGCGCGTCGGCCACATGGAAATCAAAGCCGGGGCGGATGAAAATATCGGTGTCGCCGGTCCACGGCGCGATGGCGCCGCTGTCGCGGGCCGCCGTTTCGATCAGCCGAAGCGCGGTGGTGCCCACCGGGATCACACGGCCGCCCGCCGCCTTGGTCGCCGCGATCTCTGCCGCCGCCGTGGCCGAGACCTCGCCCCATTCGGCGTGCATCTTGTGCTGGCTGACATCGTCGACCTTCACCGGCAGGAAAGTGCCCGCGCCGACGTGAAGGGTGACATGGGTGAAGCCCACGCTGCGCTCGGCCAGCGCCGCCAGCAGCGGCTGGTCAAAGTGCAACGACGCGGTGGGGGCGGCAACCGCGCCCGAGCGTTCGGCCCAGACGGTCTGGTAATCCTCGCGGTCGGCCTCGTCGGCGGGGCGCTTGGCGGCGATGTAGGGCGGCAGCGGCATCGCGCCCGCCTGTGCCAGCGCGGCGTCGAAATCGTCGCCGGTCAGGTTGAACGCCAGTTCTCCCATGCCGTCGCCCCGCGTCACCAGCCGGGCGGTCAGCGCGTCCGAAAAGACGATCTCTTCCCCTTCGGCAACCTTCCGCAGCGGCTTGATCAGCGCCTGCCATGTGCCGGATGCCGTCGGCTCGACCAGCGTCGCCTCGATCCGGGCGGTGGCCGGGCCCTGCCCCGTCTGCCGGGTGCGCGTGCCGAACAGGCGCGCCGGGATGACCTTTGTGTCGTTCAGCACAAGGCGGTCGCCGGGCTGCAGCCAGTTCACAAGGTCAAAGACGTGGGCGTCCTCGGTCCAGTCCGGGCCGGCGACCAGCAGACGCGCCGAGGAACGCGGCCGCGCGGGGCGCGTCGCGATCAGGTCGTCGGGCAGGTCAAAGTCGAAATCCGATAGCTTCATGGGCGGGGCACTTAGTCGTCGTCGTCCGCCGCCGCAACGGGTGATCGACATGGAACGCCGGAAAGGCGCGCGCCGCTGCGTCAGGCTATTGCGTGGGGGGCGGCCTGCGGAAGATGTCTCGGAACATCCCGGGGGTCAGGATCGACAGCGGATTGACGGAAACGCTGGGGCTGGTCGCCTCGCCGCGCATCCGGAAAGAGAAGCCGAACAGACCTTCGCCCCGGCGCGACACCACCTGCCCGATCCCGTTCAGGAAATAGACCGGAGAGACGACGCCCTGCATATCCAGCCGCCCGCTCGCAAGGTCGAAGATCCCGTCCAGCGACAGGCCCAGCGACGGGCCGACGCCGCTGGATCGCAGCAGGGTCAGGCGCGACGGGGTCAGGCGGAACTCGGCATCGACCTCGTTGAAGGTGATGCCGCCGGTGTTGAACTGGTCGATCAGCCCGACGATCGAGATCGCGGACAACAGGTCGGTCATCGCGGGCGCGTCGACGATGCGGGTGTCGCGGACGCGCAGATAGCCATCATAGACGCCGTCCTGCCCGGTCGGGTTCAGCGTCAGGTCCAACCGACCGCCCCGGGCCGTCTTGAGAACCCCGGCAGAGGCCAGCGCCCCGCCCGCGTCTTCGGAAATCAGCCGGATCGCGGCGCCCGACGGTGTCGGGATCACGTCGCCCGACACCCCTGCGCCGCCGTTGATGCGGGCGGCAAAGCGGCCTTCCAGCCCGCCCCGATTGCGGAACTGGCCGACGAAGCTGGTGAAGGCGATGCCCTCTGACACGATGAGCCGGTCAAGCTGCAACGACAGCGGAGACCCCTCGCGCCCGCCCTGCCCGCCGCCGCCGCCACCGCTGCCGCCAAGGTTGGCCTGCCGCAGATCGACGGTGCCGCGCGTCATGGTCACGCCCGGCGGGCGTCCGGGACCGCGCCCGGTCAGGATCACCGGGCCGTCCAGCCAGTTGCCAACCCTGACGCGGTCGAAGCTGGCGGTCTGCAACGCGCCGTCGGGGCCAAGGTCGATGACGCCGCTCAGCGACAGACCGGGCGCTTCCAGCACAAGCTGGTCGATGCCCGGCTCTTGGCCGAGCGTTCCCGCGACCTCTAGCCGGCCGGTGCGGTTGACCGCCTTGCTCCAGCCCAATGCGTCGATCCGCATTCCCATCCGGTTCAGGTCCGACACCAGCCGGAAGGTGGGCGGTTCGTCCTTCTTCAGGTTCACGGTGATCGTCCCAAGGCCATCGCCCGTGATCGCGTTCGGGGGCAGCCCGATGCCGAATTCGCTTAGGAACGCCTCGCCCAGCTGGACCGTGCCCTCGACGGTGCTTTCGCCCGCGTGTTCGGGACCAAACTGCTGCGACCAGACGACGTTCGCGGGCAGCTCGCCCAGAAAGCCCGTGCCCGAAACCGCCACACCGCCGGGGTTCGCCCGCAGTTCCAGCCGGTCCGACCGCAGTTCGCGCCCGGGGATCAGCGTGGCCGAGAACACGTTCGTCAGCGTGGCGGCGGCGTTGTAGTCGACATCCTCGACCTGCACCCGTTTGACCAGATCAAAGCCGATCTCGGTGGTGGTTTCCGCGCGCCCCGTGAACAGGTCGGGCGGACGGCCCGCCTTGGTCATCAGCTCGAACGGCGGCAGGTCCAGCAGCGACAGCGCCGCCTCGATGCTGCTGTCGGTCTGCAGCGTCACTTCGCCCCGGCCCGGCTTTCGTTTGATGTTGGGCACCTTGAACGAGGTGCCGGTGACGTCGATCATCCCGCCCTGCGGCGCCGCGACCTGCCCCGATTCCAGCGTGGCGGTGAAGGTCTGACCGACAAGACTGGCATATCCCGACGCGCCATTGATCGGCGGCAGCGTCTTCATCGGCTTAAGGTCGGCGTCCAGAAAGCTGAAACTGAGGGAAAAATCGCCATCCGGCCTTTCAGGGCTGACGCGCAATGCGGCGGCCATGTCGGCGACGGTGCCCTTGAACACGTTCTTCTCCAGCCACTCGCGCGGCTTGGGGGCGACGGACACCGGCCAGATCGCAAGCAGCCGGTCCAGCCCGATCGGTTCCAGCGCAAGGTCCAGCGCCGCGTCCCAGCCGCCGCGCGTGGCCCGCACGTTGCCATAGCCGTGAATCCGGCGGTCCTCGTCCACCAGCGAGATCTGCCCGATCTCGACAGAGAATGGGTCCAGCCGCACTCGGAAGTCGATCGCGCCCTCGGCAAACCCGACCGGTTCGGGGAACAGACCCTCTGGCTGCACCACGACATCCGTCAGCCGGTACTGACCGACCATCGTGGCAGGCCACCCGTTCTCGAAATCCCGCAGAAAGGCCTGCCCTTCAGCCCGGCCCTGCGCGGCGCCGGTCTGGATCTGAAGGTCCTCGACGCTGATCTGCTGCCGCGCCGCGTCATAGGCCATCCGCCCCGAAGCGCCGTCGAACCGGATCGGCTCGGTTTCCGGCGTCGGCTGAAGCACCCCTGCGCCGATATCAAGCGCGCCCTCCAGCCCGGTCATCTGCCCGTCCGGCCCGATCTGCGCGCTAAGCGCCCCGGCGATGGGCGCATCCAGCACCTCTAGAAACGCCAGTGCCGGGGCTTGCGCGGCGATGTCGGCGGTCGCCGCATTCTGAAACACGGCATCCAGACTGGCCTGCGAGGTACCCTTCTCTGTCTGCATCGTCAGGACCAACGTGGCGAGGTCCTCGGTCCCGTTGAACACGTCCGCGGTGACGGTCAGGCCAAGGGTGTTGGCCCCGGGTTCCAGCACGATGCGGCCCTCGGTCACCTGCCACAGCCGCCCCGACCGGGCGTCTTCCAGCGTGATTGTCAGTTGGTTCGCCTCGATCCGCCGCATCCCCGCCAAGGGCGGCTTCTCGAACGCGGCGTCGATGCGGTCCAGCACACCGGCCAGCGTGCCCGACGCGCCAAGCCCTTCGCCGAAGCTTAGGTCGAAGGTGCCGTCCGACAGCCGCCGCACGGTGATCTGCGCGCCCGACACCTGCACCGAAGACATCTGCACCGTGCCCTGCAGCAGCGCGGGCGCGGTCAAAGCGGCGCTGACCTCGTTCAGGCGCGCGACTTCCAGCCCCCGGCCGTCGATCAGACCGACGTTGCGCAGCCGCACCCGCGGCACCATCCCGCTGTCGACGCCGACCGAAATACCGCCCAGCGACACCCGCCCGGTCTCGATCTCGGCATTCAGCCGCTCTTCCATCTCGCGCGTGACCCAGTCCGGCGCGGTCAGCGGGATGCCGGTCACAGCAAGGAACCCAAGCCCCCCGAACACGGACAGCAAGGCCACGCTGAACAGCACCAGCAACCCGGCACGCCTGCGGCGGCCGCGTCCCCGACGTGGCTTCTCTTCTGCCGTGTCGCTCATTTGCCTCCGGTCACCGGCAATACGATTTGCCTGTCTTTATCTTGGCCTGAACCTAGCTAGAACTGAACCAAAACCCACGCTTCCGCATTACACCCAGAGAAGGAGCGACAAAATGATTGAAAAAGGTCAGACCGCCCCCGACTTCACACTTCCTCGCGATGGCGGCGGAACCGTGACCCTGTCCGAGCTGCAGGGCGCGCCGATTGTTCTGTATTTCTATCCAAAGGACGACACGTCGGGCTGTACCCGCGAGGCGCAGGACTTCACCGAAGCTGCCAATGCCTTCAAAGCCGCCGGATGCACCGTTCTGGGGGTCAGCAAGGACACTGTAGCAAAGCACGACAAGTTCCGGGAAAAGCACGATCTTGGCATCACGCTGCTGTCCGACGCCGAGGGCAACGTGTGCGAAACCTACGGCACCTGGGTCGAGAAAAGCATGTATGGCCGCAAGTTCATGGGCATCGAGCGCACCACCTTCCTGATCGACGCGAAGGGCACCGTGCAGCACGTTTGGAACAAGGTGAAGGTCGCCGGTCACGTGTCCGAAGTGCTTGCAGCGGCCAAGGCGATCTGACCTAGGGGAACCGAAAAATCGGCGGTTTTTTGCCGGTTCCCGGCAGATTCACCCCATGTTCTTAGCGTGTTGTGAACAGTTGTTGCCCTAAAATCCCGTAGCGGCTAGGCACGATCCTGTGCGGCAGACTGGGGATTGTGCCGTGCTAAGAAACGGGGAAACGGGACAGTGCAATCGATTTATGGGATCGGGCATAAGCTGCGCGCGGGTCTGGAACGTACATTTCCGGAGCAGCGCATCTTCCTTCGGTCCGAGACCGACACCAAGTTCATCCGTCTCAGCGCACCGACGCAGGCCATCGCCTGGTCTGGGTGTGCGATCTTCGTCGGATGGGCCATCGTCGCCACCGCGATCATCTTGATGGACAGCGTCGGCTCGGGATCGCTTCGCGACCAGGCCGAACGGGAACGCACCCTTTACGAAACACGCCTTGCCGCGCTTTCGGAAGAACGCGACCGCCGCGCCGAGGAAGCCGCAGCCGCGCAGGAACGCTTTACCGCCGCGCTGGAACAGATCTCGGTCATGCAGTCCGCGCTTCTGGACTCTGAGGATCGCCGCAAAGAGCTGGAAACCGGCATCGACGTGATCCAGACCACCCTGCGCCGCACCATGAAGGAACGCGACGCCGCGCGCGAAGACACCATCGCCGCGCTGGACCGCCTGAACGGCGTGGTCGCAGAGAACCGCGGCCATAGCAGCGAAGACGACGAAACCACGCTCGACTTCCTGACCGCCGCGCTTAACGACGCCGCCACCGAACGCGACACGATGGCGATGATCGCCGCCGAAGCGAAGTCGACTGTTTCCGAAATGGAATTCGAACGTCGCCTTGCCGAGGAACGCAACGACCGGATCTTCACCCAGCTTGAGGACGCCGTGTCGATCTCGCTGGAACCGCTGGACGGCATCTTCTCGTCCGCCGGCCTGTCCGCGGATTCGATCCTCGACACCGTTCGCCGCGGCTACTCGGGCCAGGGCGGCCCGCTGACGCCGCTGACCTTCTCGACCAAAGATGAAGTGCCGGACGCCGACAGCATTCGCGCCAATTCCATCCTGACCCAGCTGGACCGGATGAACCTGTACCGGATCGCACTGGAAAAGACCCCGTTCGCGATTCCGATCAAGAACTCGTTCCGCTTTACCTCTGGCTTCGGCCAGCGTTGGGGCCGGATGCACGAAGGCACCGACTTCGCGGCAGCGCACGGCACGCCGATCTACGCCACCGCCGACGGTGTCGTGATCCACGCCAGCGCGCAGTCGGGCTATGGCCTGCTGGTCAAGATCCAGCACGAGTTCGGGATCGAGACGCGTTATGCCCACATGAGCAAGATTCGCGTGAACGTCGGGGATAGGGTCTCGCGCGGGGATCGGATCGGTGATATGGGAAACACCGGCCGGTCGACAGGCACTCACCTCCACTACGAAGTGCGGATCGGCGGCAAGGCCGTCAACCCGATGACGTATATCAAGGCAGCGAGAGATGTTTTCTAAGAGCCGAATCAACGAGCCCGGATCAAAGCCGGCCGAAGACCAGGCGGCGAAATCCGCCTCCTCCGACGCCCCGGCACCGTCCCGCCCCACCTCTGGCGACTTCTCTGCGCCGCCCGCGCCCAAGGCCAAGCCTCCGGCGTCGACGCTGTCGCAGGACCTGACCATCGTCGGAAACATCAAGACGACCGGCGACGTGCAGATCGAAGGCAATGTCGAGGGCGACATTCGCGCCCACCTGCTGACCGTTGGCGAAGGCGCCACCGTCAAGGGCGAGGTTGTCGCCGATGACGTGGTGGTCAACGGCCGCATCATCGGTCGCGTGCGCGGCCTGAAGGTGCGCCTGACGTCGACCGCCCGGGTCGAGGGTGACATCATCCACAAGACCATCGCGATCGAATCCGGTGCCCATTTCGAAGGCTCGGTTCAGCGCCGCGACGATCCGCTGGCGAAGGAAAACGCCAAGGGTCAGGCCGCGCCGCAGAAGCAGCAGCCCGCCAACGGCTGATCCCTTCGCAGGGCCATTCGGCCCGCAAGGCACTGACAGAATTCAACGGGCGACGCAGACACCTGCGTCGCCCGATTTCGTTTCGGATTGGGGACCTAGGGCAGCGGGTCGTACAGCGCCCGGCGGTACAGATGCCATGTCGCGTGGCCCAGCACGGGCAAGACCACGAACAGGCCCAGAAACCACGGCAGCATCCCGACGAACAGCAACAGCGCGATGATCGCCGCCCACGCCAGCATCACCGGCACGTTCGCAAGCGTGCAGCGGAAGCTCAGCAGCATCGCCGAGACGAAGTCGATTTCCTTCTCCAGCAACAGCGGCAGGCTGACCACGGTCAGTGCGAACAGGATGAAGGCCGCGACGCCGCCCACCGCGAACTCGACCCCGATCATGGTCAGGCCGATTGGCGTCAGGAAGCTGTCCCACGAGGTCGACACGTTCATCAACGCCGATGGCCCCATGAACAGGGCGAACAGCATATGCGCGAGGAAGGACCAGAACAGGAAGTAGATCACGATGATCGCCCCCGCCCACGGGATCTGCCGGTTCCGTTCCCGCGCGACCACGCCCAGCACGGCGGGCCATGTCAGGGGTTCACCGTCCTCCAGCCGCCGCGACACCTCGTACAGGCCCACCGCCGCGAAGGGGGCGACCAGCGGGAAGCCCAGCGACAGCACCAGCGTCCACGTCCAGTTCCCCGCCCCCAGCAGCGTCAGCACCAGCCCGGCCAGCGCATAAACGCCACCGAAGAACAGGCCGAACCCCGGCGCGGCCAGAAAGTCGCGCCAGCCGCAGCCCAGCGAAACGACGATCTCTGCAAACGTCACCCGGCCGATCTGCGGCAGCGGGGACGGTTCGAATGTCTCGGCCATAGGCACCTCCCATGGCGGGAACCAGAGCATGACCGATGCGCGCCGAAAAGATGTATTCGCGGGTCAGAATACGGGCTTAAAGCTTCGGGGGCCGCGTCTCGGGCCAGCGGGTGGCATCGTGATAGGCGGCGGCGAGCTGCAACAGCGCCCCGTCCGATCCGCGAGGACCCGCCAGTTGCACGCCCATCGGCAGGCCCCCTGCCCCGAACCCGGCGGGCATCGCGGTACAGGGCAGCCCGATCAGGCTGACCGGCACCACGCATTCCATCCAACGGTGATAAGTGTCCATCGCCGTGCCTTCGATGTCTTTCGGCCAATCCCAGTCCGCCGGGAACGGCCAGACCTGCGCGGTGGGCATCGCCACCGCGTCCACCGACGCGAACATCCTTGCGGCGGCGCGGAACCAGTCGGACCGCACCGCGCTGGCCTGACGGATCTGCTCGTTGCTCAGCGCCATGCCGCGCTCGATCTCCCAGACCATCGCGGGCTTCATCATCTCGCGCTTCGCGGGATCGGCCCAAGCGGCCGCCTGCCCGCCCGCCACGGCCCAGCTGCGTAGGGTCGTCCAGCTGTCCCACAGCTTGTCCGACGGGAATGGCGGGGCAAGGTCCACCACGGTGCAGCCGAGGTCCTCGTAGACCGCCAGCGCCTTGCGGCACAGATCCAGGATGCCCCGCTCGGTCGGCCACGCGCCGCCCCAATCGCCCAGCCAGCCGATCCGCTTGCCCGCGATGTCGCCGGACAGCTTGCCCGCCACGAAGGGGGCCCCGCCGGGCTGTCCCGGTTCCGGTCCCGCCAGCACCTCTAGCAACGCCGCAAGGTCGCGGGGGTTGCGGGCCATCGGGCCCAGCGTGGACAGCGGGTGCAGGAACAGGTCGCCCTGACCGTCGCCGGGCACCAGCCCCACGGTGGGCCGGTGGCCGTAGACGTTGTTCCAGCCCGCCGGGTTGCGCAGGCTGCCCATCATGTCCGATCCGTCCGCAACCCAGCCCATACCGCAGGCCAGCGCCGCCCCCGCGCCGCCGGACGAGCCCCCCGCCGCGCGCGACAGGTCATAGGGGTTCCGGGTCACGCCGAAGATCGGGTTGTAGGAATGCGAGCCAAGACCGAATTCCGGCACGTTGGTCTTGCCGATCAGGATCGCCCCCGCCGCCCGCAACCGCGCCGCCAGAACCTCGTCGGCGGCAGGCACGTAATCGGCAAACATGGGCGATCCCCAAGTCGACCGGATGCCCTTGACCGCGACAAGATCCTTCACCGCCATCGGCACGCCATGCAGCGGCCCGCGCCACGGGCCGGCGTCGACCTCTGCGGCCTCGGCCATCAGCGCATCGTGGTCGCGCAAGGAAACGATGGCGTTCACCTGACCATTCACCGCCGCGATCCGATCCAGCACCGCCGCCATGACCTCAGAGGCGGACAGCGCCCGCGCCGCCAGCCGCTCGGTCAGTTCCGCCAGCGTCAGCCCAAGAACCTCGTCCATCCCGCGCACTCCCGTTGCTTTCGCTTCAACGGCTAACGCCCCGGCGCGCTTTGCGAAAGTCGCAGGCGTCGTCCTGCGCCGGAAAAACTGCGGCGTGGCACGAAAAGAGGCGCCCGGTATGCCGCGGCGCCTCTGGTCTTTCCAAATTCGTCAGGTGGAGATCAGTCTTCCGCCGTCGCCTCGGCCCGGCTTTTACCCGACACGTCCATCGCCAGCGTCGCGGCCATGAAGTCGTCAAGGTCGCCGTCAAGCACGCCGGACGTGTCCGACGTCTCGTGGCTGGTCCGCAGGTCCTTCACCATCTGGTACGGCTGCAGGACGTAGGACCGGATCTGGTTGCCCCAGCCCGCCGAGCCCTTGTTGTCGTGCGCTTCGTTGATGGCGGCGTTCCGGCGGTCCAGCTCCATTTGGTACAGGCGCGACTTCAGGGCCTTCATGGCGATGTCGCGGTTCTGGTGCTGCGACTTCTCGGACGAGGTCACGACGATGCCGGTCGGGTGGTGCGTGATCCGCACCGCCGAGTCGGTTGTGTTGACGTGCTGACCGCCAGCACCGGACGACCGGTAGGTGTCGATCCGGATATCGGCGGGGTTCACCTCGATCTCGATGTTGTCGTCGACCACCGGATAGACCCAGACCGACGCGAACGAGGTCTCGCGCGTGCCCTTGCCGAAGGGCGAGATCCGCACCAGCCGGTGCACGCCGCTTTCGGACTTCAGCCAGCCATAGGCGTTGTGGCCGGAAATCTTGTACGAGCACGACTTGATGCCCGCCTCGCCGCCGGGTTCCTCGGACTGCAGTTCCACCTTGAAGCCGCGCTTCTCGGCCCAACGGACATACATCCGCTGCAACATCTGCGCCCAGTCGCAGGCCTCGGTGCCGCCCGCGCCCGCGTTGATTTCAAGGAAGGTGTCGTTGGCGTCCGCCTCGCCGTTCAGCAGGGCTTCCAGCTCTTTCTGGGCGGCCCGGTCGCGCAGCGTCTTCAGCGCGG
Source organism: Psychromarinibacter halotolerans (assembly GCF_029168315.1). Taxonomy (NCBI): domain Bacteria; kingdom Pseudomonadati; phylum Pseudomonadota; class Alphaproteobacteria; order Rhodobacterales; family Paracoccaceae; genus Psychromarinibacter; species Psychromarinibacter halotolerans. Next base: position 42,576 of record NZ_JARGYD010000009.1, read on the forward strand.
CCTCGGCGTCGGCGACGACTTCGGCGTCGTCCTCCATCTCGCCCAGTTCGATCAGTTCGATGTTGTCGCTCAGGTCGGTGTCGATGCTTTCGAACGTCTGCATCTGATCCACCAGCGCCTGACGCTCGCGCATCAGCTTCTGGGCGTTGTCGGGATCATCCCACAGCGTCGGGTCCTCGACGCGCGCGTTGAACTCCTCCAGCCGGTGGCTGGCGGTGTCGTAATCCATCCGCTGCCGCAGCAAGGTCAGCGACTTGCGGATTTCCTCGACAATGTTCTGCGTTTCGGCGCGCATGGGTCCACCTCTTGTTCAGGCGCCGGTGATACCAACGGCTTTGGTCGGCGGCAAGACCACGGGGCAACCCGCCTGTATATCTGCCGCAAACATCTGCGTCAGGCGCGGCGCGGGCTAGTCGGACAGGTAGCGTTCCAGCACGATCGCGGGCATCGCGCCCCGGACAAGGCTATCGGGCAACACGTAGGACGGCAGCAGATCCAGCGTCAGTCGGCGCATCAGGTCGGCGTTCCCGGCCTCCGACACGTCGATCACGGTGGCGCGCACGCCCAGCCGCTGGGCGAGCGCGGCCAGTTCGTCGACAGCGGGCCCGCAGTCGGCGCAGTCCGGCGCGGTGAACACGGCGGCGCGCACCGGGCCGTCCGGTGCCCCGACGGTCGGGCGGGACGCATCGAACAACGTGTCGGCCTCGGCCGCGATCAGGTCGCGGTCTGCTTCCGCCTCGACCGCATACGCGTCCTCCAGCGTCGGGCCGTCGGTATCCAGCGACTTCAGGCGGTCCAGCACGTCCTGCGCCGGGGCCGCCGTGGCGGACAGCACCAGCACCGCCACAAGCGCCTCCCTGCCCCGCGCCGCACGGGTCATGCGGGCACCGGCAGCGGGTTCTCCAGCCGTTGCCAGACCCGGTCCAGCAGGTCGGGCGCAGCCTTCAATCCGATGCGGTCGAACACGCGGCCCAGCGCGGCAGCATCCGCGATGTCGTGCCGCGACAGCGCGTCGGGCGTCTCTTCGGTCAGGTTGCGGTTGAACACGCCAATGCGGGTGTCCCCGTCGAAGCCCGCCACCATCAGGTTCCACGGGAAAACGCTGTTGCGCCACGTTGCGGCGACATGATTGGCGGCTTCGACCTCGGCATCGGTGACCGAGGCGCCGTCGAAACTGTACAGCTTCTGCCAGCCGTCGGGCGTCAGGCGTTCCAGCACATCCTCGCCCAGCGTCTCGTTACGGGTCATGCGGTAGGTGCCGTTCGCGGCGGCCTGCTCGCCCGGCCTGATCTCGATCGGGGTGCGCGCGCCGGGGCCGCCAAAGCCGGTGTCGGCCAGCCAGCGGCTGTCGCCGATGCGCACTATCCAAGCAAGATGGCTGCGCGCACCGGGTTCGGGATTGCGCTGCAGCACGCGGGCCAAGGCGCGGCGGGCGTCGAACCCGGCGGCGGTCATGGCCGCGCCGAACAGCGTGTTGAGTTCATAGCAATACCCGCCCCGTCCCCGGTGCAGGATCTTGGCGGCGATGTCAGAGGGGGCAAGCGACGGGGTGTGGCCCAGAAAGGGCTCGATCCCCTCGAACGGGAGGCTGCCCAACTGCGCGGACTGCAGGCGCGCCAGACCCTCGGGCGTGGCGGGCGGCAATGTATCGAGCCCGAGACGGGCGCAATACCGGGCAAGGTCGGTGTCGGTCAGCATCGTCAAAGCGCGGGCGCCGCGCATCCGGGCGCCCGCAGAAGGCCGGGCGATCAGCCCTCGGCCCGAACCTCGGCGAGGATCTCGCGCATGCCGTCCAGCGGGACATAGCCGCGCACCATCTCGGATTCGAAGATGAAGGAGGGCGTGCCGCTGATCGCCATGCGCTGCGCCAGCGCGCGGTTCTGGGCGATGATCGTCTCGGTCTCGGCGCTGTTCATCGCGTCGAACACGGCGGGGGTGTCGAAGCCCTGCTCCTCCGACATCGCCGACAGGCCTTCCTCGGTGACTTCGCCCCGCATCGTCATCAGCAGGTCGTGCACGGTGCCGTAGGCTTCGTCGCCCTCGACCGCCTTCACGGCGATCGCGAAGCGCGACGCCAGAACCGACTGTTCACCGAGGATCGGGAATTCCTTGACGATGTAGCGGATGTTGCCGTCGCTTTCGATCAGCTCGGACACCTCGGGGTGCGCCTTGCGGCAGTAGCCACAGCGGTAGTCCATGAACTCGACGATGGTGATGTCGCCGTCCGGGTTGCCGCCGACCCACGAATAGCCGTCGTCGAACAGTTCGTCGCTGTTGGTCTCGACCAGCGTCACGTCGTTGGCGGCCTGCACTTCGGCCTGACGCTGTTCCAGCACATTAATCGCCTCGAGCAGAACCTCGGGGTTGTCCATCAGGTAGTTGCGGACCTCGGACCGGAAGATCATCCGCTCTTCCTCGGTCATCTGGGACAGGTCGAAAGCGGCCAGAGGCGTGGCGGTCATCGCGACCAGCGCGGCGACCAGCGGAAGACGGGTTTTCATATGGTTTTTCCTCACTGAATTCCGGCGGCGTGCGCCGCTGATAACATATCCCGGGACCGGATCCATCCTGCGACGCCGCGCGACGGGTGCGGGCCAACAGCCGCACGACCGGCGTCGCGCGCATCTGCGCGCAGTCGCGTGGGTACGTGGGGCGCCATTGACTGTCCGTCTCTCCGGGTGCAGGTCCTGCGTTGCGGCAGAGCATAGAGAGGGCGGGATGCGGAACTCAAGGCGCAGCGAAGTCGATCCCTTCATTGTGATGGATGTAATGGAAGCGGCGCGGCAGGCCGAGGCTTCCGGGCAACACGTTATCCATATGGAGGTGGGCCAGCCGGGCACCCCGGCCCCCGCCGGCGCGCGGGCCGCGCTGACCCGGGCGATGGGCGCGGACCCGCTGGGCTATACCGTATCGCTGGGGCTGCCCGCGCTGCGCGAGCGGATCGCGGGGCTGTACCAAGACTGGTACGGCGTCGATCTGGACCCGGCCCGCGTGGTTGTCACATCGGGGTCGTCGGGCGCGTTCCTGCTGGCCTTCTCGGCGCTGTTCGACAGCGGCGACAAGGTGGGCATCGGCGCGCCGGGCTATCCGTCGTACCGCCACATCCTGACCGCACTGGGCCTGACCCCGGTGATGATCGAAACCGCGCCGGAAAACCGGCTTCAGCCGGTGCCGGGCGACCTGCCGCCGGATCTTGCCGGGCTGATGGTCGCCTCGCCCGCGAACCCCACCGGCACGATGCTGGACCGCGACGCGCTGGCGGCGCTGATCGGGGCGGCGCAGGCGAACGGCACGGCCTTCATCTCGGACGAGATCTATCACGGCATCGAATACGAGCGGAAAGCGGTGACGGCGCTGGAAATCTCGGACGACGTCTATGTGATCAACTCGTTCTCGAAGTACTTCAGCATGACTGGATGGCGGGTCGGCTGGATGGTGGTGCCCGAGGACCACGTCCGCGCCGTCGAGCGGCTGGCGCAGAACATGTTCATCTGCGCGCCCCACGTCAGCCAGGTCGCGGCGCTGGCGGCGATGGACTGCACCGACGAGTTGCAGGCGAACATGGCGGTCTATGCCGAGAACCGGCGCCTGATGCTGGAGGGCCTGCCGGACGCGGGCTTTACCGAGATCGCGCCGCCGGACGGGGCGTTCTACGTCTATGCGGACGTGTCGGCGCTGACCTCGGACAGCCGCGCCTTCGCGGCGGAGATCCTGCGCGAGGCCGGGGTGGCGGTGACGCCGGGGCTGGATTTCGACGCCGCACGCGGTGCCGGAACGCTGCGGTTTTCCTATGCGCGGTCCACCGAGGACATCCGCGAGGGGCTGGCACGGCTGAAGGCGTTCATGGCCGCACGGTAACGCGCGGTCGCGGGGCGGGATGGGCGCGCGTCGGAGGCGCGATTGCGACAGGGCGGATGGGGGCTCTGCCTCCCGTCACACCGAAGGTGCGCTAGTATCCAGCGCGATGGGGGCGCTGCCCCCGTCGCTTCGCGACTCCCCCGAGGTATTTGGAAAGAGAAGAAGCAAGCGGAGGGCCCGTCTTGCGGTCGGTGCTTTTCGTGCGTCGGGAAAGCCGGTATGGTTCGGCGCACATCGGCGCAGACCGGCGAAGGCGACATGAGCAGGCTTTTCATCATATTTTGCGCGCTCTTCTGGGGCGTGGCGGTTCAGGCGCAGGACCTTGCGGGACTGGCGCGCGTCGACGCGGCCGCGTCCTCGATCAGCGACAGCGCGGAGGGTGCGGAACTGGTCCTGGCCCTGAGCCAGCCGGTGCCCTACCGCGTCTTCACGCTGGACGCGCCGCGTCGGCTGGTGCTGGATTTCTCGACCGTCGACTGGACCGGGCTGGACCCCGAGGGGTTCGACCGGTCAAAGGCGGTGACGTCGGTGTCGGTCGGCCCGTTCCGTCCCGGCTGGTCGCGGATGGTGGTCGAGCTGGCGGCGCCGATGGCGGTGTCCGAGGCCTGGATGGACACCGGCGCGGAAGCCGCCGTCACCGTGCGGCTGACCCCTGTGGCGCCCGAGGCGTTCGCCGAAGCCGCCGGTGCGCCGTCCAGCGCCCTGTTCGCCCTGCCCGAGCCCGCCGTCCCGGCAGAACCCGCGCATCGGCGGCAGGACGGGACGCGCCCTGTGGTGGTGGTGCTGGACCCCGGCCACGGCGGCATCGACCCGGGTGCAGAGCGCGACGGCGTGGTCGAGGCGGCCCTGATGCTGCAGTTCGCCCGCGACCTGCGCGACGTGCTGCGCCGGACCGGCGGGTTCGAGGTTTATATGACCCGCGACGACGATATCTTCGTGCCTTTGGAGATGCGCGTCTCGATCGCGCGGATGGCGGGGGCGGATGTGTTCATCTCGCTTCATGCCGACGCGCTGGCCGAGGGGCGTGCGCGGGGCGCCACGATCTATACCCTGAGCGAGATCGCGTCGGACGTCGCGTCCGAGAAGCTGGCGGAGCGGCACGACCGGGGCGATCTGCTGGCGGGCGTCGACCTGACCGAGCATGACGACCGGATCGCGCGGGTTCTGATGGAACTGGCGCGGAACGAGACGCAGCCACGGTCGGACCGTTTGGCGGACGCGCTTGTCGCAGGGCTGCACGACACCATCGGCCCGCTGTACAAGCGTCCCCGGCTGGAGGCGTCGTTTTCCGTTCTGAAGGCGGCGGACATCCCGTCGGTGCTGATCGAATTGGGGTTCCTGTCGTCCGAAACCGACCGCGAGAACCTGACGTCCGAAGACTGGCGCGCCGCCGCCGCGCTTGGCATTCGCGACGCGCTGCTGGCGTGGGCCGCGGCGGATGCCGCCGAGGCAGAGCTGCTGCGGCAGTGACGCGGGCGCGTCAGGCGTCTTCGTCGCGGCGCTTGCGGGCCAGCCAGACCGAGTGGCCGGCGCAGGCCGGGTCCTCGGGCTTGAAATCCACCACGTCGAACCCGGCCGCATCAAGGCAGGCGCGGTACTCATCCGGTGACAGGCTGGCGTGATAGACGGGCTCGCCCTCGACCCGGCCAATCGGCTCTCCGGCGTCGGGGCCCGAGGTGAACATCAGCACCGCGCGCGGCGCGGCATGGGCGGCGAAGGTCGGGAACATCTCGCGCTGATCGCCGGGCGACAGGTGGAAAAAGCTGTCCCAAGCCAGCAGCGCGTCGAACCGGCGGCCAAGGTTCAGACCGCGCATGTCGGACCGGATGCAGTCGGCCCCGGGCAGGTTCTGCCGGAACAGCGCCACCATCGCAGGCGCGCCGTCGACCCCGGTCACCACGCAGCGGCGGTCCAGCAGGTATTCGGCAATCGGCCGGCCGGGGCCGCAGCCGATGTCCAGCACGCGGCGCCCCGGCGCGAAGTTCAGCATCCGGTCCAGCCAGCGCCGTTCGAACAGGGTCTTGTCGCGGCTGGCGGCGTAACCGCGCGCAACGCGTTCGTATGTGGGCAGAATATCCTCGGGTCTCATCCCGGAAGCGTTATGGACGGGGCGCGCCCTGCGCAACCCCCCGGCAGCGACGCGGCCTTGGGCCGCACCATCACATGGGCGCGATGCCGCCGATCCTTCTTTTGACGTGAACCCAAAGCTTCTATAGTCCCCGTCTGATCCGGGAAAGGCAGGAATTGTCCATGCTGCGCATCATCGCATCGTTCTTCGGCGCCATCTTCAGCTGGATCACGATCGGCATCGTCATGGCCGCGCTGACCATCGGCGCGGTGTTCTACATGTACGGCCGCGACCTTCCGAATCACGAACAGCTGGCGCTGTACGCGCCCCCCACCATCAGCCGCATCTACAGCGGCGAGGGGCGGCTGATCGACGAGTTCGCCAAGGAACGCCGCCTGTTCACCCCGATCGAGGACATTCCCGACATCGTGAAGCAGGCCTTCATCTCGGCCGAGGACAAGAACTTCTACCAGCACCGCGGCTATGACCCGCGCGGCATGGTGGCGGCGGCGCTGGACGCCTTGCGCGGCGGACGGCTGCGGGGCGCCTCGACCATTCCGCAGCAGGTGGTGAAGAACTTCCTGCTGTCGTCGGACCGGTCGGCGGAACGGAAGATCAAGGAACTGATCCTGTCGGTGCGGCTGGAGAACACGCTGACCAAGGACCAGATCCTGGAACTGTACCTGAACGAAATCTATCTGGGCCAGAACTCGTACGGCGTGACCGCCGCCGCGCAGGTGTATTTCAACAAGACGCTCGAGGAGCTGACCGTGGCCGAGGCCGCCTATCTGGGCGCCCTGCCGCAACAGCCCGCGCGGACGCACCCGGTGCGCGACCGCGACTTTGCCCTGTCGCGGCGCGACTATGTGCTGCGCGAGATGCGCGAGAACGGCTATATCACCCCGGCCCAGTACGACATCGCCTCGGAAGACCCGCTGCGGACGGTGCAGGCCGGCGACTTCGACAGCTTCCGGTCGGTGCTGCCGCCGCGCGATTACTTCACCGACGAGATCCGCCGCCAGCTGTCGCGCGACTTCGGGACCGAGGAATTCTTCGGCGGCGGCCTGACGATCCGGGCCACCATCGACCCCGAACTGCAGCAGGTTGCGGCGACCGCGCTGCAAAACGGGCTGGAAACCTACGACCGGGGCCTTGGCGTGTGGCATGGCACGGTCACCACGCTCGACCCCTCGCTGCTGACGACCGAGGACGACTGGCGCGCGGCGCTGGCCGACGTCGACATCGCGCGCGACATCGCGGGCTGGCATCCCGCCGTGGTGCTGGAGGTCGGCAACAACGACGCCCGGATCGGCATCGAGGGCGTGGACGAAGACGACGACGGCCACTGGATTCCCGCCAAGGACGTGACATGGGCCCGCCCGCGCCGGGAAGACGGATCGCTTGGCAACCGCGCCAACGTCGCGGGCGACCTGCTGAAGGTGGGCGACGTCGTGCACATCCGCGCCATGACCTCGGACAGCGACGGCAGCTTCATTCGCTGGACGCTGCGGCAGGTCCCCGAGGTGCAGGGCGGTTTCATGGCGATGGACGTCGAGAACGGCCGCGTGCTGGCGATGCAGGGCGGCTTCAGCTACGACGATTCCGTGTTCAACCGCGCGACACAAGCGACGCGGCAGCCCGGGTCCAGCTTCAAGCCCTTCGTCTATGCCTCGGCGCTGGACAGCGGCTTCACCCCCGCCACCATCCTGATCGACGCCCCGATCGAGGTCGACACCGGCGCCGGTGTGTGGCGGCCCACCAATGCCTCGCAACAGTTCTACGGGCCGACGCCGCTGCGGACCGGCATCGAACGGTCGCGGAACCTGATGACCGTGCGCCTTGCGCAAGAGATCGGGATGGACCTTGTGGCCAGCTACGCGGAACGCTTCGGCGTCTACGACCGGCTGGAACCCTTCCTTGCCAACAGCCTTGGCGCGCAGGAGACGACGCTGTTCAAGATGGTCGCCGCCTACGCGATGTTCGCCAACGGCGGGCGGCGGGTCGAACCGACGCTGGTCGACCGTGTGCAGAACCGCCGGGGCGAGACGATCTATCGCCACGACCAGCGCGAATGCGTCGACTGCGAGGTGGCGTCGCTGGAAAACGGGCTGGCCCCCGAGATCGTGTCGCACAACGAACGGGTGATGAACGCGATCACCGCATACCAGCTGACGTCGATGATGCAGGGCGTGGTGCAGCGCGGCACGGCCGCGGGCCGCGTCAACGTCGGCGTGCCGGTGGCCGGAAAGACCGGAACCACCAACGACGCCAAGGACGTCTGGTTCGTGGGCTTCACCTCGAACATCGTGGCGGGCTGCTATATCGGCTATGACCGGCCGCGCCGGATGCCGGGCGCTTCGGGCGGCGGCATGTGTGCCCCGGTCTGGAACGAGTTCATGAAGGTCGCGACCGAGAAGTACGGCGGCGGTCCGTTCGACGTGCCTCCTGGCGGGCGGTTCATCAAGATCGACCGCTTCACCGGCGCTCGCCTGCCCGATGACGCGCAGGGCGAAAACGTGGTGGCCGAGTATTTCCGCAGCGGCGAAGAGCCCGTGTTCGGCGTCATGTTCGATGGCGGCTGGGCGATGGGGTCGAACCTGCCGATGTTCGCCCCGGGCGAAGGCGAAGGCGTGATCGATCAGGGCGTTACCGTCGAAACCTCGGACGGTCAGGTCACGATCATTCCCGACAAGGCCGACTTCGGAACGCTCAGTACCGGCGGGCTGTACTAGGCCCGCCACCGCCGCCTTCAGCCGGTCAAACGCCCCTTTCCCCTCCCCGCCGCCTCGCCCGCGGAACGCAGACCATATGCGCCAGACCGCCGGAAAGGGTGGTGCCGGGAGAACATGCTTGCGACATGCACGGATTCACGATTGATCCTTAGGCAGACCCGATCTGTATATCGGGCACGTTGGTAATAAGACGCGAGTAACGATGCGACGATCTCTGGCCCGGTTTCTGACCGCTGTTCTGCTTTCCCTTTCCCTTCTGCCGATCCTGCCAGCCATGGCGCAGGAGGCCGCGCCGTCAAGCGTCGACCTGCTGATCGAGGTGCTGGAAGACGACACCCAGCGGGCCAAGTTGCTGGAGAAGCTCAAGGCCGCTGGTGCTGGATCTGACACCACGCCCGACGCCATCGTCGAGACGCTGGAAACCGCGACCGCCGAGGAACCGGCCGACCTGTCGTTCGGGCGGCGCATCGCGCTGGTCACGCAAGAGGTCGCCGAAGGGGTCGCAGGGCAACTGGGGGCGGTCTGGACGCAGGTGACCGGCGCGTCCGCCGTGTTCGACGGCTTGTCGGGGAACGAGACATCCGTCCTTCTGGACGCGCTGAGAGAGCTTGCGCTGGTGATCATCGGGACGGTGCTGGTGTTCATCGTGCTGCGCCGGATCGCCAAGGGCATCTACGCCCGCATGGGTGGCCGGGCGCGGGACAGCGGCTGGATCCGCACCGTGGGGCTGTTCGCGGTCTCGTCGATCATGGACGCGCTGATCGTGATCGTCGCGTGGGCCGCGGGCTATGCGCTGGCGGTGCTGGCGCTTGGCGATTTCGGCACCATCGGCATCCGGCAGACCCTGTACCTGAACGCCTTCCTGCTGGTCGAACTGGCCAAGGTCGGCGCACGGATGATCCTGTCGCCCTCGTCCGGCGCCCTGCGGATTCTGCCGGTCACCGACCGCGCCGCCCGCTACATGTCGCGCCGCCTTGGGCTTATCATCGGGGTCATCGGCTACGGGATGCTGCTGGTCGTTCCGATCATCAACGTGAACGTCTCGTTCGCCGCGGGCCGCGCCGTATCGGCGCTGATCGCCTTCGCGGTGCTGGCCTTCGCCGTGTTCCTTGTGATCCGCAACCGCCGCGCCGTGGCGGACTGGATCCTTTGCGACAAGACCCGGCTGGCCAAGGCGCCGGGCGCGGAACCGGCCGAGGTCCATCCCGAAATCGACGCGGAACTTCAGGCCGACGCCGAAGCCGCCGCTCCGCACCGCAGGCATGGCCCGCTGGCTTATCTGGCCCGCAACTGGCACTGGCCCGCGCTGCTGTACCTGCTGGTCCTGTTCTTCGTCGTCCTGGCCCGTCCCGGAGACGCGGCGTTCCAGACGCTGCTTGGCTCTGGGCAGGTGGCTGTGATCGCGTTGCTGGGTCTGCTGCTGTCGGGCGTGCTGACCCGTGTGATGGTGCGCGGCGTGCAGGTCCCCGAGGGGCTGTCCGCACGTCTGCCGCTGCTGGAACGGCGGCTGAACCGCTTCGTGCCCAAGGTTCTGTACATCCTGCGGCTGGTGATCTTCGCGGCGGTCGTGCTGCTGGCGCTGAACGCGATCAGCCTGATCGACCTGCGCGGCTGGATGGTCAGCCAGTTCGGCATCCGCGCGACGGGGGCGATCTTCTCGGTCGCGCTGGTGCTGCTGGCGTCGTTCCTTGTGTGGCTGGCGCTGACGTCGTGGGTCGACTACCGCCTGAACCCCGAGTTCGGACAGGTCGCCACCGCGCGCGAACGCACCCTGCTGACGCTGCTGCGCAACGCGGCGACGATCGCGCTGATCATCATCACGCTGATGTTCGTTCTGTCGGAACTGGGGCTGGATATCGCGCCGCTGCTGGCCTCGGCCGGGGTGCTGGGTCTGGCCATCGGTTTCGGCGCGCAGAAGATGGTGCAGGACATCATCACCGGCGTGTTCATCCAGCTTGAGAACGCGATGAACGTGGGCGACGTGGTGACCGTCGGCGGCACGACCGGGTCGGTCGAGAGGCTGACGATCCGGTCCGCTTCGCTGCGCGACGTGCAGGGCGTCTACCACATCATCCCCTTCTCGTCGGTCGACATGGTGTCGAACTACGTGAAGGACTTCGGCTATTACGTCTGCGACATGGGCATCGCCTATCGCGAGGACACCGAAGAGGCGAAGCAGGCGATGATCGACGCGTTCGAGATCCTGCGCTCCGACCCGGAACAGGCAGAGGCTATCATCGGCGACTTCGAGTATTTCGGGGTCAACAGCCTTGGCGACAGCGCGGTCGTGCTGCGCGCGCGGATCAAGTGCGCGCCGGGCAAACAGTGGGGCGTGGGCCGCGAGTACAACGGCATCGTCAAGCGCGTCTTCGACGAACGCGGCATCGAGATCCCGTTCCCGCAGCAGACCATCTGGCTGGGCGAAGCGAAGGACGGCTCGCCCCAGACGCTGAAGGTGGCCAACCCCGAGCGGTCGGCGAAATCGCTTCCGCCCGCCGACGACACCGCCACAACGCCGACTTCGGCGACCGAGGCGGTCGAACCGACCCGCGACATGCCGATGGACGACGACGACAACACCTGACGGCAGGTCCGCCAAAACTGCCGGCGCCATCGTGGCGCCGGCCCCTCTGTCCACCAGCCGGCCCGCGCGCGATCACGTCATGTGTCGCAATCTTTACCGTGCTGCAAAAAAGTGCATTCTGCCGACGATGACGACACCACGCTACACCCCGCTTGCCGCCTCGCTGCCCTCGACCGTGCCCTTCGTGGGGCCCGAAACGCAGGAGCGTGGCCGCGGCGCCCTGTTCCGGGCCCGGCTGGGCGCGAACGAATCGGTCTTCGGCCCCTCGCCGCTGGCCGTCGCCGCGATGCAGGCCGCCGCCGCTGACACATGGATGTACGGCGACCCCGAGAACCACGATCTGCGCCACGCGCTGGCCGAGGTGGAACAGGTCCAGCCCGAGAACATCATCGTCGGCGAAGGGATCGACGGCCTGCTGGGCTATATCGTCCGGCTGATCGCCGGACCCGGCGACGCGGTCGTGACCTCGGACGGGGCCTATCCGACGTTCAACTACCACGTCGCGGGCTATGGCGCCGAGCTGCACAAGGTGCCCTATCGCGACGACCGTGAAGACCCGCAGGCGCTGGTGGCGAAGGCCGCCGAGACGGGCGCCAAGCTGATCTACCTTGCGAACCCCGACAACCCGATGGGGACGTGGCACGACGGCACGGTGATCGAACGCATGGTCGCGGACCTGCCGGACGGCTGCCTGCTGGTGCTGGACGAAGCCTATCACCATTTCCTGCCCAACGAGGCGCTGCCCCGGATCGCGGCGGAAGACCCCCGCGTGATCCGCTTCCGCACGTTCTCGAAGGCTTACGGCATGGCTGGCGCGCGCGTCGGCTATGGCATCGCGGCGCCTGACCTGATCCAGTCCTTCGACAAGGTCCGCAACCATTTCGGCATGAGCCGGATCAGCCAGGCCGGTGCGCTGGCCGCGCTGAACGACCCGGATTACATGATCTCGGTCGTGGCGCAGGTCGGCTGGGCCCGCGAACGCATCAGCGCCATCGCCTCGGCGAACGGGCTGACGCCCCTGCCCTCGGCCACCAATTTCGTCACGCTGGACTGCGGCGAAGACGGCGTCTTTGCCCGCAAGGTTCTGACAGAGCTGCTGTCGCGGGACATCTTCGTGCGGATGCCCTTCGTCGCGCCGCAGGACCGCTGCATCCGCATCTCGGCGGGCACCGGTGCCGACCTCGACCTGCTGGCCGAGGTGCTGCCGCAGGCGCTGGAGGCCGCGCGCGCGGGATCGTGACGCAACGAGGCTATGGCCGGCGCGGTTCGGCGTGCTAGATTGCGGGATCTAGGCATCGGGCGGAGCGGGAGGACGACCGCCCCCGATCACGGAGTAGCGCATGTCGTACCAGCACGAGCGCAGTCAAAGGCATCCCCTTCCCAACGCGGGCCGGGTTGAAGATTTCACCGCACCTTTTCTCTGGACGGCAGGTCTGTTGCTGTTCGTCGTGCTGTTCGCGATCTGGGCGGCCTACGGCATGGCGACCGTGCTGATCCTGTCGGCCCTTGCCGACGTGCTGCTGAAACGCAGGCGCTGACGCCCGTTTCCCTTGGCAGGTGACGGGGCGCGGTTTCGAACCGCACCCCAGCCGTATACGTTACCGTCCGGCGCAGACCGCCGCGGCTGCTTCCAGCGCGCCGGTTCCGTGCGGGATGTCCAGCGCGGTCAGCGCGGCTTCCAGCGATCCCAGCGCGCCCAGCACCATGTGCGTGTTGACGTGGCCCATGTGGGCGATGCGGAAGAAGCCGTGCGACGACGGGTTCGAGCGGTCGACCATGCCGATCCCCAGCCCCAGCGTCACGCCCGCGTTCGCCTCGACCCACTTGCGCACGTCGTTGCCCCACGGCGCGCCGATCGACAGCGCCGTGACCGCGTTCGACCGCTTCGACGGATCGGCGATGTTCATCTTCAGCGGCCCTTCGGTGCCCCACGCATCGAACGCGGCCCAGACGGCGCGGGCCAGCGTGGCGTGGCGCGAGAAGACCTCGTCGAGCCCTTCCTCGAAGATCATGTCCAGCGCAGCGCGCAGGCCGAACAGGTGGTGCGTCGGCGCGGTGCCGCCGAAGTACTGGTAAAACTCCTGCGGCCATGCGCGCGGGCGCCAGTCCCAGTAGGTCGTCACGCAGTTGGCGCTGTCGCGCAGGCGGTCGGCCTTGTCGTTGAAGAACACGAAAGACAGGCCCGGAGGCGTCATCAACCCCTTCTGGCAGGCCGCAACCATCAGGTCGACGCCCCACTCGTCCATCGGGAAGTCGTCGCAGGCCAGCGACGCGATGCAGTCCACCATGAACAGCGCGGGGTGCCCGGCCTCGTCCAGCACGCGGCGGATGCCGGGGATGTCGTTGCGAACTGAGCTTGCGGTGTCGACATGCACCACGATCACCGACTTGATCCGATGCTCTGTGTCGGCGGCGATGCGTTCGGCCACCTGTTCAAGGTCGACGTCCGAAGACTTGCCGAAGTCCATCACGTCCAGTTCGATCCCAAGCCCCTGCGCGTGCATCGACCAGCCAAGCGCGAAGCGGCCGGTGGCCAGCACAAGGCACAGGTCCCCGCGCGAGTGGGTGTTGGCCATCGCCGCCTCCCATGCGCCGTGACCGTTGGCGATATAGATCGCAAGGTTGCTTTCCGTCTTCGCGACCCGCTTCAGATCCGCCGCGATGCCCGCGACCTCGTCGACGATGGCGCCCTCGTAGATATTGGGCGCCGCGCGGTGCATGGCGCGCAGCACGCGGTCGGGCATGACCGACGGTCCGGGGATGGCAAGGTATTCGCGGCCGTTGGCAAGCGACATGGGCTTAACTCCGATCAAGTACTCCATTCCGTTAGTCCCGCCCGCAGGCCGCGTCAATCGGCGCCCGGCTTGTCCTGAAGCCCGATTGCCATTACATCCCCGCTCTGCAGTTCCACCGTTCGGACCCTACATGCTCGGCAAGCTCTTCCAGCGTATCCACGAGGCCGAACGGCGCTTTTCCAAGTCGTTCGGACAGGACATTTCGACCCCCGCCGCCCGGCGGCGGGCAAAGTGGCATTTCTACCTGTCGGATCACGGCCTGCTGCGCACCGTCTGGACCAACATGGACCAGATCGCGCCGGGCGTCTGGCGATCGAACCAGCCGTCCCCGGCCCGGCTGCGCAAGATCCACGCGATGGGCATCCGCACGATCCTGAACCTGCGCGGGCAGGACAGCTATGCGCATTACCTGTTCGAGAAGGAAACCTGCGACGCGCTGGGGATCGAGCTGATCGATCACAAGATCTACGCCCGGTCGTTGGTTGCGCGTGAGAAGTTCCTGAAACTGTTCGACATCTTCGACGAGCTTGAGACGAAGAAACCCTTCCTGTTCCACTGCAAGTCGGGCGCCGACCGCGCCGGGCTGGTCGCCGCGATGTGGCTGATGGACAAGGAAGGCGCCAGCGTGGACGATGCCCGCAGGATGCTCGGACTTCGCTATGCCCACCTCAAGCACACCCGCACCGGCCTGATGGACCACGTCCTTGACGTGTACGAGGCCGACGCCGCGCAAACGCCCATGAGCCTGCGCCAGTGGTTCCACGACCGCTATGACCCGAAGGCGATCACCGCGTCCTTCGAACGCAAGCAGGCCCGCGCATGACCGACAGCCGCGCCCTGACGCGCTGGCTGTGGCGCAGCTATCTGCGGCGGCACATCTGGGTGATCCTACTGGCCGTCCTGCTGATGGCGATCGAGGGCGGGATGCTGGGCGCGCTGTCCTACCTGATCAAGCCGATGTTCGATCAGGTCTTCGTCGCGGGCGACCGTGGCGCGATCAAGTGGGTCGCGGGCGCGGTGTTCGGGGTGTTCCTGCTGCGCGCCCTGTCGGGGTTCGGCCAGCGGGTCCTGATGATGGCGGTGGGGCAATGGGTGTCGGCGGCGCTGCAGTCCGACATGGTGGCCCACATGCTGAAGCTTGACAGCGGCTTCTTCCAGCGCAATTCGCCCGGCCTGCTGATCGAACGGGTCCGGGGCGACACGCTGGCGGCGGGTCGGATCTGGTCCACCGTCTTTTCGGCACTGGGCCGCGACGCCGTGGCGCTGGTGTCGCTTCTGGGCGTCGCGCTGTCGATCGACTGGCTGTGGACCCTGATCGCGGTCGCGGGCGCGCCGGTGCTGATGGGGCCGATGGTGCTGTTGCAACGCTGGGTCCGGCGCACGACCCGCACCGCCCGCAACGCCGCCGCCGTGCTGTCCACCCGGCTGGACGAGACGTTCCACGGCATCGACACCATCAAGCTGAACACCATCGAACAGCGCGAGGCGGACCGCTATTCCGCCCAGCTTGGCGGCTTCGTGCGGGCACAGATCAAGTCCGAGGCCGGACAGGCGGGCATCCCGGCGATGATGGACATCGTGGCGGGCATCGGCTTTCTCGGCGTGCTGACCTACGGCGGGCTGCAGATCATCGACGGCACCAAGACCGTGGGCGAGTTCATGTCGTTCTTCACCGCGATGGCGCTGGTGTTCGAACCGATGCGCCGGATCGGCAACGTGTCCGGCGCGTGGCAGGCGGCGCTGGCCAGCCTTGAACGGCTGCACGCCGTGTTCGAGGAACGGCCGACCATCAGCTCTCCGGCCACCCCGCGCGCCCTGCCCGGCCCCGCCGCGCAGGCCGACGTGCGGCTGGAGGACGTCGGTCTGACCTATGGCGACCTGCCGGTTCTGCGCGGCGCGGGCTTCGTCGCCGAAGCGGGCAAGACCACGGCGCTGGTCGGCGCGTCCGGGGCGGGCAAAAGCACCGTGTTCCGCGTGCTGACACGGCTGGTCGACCCGCAATCCGGCAGCGTCACCGTCGGCGGCGTGCCGGTGTCCGACCTGCCGCTTGAGGACCTGCGCCAGTTGTTTTCCGTCGTGACGCAGGACGCGCAGCTGTTCGACGAGACGATCCGCGACAACGTCCTGCTGGGCCGCGACGACGCCCGCCTGACCGAGGCGCTGGACGCCGCCTTCGTGTCCGACTTCCTGCCGCGCCTGTCCGACGGCGTCGACACACCCGCTGGCCCGCGCGGCTCGTCCCTGTCGGGCGGCCAGCGTCAGCGCGTAGCCATCGCCCGCGCCCTGCTGCGCGACGCCCCCATCCTGCTGCTGGACGAGGCGACATCGGCCCTGGACGCCGCCAGCGAGGCGGCGGTGCAGCAGGCGCTCGACAAGCTGTCGCAGGGCCGCACCACGCTGGTAATCGCGCACCGGCTGGCGACGATCCGGCAGGCGGACAAGATCGTGGTGATGGACGCGGGCCGCGTGGTCGACGAAGGCACGCATGAAGACCTGATCGCGCGGGGCGGCATCTATGCCGACCTGTACCGCCTGCAGTTCAGCGAGGACTAGGCCGACCGTCTAGCCGCCACCGCCCCGTTCGTACCCGCGCCGCAGCCGGGCGGGGTCCGCGCCCAGCAGGTAGCGCGTCAGCGTCACAAGGTTCCGCCCGCCCCGCCGCAGCCAGCCGTCCCGCTGATACCTCTCGGCGCTGGTCCAAGCGCGGGCATCCAGCGCGACCAGACGCCCGCCCAGCTTCTGCGCCAGCGCGACGTCCTCCATCAGCGGGATATCCGGGAAGCCCCCGACGCTGTCGTACAGGCTGCGCGAGATCAGAAGCCCCTGATCGCCATAAGGCAGCCCGAACGCACGCGAGCGCCAGTTCGCCCAACCCGCCACGATCCGGGGCGCCAGCCCGGACGCGCGGAACCCCAGCCGGAAATAGCCCGCCTGCCCGTCCCGGTCCCGCAGATGCGCCAGCAGCGCGGCGGTCCAGCCGTCGCCAAGACAGGTGTCGGCGTGCAGGAACAGCAGCCAGTCGCCCTCTGCCTGATCGGCGCCGCGCCGAAGCTGCCCACCCCGCCCAGCGGGGCCGCTGACCACCAGCGCGCCCGCCGCGTCGCCAAGCCCCGTGGTCCCGTCCGAGGACCCCCCGTCGCTAAGGATCAACTCGCGGATCAGCCCGGCCTCCAGCCCCTCGCCAAGGCAGCCCAGCGTCGCGGGCAGGCTTTCGGCGGCGTTCAGTGTCGGGATCACGATGGAAACGGGGGCGCGCATGGGTCCTTTCGCTCGGCCGCTCAGGGCATATATTACCAGTTCGAACAGAAGGGGGCACTGACAAATGCAGGCCGACAGAATTGCAGACCGCCGCATCATCGCCGTCAGCGGCGCAGACCGCGAAGCGTTCCTGCAGGGGCTGATCACCAACGACGTCAAGCGCCTGTCGCAGGGGCTGGTCTATGCCGCCCTGCTGACGCCGCAGGGCAAGTACCTTGCGGATTTCATGCTGGTGCCGGTGGGCGACGAGATCCTGATCGACGTGCAGGCCGACCTTGCCGATGGCCTGATGAAACGCCTGACGCTGTACAAGATGCGGTCCAAGGTGGTGCTGGAAGAGCGCGACACGCCGGTCTGGCGCGGTCTTGGCGACGCGCCCGAAGGCGCCTTCGCCGATCCGCGCGATGCCAGCCTTGGCTGGCGCTATTACGGCGCGCTCGACGCCGAACCGCTGGGGGCCGACTGGGACGCGCTGCGCGTCGCCGCCTGCGTCCCCGAAAGCGGGATCGAGCTGATCCCCGACGACAGCTATATCCTCGAGTCCGGGTTCGAACGGCTGTCCGGCGTGGATTTCCGCAAGGGCTGCTTCGTCGGTCAGGAAGTGACCGCGCGGATGAAGCACAAGACCGAGCTGCGCAAGGGTCTGGTCCGCGTCCCGGTTCAGGGCTCTGCCCCCGCCGGCACCGCGATCGACGCGGGCGGCAAGCCCGCCGGTACGCTGTTCACGCAGGCGGATGGCCACGGCCTTGCCTACCTGCGCTTCGACCGCGCCGTGCCCGGCATGACCGCGGGCGACGCGACCGTCCAGCCGCCAGAACAGTGACCGTTTCGACCGGGGACGCCATTGCCCGCCTTGCCGGGGCGCCGGTGGTCCGGTTGCAGCCGTTGCAGGGTGGCGACCTGTCCTCGGTCTTTCGGGCCACGCTGGCCGATGACCGCACGCTGATCGCCAAGTCCGGCCCCGAGGCGCAGGCCGAGGCCGCCATGCTGCGCGCCATCCATTCCACCGGTTGCCCCTGCCCGACGGTCGTCGCAGACGCCCCCGGCCTGCTGCTGATGACCGAGCTTCCCGATGGCGGCATCCCGTCGGCACAGGCTTGGGCGGCCTGTGGCGCGGCGCTGGCCCGGCTTCATGCGGCGCAGGGGGACAGCTATGGCTGGCCGACCGACCACGCCTTTGGCCCGGTTCCGATCTATAATCAGCCGATGGCGGACTGGCCCGCCTTTTGGGCCGAACGACGTCTGCTGGCAGACGTGGACACCCTGCCCCCTGACCTTGCACGGCGGCTGGAAACGCTGGCAGCCCGCCTGCCCGACCTGCTGCCCGCCGCACCGCCCGCCGCGCTGCTGCACGGCGACCTGTGGTCCGGCAATGTCCTGTGGGGGCCTGATGGCTTCGCGGGCGTGATCGACCCGGCCTGCTATCACGGGCACGCCGAGGTGGATCTGGCGATGCTGGCGCTGTTCGGGCGCATCGGGGACGGTTTCTTCGACGGCTACGGCGCCCCCGACCCCGAAATGCGAAAACGCCGGCCGCTGTATCAGCTTTGGCCGGCGCTTGTGCATCTTCGATTGTTCGGAAGCGGCTATGCCGGTCTTGTCGACCGGCTGCTGTCCGAAGCGGGCGCTTAGGCGCGTTCCGAGTATTCCATCGTCTCGGTGTTGACGATGATATCCTCGTCCTGCCCGACGAACGGCGGCACCATCACCTTGACGCCACAGTCCAGGATCGCCGGCTTGAAAGAGTTCGCGGCGGTCTGACCCTTCACCACCGGCTCGGTCTCGACGACCTTGCAGGTGACCTTCTGGGGCAGCGTCGCGTTCAGCGCCTCGGCGTCGTAATATTCGATTTGGACAACCATGCCATCCTGCAGGAACGGGCGGCGTTCCCCGAGAATCTCTGCCGGAAGTTCGATCTGTTCGTAGGTCTCGTTGTCCATAAAGACCAGCATCCCTTCGGATTCGTACAGGAATTGCTGATCCTTCTGTTCAAGCCGGACGCGCTCGACCTTGTCGGCGGACCGAAAACGCTCGTTCAGTTTCGAGCCGTTGCGCAGATTGCGAAGTTCGACCTGTGCGAACGCGCCACCCTTGCCGGGTTTCACATGGTCGACTTTCACCGCCGACCACAGGCCGCCGTCATGTTCAAGCACGTTACCGGGCCGAATTTCGTTTCCGTTGATCTTGGGCATGGTCAAAACCTTGGCAGAAGGTTGATCAGAATTGGTCGCACCCTATATCTGCGCGGTATGCCTATGGCAAGACGACTATATACGGTAAGCGTAGTTACCGGGATATGCACCAGACGCATAGGTGCCATTCCAAATGGGAAATACCGAATCGCGTGGAAAAAGCGATAGTGCGCTTCACGCCAGAAAACGCAAGAGCAATAAAAAGGACGTCGAATGACTGATTTCGTTGACGGCACTGCATTCAACTACGAACAGGGTCAACGCGCGCGCAAGCTCTTTGCGGCCGTGGTCCTTGCTGCGCTGGACGATGCGATTGCCGACGACAAGAAGTACGGCAACGGCCCCGATCAGATCGCGCGGTGGGCGCGGTCCCGTGACGGCCGCGAAGTGCTGAGCTGCGCAGGTATCGACCCGAACGAACGTGTCGTTCAGGGCCTGATGACCTTCGTGGAAAAAGGTGTCCGGACCTCGGTCGCGCTCAGCCGCGAAGAGTCCGAGCGCCGCAATGCCGCTCTGCTCGCAGAGCAAGCCGAAGCCGCCTGATCCCTTACATCAGACGCTGCCAATAGAAAGACGCGCCCCGTCGGGGCGCGTTTTTCTGTTTCAGGTTGGGGTTCTGCCCGGTTCGCGCTAACCCGGTCGCAGCAACGCGGAGAGCCGCATGACCAAGGCGATCATGATCCAGGGGGCGGGGTCCAATGTCGGCAAGTCGCTTGTCGTCGCGGGGCTTGCACGCGCCCTGATGCGCCGGGGCCTGTCCGTCGCCCCCTTCAAGCCGCAGAACATGTCCAACAACGCCGCCGTCACCGTCGATGGCGGCGAGATCGGCCGCGCACAGGCCCTGCAGGCGCGCGCAGCGGGCCGTGACGCGGTGGTGGACATGAACCCGGTCCTGCTAAAGCCCGAGACCGATACCGGCGCGCAGGTGATCGTACAGGGCCGCCGCGTCGCCACGTTGAAGGCGCGCGACTACGGCAGCATGAAAGCGCAGCTGCTGCCCTCGGTGCTGGACAGCTTCCATCGTCTGGCGCAGGGCGCGGACATCGTGCTGGTCGAGGGCGCCGGAAGCCCGGCCGAGGTGAACCTGCGCCGGGGCGATATCGCGAACATGGGCTTCGCCGAGGCCGCTGGCGTTCCGGTTATCCTTGTCGGCGACATCGAACGCGGCGGCGTCATCGCCCAGATGGTCGGCACGCACGCGGTCCTGCCCGACGCGGATCGAAACCGCATCAAAGGCTTCATGATCAATAAGTTCCGGGGCGACGTTACACTGTTTGATGAAGGCGTGGCGGCGATCGCCGACCACACCGGATGGGCACCGCTGGGGGTGCTTCCGTGGTTCCCAGAGGCGTGGCGCCTGCCCGCCGAGGACGTGATGGACATCCAGTCGCGCAGTGGCGGCGCGCTGAAGATCGCGGTGCCCCGCCTGAACCGGATCGCCAATTTCGACGACCTCGACCCGCTGAAGGCCGAACCCGGCGTCAGCGTCGAAATCGTCCCCCCCGGCCGCCCCCTGCCCGGCGACGCCGCACTGGTACTGATCCCCGGGTCCAAGTCGACCATCGCAGACCTTGCCGATTTCCGGGCGCAGGGCTGGGACATCGACCTTCAGGCCCACGTCCGGCGCGGCGGGCATGTGGTCGGTCTGTGCGGCGGCTATCAGATGCTGGGACGCGAGATCGCCGACCCCGAGGGGCTGGAAGGCCCGCCCACGCGGGTGCCGGGTCTGGGTCTGCTGGATGTCACCACCGTGATGCAGCCGCACAAGCGCCTGTCGCTGACCCGCGCCCGCGCCGTCCCCGGGGGCGAGCAGGTCGAAGGCTATGAGATCCACTTGGGGCAGACCGAAGGCCCCGACCGCGACCGTCCCTGGATCACCATCGATGGCCGCCCGGACGGCGCACAAAGCGCCGATGGACGGGTGCGCGGCTGTTACCTGCATGGCCTGTTCGCCGCAGACGCGTTTCGCGCCGCGTATCTTCGCGAACTGGGCGGAACGACTGGCGATACCAGGTTCGAGGCCGGCGTGGACGACGCTCTGGACGCCCTTGCCGCCCACATCGAAGCGTCAGCGGACGTCGGGCGCCTGCTGTCGCTGGCAGAGCCGGTGGCCTAGCTGGACAGGTCCCGCAGCGCCAGCGCCCGCTCGATCTCGCGCCGGACAAGGCGGCGGACGTTGCGCGTGATGCGCTCGCCCAACACCCCCTGCAATTCCTCGCGGACCAGTTCAGCGACCATCTCGCGCAGGGCTTCTTCGTCAAGCACCGCCTCTTCGCTGGCAAAGACCGACTCGTCCTGCGCGTCGGGGATGTCGTCGTCTAGGCTGTCGTCGGCTAGGGTGCCGTCCAGATCATCGGTTTCTTCCGCGAAAGCATCGACGGTCTCGTCGACGCCGGAATAGTCTTCGAAGCTGGCGACATCCTCGAAATCTTCCCAATCCGCCGCAGGCTGTTCTTCCACAGGCTGGGGCGCCGGACGCCGCGCCGTGAAGAACGCGATCTCTGCCTCCGGTTCGGGCGCGTCAGATGCGTCCGGCTCGGACTCTGCGGAGGTCTCGGCCTCTGCGTCAGCAGCTTCTTCCGGTTCCGCCGGCGCTTCGGCTTCCAAGTCAGTTTCCGCAATCGCCTCGGGCTCGGGCTCGGGCACTGACTTGGACTCGGCGGCGTCTTCGACCTCCGGTTCGGCGTCGACCTCGTTCATCAGCGCGAAGACCTCGTCCTCCGCCTCCTCGTCCGCGGCACCCGTCTCGGCGGGTGCCTCCTGAACGGTCGCGTCCTCGGCGGCCTCTTTCTCTTCGGCCTCGGCAAGGAAGCGGTCGATGGAGGCGACGATATCAATCTGATCGTCCGCCTCGGAAACCTCAGCGGTTTCATCCTCCGCCACCGGCTCTGCCGGTTCATCCGACAGCACGACAAGCTCGTCGTCGGTCTCTGCCGCCGCGGCATCCTCTGCCGGTTGCTCCGCCTCATCGGCGAACAGCGACGTCTCGGCGTCTTCGGCCTCGGCGGCAGCTTTGACCTCGGCACGCTCGGCCGGTTCGTCCTCGACGTCGGGCACCTCGATCAAGGCGTGCTCTTCCGTCAGCAACAGCGCGGTATCCGGCGCCTCGACCGCAGCCGTTTCCGGCGTGGTATCGGCGGCCTCGGCCTCCGCCGTATCAGCCTCGTCTTCCGCTTCGGCCAGCGCGGCCGCGGCGGCCTCCCGCTCCCAGTCGGCCAGAAAATCGTAATTCGCGTCCGCACTCAGCGGCCGGGTTTCATCGCTGGTCCCGTCTTCGCTGCCGTCGGGTTCCCACGTCCCGCCAGAGCGGACCAGCGCAGCCTCCAACCCGGCGATCCGGGCTTCGAGGCTAAGCTTCGGGGTCACGTCGGCGGCGCCGGCGTCGTTCGCAGGCGCGTACGCCACGGTTTCCGCGTTCGGTTCCGGTTCGGCAACAGTGACGGGATTCGTCAGGCGAATGACCGAAGACGTATCCGCCGGCGCCGACTCACCCTCCGGCTCAGAAGCAGGCTCGGCACCGGTAACGACCTCTGCCTCGGGGGCGGTGCCGGTGTCGGTTTCGCCCTCGAACGCGGGGGCGGCATCGGTGACATCGGCGTCGTCATCCGAATCGCCTACACGCTGAGCGGGTGTCAAAACAAGCCGATCCTTCGCCTCCGCCATCGCGGCGCGGCGGCGCGAAGGCAGCGGTTCCTCAGAAACAAGGCGCCTTATCGACGACAGGACATCTTCGATTTCGACCTTGGAAACCGGATCGGGCATTCGCATTCCCTTTGTATACTGCTCTGGCCCAGTCTACCCAAGCGGGCGATACCAGACAACTCTTGCCGCTTTATTGATTATTTGCCGAGGCTTCTCAAAACACGGTCAAGCTTTTCGCCCTGCGGACTGACCATCCGCGTCGGGGCGTTCTTGACCGCATCGTAATAGGCTTCGGGGTCGTACGTCAGGATACCTAGATCGAGGTGGTCGACTGTCAGCAGGCCCATCGTCGCCAGCAGGGAATAAACCGCGACGAATTGATTAATCTCGGCCTGAATCAGCGAGGCCCGCGCGTCCAGCAGATCCTGTTCGGCATCCAGCACGTCAAGCGTCGTGCGCGCGCCAAGCGAGGCTTCCTCGCGCACGCCCTCGAACGCGACGGTGCTTGCGCTGACCTGCCGCTGGCTGGCATCCGTGCTGGCGATCGCGACGCGCAGCGCGGTCCATGCGTTGGCCACGTCCTGCTTGACCGTCACGACGGATTGCAACAGCTCGGCCCGGTCGGCTTCGGCGGCGGCGATCGCCTGCCGCATCGCCGACGCAAGCGCGCCGCCCGAATAGATCGTCTGGTTCAGCGACAGCGTGGCGGTGACGCTGTCGTTCCAGTCGTGATCGACCGCGGCCGTCACGCCGCCCGTCAGGCTGGGCCGCATCGCGGCGCGGGCACGGGCGATGTTCAACTCGGCCACCCGAACCTCGCGCTGGCGTTGGTGGATCAACGGGTGCGTCCGCACCGCGATGGCGATGGCCTCGTCCAGCGTCGAGGCGGTCATCGGCGGCACGTTGGGGCGCACAAGGTTGGCCGGATAGTCGCCGACGGCGGCCTTATAGGCCTCGCGCGCGACGTTATAGTCGCCTTCCGCCGCCGCAAGCGCTGCGCGGGCTGCCGCAAGCGCGGCCTCGGCCTGCGACACGTCGGTCCGCGTGTCTTCCCCGACCTCGAACCGCTGGCGGGCGGCGCGCACCTCCGAGGTGATGACGCGCACGTTGTTGCGGCGCAGCTCGACGAACCGGGCGGCGCGGATGACCTCCATGTAGGCCCGGACCGCGCCAAGCAGCACCTGCTGTTCGATCTGAACAAGCACGTCGCGGGTCAGCAGCACCGTTTCCTTGGCGACGTCGATGGCCAGCGGGGTGCGGCCGAAATCATAGATCGTCATCTGCGTGGTCAGCGACATCGAGGCGGTATAGTTGTCGGTGAACGGTCGCGGCTGCGCGTATCCCGCGGTCAACGCCCATTGCAGGACCGGGCGCAGGGTGGCGACGGCCTGCGCGACATCCTCGTCGGCGGCGCGCAGCAGGGCACGGTTCTGTTCCAGCAGGTTCGAGCTGTTGTAGGCCGAGATCAGCGCATCGGTCAGCGACTCGGCCCGTGCGGTGGTGGTCGACGCGGCAATCACGCACCCGGTGACGGCAGCCGAGACAAGGCGCCGCAATCGGGAGGGGCCGCGCCGGACCGTCACAGGACGAATTCCGGCGCGCGGGCAAAGCCGGGCAGCACCGGCGCGCTTGCGTCGAAGACCCAGCGCCAGCTCAGCACACCATCGGCTTTCACGCCGATGCGGGCCTGGCACAGCGCGCCGTCCGCGAACAGCGTGCCGATGCGGCCGCCGTCCTTCAGCTGGTCCGCCAGTGCGGCGGGCAGCGTTTCGATCGCGCCCTCGACAAGGATCACGTCATAGGGGCCGTGCTTTGGGGCGCCCTCGGCCAATGATCCGGCGACCACGGCCGCGTTGTCGGCCGAGATTTCGGACAGCAGCGTCTCTGCCTCGGCGGCGCGCGTCTCGTCCTCTTCGACGGCGACGACGGCTTCGGCCAGCCGGGAGACCACGGCAGTCGCGTAGCCAAGCCCGGCCCCAAGGTCGAGCACAAGGTCGCCGGTGCCGATGTCCAGCGCGTCCAGCAGCTTGGCCAGCGTGCGCGGTGCAAGCACGGTACGGCCAGGACCAAGGTCGATGTTGTCGTCGACGTAGGCGGTCGGGCGCGCGTCGTCCGGCACGAAACGCTCGCGCGGGACCTCAAGCATGGCGTCGATGATCGGATACTTGGTGACGTCGGAGGGCCGGACCTGCGTATCCACCATCATCCTGCGGCGCGTTGCGTTATCGGTCATGGAAGTGAACTCTCCGGTCTGGATTGCCAAAGTCTGATGCCACATCCTGCCGCCGTGAACAATATATCTGCTGCGGCACATGCGCCTGGCGCGCGGACACTGTTACGGGTCCGGGCGTTTTCGATTTCCCCAAGACGCTGGCGACGCCGCCCCGATCGCACCTGTTTGACCGTTGCAAACGGACCGCATGGGTCCTCGCGGGGGGACGAGCTCGGCCCGGACGGACCCGATACGTCATCCTGCGGCGCCTTCCGCACGGGCCCCGCCGCCCAACCCCGCGCCGTTCCCGCGGAACGCGAGACCCGCACCCGGTGCGCACAGGGTTGGGCCGATTCGCACGAAGGTGACCTGCCGGGGCGAGGCGCGACGTAGCTGTCACGACTTCAGAAATCGGCCCAGCCCGCATCGTCCTCGAACACGTCCGGGGCCGCATCGGTCGCAAGCGCGGTCGCGCCGTCCGTAACCGGTTGCGTCGGCGCTGGCGGACGGGTCTTGCGGGCGGGTTTCGATGCCGCCGCATGGCTGCCCGATGCCGCCGACCCGGCGGACGCCGCGCGTCCCGCAGGCTCGCTGGCGCTGGCCGCGCGCGCCGGGTCCGACGCACCGGCAGCAGGCCGCCCCTGCCCTTCGAGCATGGGATGCGCCACGACGTTCGATGTGCCGGTGCGGAACTTGGCCATTGCGCTGGACAGCAGATCCGCCTCGCGCGTGAGGGCATGGCCAGCTGCCGTGGCTTCCTCGAACATGGCCGCGTTCTGCTGGGTGACCTGGTCCAGATCGCTGACCGCCGCGTTGATCTGCGCCAGCCCCGTGCTTTGCGACTGCGAGGAATTGGCGATCTCGGCAACATGGCGGGACATTTCGACCACGCCGGTCACGATGCTTTTCAACGCGTCCCCGGCCTGCCCCACAAGGTCGACACCCCGCTTGACCTGCCGCCCCGAGCTGGAGATCAGCTCGTTGATCTCACGCGCTGCGTCGGAGGACCGTTGCGCCAAGGCGCGCACCTCGGATGCGACCACGGCGAAGCCGCGCCCGGCTTCTCCGGCGCGCGCCGCCTCGACGCCGGCGTTCAGGGCCAGCAGATTGGTCTGGTAAGAGATGTCGTCGATGACCTCGGTAATGCGAGAGATCTGCTTGGACGAGGACGAAATCTCGTCCATCGCGCCCACGGCTTCGCGCACGATCTCGCCGGATGTTTCCGCGTTCTCGCGGGCGGAATTGACGATGCGGTTCGCTTCCGCCGCGCCCTCCGCCGCTGTCTTCACGGAGTGGGTCAGCTGATCGAGCGCCGCCGCCGTCTCTTCCAGGGTTGCGGCTTGCCGTTCGGTGCGCTGCGACATGTCGTCGGCCGCCGAGGAAATCTCGGCCGCACCGCCCCGGATGCCTTCGGAATTGGCAGCGACGCCTTCTATTGTGGTCGCAAGCTGGGTAGCCGCCGCGTTGAAATCGGCGCGCAGGCTTTCGTAAGCCTCGGCGAAGACCTCTTCGATGCGGACCGACAGGTCCCCGTGCGCAAGCGAGCCCAGCGCCGCGCGCAGCCGTTCGACGACCTGCGCCTGTGCGGCCTCGTGCTCTGCGCGGCGGCGTTCCTCGGCTTCTGCTGCGCGCCGCGCCTCGGTCACGTCGCTGGCGATCAGGATAAAGCGCAGCAGGTCGCCGTCGTCGTCGGTGACCGGGGTGATCCCACCCTCGATCAAGACGTCCGCCCCGTCCGGGCCAGTCAGCCGGAAGCGGCCGAAGACCGGCTTGCCCTCGCGCAGGCGCGCCGACAGGGAGTCGTCGCTTTCGCCTTCGGCCTTCAGCCAGTCCTGCACGTTGCGGCCGATAAAGGCGGCTTCGGACTGCCCCATTACCTTGCAGAACGTCCCGTTCACCGACTTCAACTGGCCGCCGGGGACGAATTCCGCCCGAAGCTGATAGCCGTCGATCGATTCCAGGACCGCCTTGCTGAGATAGCCGTCCGTCACGTCCTTCAGTTCGATGACATAGCCCATTCCGTCCCCGGCACCGTCCCGCACAAGGCCGATCGACAGGACCAGCCGCATATCGCCCAGCGCCATGCCGACGGATGCCGGCAGGCCCGACGGTTCGGCCATCAGACCCGCAATCCTGCTTGCCAGATCCGTGGGCAGGACATCGGCCACGGGCCGCCCCCTGACCTCGCCGCCTTCAAACCGCGGATTCAGCGACGCTAGCGCATCGGTCTGCTGTTCGAACAGATGACGGATCGCGCGGTTGGCATGCAGGATGGTACCATCGAGGCTCAGCATCATGATCGGGGCGGTACTGGACGAGAAGGCGGCACCGCGGAAACGGCTGTCGACCCGGTCCGCTTCGGCTGCCTTGAGCTGTTCGCGAAACCGCTCCAGTCGGCGGGCGATGCGCCCGATCTCGTCGCCGCGCCCGGCGTCGGCGACTTCGGCGTCCAGCTTGCCATCCGCGATCTGCGCGATGGCTTCGGTGACCCGGTTCAGGGGACGCGACAGCGAACTGGATACCAGCGTCGCCACGACCGCGCCCAGCACCAGCGTGCCGAGGCTGACCAAAAGCAGCATCGTCCGCAGGTCCGACAGGGCGGCCAGCGCCTCTGTCTCGTGCACGGTGATCAGGCCGGCCCACGTCGTGCCGAACACGTCGACGGGGCCGTAGGCCCGCAGAACATCGACACCCTCTGCCGTCACCGCGCGGTCGGTTCCGGTTTCGCCCGACAGGGCCGCCTGAACCGCCGGGTTCAGCGGGAACTCGGTCATCATCGTCGGCTCTTCGACAAACCGCCGGTCGGTCCGCAGAAGGCCGTCGCGTCCGACCAACAGGAACTCGCCGGTTTCGCCCAGCCCCACGACATCGGAGACGAGCCGGCGCAGATAGTCTTCCGGCAGCTGGTAGGCGATCACGCCGACGCGTTCGCCGTTGGAAAAGACCCGCTGGGCCAGAAACGCCGCCGGCTGACCGCCGCTGGGCGCATAGCTTGCGAAATCCTCGAACGCCTGCTCGCCTTCGGCAAGCTCGATCCCGCGCCGATAGGCCCGCGCCAGCCCGGTTTCGCTGTAGGGGCCGTCCAGCATGTTGGTGCCGAAATCGTCCTCTTTCACAACGCTGTAGATCAGGTTTCCGGCGGTATCGAACAGGAAGACGTCGTAATAGCCGAACTCGCGCTGGTGGGCGACGAACACGGGATGCGACGTGGCATGGATCGCGGAATACTGAGACTTGTCATCCGCGTGGGCGAAATCCGCGCGCGCCGCACCCTCGTACGGATTGTTCTCGACATAGGCTTCACGCAGCTGGCTTGCCGCGTCGCCGTCGTAGCCCTGCCACGCCATCGCCAGACCACGAAGCGTGCGGATCGTGATCGAATCCTCTGCCGAGCGCGTCAGTTCGTCGGCGAGTTGATCCAGCGAGGACGCCATCGCGCCAACCTCAGACTCCAGCACGTTGGCAAGCCTGTTCGTAATCTCATCGGTCAGCGCGTCTTCTTCCAGCCGCTCGGCGAAGTTGCCGAACACGGTAAGGACAAGCACCATAAGGAACAGCATGATCGCGGGAAGCTTGTACCTGATGCGGATGTTGGCAAATAGGTTCACGGTCGGCATCTCCTTCACGGGCGGGTGCCCGAGCCTGAATCGCGCCGTGTCTACGACCGCCGAATGAACATGACCTTAAGCTGTGCCGAACCTCCGCGATCCGGATGCCGCCGCCCTATCGCACTTTGGGCGGCGCCCCGGCGCTTGACCGGGGGATGAATTCGACCTCGATGATCTCGGACGGGACGTCGTTGGCGCCCGTTTCGATCATGCCCAGCAGCAGCTCGGCCGCGCGGGCACCGATGTCGGTGCGGGGCTGGCGGATCGTGGTCAACCCGGGGCTAAGATGCTGTGCGATCTCGATATTGTCGAACCCGACAATGGACACGTCGAGCGGCACCTGAAGCCCGGCGCGCTGGACCTCGCCCATGAAACCCACCGCCATTTCGTCCGACGACAGGAACAACCCGGTCGGCCGGTCCTGCATCGCAAGCCAGGCGCGGGCGGCGGCGGCGCCAGAGTCCATCGTGAAGTCGCCCTCCAGCACCCAATCCGCCCGCATCGGCAGGCCCAGACGGTCCAGCGCAGCGCGGAAGCCGTGCAGCCGCGTCTGGGTCAGCACGTTGTCCCCCGGCCCGGTGACGTGCCCGATGTGGCGATGCCCCAGCCGCGCAAGGTGGCCGACAGCCAGCGCCGCGCCGCGTTCGTTCTCGACCCGCACGCTGGGCACCGCGTCGCCCATCCACTCGCAGGCGCAGACCACGGGCGGACGGCCCGGCACCGACAGCGCGGCGGGCGACAGGGCGCCGTCCAGAACGACAATGCCGTCGGCCTGACCGGAGGACAGATAATGTGCCAGCCGCTGGTCGGGATCGGGGCCGGACTGGGTGTCGGCGATCAGCATTCCGTAACCCGCAGGCGTCAGCACCGATGCAAGCCCGGACAGGATCTGCGCGAAGAACGAGTTGGCAAGGTTCGGCAGCAGAACGATGACCGACCCGGTCCGCTGCCGGCGCAGGTTCGACGCGGTGGCGTTCACCCGGTATCCGGTCTGCGCCACGGCTTCCAGAACCGCATCGCGAGTCGTTCGGGCGACGACCGCGGGCTTGGACAGCGTCCGGCTGACAGTGGCCGTCGACACGCCAGCGGCGCGGGCAACATCCTGAATCGTAGCGACTTTCCGGTCCATCGACGTCCTTTCCAGATGCGCCACGATGCCCCGAAAAATTTCTCTTGTAAACGTTTGCAACCTTTGCGACGGTAAATGTGAAAACGATTACAGTTCGATTTCAAAAAGCGCAGGGAGGGAGCCCCGCGCAGGGAGGAAGCCGTGAAAACCATCAAGGGGCCTGCGCTGTTCTTGGCGCAGTTCGCGGGCGATAGTGCGCCTTTCGACAGCTGGAACGGGATCACCCGCTGGGCCGCAGACTGTGGCTATGCCGGGGTGCAGGTGCCCAGTTGGGACAGCCGGTTCATCGACTTGGACAAGGCGGCCGACAGCAAGACCTATTGCGACGACTGGGCCGGTCAGGCCCGCGAGAACGGCGTCGAGGTGACAGAGCTGTCGACCCACCTTCAGGGCCAGCTTGTCGCGGTTCATCCGGCCTATGACGCGGCCTTCGAAGGCTTTGCCGACCCGTCCGTGCGTGGCAATCCCGCCGCCCGGCAGGCGTGGGCGGTGGAGCAGGTGAAAAAGGCGATCCGCGCGTCCAAGAACCTGGGCCTGACCGCGCTGCCGACCTTTTCCGGCGCGCTGGCGTGGCCCTATGTCTATCCGTGGCCGCAGCGCCCCGCCGGACTGGTCGAGATGGCATTCGACGAACTGGCCGCGCGCTGGCGCCCGCTGCTGGACATGGCGGACGAGCACGGTGTGAACCTGTGCTACGAGATCCACCCCGGCGAGGATCTGCACGACGGCGCGACGTTCGAGATGTTCCTTGACCGGGTGAACGACCATCCGCGCGCGATGATGCTGTACGATCCCAGCCACTATGTCCTGCAGTGCCTCGATTACCTCGACAATCTGGACATCTACGCCGACCGGATCGGCGCGTTCCACGTCAAGGATGCCGAATTCAACCCGACCGGACGGCAAGGCGTCTACGGCGGCTATCAGTCGTGGGTGGACCGCGCCGGACGGTTCCGGTCGCTTGGCGACGGGCAGGTGGATTTCGGGGCGATCTTCTCGAAATTCGCCGCGATGGACTTCGACGGCTGGGCAGTGGTCGAGTGGGAATGCGCGCTGAAGCATCCCGAGGACGGCGCGCGCGAGGGCGCGGCCTTCGTCCGCGACCACATCATCCGCGTCACCCCGCACGCCTTCGACGATTTCGCCGACGGCGGCGCGGACGACGACGCCAACCGCAAGATGCTGGGGCTGTCATGACCAAGTTTTCCGAACGCACGGGGCCGATCAGGCTTGGCATGGTCGGCGGCGGACAGGGCGCGATGATCGGCGCCGTTCACCGCATCGCCGCCCGTCTTGACGGCGCCTATACGCTCGTCGCGGGGGCGCTGTCCTCGACCGAGGACAAGGCGCGCGCCTCGGCGGCAGAGATCGGGCTGGCCGAGGACCGGACCTATACCGATTTCACCGAGATGGCGAAGCGCGAGGCGCGGCTGAAGGACGGGATCGAGGCGGTCGCCATCGTCACCCCGAACCACATGCACATGCCGGTCGCGCGCGAGTTCCTCAAGCGCGGCATTCACGTGATCTGCGACAAGCCTTTGGCGGGCACGCTGGCCGACGCGAAAAAGCTGAAAGCCGCCGCCGACAAGGCGGATGCGCTTTTCGTGCTGACCCACAACTACACTGGCTATCCGCTGGTGCGAGAGGCGCAGGCGCGCGTGGCCGCGGGCGAGCTGGGCGAGATCCGGCTGGTGCAGGTCGAATACGCGCAGGACTGGCTGGCCGAGGAACCGGACCCCGACAACAAGCAGGCCGCGTGGCGCACCGATCCGGCGCGCAGCGGCGCGGGCGGCGCCACCGGCGATATCGGCACCCATGCGTGGAACCTTGCGCGCTTCGTCACCGGGCTGAAGCCCGAAGCGATCGCCGCCGATCTTCAGGCTTTCGTGCCGGGGCGGCAGCTGGACGACAACGGCCACGTTCTTTTGCGGTTCGAGGGCGGTGCGCGCGGGATGCTGTGGTGCAGTCAGGTCGCCGCCGGCAAGGAAAACGACCTGCGTCTTCGGGTCTACGGCACCAAGGCCGGGCTGGAGTGGCATCAGGAGAACCCGAACCAACTGTTCGTGACGCCGCTGGGCGGGGCCACGCAGATCGTCACGCGGGCCTCTGGCGCGACGGGCGAGGACTCTCGCCGCCTGACCCGTGTGCCGCCGGGCCATCCCGAGGGCTACCTTGAAGGCTTCGCGAACATCTACGCCGAGGCGGCACAGGCGATCCGCGCCGCCCGCACCGGCGCATCGCTGCCCGAGGGCGTGATGTTTCCCTCGATCGACGACGGGGTCGAAGGCGTCGCCTTCGTCGATGCCTGCGTCCGGTCGTCCAAGCGCAACGCGGCATGGGTGTCGATATGACGGCGATCCTCGAAGCCCGCGGCATTACCCGCAGCTTCGGACCGATCGAGGTTCTGCACGGCGTCGACTTCGACCTTGTCCCCGGCGAGATCCACGCGCTGATCGGCGAGAACGGCGCGGGCAAGTCGACCACGATGAAGATCCTTGGCGGCTATCTTCAGCCGACGAAGGGCGAGTTGTTGCTGGACGGTCGTCCCGTGACCTTCGCCGACCAGCGCGAGGCGGAAGCGGCGGGCATCCTGATGATCCATCAGGAGTTCAACCTTGCGCTGCAACTGACGGTCGAAGAGAACCTGTTCCTTGGCCGGGAAAAGCGGCGCGGCCCGTTTCTGGACACCCGCGCCATGCGCGCCGAGGCGCGCGAGTGGCTGTCCCGGCTGGACTGCCATGTCGATCCGCAGACCCGCGTCAGCGACCTGTCGGTGCCGAACCGGCAGATGGTCGAGATCGCCCGTGCCCTTGGCCGCAACGCCCGCGTGCTGATCATGGACGAGCCGACCGCCGTGCTGACCGGGCGCGAAACGGACGTGCTGCTGGACCAGATCGCGCGGCTGAAGGCGCAGGGCGCCGCGATCCTGTACACCAGCCACAAGCTGGACGAGATCGCCCGCATCGCCGACCGCGTGACCGTGCTGCGCGACGGCAGCCACATCACCACCCGCCCCGCCGCCGGCTTCACCGAGCACGCTATGGCCGAGGCGATGGTGGGCCGCGAACTGTCCGACCTGTTCCCCGACCGCCCCGACCCCGGTGACGACGTGGTGCTAGAGGTCGAGAACCTGACGGTGCCCGGCCATGTCCGCGACGCCTCGTTCAAGCTGCGGCGGGGCGAGGTGCTGGGCTTTGCCGGGCTGGTGGGCGCGGGCCGCACCGAATTGATGGAAGGCATCGTCGGCCTCCGCCCCGCGACCGGGCGCG
This sequence comes from Psychromarinibacter halotolerans, assembly GCF_029168315.1. Classification (NCBI taxonomy): domain Bacteria; kingdom Pseudomonadati; phylum Pseudomonadota; class Alphaproteobacteria; order Rhodobacterales; family Paracoccaceae; genus Psychromarinibacter; species Psychromarinibacter halotolerans. The sequence goes on from NZ_JARGYD010000009.1 coordinate 75,923, forward strand.
TGACCGTCAACGGCGCGCCGCTGCGGTCGGGGTCGGTTCGGGCCGCGCGCGAGGCGGGGCTGGTCTATCTGACCGAGGACCGCAAGGAAAAGGGTCTGCTGCTGGGCAAGTCGCTGACCGAGAACCTGACCCTGCTGGCGCTGGACCGCTTCGGGCGGCTGTTCATCGACAAGTCCGCCGAAGAGAAGGCGCTGACCACCGCGTTTTCGGAATTCGACATCCGCGCCAAGGACCGCACCATGACCGCCGGCAGCCTGTCGGGCGGCAACCAGCAAAAGCTTTTGCTGGCCAAGACCATGCTGGCCGAGCCGCAGATCGTCATCATCGACGAGCCCACGCGCGGCATCGACATCGGCACCAAGCAGCAGATCTACGATTTCATCGCCGCCCTCGCGGCCCAAGGCAAAAGCGTCATCGTCGTGTCCTCGGAACTGCCCGAGGTGATCGGCCTGTCCTCGCGCGTGGTCGTGATGGGACGCGGCCACATCGCCGGGGAACTGTCAGGCAGCGAGATCACCGAAGACGCGATCCTGCGCCGCGCGATGGGCGTGGGCGAACTGACCGGAGCTTCCGCATGACCGACACCACGGCCTCGGCTGCCGCCCCCCGTTTCCGCCTGTCGTTCCAGACGCTTGGCCCGGTGCTGGCGCTGATCGCGCTGATCATCCTTGGCGCCTCGCTGAACTCGAACTTCCTAAGCTATGGCAACGTGACCAACGTGCTGGCCCGCTCGGCCTTCATCGGCATCATCGCCGTCGGCATGACCTTCGTGATCACCGGCGGCGGGATCGACCTGTCGGTGGGCTCGATGGCGGCCTTCGTCGCGGGGGTGATGATCATGGCGATGAACGCGATGGTCCCCTCGCTTGGCATCGGCGTGCCGCTGGTGCTGGCGGGCATGGCGGTGGCCCTGCTGACCGGGCTGGCGGCGGGGCTGTTGAACGGCATCCTGATCGCCAAGGCCGGGATCGAGGCGTTCATCGTCACGCTGGGCGCGATGGGGATCTATCGGTCGCTGACCACATGGCTGGCGGACGGAGGCACCCTGTCGCTGGATTTCGAGGCGCGCACCTTCTACCGCCCGGTCTATTACGACGGCCTGCTGGGCGTCGCATGGCCCATCATCGTCTTCGCCGTCGTCGCCATTCTGGGCGAGATCGCGATGCGCAAAACGCCGTTTGGCCGCCACTGCGCCTCGCTTGGCGCGAACGAGCAGGTCGCCCGCTATTCGGCGGTGAAGGTCGATCTGGTGCGCATGGCCACCTACGTGATCCTTGGCGGTCTCGTGGGGCTTGCGACCATCATGTACGTGCCGCGCCTTGGCTCGGCCTCTGGCTCGACCGGCGTGCTGTGGGAACTGGAAGCCATCGCCGCCGTGATCATCGGCGGCACCGTGCTCAAGGGCGGCTTCGGCCGCGTCTGGGGCACCGTCGTCGGGGTGCTGATCCTTAGCCTGATCGACAACATCCTGAACCTCGCCTCGATCGTGTCGCCGTACCTGAACGGCGCGATCCAAGGCGTGATCGTCATTCTTGCCGTCGTATTGCAGCGGCAAGGCAAGTCCGCCGACTGAGCGGCAAACACTGGGAGGAAAGATATGAAACGCAGGACATTGCTTAAGGGGGCCGCCGTCGGCCTGGCACTTGCATCCGGACCGGCGCTGGCACAGGACGACAGCTACACCATCGGTGTCGCCATCCCGTCCGCCACGCACGGCTTCATGGGCGGGCTGAACTATCACGCGCAGGCGTCGATCGAGCGGCTGGAAGCGACCTATCCGCAGCTTGAGTTCGTGCTGGCGACCGCCGGTGACGCGGGCAAGATGGTCAACGACATCGAAGACATGGTCGCCACGCGCGGCATCGATGCGCTGGTCGTGCTGCCCTTCGAATCCGAGCCGCTGACCTCGCCTGTGCAGGCGGTCAAGGAACAGGGCATCTGGGTCACCGTGGTCGACCGCGGCCTGTCGGTGCCCGGCATCGAGGACCTGTATGTCGCGGGCGACAACCCCGGCTTTGGCCGTGTCGCGGGCGAGTACTTTGCCGAGAACCTGAACGAGGGCGACAACATCGTCGTTCTGCGCGGCATCCCGACAACGCTGGACAACGAGCGCGTGGACGCCTTCACCGCCGCCATCGACGGATCCGGCATCAACGTGCTGGACATGCAGCACGGCAACTGGAACCGGGACGACGCGTTCAACGTGATGCAGGACTTCCTGTCCAAGTACGACGACATCGACGCTGTCTGGGCGGCGGACGATGACATGGCCGTGGGCGTTCTGGAAGCCATCGACCAAGCGGGCCGCAACGAAGAGATGTGGGTCGTCGGTGGCGCCGGGATGAAAGAGATCATCAAGCGCATCATGGACGAAGACCCGATGCTGCCGGTCAACGTGACCTATCCGCCCGCGCAGATCGCCACCGCGATCGAACTGACGGCGCTGGGTCTGGTGTCGTCGACACCCGTATCGGGCCGGTTCATCATCGGCAGCCAGATGATCACGCCGGAAAACGCGGAATCCTTCTACTTCCCGGACAGCCCGTTCTGATCTTCTGCTGAGCATTGCCAACAGGCCCGGACGGAAACGTCCGGGCCTTTTTCATTCGGCGACCCGACGGCCCTAACCCCAGAACATCCGCTCCGCCGTCCGCCGGAACACCTTTTCGCGGGCGGCATCGTCGGGCAGGCTCTGGGCGGCAAGGGTCAGAAGCGGGCCATAGTCCACCCGCTCGGGCACCCGCAGGAACGGCCAGTCGGACCCCCAGACGCAGCGGTCGGGGGTATAGGCCGCCAGCAGGTCCGCAACGAAGGGCGCCGCTGTCTCGAACGGCCACGGGAACGGCGCGAACTTGTGGTGGCCCGACAGCTTGATTACCGTATCCGGGGCGCGATCCGCCAGCGCCAGCAGCGCCCGGAACGCCGTGCTGTCGCGGCCGGCCGACAGGTCGGGGCGCCCGCAGTGGTCGATGGCAAGCCGCACCGGGGCGTTCCCCAGCAGATCGAGCGCCTCGAAGATGCCGTCGCCCTCGAATTGGATGTCCAGCACAAGGTCAAGATCGACCAGCATCTCGGTGACGTGGGCGAACGCCTTGTAGTACCCGGCCGGATGAAACGGCAGGTTATAGGCGACCCCGGCCACGCCCCCCGCCTTCAACGCCGCAAGCTGGTCGTGCGTCACATCCGGCCCGACCACCGCGATGCCGCGCCAGTCCATGCCCGACCTTTGGATCGCGTCCAGCATCGCGCTGTTGTCGGTGCCATAGCCCGACGACGGCTGCACCAGCAGCGCGCGGGTCACGCCGTTTGCGTCGAACACCGCGCGCATCTGGTGAAGCGTCCCGATCTCCTGCCCCTCGGGGAGGTAGGGCGTGCCCTCGCCATAGGGGAACCGCTGTGGATCCAGCAGGTGCAGGTGGCAGTCGATCTTCGGTTCGAGAAGCGGATGCGGCATCGGGCGTTCCTTTCGGCGGTCGGGGGCAGAGGTTTCACCGGACGCACCGGGGCGCAACCCGGTTTCGGTCACAGGACCCCGGCGCGTTTCACATCCGCCACCGCGAAGTCGATCAGCGCCCGCACCTTGCGCGGCAGCGCGTTGCCCGACAGGTATACCGCGTTCAGCGGGTGCGTGGCCGTCCGGTAGTCCGCCAGCAGCCGCACCAGCCGCCCGTCCTGCAACGCGCGGCCCAGCACGAACTCGGGACAAAAGGCGATACCCTGCCCGTCCAGCGCCAGATCGCACGCGGCGCGCGCGCTGTTGACCATGAACCGGGCCGCGACGGGAACGCTTATCTCTTCGTCCGTCGCCTCGAACGTCCACCGCCGCCCGTCGCGCCGGTTCGTGTCGCCAATGCAGGCGTGGTCGGGCAGATCGCGCGGATGCTCCGGCGTCCCCGCCCCGGCAAGATAGTCGGGCGATGCCACGACAAGGCTGCGGATCTCGCCCAGCCGGCGGGCCTTCAGCGACGAGACAGCGGGGTCGCCGATGCGGAACGCAAGGTCGATGCCGTCGGTGGCAAGGTCGCTGTACCCGTCGCTCAGCCGCAGATCGACGACCAGATCGGGATGCGGGTCGGCGAACCGGCTGAGCATCCCGGCGACGTAGACCTCTCCGAAGGTCACCGGCGCGGACACGCGGATCGTGCCGGCCAGTCCACGGGAATCCTCGCGCACCGCGGACAGCATGTCGTCAAGATCCTCCAGCAGCGACGGCGCGCGTTGCAGCAGATCTTCGCCCGCCGGGGTCAGCCCCACCCGCCGCGTGGTGCGCTGCAACAGGCGCAGGCCAAGACGTGTTTCAAGCTCGGCCACGTATTTCGACGTCAGCCGGTTCGACACGCCCAGCCGTTCCGCTGCGCCGGTGAACGACCCGGTCTGCGCCGTGGCCACGAAGGCGCGAAGCCCGTCGATCAGGTCCATGCCGCCCCAATTAGGAATGAAACGTTGTAGGTCATTCCACATCATTACCATTTCATTGACAAACGACAATCCGCATATTCCGGACAACGCACCCGGACAGACCGGAAGAAAGGACACGCCATGAGCATCGCGCACGATCTGCAATCGCTGAAGGACAGCCTGAAGGCGTCCGACCGTTTGCCGGTGGTCTTCCTCGGCCACGGCTCTCCGATGAACGCTATCGAGGACAACGACTATTCCCGCAGCTGGGCCGAGCTGGGCCGCACCCTGCCCCGCCCGCAGGCGATCCTTGTCGTCTCGGCGCACTGGATGACGCGGGGCACCACGCTGGTGAACGTCTCGCGCATGCCGAAGACGATCCACGACTTCTACGGCTTCCCGCAGGAACTGTTCGCGCAGCAGTACCCCGCCCCCGGCGCGCCCGACACGGCGCAAGAGGTGGTGTCGCTGCTGGCCAGCCACCACGCCGAAGGCGACGAGACCTGGGGTCTCGACCACGGCGCGTGGTCGGTGCTGAAATGGCTGTACCCCGACGCCGACGTGCCGGTGTTCCAGCTGTCGATCGACATGACCAAGGATCTGGCGCATCACCTTGAGATCGGCCGCGCCATCGCGGACCTGCGCAACCGGGGCGTCCTGATCCTTGGGTCGGGCAACGTGGTGCACAACCTTGGCGCCCTGCGCTGGGGCGGCAAGCCGCACGACTGGGCGATCGAATTCGACCGCCACTTCGCCGACATGCTGGGCAACCGCAACCTTGCCGCCGTGGCCGACCGGACCGCGCTTGGTCCCTTGCTTCAGGTCGCGCACCCCTCGCTGGACCACTACCTGCCGTCGCTGACGGTGGCCGGGGCGTCGGATGACAAGGACCAGCTGACCTTCATGAACGAAAGCATCGACATCGGGTCCGTCTCGATGCGCAGCTTCGTCTTCCACTAATTTCCGCAGGAAAGGACATCCCATGCTCGTCGATGGAGTTTGGACAAAGGACTGGGACCCGGTCCAGAAATCGGACGACAAGGGCCGGTTCGTGCGGCAGGTCTCGTCCTTCCGCAACTGGATCACCCCGGACGGCAGCCCCGGCCCGACCGGCGAAGGCGGCTTTCCGGCCGAGGCCGGGCGCTATCGCCTGTACGTCGCCTATATCTGCCCGTGGGCATCGCGCACCCTGATGGTCCGCGCCCTGAAGGGGCTAGAGGACATCATCCCCGTCACCGTGGTGAACCCGGCGCTGACCGGACAGGGCTGGCGGTTCGGCGGGTACGACAAGGCGGACGAGGACCCGCTGCACGGCGCGACCTACATGCACGAGCTGTACACCCGCGCCGATCCGCAATTCACGGGCCGGGCCACGGTTCCGGTGCTGTGGGACATGAAGCGCGACGTGATGGTGAACAACGAAAGCGCCGACATCGTGCGGATGCTGGACACCGCGTTCGAGGGCCTCGTGCCGTCGGACCTGCGCCTGTACCCGGCGGATCTGGCCGAAGAGATCGACGCGCTGAACCCCCGGATCTACGACGCGCTGAACAACGGCGTCTACAAGGCTGGCTTCGCCACCTCGCAGGCCGCGTATGACGAGGCGGTCGATGGCGTGTTCGCGATGCTGGACGAACTGGAGGACCGGCTGACCGGCGACTACCTGTTCGGGGACCGGCTGACCGAGCCGGACATCCGCACCTTCGTGACGCTGATCCGCTTCGACGCGGCCTATCACGGCGTGTTCAAGTGCAACCGCCGCCAGATCGCCGACTATCCGCGGCTGTGGGCCTACACCAAGCGCATCCTTGCCCTGCCCGGCATTCGCGCGACGGTGAACATGGATCACATCACGCGCGGATATTACTCGATCAAGGCGCTGAACCCGAACGGCATCCGCCCCACCGGCCCGAAGCACGTTCTGGAGCTCCTGTAGAAGCCTCTGACCTGCCCCAGGCAGGACCAACATCTAATACCGAGCGCGACTTAGTTCCCTCCCCCTTGCAGGGGGAGGGTTAGGGAGGGGGCAACCCCCGGAAGGGTCAGGCAGGGGGCGCCCCCCGAGCCATCCAATCACAATCTCGCATCACCGTGATCCGGCCCTCGCCGACACGGCCATTGACTTATCCGACACTTTCACTCAGTTTCTGCCGCAAGACCCAGAAAGACGCGCCGGGAGACGTCCGTTGATCATCTGCCACTGCCAGAACATTTCCGACGATGACATCCACTCGGCAATCGACTGGATGCGTGCCTCGGACCCCGATACGCTGATCACGCCCGGCAAGATCTATCGCGCGCTTGGCAAGGCGGCGGACTGCGGCGGCTGCCTGCCACTGTTCATGAACACGATGGCCGGAAACGAAAATCTCGAAGTCCCGGCCAACCTGCGCGGCCTGCGTTTCAAAGCCAAATCGGTACGCCAAGGCTGATCGGGCCCGGACCGCTGCCGCCCTGCCCCTTCCGGCGCGCTGAATTTTTCCAAGCTGCGCCCAAGTCAAACTTGGAATCCTTCTAAGCGAGGACTACTCTTGGTGGATAGCATTCACCAAGGGGTCCGTTCCATGAAGGGCGACGCAAAAGTCATCGAATATCTCAACCGGGCGCTGCGGGCCGAGCTGACGGCCGTCAGCCAGTATTGGCTGCACTTCCGCCTGCAGGCCGATTGGGGCCTTGCCCACATGGCCAAGAAAAGCCGCGAGGAAAGCATCGAAGAGATGCATCACGCCGACAAGCTGATCGACCGGATCATCTTCCTTGAGGGCCACCCGAACCTTCAGAAACTCGACCCCCTGCGCATCGGCCAGACCCCGAAGGAAACGCTGGAAGCCGACCTTGCCGCCGAACTCGAAGCCGTGGCCCTATATAAAGAAGCCCGCGCCTACTGCGAAAGCGTCGGCGACTACGTGTCGAAAAACATGTTCGAGGCGCTGCTGACCGACGAGGAAGGCCACGTCGACTTCCTTGAGACGCAACTTGACCTGTTCGAGCGCGTGGGCCCCGAGCAATACGCCCAGCTGAACGCGGGCAAGATGGACGACGGCGAGGAATAATTCTCTTCGCCACGCACCACCCGAACCCGGCGCCCGGACAGGCCGCCGGGTTTTTCTTTGCCCGCCCGCGCCCGCGTGGCATAGCGCGATGATGCCGATGCTTCTGTACCGCTGCCTGCTGACCCTGTTGTCCCCCGTCCTTTTGGGCGGTGCGCTGCTGCGCGTCCTGCGCGGGCGCGAAACATGGGCCGACCTGTCGCAGCGGCTGGGTGGCGGCGCCCCCGCGACTTCTGGTGCGATCTGGCTGCACGGCGCGTCGAATGGCGAACTCGCATCGGCCCGGGGGCTGCTGAGTGCACTGCGCGCGGCACGGCCCGACCTGCCGATCGTCGTGACCGCGAACACCGTGACGGGGCGCGCGCTGGCGCGGGGGTGGGATTTTCCCGGCGTGACCGCCTGCCTTGCACCGCTGGATTTCCGCTGGGCGCTTGCCCGCTTTCGCCGCCGCACCCGCCCCGCCCTGCTGATCGTGATGGAAAACGAGCTTTGGCCGAACCGGATCGTCACCGCGCCGATGCCCGTCGCCTGCATCGGCGGGCGCATGTCCGCGCGCAGCTTCTCGACATGGCAGCGGGCGCCGCGCCTTGCCGCGACGCTGATGCGCCGCCTGTCGTTCCTGAGCGCGCAGGATGACCAATCGGCCCGCCATTTCGCGGCACTGGGTCTGCCCGCCAGCGCGCAAGGTCCGACCGGCACGCTGAAATCCGGCGTGGACCTGCCGCAGCCGGACGCCGACACGCTGGCCGCGCTGACGCCCCTGTTCCCCCGGCCTGACACGCTGCTGGTCGCCTCGACCCACGAGGGCGAGGAACGCACCGTGCTGGACGGCTTCACCGCCGCGCGTGCCGACCGGCCGGACCTGAAGATGATCCTTGCGCCGCGCCATCCCGCCCGTGGCGACGAGGTCGCGCAGATCGCCCGCGCCACCGGCTTGACCGTCGCGCGCCGCAGTGCCGGGGAACAGCCGACGCCCGACACCGACATCTACCTTGCCGACACGCTGGGAGAGATGCCGCTGTGGTATCGCCTTGCCGGGATGACCTTCGTGGCAGGCTCTTTCGCGCCCAAGGGCGGGCACACGCCGTTCGAACCCGCCGCCGCCGGGTCGGCCATCCTGCACGGCCCCGACATCGCGAACTTTCGCGATGCCTATACCGCGCTGGACACGGGCGGCGGGGCTGTCGCGGTCAGCGACCCCGACGAACTGCGTGCTGCGCTGGTGCAGCTTGCGGGCGATGCCACGGCGCAGGACGCGCTGGCCGCCCGGGCGAGGGAATTTCTGGCCGGGCTTGGGGACAGTGCCGCACTGGTCGAAACGCTGGTGGCCCGGCTCGTTTCTCTGACCAAAGCCTGACGGACCCGGTCGCACGCAAAGCGCCCCGACAAACAAAGACGCCCGGAACAGGCGTCCGGGCGTCGTGAATATCAGCGTTGGAACGTGCGGATCAGGCCGGCTGACCGCCCATCACACCCTTCTCGCGGGCAAGATCCTTCATCCGCTTTTGCAGCTTCTCGAAGGCGCGCACCTCGATCTGGCGGATACGCTCGCGGCTGACGCCGTACTGGCCCGACAGGTCTTCCAGCGTCACGGCCTGATCCTGCAGGCGGCGCTGGGTCAGGATGTCCTGCTCGCGTTCGTTCAGAACCTCAAGGGCTTCGGCCATCAGCTCGCGCCGGACCTCCAGCTCGTTCTTTTCCTCGTAGCTGCCGGCTTGGTCGGCGTCTTCGTCTTCCAGCCAGTCCTGCCACTCGGTCGCGCTGTCGCCTTCCGAGCCGACCATCGCGTTCAGGCTTGCGTCGCCACCGGACATCCGGCGGTTCATCGAGATCACCTCGTCCTCGGTCACGCCAAGGTCGGTCGCGATCCGCGCCACCTTGTCGGGGTGCAGGTCGCCATCCTCAAGCGCGCCGATGCGGGCCTTCGCCTTGCGGAGGTTGAAAAACAGCTTCTTTTGCGCCGACGTCGTGCCAAGCTTCACAAGGCTCCACGACCGCAGGATGTATTCCTGAATCGCGGCACGAATCCACCACATGGCATAGGTCGCAAGGCGGAAGCCCTTTTCAGGGTCGAACCGCTTGACCGCCTGCATCAGGCCGACGTTGGCTTCCGAGATCACCTCGGCCTGCGGGAGGCCGTAGCCGCGGTATCCCATCGCGATCTTCGCGGCGAGCCGCAGGTGAGACGTCACCAGCTTGTGGGCGGCGCCGGTATCCTCGCGCTCGACCCAGGCTTTCGCCAGCATGTATTCCTCTTCCGGTTCCAGCATCGGGAACTTGCGGATTTCCTGCAAATACCGGTTCAGCCCCTGTTCCGGGGACGGCGCTGGAAGAGACGTGTAATTGCTCATTTGCATCCCTCTTGGCGCCCGAATGTTTCGGGCCTTAACATCTATCTAGGCATCGTCACGTCACCGTTCAAGATGACGCGGTACTCGACAGGTGGTACGCAAGATGTGCAGATTTCCGTCGCGCATCCAGCGATGTCATCAAATCTCACGCCTTCGTGTCACGGGAAGAAGCCCCGAGCGCGCGCAGCAGTTCCATCAAATCGGCGGGAAGATCCGCCTCAAACCTTAAGAAATCGTTCGTTTCGGGGTGAATAAACCCCAATGTCGCAGCATGAAGCGCCTGCCGCGGGAACGCCGCCGCGGCCTCGGCGGCGCCCTCGGGCAACATGCGTCCGGGCAGCTTGCGGCGACCGCCATAGACGGGATCGCCGATCAGCGCATGACCGGCATGTGCCATGTGCACGCGGATCTGGTGGGTCCGCCCGGTTTCCAGCCAGCATTCCATCAGCGCGGCGGCCGGGGGCTGACCCAGCCGTTCGACGACGCGCGCCCGCGTCACCGCGTGCTTGCCATTCTGGAACACCACCGCCTGCTTCTGGCGGTCGGTGCGGTGGCGCGCCACCTGCGTGGTCAGTTTCAGAACGCCGCCGTCCTCGAAACTGACGCCGCGGATGCCGCGCAGGCGCGGGTCGGCCTTGTCGGGCACACCGTAGACAACCGCCAGATAGTGACGTTCGACCGAATGCTTTTCGAACTGCGCCGCAAGCGAATGATGCGCGCGGTCGGTCTTGGCGGCGACCAGCAGGCCGCTGGTGTCCTTGTCGATCCGGTGCACGATACCGGGCCGCGCGACACCGCCGACGCCGGACAGGCTGTCGCCGCAATGGGCCAGCAGCGCGTTCACCAGCGTCCCCGCCGGGCTGCCGGGCGCGGGGTGGACGACCATGCCCGCAGGCTTGTTGACCACGATCAGGCTGTCGTCCTCATAGACGACGTCCAGCGCGATATCTTCGGGGGTCATGTCGGTTTCGGCCGCGGCCTCGATCACCAACTCATAGACCTGCCCCTCGGACGGTTTCGCCTTGGCGTCGGTCACCGCCGCGCCCTCTAGCAGAACAGCGCCATCCGCCAGCATCTTCGCAAGACGCGACCGGCTGAGGGCGGCGGCCTCTGGCACGTCGCGGGCCAGTGCCTTATCAAGGCGCGGCGGCGGATCGGAGGCGATCGTCACCAGCAGACGAGAGGCGGACATGGAAGAAACTCCGGAACAGGCGATCATGGACTCGCGGTCGCTCAAGCTTCTGCGGACGCTCGTGACCGTGCTGATGGTGGTAATGATCTGCGGGTTCATAGTGCTGATCGCGTTCCTTGTCACCCGCTTCCCCGAACGCGACGGCCCGGTGCTGCCCGAGGCGGTTGTCCTGCCCGACGGCACCCGTGCCGAGGCGGTCACGCTGGGGCGCGGCTGGGCCGCGATCGTGACCGATGACGACCGCATCCTGATCTTCGATCCCGCCACCGGCGCCCTGCGCCAAGAGGTGGCCATTGAAACCGGCGCCGAATGATCCTGCCCCACGCGGATCGGCGATTTCGGGCTCAGGCTCCGACCGCGCGCCGCACCATGTTCCAGTAGATCCGTTCCACACGCTCGCGGCTTAGCCGTCCGCCGTCGCGATACCAGCCGCTGACGCCGGTCAGCATCGCCAGCACCGCCTTCGCGGCAAGGTTGGCATCCGGCACCCGCATCTTGTCCGCGGCGCTGCCGTCCTGAAGGATCGCGACCAGTTCCGCCTCGTACTGGTCGCGCAGGCCGGCGATCACCCTGAAGTTCTCGGGCGTGAGGTTGCGCAGTTCCATGTTGGACAGGAACACGCTTTCAGGACAGTCGAGATGGGTGCGGATGTGGAACCGGACAAAGCTTTCCAGTCGGCCCACCGGCCCCTCGCCTCGTGGTTCGGCGTCCCACGCCACCAGCAGACTTTCCATGTTCTCGTGCAGCAAATCGAACAGCAGCGATTGTTTATCGGGGATGTGCAGGTACAACGCCCCGGCCTGAACCCCGACCTCGGCCGCGAGTTGCCGCATGGAAACAGCAGCATAGCCGTCCCGGGCGAAAAGGAACCGGGCCGCATCCCTGATGCGCGCAGCGGTATTGCTTGCGCCATTGGCGACAGTTCTTGTCATGACAAAATATTTATTCCAAAAATAACCTCTCACAACGTCATATGAGATTTCATCTGATACAGATACGCCAAATTGCTGCAAAACGGCCTACCGGGGCATCAAATAGCGCCCGGATCATGGTTCAAAGGGCGCCGACACGGCCCCTGCAGCACGGTTCTACCACGGCCTAAGCGAGGGGAGTCTGCCCGCCATGCGCCCTGTCGTCCTGATCCTGCCGTTGTGCGTTGCGCTGTCGGCCTGCGCCGACTGGCCCGATCTGGACCATGCCGTGTCGCCCGAGGCACGGCGGTCGGACTATCCGGTGCTGGTGCCCCTCAACGAGGTGCTGGACCGGCGCGGACTGGCCCGCAGCGATGCCACCGACGGAGAGATCCTTGCCGCCCGCGCCGCGAACCTGCGCGCCCGCGCGGCGTTGCTGCGGGGCGTGGCGGTGGATGACGACACCCGCCTGCGGCTGACCCCCAGACTGCGGCGGCTGGGCGGCTGACGCCGGCGCGGTCCTAGTCGTCCCCGACAAAGACCGCCTGCGCGGCGGCGCGGATGTCGTCGGGAACCGGCTCTGATTTTCGCGTCACAAGGTTCATCAAGGCACACCGAAACCGCGTCTCGAAACAGATCTGCCGCCCGTCGGCCCGGAACAGGCGGTGACGGAAGGTCATCGACTTGCCGCCGATCGCGGCGATGCCGCTTTCCATGAAGATCGTCTCGCCCGCGTGAACCTCGGACCGGAAATCGCTGTCGGCATGGACCACCGCGAAGGACATCCGGCGCCCCTCGCGCATGTCGCGGGCGGTGAGGCCGAATTCGCCCTGCAGCGCGAAGCCCGCGTCCGAACAGGCCGCGAAGTAGCGCGACACGTTCATGTGGCCCAGCGCGTCGCAATGCGACGGGTCGACCGCTGCCTTGTAGGAAAGGAACCATCCCATGTCCGCGTCCTCCTGCATCCGCGCTTCCCGGTTCCGTGCAATCCTAGACGAGCCACGCGGGAAGGGCAGCCCCAATTGCCGTCCGATTGGCCCTTGTCACGCGGGGCTCCGTGGCGTTTCTGCACGACAGGGGCGCGTCCGCGCCCCGGCTTTCGGTCCGGCACGGGAGAAACCGACGTGGCGCTGCGCCTTCTGAACCTGTCGCTTCTGGTGTTGTTCCCCATCGCATGGTTCGCTCCGCTGATGCGCGCGGGCCTGCTGCCGCTGTTCGGACTGTCCGAGATCTCGGTCATCTCGGGATTGCAGTCGCTGTGGGGATCGGACGTGTTTCTGGCGCTGCTGGTCACCCTTTTCGCGCTGGTCGCGCCCTATGTGAAGACTGTCGGGCTGGCGTTGGTGCAGTTCGACCTTGCCTCGCCCCGCCTGTTGCCCGCGCTGACACTGGCGGGAAAGCTGGCGATGGCGGACGTATTCCTGATCGCCCTGTATATCGTCGTCGTGAAGGGCGTCGGGATGGCCACGGTTGAAACGGCCTGGGGCCTGTACCTGTTCACCGCCTGCATCCTCGGGTCGCTGGCGCTGTCTGTCCTTACGGCGCGAGGCCTGCGCGGCTGAAACGTTGAGGGGGCTCTGCCCCCGGCCGCCTTCGGCGCCCTCCCCCGAGGTATTTCGCAAGAGAAGAAGCGGGTGGCGTTTTTGCCGGGTCCGGGGTACCGCGGGCGGATGCTGGTGCTGGAGAACATCATCTCGGACCGCGGGTCGAAATACGCCGTTTCCGGCGGGCCCTGCGCATCCGAAGACGACGCGAAAGCCTTCGTGAAAGAGCTGCTGCGCCGCAAGAAGTTCGCCAAGGCGACGCATCATTCGTGGGGCTTGCTGACGGCGGACGGGCCGGTGAAGAACGACGACGGCGAGTCCGGCGCCGGAATGGTCATTCTGCGAATGCTGGAGCGCGAGGGGCTGACCGACCACGTGATCGTGGTGACGCGCTGGTATGGCGGCAAGCATCTGGGCGGCGACCGGTTCCGCCATGTGCAGGACGCAGTGCGGATCTATCTTGCGGAACTTTAGCCTGTCGTGACGTCGTGGCCATACAGCCAGTCGAACCGGCGCAGCGGCATCGCCGGGGCCAGCGCGCCGCCCAGCCGCAGCACCGTATGCGCCGCAAGGCGCACCGCCGGGTTGCTCAGGTGGAAGTTGCGGGAGTTGGCGTTGGCCGCCGCGATGGCGCGGCTCACGCGCGGGCGGCGGCGGGCCTGATACAGCGCCAGCGCCTCGTCCGGCGGCAGGGCGTTCAGGCAGTCGGCCAGCACCCATGCGTCTTCCAGCGCCATGTTGGCGCCCTGCGCGAGGAAGGGCAGCGTCGGGTGGGCCGCATCGCCCAGAAGCGCCCAAGCGTCGGAATGCCACGTCGCGGCGACGGGGTGGCGGAACAGGCCCCAGACGTGGGTTTCCGACACCTTGTCCAGCCAGCCGCGCACCTCTGGTGCGAAGCCTGCGAAGGCGCGGCGCAGGTTGTCGGGATCGTCGGGGTGCGACCAGCCTTCCCGGGTCCAGTCCTGCCGTTCCTCGACCGCGACGATGTTCCGCAAGCCGTTGCCCAGCGGATAGGTCACCAGATGCCGTCCCGGCCCCATGTAGACGCAGGATTCCGGCGGCGCCTCGTCCGCGATTACCGCCCGCCACGCGGCCTGGCCGGTGAAGAACGGCGTTTCGGGGCCGTTCAGCGTGGCGCGCATCTGCGAATGGATGCCCTCGGCGCCGATGCGCAGCATCTCGCCCGGCAGCGGATCGTCAGAGGGCTGCACCTCGGCGCCGAGCTGGATCTCGGCGCCTGCGTCCCGCGCGGCATCGGCCAGAAGCTCGATCAGCCGGGCGCGGTGGATCAGCACGAAGGGATGGCCGGCGGCGTTGTACGAGGAGAGGTCCATCCGCAGGACCGGCGCGCCGCGGCGGTAATCGCGAAGCTGCACGGCGCGGCTGACCACGCCGGCGGCGCGCAACGCGTCGCCCAGCCCCAGCCCGGCCAGCACGGCGGCGCCGTTGGGTGAGACCTGCAGACCCGCCCCGACCTCGCGGATCGCGGAGGCGCGTTCCAGAACGGTGACCTGCGCCCCGCGCCGGGCCAAGGCGACCGCTGCGGCAAGGCCGCCGATACCAGCACCGATCACGGTAATCCGCTGTCCGATCAGCATGCCGGGTTCTCCTTCGCTGGTCCGCCCTGCCCCGCAACGAAAAACACCGGGGACAAGCCCCGGTGTCGTTCAGCCTGCGCTGTCGCGCAAGGGATCAATCGTCGCGGTGGACCTTCTCGCGACGTTCGTGACGCTCTTGCGCCTCGAGGCTCATGGTAGCGATCGGGCGGGCGTCGAGCCGCTTGAGCGAGATCGGTTCGCCCGTCACTTCGCAGTAGCCGTATTCGCCATTCTCGATCCGCCGCAGCGCGGCGTCGATCTTCGCGACCAGTTTGCGCTGGCGATCGCGGGTGCGAAGTTCCAGCGCGCGGTCGGTTTCCTCACTGGCCCGGTCGGCGATGTCCGGAACAGCACGGGCGCTGTCCTGCAGCCCCTCGATGGTGTTTTTGCTGTCACCCATAAGGTCCGCTTTCCAGGTAAACAGCTTTCGTCTGAAATATTCGAGCTGCCGCTCGTTCATGAAAGGTTCGTCTTCGGCTGGCGTATAATCGTCCGACAGAAAGGTCTCGGCCTTCATTCGATTTTTCCCTGCTTGGCCGGACAGGTCGATGTCGCGCGTCATCGGCATCCGGCACCCTCCTTATGGCGCCCGTCTATAACATGCCGTTAGTGATGTCACGCACGAATGCGCCAGCTTGCACGAACCGTTGCCGGACGGTAAGGAAACGTGAACAACCGGCTTCAGCGGATTGAAATCCGATATGAAATTCACTGGCACCGAGACTTACGTAGCGACAGCTGATCTGACGGTCGCCGTGAACGCGGCCGTGACGCTGGAGCGTCCGCTGCTGGTGAAGGGAGAGCCCGGAACCGGCAAAACGGAGCTGGCCCGGCAGGTGGCCGCGTCGCTGGGTCTGCCGATCATCGAATGGCACGTCAAATCGACGACCCGGGCACAGCAGGGCTTGTACGAGTACGATGCCGTTTCCCGCTTGCGTGACAGCCAGTTGGGCGATGAACGCGTGAACGATGTGCGCAACTACATCCGCCGCGGCAAGCTGTGGGACGCCTTCGTGTCAGAGGGCCGCAGCGTCCTACTGATCGACGAGATCGACAAGGCCGATATCGAGTTTCCGAACGACTTGCTGCAGGAACTCGACCGGATGGAATTCCACGTCTACGAAACCGGCGAGACCGTGCGGGCGCAGCGACGTCCGATCGTGATCATCACCTCGAACAACGAGAAGGAATTGCCCGACGCCTTCCTACGGCGGTGCTTTTTCCACTACATCAGCTTTCCCGACATGGAAACGATGCGCCGGATCGTCGACGTTCATTTTCCGGACATCCGGGAGTCGCTTCTGACCGCCGCGCTGACCCGATTCTACGAGATTCGGGACATGAGCGGCCTGAAGAAGAAACCGTCAACCTCGGAAGTGCTCGATTGGCTCAAGCTGCTGCTGGCCGAGGACCTGTCGGCAGAGGACCTGCGCGCGCCGGGCAAGGACGCCCTGCCCCGCCTGCACGGGGCGCTTTTGAAGAACGAACAGGACGTCCATCTGTTCGAGCGGCTGGCGTTCATGGCGCGCGGCGGGCGCTGACCGCTGCTCTGCAATCGTCCGCTCACG
Organism: Psychromarinibacter halotolerans; assembly: GCF_029168315.1. Classification (NCBI taxonomy): domain Bacteria; kingdom Pseudomonadati; phylum Pseudomonadota; class Alphaproteobacteria; order Rhodobacterales; family Paracoccaceae; genus Psychromarinibacter; species Psychromarinibacter halotolerans. Next base: position 92,535 of record NZ_JARGYD010000009.1, read on the forward strand.
GACAGGTCCTGCCGTTGCGTCGCGTTGATCTGCCGACCCCTAACACGTTATGACTGTTAAGGTTCTGCACCAATCCGCGATGCCCGGAGGCCCCATCCATGACAACCGCCAGCACCCCCGCGTCCCTGACCATCCGCCCGGTCGAGGCGCGCGACCGCGACGACTGGCAGCGTCTTTGGACCGCCTACCTGACGTTCTACGAGTCCAGCGTTCCGGCCGAAGTGTACGACGTTTCCTTCACGCGGCTATTGGGCAACGATCCACACGATTTCCACGGCCTGCTTGCCGAGGTTGATGGAAAGCCATGCGGGCTGGTGCACTATCTTTACCATCGCCACATGTGGAAAACCGAGAACGTGTGCTACCTGCAGGACCTATACGCCGACCCCGACGTGCGCGGGCGCGGTGTCGGACGGGCGCTGATCGAAGCGGTCTATGCCGCTGCCGACGCGGCCGGGGCGCCGACGGTCTACTGGCTGACGCAGGAGTTCAACACCGAGGCGCGTCGGCTGTACGACCGCATCGGCACGCTCACGCCGTTCATCAAGTACAACAGGGCCTAGGCTGATGCGCATTCTTCTTCTGATCCTTGCGGCGCTGACGCTTGCCGCCTGCGGCGCACCGCCGCCGCCGGATACGCCGACCCGGCGGATCACCCTGCCCACCGCGCAACCGCTGCCGCCGATGAAGACTTTCGCGGTGCCCAAGGTCAGCCCGCCGGGCCAGTCGAACACCGCGATCGCGCGCGACTTTCTGGACCTGTCCTTCGCCCTTGAAAGCGGACGGCAGCTGCCGGTTCTGACGCGGTTCGAGGGGCCGATCTCGGTTCGCATCACCGGCAACGCTCCGGCCAGCGTTGGCCCGGATCTGGCCCGGCTGCTCAGCCGCCTGCGCCGCGAGGCCGGGATCTCGATCACGCAGGTGCCGCCGGATCAGCCCGCCTCGATCACGATCGAGGTGATGGCGCGCAGCGAACTGCAAAGATACGTGCCGCAGGCCGCCTGTTTCGTGGTGCCGCGTCTGTCCAGTTGGGAAGAGTTCAAGCGCCTGCGCCGCACCGATGCGGTCGACTGGACCACCCTGCAGACCCGCGAGCGCATGTCGATCTTCCTGCCCGGCGACGTCAGCCCGCAAGAGGCCCGCGACTGCCTGCATGAGGAGCTGGCGCAGGCGCTGGGGCCGCTGAACGACCTGTACCGGCTGGGCGACAGCGTGTTCAACGACGACAACTTCCACGCCGTCCTGACCGGCTTCGACATGCTGATCCTGCGGGCTTACTACCACCCGTCGTTGCAGTCGGGCATGACGCGCGAACAGGTCGCGGCGCGGCTGCCCGCGATCCTTGCCCAGCTGAACCCGCGCGGACAGGGCATTGCCGACACCCTGCCCTCGCGCACGCCGCGTGCGTGGATCGAGGCCATCGAAGAGGCGCTAGGCCCGCGGACCAGCGACGCGCGGCGTCAGGCCGCCGCCAAGCGCGCGGTCTCGATCGCCCGCCAGCAGGGCTGGACCGACAACCGCATGGCCTTCTCGCTGTTCGCACTGGGGCGGCTGGCCCTGTCCGGCGAATCCGACATCGCGCTGGCCTCGTTCCTGCAGGCCGGGGTGCTGTACAAGTCGCGCCCCGAGACCCAGCTTCAGGCCGCGCATGTCTCGATGCAGCTGGCGGCGTTCGCGCTTAGCTCGGGTCAGGCGGACACGGCGATCCAGATGGTCGACGAAAGCCTGGGCATCGTCGTGCAGGCCGAGAACGCCGCGCTTTTGTCGACGTTGCTGATGATCAAGGCCGAAGCGCTCGAGGTGCAGGGACGCGTCGTCGAAGCGCAGGCGGTACGTCGTGACAGTCTGGGCTGGGCACGGTATGGCTTCGGCTCGGACGACTCTGTCCGGGCGCGGCTTTCGGAAATTGCCGCGCTGAGTTCACGGGTGAAAGCAGCAGGTTAGCCATGATCGTTCTTGCAAGCGCGGTGTTCGGAGCATTGCTCGGTATTCTCACGGCGCGGAAGAATGGCGGCAATAAGAAGGACATGGCGCAGTACGCGGCCGGTTTCGGCATTGCCATGACCGTGGTCGGCGTCGTGATCACCATCGTCGTCGCTCGCACCGTGAGCTGATGTTCCTGCCCTTCTTCGACAGGCTGAGATCCGTGGGCGTCCCGGTCAGCCTGCGCGAATACCTTGCCTTTCTCGAAGGAATGCAGGCCGGGCTGGTCACATACGACATCGACGGTTTCTATTATCTCGCCCGCGCCGCGATGGTGAAGGACGAGCGCAACCTCGACAGGTTCGACCGCGCCTTTTCCGAGGTCTTCGCCGGACTGGAAACGATGCCGGTCGAGGCCCTCGTCGAGGCGATGGATCTTCCCGCCGACTGGCTGACCAAGATGGCCGAGAAGCACCTGACACCCGAGGAACGCGCCGAGATCGAGGCAATGGGCGGCTTCGAGAAGCTGATGGAAACCCTGCGCGAGCGGCTGGCCGAACAAGAGGGCCGCCATCAGGGCGGGTCGAAATGGATCGGGACCGCCGGGACGTCGCCCTATGGCGCACAGGGCTACAACCCCGAAGGCGTGCGCATCGGGCAAGAGAAAAGCCGCCACGGCCGCGCGGTAAAGGTCTGGGACAAACGCGCGTTCCGCGATTTCGACGATCAGGTCGAGATCGGCACGCGCAACATCAAGGTGGCCCTGAAGCGGCTGCGCAAGTGGGCGCGCGACGGGGCGGCGGAAGAGCTGGATCTGAACGGCACGATCCGCGCCACGGCAGAGCATGGCTATCTTGACGTGAAGACCCGGCCCGAACGCCGCAACGCGGTGAAAGTGCTTCTGTTTCTTGACGTTGGCGGGTCGATGGACCCGCATATCAAGGTGGTCGAGGAACTGTTCAGCGCCGCGCGGGCAGAGTTCAAACACCTTGAACATTACTACTTCCACAACTGCCTGTACGAAGGCGTCTGGCGCGACAACCGCCGCCGCTGGAACGCGCAGATCCCGACGCAAGAGGTGCTGAACACCTACGGGTCGGACTACAAATGCATCTTCGTCGGCGATGCGACCATGTCGCCCTATGAGATCCTGCATCCCGGCGGCGCCAACGAACACTGGAACCCCGAGGCCGGTCAGGTCTGGCTGGAACGCGCTTTGGCGCAGTGGCCTTCGCTGTTGTGGATCAATCCGGTTCGCGAAGACGCGTGGGACTATGTGCAGTCGATCCAGTTGATGCACCGAATCCTAGGCCCCGAGCGCATGGTGCCGATGACGCTGGAAGGCATCGAGCGTGGGATGAAGGCGCTTAGCCGCTAGCCTGTCCGCCGCGTGGATCCTGCGTCGCGACCCGACGCCTCATTGCCCCGACGGCCTGCGGTGCGGCATGATCCACCCATGACCGACCGCCCGTCCCCCCTACGCCGTCTTGGCACCGCGATCCGCCGCCACCCCTTGCTGGTCGGCGCCTTCGGACTGGCGCTGGTCGTCTGCATCGTCTTCTCGGTCCGGTCGGTGATGTTCGCGGTCTACTGGTCCGACCCCGCCCACCGCGACCAGCGCGTCGAAGAGTGGATGACCCCGGCCTATGTCTCGCATTCGTGGGACGTCCCGCGCGACGTGATGGAGGCTGCGGTCGGCGGCGCCGCCGCGACGCTTTCGGACGGGCGGCCGACGCTAAAGCGCATCGCAGCGGCCGAAGGCATTCCGACGGCCGACCTGATCGCCCGGATCGAGACGGCCATCGCCACCCACCGCGCCGGATCGGCGTCGGAATGATCGACGCGATCCTGTCCGCGGTTCCGGTCTATGGCCTTTGGATCGTGGCCGGGGCGACGTTTCTCAGCTGTCTGGCCGTGCCGATCCCGTCTTCGCTGGTCATGCTGACCGCCGGGGCCTTCGTCGCCGCCGGGGACCTTGCGGCTGTCCCGGTCGTTGCTTTGGCATGGGTCGGGGCGGTGCTGGGCGATCAGGCGGGGTACCTGCTGGGACGCGAAGGCGGCCGCGCCGCCGGGCGCCTGACACGCGGACGCAAGGCCACTCAGTTGCTGGACCGCGCGCGACGTTTTTCGGACCGGCACGGCGGCCCGGGGATCTTCTTCAGCCGCTGGCTGGTGTCGCCGCTGGGGCCTTACATGAACCTCGTGTCCGGCGCGGCGCACATGTCTTGGCCGCGCTTCGTGCTGTGGGGTGCCGCGGGCGAGGCTGTTTGGGTGCTGGGCTATGTCGGGCTGGGCTATGGATTTTCCGGCTCGATCGCCGCCGTCGCGCAGGTGGCGGGCAACCTGTCGGGTGCGCTGGCGGCGGGGGCAGTTGCCATCGGGCTGGGCCTGTGGCTGCGGTCCGTCCTGCGCCACGAAAAGCACGGCCACGCCCACGGATCACGTCACCGCGGTGACCGCTTGCCGTAGCAGCGGCCCCGGCCCATATTCCGGGCATGTTGAAGCTCACGCCCCTGCTGCTTGCCCTGATCTACGGCTTCGTGCTGTACTGGTTCTCGGCGTGGCGCACCGCGAAACAGCTGGAAGCGAAGTCGACCGAACTGGCCGATCCGCTGCTTCGGAACCTGTGCGACCGGATGGCCGCATCGCTGGACCTGCCGCGCATCCGCGTCCACATCTACGAAGTCGACCCGGTTAACGGGTTGGCGGCGCCGGACGGTCGGATCTATATCACACGCGGGTTCTTCCAGAAGTACCGCCAAGGGCTGGTGAACGCCGACGAGATGGCGTCGGTCATCGCGCATGAACTCGGCCACGTCGCGCTGGGGCATTCGCGGCGGCGCATGATCGACTTTTCCGGACAGAACGCGCTTCGGATGGGCCTTGCGATGGTGCTGGGGCGGCTTCTTCCGGGGATCGGCGTGATGATCGCCAACCTGATCACCCGCGTGGTCGCCGCCGGCCTGTCGCGCAAGGACGAGTACGAGGCGGACGCCTATGCCTCGGCCCTTCTGGTGAAAGCCGGGATCGGCACCGCGCCGCAGAAATCGCTGTTCGGCAAGCTTGACCGGCTGACGGCCTCGAACGCGGGCGCGATGCCCGCATGGTTCATGAGCCACCCGAAAACCGCCGACCGCGTCGCCGCCATCGAACGGAACGAGGCGCGGTGGGCCAAGGTCGACCGGGATTAAGGCCGCACGGGGTTAAGATCGGGGGGCTGACGCCCGCCCGTCAGGCCCAGCCCGCGCCCAGATCCTCGTCGGCGCGGGTGATCCAGTGTTCCTCCAGCCAATCGCAGGGCAGCGACCAGCGCAGCAGCGAACCGCGATATCCCGCCACCGCCTCGGGCATCTTGGGCCGGCCGTGGAAGCACACGACGCGGGCGTCCTTCGGCAGCTTCGGCTCGCGCAGCCAGTTGACGGGCGGCAGACCGATGCAGTCGTGCTTGAAGCTGACCACCCATTCATCCGGGATGTAGGAGAACGCGTCCATCTCTTGCGCCAGCGTCGAGGTGTATCGCTGTTCGCTGCCGCGCGCCTTTTCGACCTCGGCGGTCGGGTCCGCCGCCAGCCGTTCGTATAGCCACGGATGCCGCGCGGGGTCATAGCGGAAGACCGACCCATGCCCGGTGGCACGACCCCGCCGCGCCTCGACCCAGTCGGCGCGCATGGCGACGGTGCCCGGCTCGTATTGCAGGATGTCGTCCAGCGGCCCGGTGATCACCACGTCAAGGTCGAAGCCAAGGATCGGCCCCTGAAGGTCCGGGATCAGCCCGGGCCGGAACAGCGACACCTTGCGCATCGCGCCCTGCCGGTTCGCCACCGCAAGCGCGGCGTTCATCTCGTCGTGGAAGGGTTCGACCGGCAGGTCCAGCACCTCGACGTCCGGGTGCAGGCCGTCAGCGTGCTCGGTCATGCACAAGAACCGGACCGGCGCCTTCAGGTTGCGACGCACGCCGGAATACAGCCGGTTCACGTACTCGGGGCCGAAGGCCGTGCCCCATTTGATGCAGACGACTGTCGCAGCTTTCATCGCTCACCTCTCCGCTGGCCCCGCCATAGGCGAGGCCGCGCGGACGGTAAAGGCATCAGGCCGCAGGCATCCGCGATTCGACGATTCCCGCGTACCAGGAACAGCCTGCCGGGATCGCCTCGTCGTTGAAGTTGTATTCCGGGTGGTGCACCGGCGCGGTGTCGCCGTTGCCGACAAGGATATAGGCCCCCGGACGTTCCTGAAGCATATAGGCGAAGTCCTCGCCCCCCATCACCAGCGGCGCGTCGGCGCAGTCCCCGGCGACCGAGCGCGCGACATCAGCGGCAAAGGTCGTTTCGGTGTCGGTGTTTGCCATCACCGGATAGCCCTCGATCCAGTGCACGTCGGCCTTGGCGCCGAACACCTCGGGCGTGGTCGCCGCGATATGCTTCAGCCGCTCTTCCGCCTGCTTGCGGACGCCTTCGTCCAGCGTGCGGATCGTGCCGCGCAGCGTCACCCGCTGCGGGATAACGTTGAAGGCGGTCGACGAGGTTTCGAACGAGGTCACCGACACCACCACCTGTTGCGTCGGGTCGACGTTGCGGCTGGCGATGGTCTGCAACGCCAGCACAAGGTGGCTGGCCACCACGGTGCTGTCGACGGTTTCATGCGGCTTGGCGGCGTGGCCGCCCTTGCCTTCCACGGTGATCTCGAACTGGTCGGTCGCCGCGAAGAACGCGCCGGGACGGATCGCGAAAGTCCCGGCGGGGACGCCCGGCCAGTTGTGCATCCCGTAGACCTCGTCGATCTTCCAGCGATCCATCATGCCGGCGTCGCACATCTCGCGACCGCCTGCCCCGCCTTCCTCGGCGGGCTGGAAGATCACCACGCAGGTGCCGTCGAAATTGCGGGTCTCGGCAAGGTACTTCGCCGCGCCCAGCAGCATCGCAGTGTGACCGTCGTGGCCGCAGGCGTGCATCGCGCCCGGTGTCTCGGACGCATAGTCCAACCCGGTCTGTTCCATGATCGGCAGCGCGTCCATGTCGGCGCGCAGGCCGATGGTCTTACCCGAGGTGTTGGTCTTGCCCTTGATCACCGCCACGACGCCGGTGCGGCCGATTCCCTCGACCACCTCGTCGCAGCCGAAGGCTTCGAGCTTCTCTTTCACCAGCGCCGAGGTCCGGTGCGTGTCGAACAGGATCTCGGGGTGGCGGTGAATGTCGCGGCGCCACTCGGTGATTTCGGGCAGCAGTTCTGCGAAACGATTCTTGACGGGCATCGGACCTCCTGGCGTCTGGTTGGCCCAACCGTGCGGCAGAACGGACGCAGGCTCAAGCCCTGCAACGCGCGCCCGCCAACAGCTTGCTTTCCGAAACGTAACGGCACTTTCGCCGGTGCCGATATTTGCTGCGGTCCAGCTTTGGAATTGCATGTTGCGGCAGCGCGAAGCGACGCGAAGGAAAGGCCGGCGCGCCCTTCGCCCGCGCATCCCGGAACTAAGGGTTGCGAGGTCCCTTTTTCATGCTAACGTCCGCTCTTAACAAACACCGGGCGCAACGACCCGGGCGGCGAAAGCCGACATGACAGGGGAGTTCTGCATGCCCGACGGGCAGCTGCCGGTACTTGATGTACGGGACCTGAAAACTGTATTCCGCACCCGCCGTGGCGAGGTGCATGCGGTCAACTCGGTAAGCTTCGACCTGAAACCCGGCGAACTGCTGGGCGTGGTCGGAGAAAGCGGATCGGGCAAGTCGGTGACGATGATGTCGCTGATCGGCCTGCTGCCGTCTCCGCCGGCCGAAGTCCGCGACGGGCAGGTCCTGTTCGGCGACAAGGATTTGCTGAAGGCCGACGACGACACGCTGCGGTCGATCCGCGGCGCGCGGATCGGCTTTGTGTTCCAAGACCCGATGACGTCGCTCAATCCCGTGTTCACCGTCGGCTACCAGTTGATGGAGCCGCTGCGAAAGCACATGGGGCTGGGCAAGAAGGCGGCGCGCGCCCGGGCGCAGGAACTGCTGGAACTGGTCGGCATTCCCGACGCGGGGCGGCGGCTGAAGGACTATCCGCACCAGTTTTCCGGCGGGATGCGACAGCGCGTGATGATCGCCATCGCCCTTGCCTGCGACCCCGAGGTGCTGATCGCGGACGAACCCACCACGGCGCTGGACGTGACGATCCAGGCGCAGATCCTCGAACTGGTGAAAGAGCTGCGGCAGAAGCTGGGCATGGCGATTGTCTGGATCACCCACGATCTTGGCGTGATCGCCGGCATCGCGGACCGGGTCATGGTGATGTACGGCGGCCAGATCGTCGAACACGCGCCGGTGAAAGAGCTGTTCGGCAACCCGCAGCACCCCTACACCCGCGCGCTTCTGGGTACGGTCCCCGCGATGCACGGCACCCGCGAGGCGCGGCTGCGCGTGATCGAGGGGCAGCCGCCGGTGCTGGACGCGCCGCCCGCCGCCTGCCCGTTCCGCGCCCGCTGCACCCACAGCTTCGACCGCTGCGAACGCGAGAACCCGCAGCGCGTGCCGGTCGGCCCGCTGCACGATGCCGCATGTTTCTGGAACCCCGAGACCGGAGGACCCCGCGATGCCTGACGGGACACCGCCGCGCAAGCTGGTCGAGGTTCAGGACCTGAAGATGCACTTCCCGATCTACGGCGGCGTGCTGCGCCGCCGGGTCGGAGAGGTGAAGGCCGTCGACGGCGTCAGCTTCGACATCCACGAGGGCGAGACGCTTGGCCTTGTCGGGGAATCCGGCTGCGGCAAGTCGACCTGCGGCCGCGCGGTCCTGCGCCTATACGAGGTGACCGACGGCGCCGTCCGCATCGAGGGCGAGAACATCGCCGACTGGTCGCCCGAGCATCTGCGCAAGGTGCGCCCCAAGATGCAGATGGTGTTTCAGGATCCGCAGGCCTCGCTGAACCCGCGCATGACCGTGGCCTCTATCATCGGGGAACCGCTGGACGAGCACACGAAGCAGTCGAAGAAGGCAAAGCTGGACCGCGTCTATCACCTGATGGATGCCGTCGGCCTGAACCGCGACTTCGCCAACCGCTACCCGCACGAATTCTCGGGCGGCCAGCGCCAGCGCATCGGCATCGCCCGCGCGCTTGCGCTGAACCCGCGCTTCATCGTCTGCGACGAACCGATCGCCGCGCTGGACGTGTCGATCCAGGCGCAGGTGGTGAACCTGCTGGAAGACCTGCAGGAAGAGTTCGGCCTGACCTATCTGTTCATCAGCCACGACCTGTCGATGGTCCGCCACATCGCGGACCGGGTGGCGGTGATGTACCTTGGCAAGATCGTCGAACTCGCACCGCGCGACGCGCTTTATGACGCACCGCTTCACCCCTACACGCAGGCGCTTTTGTCGGCAGTCCCGGAACCAGACCCCTCGCTAGAGGCGCGGACCGAACGGATCATCCTGAAAGGCGACGTGCCGTCGCCCGCCAAGCCCCCCAAGGGCTGCAACTTCTGCACCCGCTGCCCGCAGGTGATGGACATCTGCCGCCAGACGGAACCCGTCTACCGCGAGGTTTCGCCGGGACGGTTCACCGCCTGCCACCTGCAGGACGGGCACACGCCACAAACTCAACAACAACAACAAGCCCCGGACGCGGGCCAACCCGCGCCAGCTCGGAGGCACGAGCAAAACCAACAAGGAGAGGATAAATGAAACTCAGAACCCTATTGCTGGGCGCGGCCGCTGCGACGGCCCTCGCACCAGTCTCGGCGCTGGCCGAGCGTGGCAGCGACGGCCAGCTTAACATCATCTACTGGCAGGCGCCGTCGACGCTGAACCCGTTCCTGTCCGGCGGCACCAAAGAGGTGGAATCCGCCTCGATGATCATCGAGCCGCTGGTGCGCTTCGATTCCGAAGGCAACATGGTGCCGTGGCTGGCAGCCGAGATCCCGACGCTGGAGAACGGCGGCGTGGCCGAGGACCTGAAGTCGATCACTTGGACCCTTAAGGAAGGCGTCCTCTGGTCCGACGGCACCCCCCTGACCGCCGCCGACGCGGTGTTCACGTGGGAATACTGCACCCACCCCGAAGGCGGCTGTGCGCAAAGCTCGTATTTCGACGGCGTGTCGTCGGTCGAAGCGGTGGACGACCTGACCATCAAGGTCAGCTTCACCGAAGCCAAGCCCTTCCCCTACACCGCCTTCGTCGGGTCCGAGAGCCCGATCATTCAGGCCGCCCAGTTCGCCGACTGTCTCGGCGCCAAGGCGCCCGAGTGCACCGAGGCGAACTTCAACCCGATCGGCACCGGCCCGTTCATGGTCACCGAGTTCAAGCCGAACGACGTGATCACGCTGGAAATGAACCCCAACTTCCGCGAAGCCGACAAGCCGGCCTTCTCGACGGTGGTGTTCAAGGGCGGCGGCGACGCGGCGGCTGCGGCCCGCTCGGTCATGGAAACCGGCGAATACGACTATGCGTGGAACCTGCAGCTTGACCCGATGCTGCTGGACGAGATGCAGTCCAAGGGCCTTGGCACCGTCGTGTCCGCCTTCGCCACCTCGGTGGAACGAATCCACGTCAACCAGACCAACCCCGACCCGTCGCTGGGCGAAGGCCGCGCGACGCTTGAAAACCCGCACCCGTTCCTGACCGATCCCGCGATCGGCAAGGCGATGTCGATGGCCATCGACCGCGAACTGCTGGTTGAAATCGGATACGGCGCCGGCGGCCAGCCCACCTGCAACGTGCTTCCGGCCCCTGCGGTCTATGCCTCGACCGCCAACGACGACTGCCTTGTGCAGGACATCGAGGGCGCCAAGGCGGTTTTGGAAGAAGCCGGCTGGACCGACACCGACGGTGACGGCATCCGCGACAAGGACGGCATCAAGCTGTCGGTTCTCTACCAGACCTCGACCAACGCCGTCCGTCAGGACACCCAGGCGCTGGTCAAGCAGTGGTGGGAAGAGATCGGCATCGAGACCGAGCTGCGCAACATCGACGCGTCGGTGTTCTTCGGCGGTGACCCCGGTTCGCCCGACACCTTCCAGAAGTTCTTCGCGGACATCGAGATGTACACGAACAACTTCGCGGGCGTCGACCCCGAGGCCTACATGGCCAACTGGCGCTGCTCGGAAATCCCCAGCCCGGCGACCCAGTGGCAGGGTTCGAACATGCAGCGTTTCTGCTCGGAAGAGTATGACGCGCTGGTCGACCAGCTGTCGCAGACCGCGGGCATCGAGGCCCGCGCCGAGATCGTCAAGCAGATGAACGACATGCTCATGCAGAGCTACACGATCATCCCGCTGATCTGGCGCGGCAACCCGTCGGCCCACGCCAATACGCTGGGCGGCGTGATGATGAACGACTGGGACTCCGAGATCTGGAACATCAAGGACTGGCACCGGATCGACGGCTGATCCCTGTGATCTGACATGACACCGGGATGCCCGTGCGCCGCGCGGGCATCCCCACCAACGAACCGAGCGCAGGAGCCCGCACCATGCTTCGCCAGCCCGCCCCGCCAGGGATCGCCAAACGATGCTGACCTTCACGATCCGCCGCCTGCTGCTTGCGATTCCGACGCTGCTGCTGATCTCGCTGGTGATCTTCCTGCTGCTGGAACTGGCGCCGGGCGACCCGATGGCGCAGGTCCCGCTGACCGTGCCGCCGGAAGTGAAGGAAAAGATGCGCCAGGCGCTTGGCCTGGGCGAGCCGGTGCACATCCGATACCTGAAATGGATCTGGCAGTTCTTCGTCATCGAGCCGATGAACCTGATCGACGCGATGTTCGGCACCATGCTGGCCGAGGGGCAGCTGCGCGTGATCTCGTGGCAGACCCGGTCCCCGGTGATGGACATCGTCGCCCAGCGCCTGCCGCAGACCCTGTGGGTCGTCGGCGTGGCCTATGTGGTTGCGGTGCTGATCGCGATCCCGATCGGCGTGTATTCGGCCTATCGCCAGTATTCGTGGTTCGATCAGGCCGGGACCTTCGTCACGATGGTCGGCTTTTCCGTTCCGCCGTTCTTCTCGGGCGTGCTGGTGATCGTGATCTTCTCGGTGAACCTTGGATGGTTCCCGTCGATCTACGACACCACCCACCGGGTCACCGACTGGGACAGCTTCGTCGTCCAGCTGCAACAGATGATCATGCCGGTGATGGTGCTGGCGCTGCAGATCACCTCGCAAATCAGCCGCTTCATGCGAGCGTCGATGCTGGACAACCTCGGACAGGACTACGTCCGCACCGCCCGCGCCAAGGGGATGACCGAGAACGTGGTGGTGCTGATGCACGTCCTGCGCAACTCGATGATCCCGGTGGTGACGGTGATCGCGTTGGGGATCCCGTCGATCTTCGGCGGCGCCATCATCACCGAGCAGGTGTTCAAGGTGAACGGGATCGGCCAGTTGCTGATCACCGCGATCCAGGCGAACGACATGCCGATGGTGCAGACGCTGACCTTCATTTTCGCGGTGCTGATCGTGCTGTTCAACCTGATCGCCGACGTCCTTTACGGCATCCTCGACCCGAGAATCCGCTATGACTGAGACCGACCGCACACCCGCCGCCCCGGCAGGAACTCCGGCCGAACCGGCCGCGAACCCCGCAGGCGCAGGCGCCGCCGCCGCGCCCGACCCGGCCACCACGTACCGGGCGCCGCGCAACCAGTGGCTGGACGTCTGGGACCAGTTTAAAAGCCACCGTGGCGCGCTGATCGGCGCCGCCGTATTCATCCTGATCCTGCTGGCGGTGACGGTCGGCCCCTACATCTGGACCATCGACCCCACCTACATCGACATCCGCGCCAAGAACCAAGGGCCGACCCTTGCGCACCCGCTGGGCACCGACCAGCTGGGCCGCGATACGCTGGCCCGGATGCTGGCGGGAGGCCGCGTCTCGATCGCGGTGGGCCTGACGGCGATGGCCCTGTCGATCGTGATCGGTACGGTGATCGGGGTCATCGCGGGCTATTTCAAACGCCTCGACGGCCCGCTGATGCGGTTCACCGACCTGTTCCTCGCCCTGCCCCTGCTGCCGCTCCTGCTGGTGGCGGTGCTCTTGTTCCGCGACATGCTGTCCAAGGCTTTCGGCCCCGAGGGCGGCGTGTTCATTCTGATCGTCTCGCTGATCGGCATCACCTCGTGGATGCAGACGGCGCGGATCGTCCGGGGCGACGTGCTGGCCCTGAAGGAACGAGAATTCGTCCTTGCCGGCCGGTCCATCGGAACCCCGTCGCGCCGGATGATCACGCGCCACATCCTGCCCAACGTGCTGTCGCCGATCATGGTGTCGGCCACGCTGGGCATCGCCACCGCGATCATCACGGAAAGCGCGCTGTCCTTCCTCGGCTTCGGCTTCCCGCCGGACTTCCCGACTTGGGGCCGCCTGCTGTTCGACAGCGTCGACCGGATGCAGCTGTACCCCGAACGCGTGATCTGGCCCGGCCTTGCGATCTCGCTGACCGTGCTCAGCGTGAACTACATCGGCGACGGCCTGCGCGACGCGCTCGACCCCCGCATTCGCGGCCGCTGACCCCGGCAAGCGAGGGGCCAGCCCCTCGCGCTCCCCGGGATATTTGCGGACAGAAGAAAGGGATCGCGCATTCTTGCTTCTTCTGACTGAAAGTATCCTGGGGGAGACGCGCGGCACGCGCGTCGGGGGCGAAGCCCCGCCCTTGCGGCGAAGGGTCTCAAGCAACGGAGTTTCACGGCCCCCTCTGTTTGCTTGAGGAAAGTTACGTGGCGCTATATCACCATCCGACGAGGCCCGGGCCACCGGGCGGAAAAAAGCCGCGACAAGGGGAAGCGAGTTGAAGATAGGCACGCCGAGAGAGATCTTCGAAGGCGAAGCGCGGGTGGCGATGACGCCCGACAGCGCCGCCCAGCTGCAGAAACTGGGATACGAGTGCGTCATCGAAAGCGGCGCCGGAACGAAGGCCGGGTTCACCGACGAGGCCTACAAAGCCGCCGGTGTCGAAGTGGTCGATGGTGCAGACGCGCTTTGGTCCGGCTGCGACATCGTCGCCAAGGTCCGCCCGCCCAGCGAGGACGAACTGGACCGGGTCAAACCCGGGCAGCTTCTGATCTCGTTCTTCTATCCCGGCAGCAACGAGACGCTGCTGGAGCAGGCCAAGGGCCGGAACGCCAGCGTCATCGCGATGGACATGGTGCCGCGCATCAGCCGCGCCCAGAAGATGGACGCCCTGTCGTCGATGGCCAACATCGCGGGCTATCGCGCCGTGATCGAGGCCGGCAACAACTTTGGCCGCTTCTTCACGGGCCAAGTCACCGCCGCGGGCAAGGTTCCGCCCGCCAAGGTGCTGATCGTCGGCGCCGGTGTCGCCGGGCTTGCCGCAATCGGCACCGCCACGTCGCTGGGTGCGATCACCTATGCTTTCGACGTGCGGCCCGAGGTTGCCGAGCAGATCGAATCGATGGGCGCCGAGTTCGTTTATCTCGACTTCGAGGAATCGCAGCAGGACGGCAGCGCCTCGGGCGGCTATGCCGCGCCGTCGTCGCCCGAGTTCCGCGAGAAGCAGCTTGAAAAGTTCCGCGAACTGGCCCCCGAGGTCGACATCGTCATCACCACCGCCCTGATCCCGAACCGCGATGCGCCGGTGCTGTGGACCAAGGACATGGTCGAGGCGATGAAGCCCGGATCCGTCATCGTGGACCTTGCGGCCGAGCGTGGCGGCAACTGCGAACTGACGGTGCCGGACGAGAAATTCGTGACCGACAACGGCGTGACCATCGTCGGCTACACCGATTTCCCCAGCCGGATGGCGACCCAGTCCTCGACGCTGTACGCCACCAACATCCGTCACATGATGACCGACCTGACGCCCGAGAAGGACGGCACGGTCGTGCACAACATGGAAGACGACGTGATCCGGGGCGCCACGGTGACCCACGACGGCGAGATCACCTTCCCGCCGCCACCGCCCAAGGTGAAGGCCATCGCGGCCCAGCCGAAGAAGGAAGCCGCGAAGGAACTGACCCCGGAAGAAAAGCGCGCCGCCGAGATGGCCGCGTTCAAGAAGGCGACCAAGACGCAGGTGACCTATCTTGCGGTCGGCACGCTGGTGCTGATGCTGATCGGGTCCTTTGCGCCCGCCAGCTTCATGGCGCATTTCATCGTCTTCGCGCTGGCCTGCTTCGTCGGGTTCCAGGTGATCTGGAACGTCAGCCACGCGCTGCACACGCCGCTGATGGCGATCACCAACGCGATCTCGGGCATCATCGTGGTCGGCGCCCTGCTGCAGATCGGTGCATCGAGTTGGCTGGTGGTGCTTCTCAGTTTCATCGCGGTGCTGATCGCTTCGATCAACATCGTCGGCGGCTTCCTGGTCACGCGCCGGATGCTCGCAATGTTCCAGAAATCGTAAGGGGGTAGCGAGAACATGTCTGCCGGTTTCGTTTCGGCCGTGTACATCGCGGCCTCCATTCTCTTCATCCTGGCCCTCGGGGGCCTCTCCAACCAGGAAAGCGCCAAGCGGGCGATCTGGTACGGCATCGCGGGGATGTTCCTTGCGATGGTCGCGACGATCTTCGGCCCCGGCGTGTCGAACGTCTTCCTGATCCTCGTGGCCGTCGCCGCGGGCGCCGTTGCGGGCGCCGTGGTCGCGGGCCGCGTGCAGATGACCGAAATGCCGCAGCTGGTGGCGGCGTTGCACTCGTTCGTCGGCCTTGCCGCCGTGTTCATCGGCCTGAACGCCGACGTGATGCTGAACACCGTGAACGACCTGAAGGCGGCCGGTGCGGATCTGTCGGCGCTGGTCGCGGCCAAGGATATCACCGGCTTCGGTGAGACCCTGTGGCACAAGGATGCGACCGAGATCGCGATCCTGAAGGTCGAGGTGTTCCTCGGCATCTTCATCGGCGCGGTGACCTTCACCGGCTCGGTCGTGGCCTTCGGCAAGCTGGCCGGCAAGATCGACGGCAAGCCCGAGAAGCTTCCCGGCGGTCACATGCTGAACGCGGGCGCTGCGCTGCTGTGCCTGATCCTTGGCCTGATGTACTGGAGCGGCGCGGGCGCGTGGACGATGGTCCTGATGGCGATCATCGCGGGCTTCATCGGCTGGCACCTGATCATGGGCATCGGTGGCGCCGACATGCCGGTGGTCGTGTCGATGCTGAACAGCTACTCGGGCTGGGCCGCCGCCGCCATCGGCTTTACGCTGGGCAACGACCTGCTGATCGTCACCGGCGCGCTGGTGGGCTCTTCGGGCGCGATCCTGTCCTACATCATGTGCAAGGCGATGAACCGGCATTTCGTCTCGGTGATCCTTGGCGGGTTCGGCGGAACGTCCGGCCCGGCGCAGGAGATCGAGGGCGAGCAGATCGCGATTGACGCCGACGGCGTGGCCAACGCGCTGAACGATGCCGACAGCGTGGTCATCGTGCCGGGCTACGGCATGGCGGTGGCGCAGGCGCAGCAGTCGGTCAGCGAACTGACCCGCAAGCTGCGGGCGGCGGGCAAGACCGTGCGTTTCGCCATCCACCCCGTCGCGGGCCGTCTGCCCGGCCACATGAACGTGCTGCTGGCCGAGGCCAAGGTGCCCTACGACATCGTGCTGGAGATGGAGGAGATCAACGACGACTTCCCCGACACGGACGTGGTGATCGTGATCGGCTCGAACGACATCGTGAACCCGGCGGCGCAGGACGACCCCAACAGCCCCATCGCCGGGATGCCGGTTCTGGAGGTCTGGAAGGCGAAGCAGGTCTTCGTGTCCAAGCGCGGTCAGGGGACGGGGTACTCGGGCATCGAGAACCCGCTGTTCTTCAAGGACAACACGCGGATGTTCTACGGCGACGCGAAGGCCTCGATCGACAGCCTTCTGGCGAAGATCGACTGAGCCTGCGCCACGCGTGATCAACGGGGGCCCTGCCGGAAACGGCGGGGCCCTTCGCGTTTGGGGGGGCGGGGTGCGAAAACCGTAGACGTCGCGCAACGCCGCCGCCGCAGGCCCCTTTCGACAGCTTGACGCGACGATGCCGCCCGGCCCAGACAGGGTGGGCACAGCATACGGGCCGGACGGGGGACCGGCAGGCAAGTACAGGAGAAGACGGGAATGTTTCGGACTATCGTGATCGGCGCGGCGGCGGCCTGGGCACTTGGCGGCGGGGCGGCGTTGGCCGACAGGCTGGCCGAGCACTGGCAGACACCCCGCACCTATTACATCGAGCTGTCCCACCGCGCCTGCGACGGCGACGAGATGGCACGCGAGATCCTGACGCGCGACGCGTGGGACGACGCCAACCCCGTGGCGATGGGCAACCTCGCCTGGCTGATCCGGCCCGACACCCCCTGCATCGGCGTCTTCCACGACCGTCGCGAATGGCTGACGCTGCAGAAGGAATCGGCCGAGATGGGCTATCCCGTGTCGATGTTCAACTGGGGCACGATCCTGCTGACCGGCCGCTACGGCCCCGAGGATTTCCTGTCGGGGATGCTCTATCTCGAGGAAGCCCAGGCCCAGGGCTACGCCGGCGCCGCCGAGGAGCTTGCCAGGATCTACGCCCAGGGCCGCTACGGGGTCGAGCCCGACCAGGATGCCGCTTACATGTTCTTCGAGCGCGCCCAGTCGCTGGGGCTGGACGAGGGGCGGCTGACCCGGCTGATCGACCTGATCCGCAACGCCGAGACCGGCAAGCGCCCCAAGCTCGACTGACCGACACGCCGCCACCGGAACGGCGCTGTTGCACCGCTGCGACAGCCCCCGGGACACCTGGCGCGAACGCATGTCAAACCAATGGCTTGCGCGGAAACCTGCGCGGGCCATGCGGATTTTTCGCCCGAGGGAAAATTATCCCTTGCGTGAATCAGCTATCGGCCTCATATGCGCGCTCAAGACGCCAACGCACGCGCCTCTGGCCGGCACGCAGCATCGCACGCCCGCGTTTACGTAGCGACGGTAACGTCTCCCTTGGAACTGAGCGGTCATATATGGCCGGGTCTATTGGAGATGACCATGACGATGCTGTTCGACGGCGCCCTGCCGTCCGTACCCGTTTCCCTGCCCACCCGTGTCGAGCGTTTCATCGCCGAAAACCGGTTCGATCACCCGACCCTCGTTCTGGACACCGACGCGGTGGTCGAGCGCTTCCACGCGCTGAAATCCGGCCTGGGCCAGACCCACATCCACTATGCCGTCAAAGCGAACCCGGCCCGCGAGATCATCGCGCGCCTCGTCGCCGAAGGCTCGAACTTCGACGCCGCCTCGCGTGGCGAGATCGAGCTTTGCCTCAGCCAGGGCGCCCGCCCCGAGCAGATCTCGTTCGGCAACACCGTGAAACGTGCCTCTGACATCGCCTTCGCGCATTCCGCCGGCATCCGCCTGTTCGCCGCCGACGCCGCCGAAGAGCTTGAGAAAATCGCCGAGCACGCGCCGGGCGCGATGGTCTACCTGCGCCTGCTGGTCGACAACCCGCAGGCCGACTGGCCGCTGTCGCGCAAGTTCGGCAGCGACCGCGACATGGCAATCGAGCTGTGCGCGCTGGCCAAAGAGCTTGGCCTTCAGCCGGTGGGCCTGTCGTTCCACGTTGGCTCGCAGACCCGCCGCGCGTCGATGTGGACGGGCGTGCTGGACTACGTCGCCGGCGTCTGGGCCGATGCGAAAGCCGCCGGTCATGACCTGACGCTGATCAACATCGGCGGCGGTTTCCCCGCGTTCTACGGCGAACCGGTCGAAGCGCCCGCCGCCTATGCCGCAGAGGTGCGCCGCATGGTCGAGGCCCGGTTCCCCGGCGCCCGCATCATGGCGGAACCCGGCCGTGGCCTCGTCGCCGAATGCGGCGCCATCGCTTGCGAGGTCATGCTGGTGTCGCGCAAGTCGGGCGACGACCTGCACCGCTGGGTCTACCTCGACATCGGCAAGTTCTCGGGTCTGGCGGAAACCATCGACGAGGCGATCCGCTACCAGTTCGCCACCCCGCACGACGGAGAAGCGACCGGCCCCTGCATTCTTGCCGGACCGTCCTGCGACTCGGCCGATGTTCTGTACGAAAAGCGCCCCGTGGCGCTGCCGATAAGCCTGCGCTCGGGCGACCGGATCGTGATCCGCAACACCGGTGCCTACACGTCGAGCTACTCGTCGGTTGGCTTCAACGGCTTCCCGCCGCTGGACGTCATCGTTCTCTGACGCATCGCAAAGCACACGGCCCGGCAGACGCCCGGGCCAAGGGGCCTGCCCTTGGAGGAGGGAGCAGGCCCCTTTCCTTTCAGGCGGAACGAAACGCCGCAGGGGCGCGGAAAGGCTTTTGCGACCGGCCGCACAGGCCGTAGGGTCCGACGGAACCGCACGGACTTGATCGACATGAGCCCCATCCAGGACCACCCGCTTCGCTACCCGCTGGCCAACGAGCTGCACGCCCGGCCCTTTCCCACGCTGAACGCCCCGGCGCATGCGGTGTATCTTGCCATCAAACAATCGCAGGACGCCGCCAACCGCGACCGCGCGCAGGACCTTGCGCATCTCGTGGATCTGCTGGACCGGTTCGGCGCGCCGCACCCACAGCCGGGCGCCACCCACTATTTCGCGGACCTCGGCCCGTTCCGGCTGAAGTGGGAAAGCCATACCGAGTTCGTCACTTACACCGCCATCGTCGACGGGGTCGAGGATCGCCCCTTCGACCGCGCGGCCTTCGACGTGTTTCCGGACGACTGGCTGGAATCCGCGCCGGGCGCGCGGATGACCTCGGCGATGTTGCGGTTCCAGCCGTTCGACACGGCGCAGCAGGTGGTCGACCGGCTGGCCGACTGGTTCGTCCCCGAAAGCCTTGCCGCCAGCGAGATCCTCGACGGCGCGGCGATCATGGCGGGCGACTTCCGGATCGACAGCGCCGGCCACATGCGGTTCGCGGTGTTCCCCAAGCCCGACACAGGCCCCGCCCGCTGCGGCCGGATCCTGCAGCGCCTGTGCGAGATCGAAACCTACAAGTCGATGTCGATGCTGGGGCTGTCCCGCGCCCGCAGCCTGTCGCCGCAACTGGGCACGTTGGACGGGCGACTGAACGCCCTGACCGAAGTGATGGCCACCCAGGCGCAACCGGCGGAAGAAACGCTGTCCGAGCTTTTGCAGATCACCGCCGAACTGGAACGCCTCGCGTCACAGTCCGCCTTCCGCTTCTCGGCCACCGACGCCTATGGGTCGCTGGTGGTCGATCGCATCCGGGTGCTGCGCGAAGAGCGGTTCGAGAACCGGCAGACCTTCAACGAATTCATGGCCCGCCGGTTCGATCCCGCACAGCGCACCGTGCGCGCCACCGAGGCGCAGGTGCGATCCATGGCCGAACGCGCCGCCCGCGCCGCCGAACTGCTGCGCACCCGGGTCGATGTGGAACGCTCTGCGCAGAACCAGAAGCTGCTGGAATCGATGGACAGCCGCGCGCAGGTGCAGCTGCGCCTGCAGGAAACGGTCGAAGGGCTGTCCGTGGTGGCGATCAGCTATTACGCCGTCAGCCTCGCGGCCTATGCGCTTTACCCGCTCGCCGACCCGCTCGGGCTGTCGAAGGGCATGCTGACCGCGCTTCTGGTGCCGGTGGTGGTGGGCGCCGTGTTCCTGATGGTCCGGCGGATCCGCAAGCGCCTGCACTGACCGGCTTGCGCCCGGGCGGCGCCGGCTTAGGATCGGGTGACAGGGAGGACAGGCGATGGATCTTAAGGGCAGGCACGCGCTGATCACGGGGGGCGGCACCGGGATCGGGCTGGGGATCGCGCGGGAACTCGCGGCAGCGGGCGCGCAGGTCACGATCTGCGGCCGCCGTCCCGGCCCGCTGGAGGATGCCGCCGCCTCTGCCACGGGTCTGTTTCCGCAAGTGATGGATGTCAGCGACGAGGCGTCCGTCCGCGACGGGTTCGCCGCAGCGGTGAACGCGCGGGGGCCGGTGGCGATCCATGTCGCCAACGCCGGCATCGCCGAGGGCCGGTCGCTGCGGAAGACCGATCTGGCGTTCTGGCGCCGGATGATGGGCATCAACCTCGACGGCGCTTTCCTGACCATCCGCGAGTCGCTGGAGACCATGTCGGACCTCGATTGGGGCCGGGTCATCGCGGTGTCGTCCATCGCAGGGCTGAAAGGCCTGCGCGGCGCACCGGCCTATAGCGCGTCCAAACACGCGATGGTCGGATTGATCCGTGCGATCGCTGCCGACTACACGGGGCGGCCCTTGACCTTCAACGCGCTCTGCCCCGGCTATGTCGAGACCGAGATCGTCGACCGCAACGTCGTGTCGATCCGCGCCCGCACCGGCATGTCCGAAGACGAGGCGCTGGCGGTCATGGTCGGCGCCAACCCGCACGGGCGGCTGGTGACCGTGGAAGAAGTGGCAGAGGCCGCGATGTTCCTGTGCGGCCCGCACTCGGGCAGCGTAAACGGCCAGACGATCACCGTCGCGGGCGGTGAACCGTGACCGCTTGCATCCGCGTCCCGGTCGGGGCACGCCCTGCGGCATGACCGATTTCACCGCCACCCGCGCCCGCTTCGACCTGCCTGACGGGATCGTCTATCTTGACGGCAACTCGTTGGGCCCCCTGCCCCGCGACGCCGCCCATCGCATCGCGCGCACCGTCACCGACGAATGGGGCGGCCAGCTGATCACCGCGTGGAACCGCGCGGGGTGGATGGATCAGCCCGCGCGGCTGGGCGACCGGATCGCCCGGCTGGTCGGCGCGGCGCCCGGCACGGTGGTGGTCGGCGACACCCTGTCGCTGAAGGTGACGCAATGCCTTGCGGCGGCGCTGCAACTGCGCCCCGACCGCCGGGTCGTTCTGTCGGACAGCGGCAACTTCCCGTCCGATCTGTACATGGCGCAAGGCCTGCTTGCGGCCCTTGGACAGGGGCACGAGCTGCGCGTCGTCGCCCCCGAGGATGTCGAGGCCGCGATCGGCCCGGAGGTCGCCGCCCTGATGCTGACCGAGGTCGACTATCGCACCGGCCGCAAGCACGACATGGCGGCGCTGACGGCAAAGGCCCACGACGTCGGCGCGCTTGCGATCTGGGATCTCGCCCATTCCGCCGGTGCCCTGCCCGTGGACCTGACCGGCACGGGCGCGGACTTCGCGGCGGGCTGCACCTACAAGTTCCTGAACGGCGGCCCCGGTGCCCCCGCTTTCGTCTACGTCGCGCCCGACCACCAGCACGTCGCGCCGCTGCTGTCCGGCTGGCTGGGGCACGAAGCGCCCTTCGCTTTCGACCCGGACTATCGCCCCGGCCCCGGCATTTCCCGGATGCGCGTGGGCACCCCGCCGGTGCTTCAGATGGCGGCGCTGGAGGCGGCGCTCGATATCTTCGACACCGTCGACATGCAGGCCCTGCGCGCCCGCTCGCAGCACCTCGGCGACCGGCTGATCGCGGCGGTCGAGGCGCGCTGCCCGAACGTGACCCTCGCCAGCCCGCGCGATCCCGAGGCGCGCGGCAGCCAGATCTCGTTCCGCCACCCCGAAGGCTATGCGGTGATGCAGGCGCTGATCGCGCGCGGCGTGGTCGGCGACTTCCGCGCGCCGGACATCCTGCGGTTCGGGATCACGCCGCTGTACATCGGAGAGGCCGAGATCGACCGCGCCGCCGAAACGCTGGCCGACATCCTCGACACCGCCGCGTGGGACCGCCCCGAGTACAAGCACCGCGCCGCGGTAACCTGATCCCCGGCTTCTTCTGACCATAAATATACCCGCCGGAGGCTCCCGCACTCGGCCACGGGCGCGTCGGCTACCAGCTGCCGCTTGCCCCGCCGCCCGAGGACGACCCGCCCCCGAAAGACGACCGGCTGGACCCCGATCCGCCGGACGATTTGACCTTGGGGATCGTGCGGACCTCGCTGTCGTGATAGCCGCAATTCTGGCAGTCGTAGTCCAGCCGCTTCCGGCCGGTGCTGGACTTGGTCGCCGCCTGCAGCACCTCGGCGGTGGTGCTGAGGGTGCGATAGCTGCATTGCGGGCAGGCGCTGTAGCCCGAGAACCATGACCGATAGCGCTGGATCAGCATGTGCGCGCAGGACGGGCAGTGCCAGACGTCGTAGTCCACGGACCGCAGGTATTCCTCCAGCCGCTGGCCGCCATCCAGATGCGCGTCGTCGGCCTGTTCCCCGGCGCGCAGCATCGTCGTGCCGCAGACGTCGCAGGGGCGCGGGCGGTTGCGAAGATGGCGGCGCACCGCGAAGACCACCGCGCCCACCGGCGCGGCGATCAGGCCCCATGCAAACTGGCCCAGCGCCTGTATCCAGTGCCAGATGCGGCCGAACCCGCGTTCCAGCGTGGTCGCTTCGAACTCGTCGGGATAGTTGCCGGTCAACTCGAAGATCGTCTCGTCCACGCCGGTCAGAATGCCCGCTTGGTACGCCTCGTCGCGGAAGTCGGGCAGGAAGCCCTCGTCCACGACCCGCTGCATCCGCTCGTCCCAGGCGCGGGAATACCCTGCCCCGATCTCGATCCGAATCCGGCGGTCACCGACCGAGACCAGCACCAGCACCCCGTCGTTGCTGTCCGCGTTGCCGATGCCCCATGTGTTGAACAGCGCCGTCGCGAAGGTTTCCAGCGTCCCCCTATGCCCATAGGTGGCAAGGTCCGGGATCGTCAGAACGGTCATCTCGATACCGGTCTGGTCGTACAGCAGGATCAGGTCGTCGCGAACGGCACCTTCCGCCGTATCGTCCAGAACGTCGGCGTAGTCGTTCACGTAAACATCGGAATAGCCGGGGATCGTGCCGACGGCGCGCTCGGCATCACTTTGTACCGCGTCGGGGCTGAAGCTGACCGGACCTGCAGGAAGCTCGGCCAGCGGGGCGGCGGGACGCGTCAGCGTTCCCACAAGAAACCCTGCGCCCAGCCCGATGACGACCACGGCGAAGGCGATCGCCAGTGCGAAATTCATATCGTGTTTCGTCATCCGCCTGCCCTGCCCGCGCCTTTCCTGTCTGGCGAGACCCTAGGCGGCGGAACGGCATGCGCCAATGGCGGAATTCCGGTATCGGAAACGGACCGCCCGGACCCAGCCCGGACGGCCCGCAAGACCTTGGCCTAGAACGGGTTCGGATGCATCCGGTTCGCCTCGTCGATCTGTTCGAGAACCTCGTCGGACAGCGTGAGTTCACCGCCCTGAAGCGCGATCTCGACATGTTCGACCGACGACGCGCCGAAGATCGGCGACGCGACCGAATGCCGGGTCAGCGCCCATGCCAGCGCCATCGCCGACGGGTCCATCCCGTGCCGTTTGGCGATGGCGATATACGCCTCGATCGCCGGCCAGACCTTGGGATTGATCCGCCCGTTCAGCGTGCTTTCCTGCGCGCGGCGGGTTTTCTCGGGCGTCAACTCGGGCCCGTACTTGCCCGAGATCAGCCCCATCCCCAGCGGCGAGAACGGGATCTGCGGCACGTCTTCCGCCAGACAGGCCTCGGCAAGGTCGGTGTCGGCGATCCGGTGCAGGATCGAGTACTCGTTCTGGATCGTCAGCGGACGCGGCAGGCCGTTCTCTTCGGCGACGCGGACCCATGTGGTCAGGCCCCACGCCGTCTCGTTCGACAGGCCCCAATGGCGGATCTTGCCCGCCTCGATCAGGCGCTGCATTCCGCCCATCAGGTCGATCATGTGCGCTTCGATGGCGGCGCGGTCGATGCGCTCGGGGTTGTATTTCCACTGGGCGCGCATGTGGTACTGCGGGCGCAGCGGGAAATGCGTCTGGTACAGGTCGATCACGTCCGTCTGCAGCCGCTTCAACGAGCCGTCGACCGTACGCTGCACGATGTCGCCGGAATAGCCCTCGCCGTCGCGCACCGCGCCTTGGTTCGGGGCCGCGACCTTGGTGGCCAGCACGATGTCGTCCCGCCGACCGGTCTTGGCGATCCAGCTGCCGACGATCTCTTCGGTGCGGCCAACGGTCTCTGCTTTGACCGGGTAGGTCGGGTAAACCTCTGCGGTGTCGACGAAATTGATGCCGCCGGCGATTGCGGCGTTCATCTGCGCGTGGCCCTCGGCCTCGGTGTTGCGGCTGCCCCACCCCATCGTGCCAAGGCACAGGCGCGAGACCTGAAGGTCACTGCGGCCCAGCTTGATCCTGTCCATGTTCGTTCTCCTGTTCGGGTGCTGGGCGCAAGCTAACCGCTGGTCGCTCAGGGGCAAGCGGGTTTGCCCAGGACGGGCGCTGTTTGCGCGGGGCGGACGCTGTTTGCACTTGAGAACAAAATGGGAACATGTAGGATGGGAACCATGACCGCCCATCTTCTGTCCCGCACCACGTCGTCCCGCGACCGCGACCGGCCCGCCCTGTCCTTTCTGGACGGGATGGCGCTGCCGCTGGCCCGCGCGCACGAGTTCTGCGGCGACGCCCGGCGCACGCTGGCGGCGCTGGTGGCGGCCCGGACCGAGGGGCCGGTGTTCTGGATCTCGCCCTCGTGGCAGCCCGAACGGCTGAACCCCGAGGCGGCCGCGCACCTGTTCGACCCCGGCCGCGTGGTGTTTCTTGAACCGCAGCGCGCCGAGGATCTGCTGTGGTGCCTCGAAGAGGTGCTGCGCGCGGGCGTGGTGCCGCTGGCGGTGGCCGACCTGCCGGGCCCGCCGGGAATGACGGCGGTGCGGCGGCTGCACCTTGCCGCCGAAACCGGCGCGGCCGAGGGCGAAGTGGCGCCGCTGGGCCTGATCCTGACCCCCGGAGACGGCGGCGCGCCGGGGATCGAGTCGCGCTGGCGGATGCGCTCGGCGCACGGGATGCAGGCGGACGCGTCCGGCAAGCTGCGGCAGGGCTGGCACCTGCACCGCCTGCGCGCCCGCACCGCGCCGGTGCAGGGCTGGCAGGTGAACCTTTCGCCACAGGGGCTTCGCGCGGCCCCGCTGTCGGAAGCGGCTTAAGCCGCGCGCGCCAGTCCCCGCATCCCAGTCCCCGCACCCCCGTCCCCAGACCTGTGGCCCGCATCCCGCGTCCCGCCTGCCTCTGGCCCATTCCCTGCGAATAGGCTAAGGCGCGCGGGACACCAAAAGGACGCGAACATGGCCCGGATTCTCATCACCTCCGCCATTCCCTACATCAACGGGATCAAGCACCTGGGCAACCTTGTCGGCTCCCAGCTGCCCGCCGACCTCTACGCCCGGTTCTGCCGCGCGCGGGGCGACGAGGTCATGTTCATCTGCGCCACCGACGAACACGGCACCCCTGCCGAGCTTGCCGCCGCCAAGGCTGGCAAACCGGTGGCCGAGTACTGCGCCGAAATGCACGAGGTCCAGAAAGGCCTGAGCGACGGCTTCCGCCTGTCCTTCGACAAGTTCGGCCGGTCCTCCAGCCCGCAGAACCGCGCGCTGACGCAGTATTTCGCAGGCCGGCTGGCCGACAACGGCTACATCGAGGAAGTCAGCGAAAAGCAGGTCTATTCCAACGCCGACGGCCGCTTCCTGCCCGACCGCTACATCGAGGGCACCTGCCCCAACTGCGGCTACGACAAGGCGCGCGGCGACCAGTGCGAGAACTGCACCAAGCAGCTGGACCCGACCGACCTGATCGACCCGCGCTCGGCGATCTCGGGGTCCACCGATCTGGAAGTGCGCGAGACCAAGCACCTGTACCTGCGCCAGTCGGCGCTGAAGGACCGGCTGGACGCATGGATCGACGAAAAGACCGACTGGCCCGTGCTGACCACCTCGATCGCGAAGAAATGGCTGCACGACGGCGACGGGCTGCAAGACCGTGGCATCACCCGTGACCTTGACTGGGGCGTGCCGGTGAAACGCGGCGACGCGGACTGGCCGGGGATGGAAGGCAAGGTCTTCTACGTCTGGTTCGACGCCCCGATCGAATACATCGCCGCGACCAAGGAATGGGCCGACGAAAAAGGTCTGGACGACGACGCGTGGCAAAGCTGGTGGCGCACCGACAAGGGCGCGGACGACGTCCGCTATGTCCAGTTCATGGGCAAGGACAACGTGCCGTTCCACACCCTGTCCTTCCCCGCCACGATCATCGGCTCGGGCGACCCGTGGAAGCTGGTCGATTACATCAAGTCGTTCAACTACCTGAACTACGATGGCGGCCAGTTCAGCACCTCGCAGGGGCGCGGCGTGTTCATGGATCAGGCGCTGGACATCCTGCCCGCCGATTACTGGCGCTGGTGGTTGCTAAGCCACGCGCCCGAGAACTCGGACAGCGAATTCACGTGGGAGAACTTCCAAGCCTCGGTGAACAAGGACCTTGCCGACGTGCTGGGCAACTTCGCCAGCCGCGTCACCAAGTTCTGCCGCTCGAAGTTCGGCGAGGTCGTCCCCGAGGGCGGCGAGACCGGCCCGCGTGAACAGGCGCTGATCGCCGACCTGTCGAAACGGCTTGATGCCTATCAGACCCACATGGAGGCGATCGACGTCCGCAAGGCATCGTCCGAGCTGCGCGCGATGTGGGCCGCCGGGAACGAGTACCTGCAAGAAGCCGCGCCGTGGTCCGTGTTCAAGGAAGACGAGGCCGCCGCCGCCGCGATCATCCGGCTGTCGCTGAACCTGATCCGGTTGTACGGCGTGCTGTCGGCCCCGTTCATCCCCGATGCCTCGGCCGAGATGCTGAAGGCGATGAACGCGGAAGACGCCGCGTGGCCGAAGGACATCGCCTCTGCGCTGTCCGCCCTGCCCGCCGGGCAGGCGTTCACCGTGCCAGAGAACCTGTTCCGCAAGATCACGGACGACGAGCGCGCGGACTGGCAGTCGCGCTTCTCCGGCGTGCGCAGCTAAGGCGTGATCCACGTCTGCCGTCGCGGCAGGCGTGGTGGCCCGGTGGAAAGCCGGGCCGCAAGCCCCTAGATCAGGCCGGTCCGCCAGTTCAGGAGTGACCGATGGTTCCGTATTCCGTTCTCGACCTTTCGCCCGTGCCCGCCGGCAAGACCCCGGCCGACGCGCTGGCGAATTCCGTCGACCTTGCCCAGAACGCCGAGACCTGGGGCTATAATCGCTACTGGCTGGCCGAGCATCACAACATGACCGGTATCGCGTCGGCGGCAACGTCGCTGGTGATCAGCCATGTCGCGGCGAACACCAAGACGATCCGCGTGGGCGCTGGCGGCATCATGCTGCCCAACCATTCGCCGCTGGTGATCGCCGAGCAGTTCGGCACGCTGGCGACGCTGTACCCCGGCCGGATCGACCTTGGGCTGGGCCGTGCGCCCGGCACCGACATGGGCACCGCCCGCGCCCTGCGCCGCGGCATGGGGAATAACGACGACTTCCCCAACGACGTGGTCGAACTGATGTCCTACCTCGGCCCGGAACAGCCCGACGCCCGCGTGCGCGCGGTTCCGGGCACCGGGACCGAGGTTCCGGTCTGGATGCTGGGGTCCAGCCTGTACGGCGCGCAACTGGCGGCGCATCTTGGCCTGCCATACGCCTTCGCGTCGCATTTCGCGCCCGGCTACCTGCAGCCCGCGCTTGAAACCTACCGGTCCAGCTATCGCCCGTCCGAAGCTTGGCCCGAGCCGCATTTCATGCTTGCGATCAACGTGTTCGCTGCCGACACCGATGAAGAAGGCGCGCGCCTTCGGACCTCGATGCAGCAGACCTTCCTGAACCTGCGCCGCGGCCGTCCCGGCCCGCTTCCGGCGCCGGTCGACACGCTGGACGCGACGCCCGACGAACTGGCGGGCGTGAACGAGGCGCTGATGGTCAGCGCGGTTGGCAGCAAGGATACGGTGCGGGCCCGGCTGGACGAACTGATCGGCATGTTCAAACCCGACGAGGTCATCCTGACCGGTCAGATCCACGACCACGACGCACGGGTGAAATCCTTCGGCATGGCGGCGGACATCCTCGGCTGATGCGGCGCGTCCGCGTTTACGAGGAATAAACCCGGGGCCTTTAGTCCTCTGGCATCCGGTTGTGGCCCGGTCATCCCGGCCGACGCCCACCGGCGCCGGAGGGTTGCCATGCGCCGACGTCTATTTCTTTGCCTGTGTGCCGCGCTGCTTGCGCCGCCCGCCGCCCACGCGCAACAGGCGACCCCGGATCACGTGTTTCAGCGCACGGAAGAAATCCTGCTGCATCTCGACCTGCTGAATACGGCGAATTTCTCTGAATCCGCCGGGGTCGAGGTGCCGTCAGACCCGACCCGCCCGCGCCACGTCCTGCAATCGGCGCGGGACGTGTGGCGCAAGCTGCAATTGTTGCGCTACATGAACGGCCTGCCCACGGCGTCGCTGGACCCCGTCCCCGCGCGCGAGGTGACGCCAGCGGACGTCAAGGACGTGATGGACCGCGTTTTGTCGGGTGTCGTCGACCTGCGTGGCGCCTATGGCGTCGACGATCCGGTGACCGCCCCCGCCCTGCCGCAAGGCAAGACGCCCGCCGACGTCTATGCCAACCTGATGCGCATCGACGCGCAGCTTGATGCGCTGGGTGTCCCCGCCACGGTGCCGAACGACGTGTTCCAGCTGGCATCCAGCGTCCTGATGGCGCTTGAGGATATCGCCACCCACGCCGGGATCGAGGCGGACACAGCCTCGTTGTGGCCCGAAACCGGGCGCACGCCGGAAAACGTGTACAAGGCAGTGCACCAACTGATCGCCGATCTGAAGACCCTGTCAGACGCCGACGCGCGCTTTGCAGTGGACGGCATCGTGGACCCGTCCCTTGTGTCTGGCGACATCACCCCGTCCGAAGTGATGAAGATCCTGTCGCGCGCCATGGCCGACGTACAGGCGATCCGCGCCGCCGCAGGTGTGCCCGACCCGGCCGAAACCGCGCCCTACGTCGGCGGCAAGACCCCGTCCGACGTGTATTTCGCAGTCAAACGCGCCCGCGCCGTGGTCGCCGCCCTGTCGGGCGCCAGCGGCAGCCTGTTCTAAGCCCTTGGCAGGAGGATCGCGCATGACCGCGGACGACACCGTCACCGAAGCAGAACCGCGCCGGACCGTCTTCGGCCTTGCCGCCCGGATCATGGCATGGGTCGTCGGCCCGATCTTCTTTCTTGCCATCCTGAACGCCGTCACCATCGACCTGTCGTCGCGCCGCGCCGCCGCCTCCTTCGAACGGCAGGACGCCACGATGCGCACGGCAGAGACGGTGTCGCAGATCAGCGCGCAGATGACCGGCGCGCTGTTGGACATCAACACCAGCCTTGCCGCCCTGCTGGACCTGCGCGCCGCCAACATCGCCGCCAAGCGGTTCGAGCCGCAGGCGGAAATCGCCCTTCGCACCCGTTTGCGCAGCGCGATCCGCGCCTATTTCGGCGCGGTCATGCGCCTGTCCTCTGCGCTTGAACAGGCCGATCTTGCCGATGACCGGCTTGACGCCGCGCTGAACCTTTTGTCCCGCAAAGCGGCCGAGATGGAGCGGATCATGTCGCTGTACATCGTGTCCAACAGCCGCACGCTGCGCCTGTCCCGCGATGGAAACTTCGACAACGCGTCGAACAACTTCCGTTTCGAGGAACAGATCCACGTCGCGGCGATCCGGCGCAGCCTCGAAGCGGCAAGCCTCAAGTTCACAGAGGTGACGGAAACGACCGGGATGCTGCTGGGCGCCGCCAGCCGCGCAGCCGCCGCCGACGACCAACGCGCCGAAGCGCGCGGCCGCCTTGTCGCCTTCGCGATGCTGGCCGCCATCGCTTTGATCGCCACGCTTGGCGCCGTGGTATCCGTGCGCCGCTCGATCCTGCGGCCCCTCAAGCGGCTGAACGGCCAAATGGTCGCCATCGCTGGCGGGACACTGGACACCTCCCTGCCCGACACGGACCGCCACGACGAGCTTGGGGCAATGGCCCGCTCGGTCGAGGTGTTCCGCGAGAACGCGATCGAAAAACTGCGCCTTCAGGAAGAGGAGCGCCGCGCACAGGCCGCCGCGCAAGAGGCCGAACGCGAACGATTGGCCGAGGACGCCGCGCGGGAGGAAGAGGAACGCCGCCGCGAAGACGCCGACGCCGAACGCGCGCGTCAGGATCAGGCCGAACGCGACGCGGCCCGCCGCATCGCCGAGCAAGAGCGTCAGGCGCGGCTGGCCGAGCAGGGCCGCGTGGTCACGGAACTGGCCGACGCCCTTGGCCGCCTGGCGGCCGGCGACTTGTCGCACGGCATCGACGCCGAACTGGCCGAGGGTTACGATACGCTGCGCGTGGACTTCAACGCCGCCGTCGCGCAGCTGACCGACACGATGGGGCACATCCTTCTGTCGACGGAGACGATCCGGAACGAGGTCGACCAGATCTCCGGCGCCTCGGATTCACTGGCGCAACGCACCGAAAGCCAGGCCGCGTCGCTGCAGGAAACCTCTGCCGCGCTCGAGGTGCTGACCGCCGCCATGAAGTCCGCCGCCGACAGCTCTGCCGAGGTCGACACCTTCGTGCGCGAGGCTCGGGATACGGCCGAAAACAGCAAAGAGGCCGTGACCCGGATGGTCGGCGCGATGGAGGGCATCAGCCGTTCGTCGCAAGAGACCGGCCGCATCGTGAACCTGATCGACGACATCGCTTTCCAGACCAACCTTCTGGCGCTGAACGCCGGGGTCGAAGCCGCCCGCGCCGGCGAGGCCGGGCGCGGCTTCGCCGTCGTCGCCTCCGAGGTTCGCGCCCTCGCCCAGCGCGCATCGGAAGCGGCGCAGGACATCACCGCCCTGATCGCCCGAAGCGACGAACAGGTCCGCGCCGGAACCGGCTTCGTCGACGAGGTTCAGACCGCGCTTGTCGGCATCGTGACCACGGTCGGCTCGGTCGCCGAACGGGTGTCGGGCATCACCGTCAAGATGAGCGGCCAGTCAGAGACGCTGGGCGGCATCAACGCCGCCGTCGCGCAGTTGGACCAGCTGACCCAGAAGAACGCCGCCATGTTCGAAGAAACCACGGCAGCCACGCGGCTTCTTGTCTCTGAATGCGAAACGCTTGGCCATGCGGTCGGCCGGTTCACCCTGCCCGACGACCCCGAGGACCTGCGCGGCGCCGCCTGACGCGGCTGGCGCAGGGCCTCTGTTGCACGGGCGGCACCTGCCCGCGGACCGTCGACTTCGCAGGGCAAACCCGCTATCCCGGCGCCGAACATCCCCGGCGGCGAGGAGCAGCAAATGGCGGACGCGTACCCAACCTATGGCCGGATCGACGGCCCGATCGTGATCATCGGCTTCGGCTCTATCGGCAAGGGCACCTTGCCCCTGATCGAGCGTCACTTCGACTACGACGCCTCGAAGCTGACCGTGATCGACCCCGACCCGTCCAAGGCCGTCTTCCTGCGCCAGCACCAGATCAACCACCTGCAGACCCGCCTGACCCCCGAAAACTACCGCGAGGTTCTGGGCGATCTGTTCGAAGGCGGGGGTGGCTTCTGCGTGAACCTGTCCGTCGACACCTCGTCGCTCGACATCATGAAGTTCATGCGCGAACTCGGCGTGCTGTACATCGACACCGTGGCAGAGCCTTGGGCCGGCTACTATTTCAACACCCCCGACAACGCGGACCGCACCAACTACGCGCTGCGTCAGGCCGTCCGCGACGAAAAGGCCCGCAGCCCCGGCGGCACCACCGCCGTCAGCTGCTGCGGGGCCAACCCCGGCATGGTCAGCTGGTTCGTGAAAGACGCGCTGTTGACCCTGTCCCGCGACCTAGGCCGGGAAACCGCCCCGCCCGAAGACCGGGCCGGCTGGGCCGCGCTGATGCAAAGCCTCGGCGTCAAGGGCGTCCACATCGCAGAGCGCGACACTCAGGCGCGCCGCGTCCCCCGCCCCCGCGGCACCTTCGTCAACACGTGGTCGGTCGAGGGCTTCATCGCCGAAGGCTTCCAGCCCGCCGAACTCGGCTGGGGCACGCACGAGACGTGGTTCCCCGAGAACGCCCACCGCCATGACACCGGCTGCCAAGCAGCGATCTGGCTGGAGCGCCCGGGCGCCATCACCCGTGTCCACACGTGGTGCCCGACCCCGGGCCCGCAGTTCGGTTTCATCGTCACCCACAACGAGGCGATCTCGATCTCGGATTATTACACCGTCGGCGAAGGCGCCGCGCCAGAGTATCGCCCGACCTGCCACTATGCCTACCACCCCTGCGACGACGCGGTTCTCAGCCTGCACGAGATGTTCGGCTCGGGCCGCCAGCAGACCCGGCATCACATCCTGACCGAGGATGAGATCGTCGAGGGTATCGACGAACTCGGCGTGCTTCTGTACGGCCACGACAAGAACGCCCTCTGGTACGGCTCGCGTCTAAGCAACGAAGAGGCCCGCGATCTGGCCCCTTACCAGAACGCGACCGGCCTGCAGGTCACGTCCGCCGTGCTGGCCGGCATGGTCTGGGCGCTGGAAAACCCGAACGCGGGGATCGTTGAAACTGACGAGATGGATTTCGCCCGCTGCCTCGAAGTGCAACGCCCTTACCTTGGCCCGGTCGAAGCGCACTACACCGACTGGACCCCGCTGCAGGACCGCTGGGCGCAGTTCCCCGAGGACATCGACGAATCCGACCCGTGGCAATTCCGGAACGTGCTGGCCACCTGACGCGCCAATCCCCGCCCCGCGCGGCTTTTTCAAACCCCGGCCAGTTTCGCCTTGTACTCCCTCCGCCGGCTTCGCTATACGCGTCGGCGGAGACGTGGCCGAGTGGTCGAAGGCGCTCCCCTGCTAAGGGAGTAGGCGGGAAACCGTCTCGAGGGTTCGAATCCCTTCGTCTCCGCCACCAGACCCCGCGACGCCACCATCGGCCCTGCCCAGCGCAGCGGGTTCGGCAGCCGAATTTCTTCGGGCCGGTCCAGCGGCAGACCCCTACATCTTCTTCAAATAACCACGCGCAGACCCGGTACCCTTTGCCCCGAAGCGGACGCCGCTTCGGGACCAATCCATGTCACCGCGCACGTCGCAAGATCAGGCCGCCGAAGACACCGGCTGGCTGACCGAGGCCGCCATCGACTTGGGGTAGCGGACCATCAGAAGCGCGGGGCTTTCGATGCCGTGATGGGCGACCGTGTCGGCCAGTGCGCCAAGGGTGGTGGAGACGTGGCGCTGGCTTCCGGTGCTGACCGAGGCGACGATGTCGACCGGACAGGCCACCGGGGCACCGGCGGCGACGAGGTCGGCCTGCACCAGCGCCGCCTTCTCAACCGCCATGTAGAACGCCACTGATGTCCCCGGCCGGGCCAGAAGGGCGCGATCCGGTTCGGCATCCTCGGGGCGGCAGGTTCCGGTCGTGATCACGAACGTGTCGGTTTCGCCGCGCTCGGTCAGCGGGCGTCCAAGGGCCGCGGCGGCGGCAGAGGCGGCGGTGATGCCCGGCACGATCTCGACCTCTATTCCGGCGGCGGTGGCGGCGGCGATCTCTTCGCAGGCGCGGCCGAAGACCGATGGGTCGCCGGATTTCAGGCGCACGACCCGCCTGCCCTGTGCCGCCTCGGCCACGATCAGCCGGTCGATCCGGTCCTGCGGCCATGCGCAGGCACCGACCTCTTTGCCGACGTAGACGCGGTCGGCATCCCGGCGCGCCAGTTCCAGAACCTCGGGATCGACGAGGCGGTCGTAGAAGATCACATCGGCGGCCTGCAACCGCTGCACCGCCCGCATCGTCAGAAGATCGCGGGCGCCCGGACCCGCGCCGACAAGCGCGATATGTCCCGTCATCTTTGGCGCCTGCCGGTCCGCGATCGCCTGCTTGAGAAGCAGGGCCGCCTGCCGTTCGCGTCCGTCCAGATGCGCGCGCCATGCCTCTCCGCTGAATGCCCATTCCCAGAACCCGCGCCGCGCGGCGTGGGGGAACGCCTCTGCCACGGCGCCGCGCAGGCGTCCGGCAAGCGCCACGAAAGACCCAAGACGCGGCGACAGCATGGTCTCGATCCGGGTTTTGATCGCGCGTCCCAGAACCGGCGCGGCCCCTTCGGTCCCGATGGCCACGACGACGGGATCGCGGTCGACAATCGACGGCGTGAACGCGTCGCACAGTTCGGGCCGGTCGATGACGTTCACCACGCCCCCCGCCGCGCGGGCGATCCCCGCAAGGCGCAGGTCAAGGTCGTCATCGCCGGTGCCGATGAACGCAAGCGCGGCGTTTTCGAAGGTTTCGTCGCGGATCTCGGCGTGGTGCTCTGCCCGCCCCGATGCAACAAGAGACGCCAGCTCGGGCTCCAGCGTGGGCGCAAGAAGGGTGATCTGCGCCTCGGTTTTCAGGATCAGGCGCGCCTTTCGGGCGACCTCTTCCCCGCCGCCACACAGCACGACACGGCGTCCGTCCATCCGCAGGAACATTGGAAAGTTCTTCATCTTGCAGCTCCGTCAAACACGAAAAAGGCCGCCGACACCAACGTGACGCGTGTCACGCATTGCCGAGCAGCCTTGCCCATTGACCCATTGTGGGGAATCGACGACGCCGTTGCCGTCGGGATCAGCTAGCCCCAGCGGGCCATCGGAATCAACAAAAAGCCGTCCGCGCCGTCGCGAAACGCGCCCGGAGGGCCCTGAACTGCGTCTATTTGCAGAAAAAACGGTCGGTCCGAAATTTCTTTCGGCCGAACCGCTGGATCACCGTGTTCGGGTAAACGGACCGGCGCGGGCTTAGCCCCGGCTGACGGTACGCAGGGTCAGCCGGCCAGGATCGGGCGCGAAGCCGTGGCCCGGCCGGTCGGGCGCGGTGATCGTGCCGGGACCGTTCAGAACGATATCGGGCGCCGCAAGATCCGTCTCGTACAGGCGGCCGCGCGGGAAGATGTCGGCCGCATAGGCCATGCCCGGCAGCGTCGCCAAGGCCAGCGACACCCCCTGCCCCACGTTGGATTCCAGCATACCACCGACCCAGCACGGGACACCCGCCCCGGTACAGTAGCGCTGGATCTCGATGGCGTTCGTCAGACCGCCCACGCGCCCGTGCTTGATGTTGATCCACCGGGACGCGCCCGTCTCTACCGCCTGCTTCGCGATCTCGACCGAGGTGATCGTCTCGTCCAGACAGATCGGCGTCTCCAGTTCGGCTTGCAGCTTCGCGTGGTCGATCAGGTCCTGCCAGCCCAGCGGCTGCTCGATCATCACCAGCCCAAGCGTATCCAGCTCGCGGAACAGGTCCATGTCGTCCAGCGTGAACCCAGAATTGCAGTCGATGTGCAGCGGCATGTCGGGGAACGCCTCGCGGACCGAAGCGACCATCCCCACCCCGCTGTCGGGCCGGAACTTCAGCTTGGTCCGGCTGAACCCGCCGTCCACCGCCGCCCGGACCCCGTCGTGCAGTGCCGCCATGCTGTCCTGCACCGGGATGTCCGCCCCCACCGCCACGTCCGGTGCGGTCCCGCCGATCATCTGCCACAGCGGGCGGTCTTCGATCCGCGCCGCAAGGTCCCACCACGCGGTGTCCAGCGCGGCCTTGGCGAACCAGTTGCCCTTGAAGCTGCCCAGGAGGTCCTGAAGCGCGGCGCCGCTGTCGATCTCGCGGCCAGTGACCAGCGGCGCAAAGACATCGCGGATCAAAAGGAAGACCCCGGCGGCCCATTCCGGACAGAACTGCGGCACGGCATAGGGCGCCGTTTCGCCCCACCCCACCATGTCGCCGGATCTCAGGCGGACCAGCACGGTGTCGATTGCCGTTTCAACGCTGAACGACGTCTTCCACGGTGCCTTCAGCGGCATCGAGACATGGAAGACGGACACCTCGTCAATCCGCATGGTGGGGGGCTCCTGTCATGTTCCGGGGTCGAGTTCGCCAAGCTCGTCAAGCATCGTCTCGATCCCGCTCAGGCGCGCGCGCCCCGTCTGGCCCGAGGCGTGATAGGTGTGCGTGGCAAGATAGTTCAGCAGGCTGATGACGCCGACGTAGGAATCGAACAGCGACGTGCCGCGGACCTGACAGGCGAAGACCCATTTGGCGTATTCGCGGGTCCGCACGGCGCGCCGGTCGGTGATATAGGCGATCGGCACGCCACGGTCGCGGAACAGTTCCATCGCGCGGGCGGACTGGGCAGACCGGCGGCGCAGCCCGACAGCGATCAACAGATCGTCCGGCCCAAGGTCGCCGATATCCTCCATCAGCATCTGCCCCGCCGATGGGGCCAGTATCACGCCCGGCCGGATCAGGGTCAGCTGGCGGCGCAGGTAGTTCGCGAAAATATAGCTGTTGCGAAACCCAAGACAGACCACGCGCCGGGCCGACAGGATCTTCTGCGCCACCTCTGTCAGCAGGGTGGCGTCGATCTGTTCGATCGTGTCTCGCAGCGTCGCGAGGTCCTGTTCAAGGTGCAGCGCAAGGCTGCTTTGCCCGCGCTCTGGCTTGGCGGACAGGAAGATCGGGTCGCCCGTCATCTGCGCGTGCCGGATCTCGCGCTGCATCTCGCGGAAATCGCCATAGCCGATGCGCTTGACGAAACGGGACACCGCCGCTTTCGACGCGCCCGCACGGTCCGCAAGCTCGGTGGCAGAGTACAACAGCACCTCGTTCGGATACTCCAGAACGTGGTCCGCCAGCGCGCGCTCGCTGCCCGGCATCTCGTCGTATTTCGAGCGGATCAGTTTTTCGATCGCCCGCGGTTGCGGAGCATCTGACTGTTTTTCGGGCATTGCGCGTCTCTTACTCTGATCCGGTTAAAACACAATTTTCACATTATTGACAGGTTAAAATTTTCGTTTCAGTCTTATCCCTGTCATCACCCGAGGCGCCGGTCGGGAGGCCGGTTCCCTGATACAACCAACGACAGGAGAGAACGAGAATGAGATCGCGATTGAAACATTTGGCGGTCAGCGCACTGGCCATATCGCTGGGCACGCAGGCCTTCGCAGGGGACATCGTCTGGGCCCGCGACGGCGACATCGACTCGCTCGACCCGCACCGCGCGACGTCCACCCTGTCGCGGCAGGTCTGGTATCAGATCTACGACTCGCTGCTGGAATTCGACGACGACGGTTCGGTCGTGTCGAACCTCGCCGAAAGCTGGGACGTGTCCGAGGACGGCACCGAGATCACTTTCACGCTTCACGATGACATCATGTGCCACGACGGCACCCCGTTCGACGCCGACGACGTCATGTGGACGGCGGAACGCGCCTTGTTCGGCGACAACCCGAGCCTGACCAAGGCAAGCTGGGGCAACGTCAGCGCGGTCGACAAGATCGACAGCCTGACGGTGATGTTCACGCTGGACACGCCGTTCGGCGCCTTCGTTCCGTTCATGGCCGACCAGTTCACCTCGATGCTGTGCGACAGCAACGCCGAGGCCGCCGATTTCGGCACGGGGTCGGCCATCGGCACCGGACCGTGGAAATTCGGGTCGTGGACCAAGGGGTCCGAGATCGTTCTGGAAGCGAACGCCGACTACGTGAACCGTGGCCGGCCCGTCGATAACCCCGGCGCGCCGCTGGCCGACCGGCTGATCGTGCGCACCATGCCCGAGGGCCAGACCCGCGTGGCCGGCCTGCGCACGGGCGAGTTGAACGTCATCGTCCCGCCGATCCAGGAAGTGAAGTCGCTTCAGGACGACGAGGCGGTCGAGGTTCACGTCGCCGAGGGCACCGGCCAGAACATGTTCCTGCAGTTCGCCGTGACGCGCCCGCCGTTCGACGACCCGCGCGCCCGCCGCGCCGTCAGCCACGCCATCGACAAGGACATGGCGATTCAGGTCGTCTATGGCGACCTCGTGGAACGCCAGTACTGCCCGATCTCGCGCGGGGTGTTCGGCAACGATCCCGAATTCTGCAAGCAGTTCGATCAGGACTATGATCCCGAGAAGGCGACCGAGCTGCTGGCCGAACTTGGCTATGGCCCGGACAATCCGATGGAAATCATCCTGGCCACCTGGACCGGCGACAACCGCGAGCGGATGCTGCAAATGCTGCAGAACCAGCTCAAGCAGGTGAACATCATCGCCTCGATCGAGGTGATGGACATCGGCACCCTGAACGCCCGCGACACGCAGGAAAACAACAAGACCGAAGGCCCCGGCTATGTCGACCTGATGGGCTGGACGTGGTTCGACCCCGACCTGCTGTACCTTCTGTGGCACTCGCCCGGCGCCTACGAAGGGTTCCACACCCCCGAGCTGGATACGATCCTTGAAGCGACGCGCACCACCGTTGACCCCGCCGAGCGCGAGGAAGTCGTGAAAGAGGCGTTCAAGATCCTGCTCGAAGAAGCCGGACAGGTGCCGATCTACACCCCGGGCTGGCTGTGGCTGTACGCCGTGTCCGCCGACACGCCGGGCTTCAAGATCGGCCCTTTCAACCGGGCTCAGTTCGGCGCGATGGAAGCGTCCTAGGCACCACTTGGCGGGCGGGGATCTTCCCCGCCCGTCACCACCCCCAGCCAGAGGAGCAGAAACGCCCGTGGCCCAATTCCTTGTGCAACGCCTTCTTGCGGCCGTCCTGACGATCTTCGTCACGACCATCGCCGTCTCGATGCTGATCCACCTTGTTCCCGGCGATCCCGTTCAGATCATGTTCGCCCAAAGCCAGGGCACCACGCCCGAGCAACTGGAAGAGGTGCGCCAGCGCCTTGGCCTCGACCAGCCGCTGGTGAAACAGTACATCGCCTATCTCGGTCGGCTGCTGCAGGGCGATCTTGGGGTCACGATCCGGGGCGAACAGCCGGTGCTGCAACTGTTGCTGCTGCGGCTTCCGAACACGCTGATCCTTGCCGCCTCGGCACTGCTGATCGCGTCTGTGATCGGTCTGACCTTCGGCTTCATCGCGGCCTACAAGCGGGGCAGCTGGCTGGACACCTTCCTGATGACCACCGCGATCTTGGGCGTGTCGATGCCGCACTTCTGGCTTGGCCTGATCCTGCTGTTCTATTTCGCGGTGCACCTTGGATGGTTCCCCGTCGCCGGAAGCGGGTTCCCGAACCTCGTGCTTCCCGCGCTGACGCTGGGGCTGACCAACGCCGCGATCATCGCCCGCCTGACCCGGTCGTCGATGATCGACATCTTCGACCAGGATTTCATCCGCACTGCCCACGCCAAGGGCCTGCCCCGCGCGATGGTCCTGTACCGCCACGCGCTGCGGGCCGGGCTTGTCCCCATCGTCACGATGATGGGCCTGCAGTTCACCTACATGATGGGCGGCGCCATCGTGGTCGAGAATGTCTTCGGCTGGAACGGCGTCGGACGCATGGCGATCCAGGCGATTTTCCAGCGGGACTATCCCCTGATCCAAGGCTTCATCCTGATGTTCGCCATCGTGGTGGTGCTGGTCTCGATCCTGATGGACGTGATCTATGCCCTGCTCGATCCCCGGATACGGCACTAGGAGGCGACGACGATGAACCAGAGAGTAACCCGCGCCGTAGATCTGGCCACCGCCGCCATCGACGCCGCCCCGGCCCGCAGCAGCATCGGACGGCGCATGATCGGCGTCCTGCAGGCGGCGACCGCGAACCGGGGCGCACGCATCGGCCTTGGTCTTGTCCTTATCCTGATCGTCACCGCGATCTTCGCCCCGTGGATCGCGCCCTATGGCGCCGACCAGATGGGCGCCGGCATGAGCCTGATGCCCCCCTCGTGGGATCACTGGTTCGGCACCGACGAGTTCGGCCGCGACATGTTCAGCCGCGTCGTCTATGGCGCGCGCCTGACGATCCAGGTCGGGGTGATCGCCGTCGGCATCTCGCTGACCATCGGCACGCTGATGGGGCTTGTCGCCGGTTACGCGCGCGGCTGGACCGAACGGATCCTGATGCGCCTTGTCGACGTGGTGTTTTCCTTCACCGAGACGCTGATCGCCCTGGCGGCGGTCGCCGTGCTGGGCCCAAGCCTGACCAACGCGATGATCGCGGTCGGCATCGCCGCGATCCCGTTCTATGCGCGCATCGCCTATTCGGTGACGCTGGTCGAACGGAACAAGGCCTATTTCAGCGCCGCCTATGTCGCGGGGGCCGGGCACTTTCGGCTGGTGTTCGTGCACCTGCTGCCCAACATCGTGCCGCCCCTGATCGTGGTCGCGACGCTTGGCGTGTCCTCGGCCGTGCTGGCCGCCGCCGGGCTTAGCTTTCTCGGCCTCGGGGCACAGCCGCCGTCGCCGGAATGGGGCGCGATGCTGTCGGCGGGCCGCGACTACTTCACGCAAGCCTCGTGGATCATGATCTATCCCGGCCTTGCAATCATGATCACCGTGCTGGCGTTCAACCTGCTGGGCGACGGTATCCGCGAGGCGCTTGACCCGAAACAGAAGGCAAAGCGATGACCGACACAGCAACTCAGGCGATCACCGCGCCGACCCCCGACACCCGCGAGACCGTGCTGTCCGTGCAGGACCTCACGACCGAGTTCCGAAGCGGCAAAGGCAGCGTGCGCGCCGTCGATGGCGTGTCCTTCGACCTGAAGAAGGGGGAAATCCTGTCCATCGTCGGCGAATCCGGATCGGGCAAAAGCGTCACCTCGCTGTCGATCATGGGGCTTCTGCCCTACCCCGCCGGACACATCGCCGGGGGCCGCATCCTGTTCGAAAACCGCGATCTGGCCTCTTTGTCGGACCGCGAGATGCGCAAGCTGCGCGGTGCGGGCCTGTCGATGATCTTTCAGGAACCGCTGACCTCGCTGAACCCGGTGCTGTCCATCGGACGGCAGATGACCGAAGGCATCATGCAGCACCTTGGCCTGTCCAAGCCCGAAGCCCGCAAGCGCGCGGTCGAGATGATGCGGCGGGTCAGCATCCCCGCCCCCGAAGACCGGCTGAAGGACTATCCGCACCAGTACTCGGGCGGCATGTTGCAGCGCATCATGATCGCGATCGCGATGTCCTGCGACCCGCGCGTCCTGATCGCGGACGAACCGACGACGGCCCTTGACGTGACGATCCAGGCGCAGATCCTTGAACTGATGAAGGACCTCCGCGACCGGACCGGCGCGTCTATCGTGCTGATCACCCACGACATGGGCGTGGTTGCGGAAATGGCGGACCGGGTGATCGTGATGTACTGCGGCCGCAAGGTAGAGGAAGGACCAGTGGACAAGGTCTTCGCGGGGCCCAAGCACCCGTATACCATCGGCCTTCTGGGCGCGCTTCCGGTGCTTGGCCAAGCAGGATCGGTCGGCGACACCGAACTGGCCGAGATCCCCGGCGTGGTGCCCGCGCTGGACGCGCTTCCGTCCGGCTGCCGGTTCTCGGACCGCTGCCGTTTCGCCACCGACAAATGCCGGGCCGAGGATCCGCCGTTCGTGGAATCGGACCCCGATCACTTTTCCGCCTGCTGGCACACCGACAAGCTGGAGGCCCACACATGACCGCGGCACCGATCCTTGAACTCGACAGCCTGATCAAACGGTTCCCGGTCAAGGGCCGCCTGTTCGGCCCCAAGAAGACATTGGCCGCCGTCAACGGCGTCTCGCTAGAGATCAGGCCCGGCGAGACGCTGGCGCTTGTGGGCGAGTCCGGCTGCGGGAAATCGACCGTCGGCAAGACGATCATGAAGCTGCACGACCCGTCCGAGGGACGCATCCTGATCAACGGACGCGACATCGCCCCCCTGTCCCGCGCTGGCATGAAACCGGTCTGGCGCAAGGTGCAGACGATCTTTCAGGATCCCTTCGCCTCTCTCAACCCGCGCATGACGGCGGGCGCGATCGTCGGCGAACCGCTGACGATCCACGGGCTGGCCAAGGGCGCCGAGAAGGACCGGATCGTCGCGGAAACCTTCCGCAAGGTGGGCCTGCGCCCCGACCAGATGGCCCGGTTCGCGCATGAGTTCTCGGGCGGCCAGCGCCAGCGCCTGTCGATTGCCCGCGCGCTGGTGACGGAACCGGACCTGATCGTCGCTGACGAACCCGTGTCGGCGCTTGACGTCTCGATCCAAGCCTCGGTCATCAACCTGCTGATCCGGCTGCAAAAAGAGATGGGGCTGGCGATGCTGTTCATCTCGCACGACATGAGCGTGGTGGAACACATCAGCCACCGCGTCGCGGTGATGTACCTTGGCCGGCTGGTCGAAAGCGGCCCGCGGGCCGAGATCTACCGCAACCCGCAACACCCCTATACGCAGGCGCTGTTGTCGGCGGTTCCGGTGGCGGACCCGTCGCTGCGCGGACGCGAACGGATCGTGCTGAAGGGCGACGTGCCCAGCCCCATCGACCCGCCATCGGGCTGCCCGTTCCGCACCCGCTGCCCGATCGCCGAGGACGTCTGCGCCACCGCCATGCCGAAGACGACGACGGTCTCGGAGGGCCACGGGGTTGCGTGCCACGTCCGCGCGCGCGGGCTAGCCGCATGACCATCGGCATCGGCGCCATCGGCCCGAACGCCGGGCTGGCCGTGGTCCGCGCGCTTGCCGCGGCAGAGGCGGTCGGCACCGGCGCCATCGGCGGCTTCGCCGTGTTCGCGGCCATCGGTGCCGACGGGCGCCTATACCGGGCCGAGACGCAGCGCGGCGGCACCAAGACGCTGTTCACCGACGGCGAAACAACCGGCACAGCCCCGCCGCCCGAGATCGCCGCCGCCCCGTTCGCCGCGCTGATGTCGAGCGGCCCGGACCGGCCCGCGCCGCTGTCGCAGTTCCTTGCCGCGTCGGGGGCGGGCCTTGTCACCGGTCACCGCCTGCCGAACACCCCCGGCCCCGACGGGCGCCCGGCGAACGAGGCGGTGCTGGCCGCGATGGCTGCGGGCCGCAAGGCGCAGGACGCCTTGACGGATATCCTTGACGCCGATCCGACCGTCGATGCCGGGATGATCGCGCTGGGACCGGGCCGCGGCCTTGCCGCCCGCAACAGCCGCCTTGTCGCGACCCGGCCCGACCTTGGCGGCGCCACGCTGACGGCGGGCGACTGTTCCGTGGCCGTCCTGCACAACGCGATCCGCCCCGATGCCACGCTGGCGCCGATGGTCGCCGCCGTCGCGCTCGACTTCCTCGTGCCGCCCCACACGGTCGCGGGGCACGCCACCGTGCGGGCTGGAACTCCGGTGGCATTGGCCGACGCGCACCGCGTGACGCTTGGCCCCGACGGCGTCGCCACCCTGATCGAGACGACCGACCCCCGCCTCACGACCGGCCGCCACGCCTGCGCCGCGATCTACCTTGGCGCGCTGGTGGTGCAGGACGGCGTGCCGCTGGGGCGCACCGTCATGGAACCCAACGTGCTGGTCGAAGACGGACGCATCCGCCGTCTGAGCGGTCAGGACGAGGTCCGCATCCCCTTTGCAAAGGCCGATTGAACCCTTGAACACCCGCGACATACTCGACCGCCTGATCGCCTTTCCGTCGGTCTTCACCGCCGACGACTATTCCGACATCACCGACTTCGCCATC
Source organism: Psychromarinibacter halotolerans (assembly GCF_029168315.1). NCBI lineage: Bacteria > Pseudomonadati > Pseudomonadota > Alphaproteobacteria > Rhodobacterales > Paracoccaceae > Psychromarinibacter > Psychromarinibacter halotolerans. The sequence continues at coordinate 136,523 of NZ_JARGYD010000009.1, forward strand.
GACTTGCTGGAACCGCTGGGCGTGGCGTGTCACCGGCTGGACGCGCCGGACGGCGGCCGCGCCGGGCTGTTCGCCGCGACGGGCCCGTCCGGTCCGGGCGGGGTGATGCTGTCGGCTCATCTCGACGTGGTGCCGGTCATCGGACAGGCGTGGCAAACCGCCCCCTTCACCGCCACCGAACGCGCCGGGCTTATCTATGGGCGCGGCACCTCGGACATGAAGGGCTTCGCCGCCGCCGCCTTGCACGCCATGATCGACGCGGCGCGGCGCCCGCTGGCCCAGCCTCTGAAGCTGGCACTGTCCTACGACGAAGAGGCCGGGTGCATCGGGATCACCGACATGATCGGCGCGCTCGACCGGACCATCGGCCGCCCTGACCTGTGCATCGTGGGCGAACCGACGCGGATGCAGATCGTGTCCGGCCACAAGGGCAAGACGTCGGTGCGGGTGACGTTCACCGGCTCGGCGGGGCATTCGGCGCAGGCGCCGCACCACGTCAACGCCCTGCACCTTGCTGCCGACCTCATGCAGGCGCTGCGGCGGTTGCAGGACGAGATCGCCAAGACCGGGCTGCACGTCGATGGCTATGCCGTGCCCCATTCGACCATCCACGTCGGCAGCCTGTCGGGCGGAACCGCACTGAACATGATCCCGGAAACCGCCGTTCTGGAATTCGAGATCCGCCACCTGTCGGGCGAGGACGTGCCCGCCCTGCTGGACCGGGTGCGCGACGCCGCCGCCGGGATCGAAGCCGAGGCGCAGAAGACCCGCCCCGAGGCGCGGATCGAAATGGCCACGTTCAACACCTATCCCGGCTTCGATCAGGCAGCACCGGACGCTATCGGCCTCGTCGAAAGCCTTGGCGGCCACCTGCCCCCCGGCAAGGTGGATTACGGCACGGACGGGGGCGTGATCGCCGCGCACGGCGTGCCCGTCCTTGTCTGTGGCCCCGGCGACATCGCGCGGGCGCACCGGGCCGACGAATACATCGCGGTCGCGGAACTAGGCGACTGCGACGCGTTTCTTGGCCGTCTGGTGAACAGGCTTGAAACGGGCGACGCGTTGACCTGACCGCCAAGGCGCACCGGCCTTTGGGCATCGCGCGCTTACCAACCGTTAGACCGGATCGGCTACACCGCCGGGATGAAGGACGCGTCGGACACGCCAGCCACCGGACAGTCAGCCGCAAGGATGCCGGGAACAGCACGATCGCCCTGCCCGCCCGTCATCGCCATCGGCGCTTCCACCGGCGGGACCGAAGCCTTGGCCGAGGTTCTGCACGCCCTGCCCGACGACATGCCGCCCATCGTCGTGGTCCAGCACATGCCGAAAGGCTTTACCGCGTCCTTCGCGCGGCGGCTGGACAAGCTGTGCCCGCTGTCCGTGGCAGAGGCCCGCACCGGCGACCATCTCGCGCATGGCCGGGTCCTGATCGCGCCGGGCGACCGGCACATGATCCTGCGGCGCGATGGGGCTGGCGCCTGCGTCGAAACCGTCGACGCCCCGCTTGTGTCGGGGCATCGCCCCTCGGTCGATGTGCTGTTCGGGTCCGTGGCGCAGGTGGCGGGGTCGGACGCACTTGGCGTGCTGATGACCGGGATGGGTAAGGACGGCGCGCGCGGCCTGCGCAAGATGAAGGATGCCGGCGCACGCACCTTCGTTCAGGACGCGGCAACCTGCGTCGTCTTCGGGATGCCGAAAGCGGCGCTGGCCATCGGCGCAAGCGACACCGCCGTCCCCCTTGGCCGCATCCCGGCCAAGCTTCGGGCATGGTCCCGGATCGCGCCGCACCCCTAAGCGTTCGGCCCAAGCCCCCCGCACCTGCCGGTCAGGAATACAGCCCCAGCCCCACGATGCCCCACAGCGCCAGCCCCGCCAGAAACAGCGTTTCTGCCACGATAAGGGTGATCGCGCCGCCGCCCACCCGCAGGATGTTGCGCAGGTCGGTCTTCATCCCGACCGCCGCGATGGCCGCAAGAAGCGCCCAAGACGACAGCCGCGCCAGCACCTCGGCCACGGCGGCAGGGATCAGCCCCAATGAGTTCAGCCCCGCCAGCACAAGAAATCCCAGCACGAAGCCCGGCACCAAGGGCGGGCGGTCGCCTTCGGTCTCGCGCGCCGACCGGGCGAAGATCAGCGGCAGCACCATCACGATGGGCGCAAGGAACGACACCCGGATCAGCTTGACCAGCGTCGATGTCTCGCCCGCCTCTTCCGAGATCGAGAACCCCGCCCCGACGACCTGCGCCACGTCGTGCACCGTGGCCCCGATGAACGCCCCCGCGGTGCGGTCATCAAAGCCCAGCGCGCGGGTCAGGATGGGGTACAGCACCATCGCAAGGGTCGACAGAACGGTCACGCCCAGCACGGTGAACAGTAGGTCGCGTTCGGATCGTTCGGATTTCGGCAGGACCGCCGCCAGCGCCATCGCGGCCGAGGCGCCGCAAATCGCGACCGCGCCGCCGGTAAGAACGGCGAACCGCGCGCTTTGGCCGGTCAGCCGCGCCAGCAAAAGGCCGAAGACGATGGTCAGCACAACCCCGGCCACCAGCAGCGCGATCATGCCCCAGCCCAGCGACAGCAGCATCTCGGTACTGACCCGCGCGCCCAACACGGCGACGCCCAGCCGCAGCACGTGGCGGGCGGTAAAGTCGATGCCGGGCGACGTCGGCCCCGGTTCGCCAAGGAAATTCAGCGCGATCCCGAACAACAGCGCCATCAGCATCGCGGGCGCGCCATAGTGTTCCGCCACGAACTGCGCCGCCAGCGCGACCAGCGCCGACACCATCAGGCCGGGAAACAGCGTTCGGGCGCGCTCTGCCACCGTCATGGACATGCACCCGGACCAAACAGCCGCGATGGATGGCCCGCTTGGCCCCCACGATCCGCTGTTCCCCTGCCCGCCATGTCTTCCCCCCAACGCGCCGTCCCGGTCAACACGCGATGGTTCGACGACGCTTCGCCGTTCGTCAAGCACGGGGGGATCGAAAATCCGGCAGGTGCCCGTCATCCGGGCAGGCCGGGCCGCGCCGCGCGCCATGGGCCGTTGCACCGCCGGTTGCCGCGCCTTCCCGCTGGTACGGGACGCCGGGCTTCGATACACAGACGCAGGACCTCGTCGCCGAAACGGTTTCCGCAACAAGGGATTGCCTCCATGAAGACCTCTATCGCTACCGTCTGCATCGCCGGTGACCTGCGCGAAAAACTTGCCGCCATCGCGGCCGCCGGTTTCGACGGGATCGAGATCTTCGAGCAGGATTTCATCACCTTCGACGCCTCCCCCTCAGAGGTCGGGGCGATGGTGCGCGACCACGGGCTGGAAATCTCGCTGTTCCAGCCGTTCCGCGATTTCGAGGGCCTGCCGGAACCCGAACGCGCCCGCGCCTTCGACCGGATGGAACGCAAGTTCGACCTGATGCAGGAACTGGGCACCGACCTTGTGCTGGTGTGCTCGTCGGTCCACCCCAAGGCGCTTGGCGGCATCGACCGCATGGCTGCCGACTTTGCAGAGCTGGGCGCGCGCGCCGCCGCCCGTGGTCTGCGCGTCGGGTTCGAGGCGCTGGCGTGGGGCAAGCACGTCTGGGACCACCGCGACGCGTGGGAGGTCGTGCGCCGCGCCGACCATCCGAATATCGGCCTGATCGTCGACAGCTTCCACACGCTGGGGCGCAAGCTGGACCCGGAATCGATCCGCCGCATCCCCGGCGACAAGATCTTCTTCGTCCAGTTGGCCGACGCGCCCCTGATCGAGATGGACCTGCTGTACTGGTCCCGCCACTTCCGCAACATGCCCGGCGAAGGCGATCTGGACGTCACCGGCTTCATGCGCGCCGTCGCGGCGACCGGCTATGACGGGCCGATCAGCCTTGAGGTGTTCAACGACCAGTTCCGGGGCGGCAGCCCGCGCGCCATCGCGCTGGACGGGCATCGGTCGCTGGTGTGGCTGATGGATCAGGTCAAGCGCGCCGAACCGGACATCGCGATCGACGTCCCCGACATTCCGCCGCGCGTCACCCCCGAAGGCGTTGCCTTCGTCGAGTTCGCCGCGAACGAGACCGAGGCCGACACCCTGCGCAAGCTGTTGCGGTCGCTGGGCTTCCGCCTTGCCGGGCGTCACATCGCGAAACAGGTCGAACTGTGGCAGCAGGGCGAGATCCGCATCGTCCTGAACACCGACCCCGAGGGGTTCGCCCACACGTCGCACATCGCCCACGGGCTGAACGTCTGCGACGTGGGGCTGGCGGTGGACAGCGCCGCCGCCACGGTGGAACGCGCCACCGCGCTTGGCGCCACCCCGTTCCGCCAGCCGGTCGGACCCGGAGAGCTTGAGATCCCGGCGATCCGGGGCGTGGGCAGCGGGCTGTTGCATTTCATCGACGGCACCAGCGATCTGGCCGACGTGTGGAAGACCGAGTTTCAGCCCGCCGAGGAACCGGAAACCGACGCCGGGCTGGTCCGGATCGACCACATTGCGCAGACGATGAACTATGAAGAAATGCTGACGTGGTCGCTGTTCTACACGTCCCTGTTCGACACGCGAAAGCAGGCGACGGTGGACGTGGTCGACCCCGGCGGGCTGGTGCGCAGTCAGGCGATCGAGTCGCCCGACGGCGCGCTGCGGGTGACGCTGAACGGGGCCGAGACGCACCGCACCTTCGCGGGCCGTTTCATCGCCGACAGCTTCGGGTCGTCGGTGCAGCATGTCGCCTTCGCGACCGACGACATCTTCGCCACCGCCGAGGCGCTGGAAAAGACCGGGTTTCAGGCGCTTGCGATGCCGGAAAACTACTACGACGACCTTGCCGCGCGGCTGGGGCTGGACGCGGATTTCGTGGCCGGGCTTCAGGCTCACAACATCCTGTACGACGAGGACGCCGACGGCGCGTTCTTCCAGATCTATTCGCGCAGCTTCGGGGACGGGATCTTTTTCGAGATCGTGCAGCGTAAACACGGCTATGGCGGCTATGGCGCCCCCAACGCGCCGTTCCGTGTGGCGGCACAGCGGCGGATGATGCCGCAGCCGGGAATGCCGCGCCGCTGACCGGCGCGAACCGTTCGGCAACACCCCGGCCCAACCCTGCCCCGGCCTTCGGGGTCGTCACAAAACTCCAACAGTAATCGTCTAGAGGACCTGTAAAACAAGACCGACCGGGGACAGTGACATGACCGAGATCGACCCAATCCGCTTCGTGCTGCAGTCCTGTTTCGGGACCGCCGAACGAAGCATGGCGCATCGCCTGCTGGCATGGTGGCGCGGCGAAGGCGACCTAGGCGATCTGCTTCACCGCTGAGCGAGACAGCCCGCCGCCTGTGCCGGTGGCACTCCCCGGCCCGTCGCGCGATAAGCGATGCGGCCCACCCATTCTTTCGCGCCGATATTCAGATCGTTCAGGTTCGTCGCCAGATCCCAACCCGGCGACCGTGCCGCCCCACGGGTGCGGAAATCGACGGGCCACGGCACAAGGCCGGTCCAACCGGCGGCGCAGAAACTTTCGACCGCCCGAGGCATGTGGAACGCACTGGTGACAAGAAGCCATGTCCCCTGCGCCTCGTCCCCTAGCAATTCCAAGGCGTTGGCCGCGTTCTCGGCCGTGTTCCGGGACCGCCCCTCCAGCCGCAGCCGCGCGGGGTCGATCCCGGCAGAGGTAAAGATCGCCCGCGCCAGATCCGCCTCGACCACCGGCCCGGCCAGATAGGCGCTGCCCCCCGCGAACCCAAGGATCGCATCCGGAAACCGGTGCGCCAACGTCAGCCCGGCCAGGTATCGTTCGCCGGCCTCGTTAAGGTTGGGCTGATCCCAATGGGCCGACACGTCATCGACCTCGGCCCCGCCCAGCACAAGGATACCGGCGATGTCGCTTACCTCGGGCTGGGGCGGATAGGCGGTTTCCAGCGGGCGCAGCAACGGGCCGCCCAGCGGCAGCACCGCCAGCAGAACCAGAAGCCCCGCCCCGGCACCGGCCAGCCGCATCCCCCACCGCCGCTGCCCCCGCGCCAGCAGGAATAGCCCCGCCACCAGCAGCAGCAGGATCACCGTGTCGGGCCGCATGACGAACCACACGATCTTCGCGACGATGTAGAAAAGCGTATCCAAGCCCTGCTCCGGTCTGATCCGGGCGCACAGGGCCGCATCCACAAGGGAACGTCAACATGTGGCGAAGGTCAGCCTGTGGGGAAGATGGTACCGCCTCCCTGGCTTGAACAGGGGACCTCTGGATCCACAATCCAGCGCTCTAACCAACTGAGCTAAGGCGGCACTGGCGGGCGAAGTATCGCCAAGAGCGCGCAAATGCAAGACCCTTCTGGCCGGGAAATCGCATGTCTCTCGCCAAGCTGCCAAAGGCGGGCCGGGACGTTACGGCAATTTCCGCGCACGCCGCGCCGGTGTGCGACGGTGTTCGACGTGGGGGCGTGCTTGGGGCCTGCGTGGGCCAAGACCCTTGCGACGCGACGCGCCTTGCGGTACCGCCGCGTCCATCCCACGCAAGGAACACGGATATGAGCATCAACAGCGAAAGCGACATCGAGGCCAACCTGCAGATCGGCCCGACCTCGGAAGGCATGGTGCGGATCTACGTCGAGGGCAAGGGAATCGAAATCCCGATGGATTTCGACCCCGAAGAGGCCGAGGAAATCGCGGAAGAGATCCGCGCCGCCGCCGCCCGCGCCCGCGCGGCAAACAAGAAGCGGAAGTAACCCGCTACCACGCCGCGAGGTTCAGGTCCGGATCGCGCGCCGCGTGCCAGCGCAGCGCCGCGTGACGGGCGAACTTTTGCAGCATCACTTTCCGCCGGGCGCCGGGAAGCTTGTCTTCCGGCGCCATGCGCAGGATCTCGGCGTCATAGGCGTCCGCGATGATCAGCCCGGTTTCGTCCGGCAGAAGCTCTGTCGGGAAATCGGCATCGACCGCCCAGAAGAACCGGTCGCACCATTCCAGATAGCCCTGCCACTTGTGATCCGACTGGTAATCGGCGCGGCTGGACTTGCATTCGATGATCCAGACCTCGCCCTTGGGACCCAGCGCCATGACGTCCACGCGCAGACCCGGCGTCGGCGTCAGTTCTTCCACCGTTACGAAATCGTGGCTTAACAGGTGACGGCACACGCCGCGCGCCAGCAACTGACCCGGCATCTTGCGGGACAGGTCCTGCGGGGCGGGCACGGGATCAGAAGACGTATCGGGGGAAGTATCGGGCATGGCGGAATGATGAACATTACGTGAACAAAAGGCAAGCCCCGAGGGAAAGCGCAGGTCCCCCTTGCCGGGCGCCGCATGCGGGCCTATGTCGGGGATTGGCGGGCACTGCCCTTCCTGTGCCGAGAAATATTCCGGTGGCCTTAAGCAATTCCGAGGGAGCTGGCTCTACCAGGACCGTGGTCTTGGCACCTGGCGCCCACCTGTATATACAGGTCCTCGGGAATAGAAAACTCCACGTTTGCGGTGGTCCCGCCACTTCCGCGCATCTCAGACGCCCCGATCCCGCGCCGCCCGGCCCGAGATCTGGATGGCGTTCCCGGCCGGATCCTTGAGGTTCGCAAAGCCATAACCATCCGCCCGATGCACTGGCCCCACATCCAGCCCCGCCGCGATCAGCGCCGCGCGGGCTGTGTCCACATCGTCGGCATCGAACACCAGCTTGACCTGCACCTGCCCCTGTTTCTGCCCCCTACCGGCCGGATGCAGCAGCAGGATCACGCCCTCGCCCTTGGGGCGCAGCTCTGTCAGACGATCATCGCTGTCCGGTTCGCGGGACAGGACGTAGCCGAAATGCGTCGTGTAAAACGCCACCATGCGGTCGATGTCCCGCGCGTACAGGATCACCCGCGTCACGCCCATGTCACGCCCCGATGGTCCGCCGCGGCAGGGTCAGCCATTCGGGCGGCCGGGCACAGGGGCGCGGATCGCCCCGCGCGTTTCCGGCGGGGACGGTCCGGTGCACCGCGCTCAGCGACGCCGACGCGGATCGTCGTCGGTGCGGACCGGGATCAGAAGGTCCGCGTGCTGCGGCGCACGCGTGCCGCCGGAATTGTCGTCCTTTTCGGCCAGCCGCATGATCGAAATGCCGAACTGCACGCCGGAAAACACGATGCCGTGGAACATCACCAGTAGGAACACGGCCAGCACGCCCACGTCGGAGTGGGTGACCAGATGCCAAAGGTTCGCGACGTTGAACCACAGCAACGCGGCCACGAAAGCGGCGGCGATGGCAAAGCCGATCAGCGTATGGCGGATATAGAATCGAACGAGTTGCGGCATGAAACCCTCCAAACTCTCTCGTATCTTTCCTATCTAACCTGAGCTTTGTTACCGTGCCGTCAAGACGAGATCGCGCGCCGGGCGCAATTTGCCGCGCCCACGCAGCTGTGACTGGTGCATGACGCGCCGATCGCCCTTTATGGTGGCTCGACTTTACCGGGCCACGTCTATGTTGACCCGCAGGGGGACCCGCAATGACCGATCAGAAGCCGCTTAGCCCGTCCGAGGCGCATGGCCTGCGATACGCGCAGGAACTGGAAGGCCATCTGGGCTGGCTGGACAGCTTCACCTCTGCCGCGCTGGCGGTGCTGGCGGTGGCGTCGGGGATCTACACCTATCTGGGCGTCTCGTCGCTGCTGGACGACAGCGGCGCGCTGTCCTTCTTCGCGGCGATGTCCTATTCGGTGGCGGTGTCGGTCGGGATCTTCGTGTTCTGGTCCTACATGATGCGGCTGTTGCCTGCGGTGCGAACGGCGGCGGCGCGCACCGGGCTGTTCGTGTCGATGGGCCTTGGCTGCTGCGCCATCGTCGCGATGTCGTCATGGCTGAACGCGGCGGCGCTGGCGGGCGCGGCGGCGGTGGAACAGCACCTTGCCAACACCGTCCAGCAATACCAGACGTCGCTGGAACGCGCCCATTCCGTCGCCGTGTCCGCGCAGGGGCTGGAACGCGACGTGGCGCGGGTGCGCCAAAGCTTTCAGGACCTGTCGGAACAAGAAGCCTCTGGCCAGTTGTCGGGTCTGGCCGGGCGCGGCGCGGTGTTCCGCGTGCTGCGGCAGAAGTCCGAGGAACTGGCCGCCCTTGAACAGCAAATTCAGGCGCAGGCCCCGCTGGTCGAGCAGGCATTCGCCGAGGGCAACGCGATCCTCAGCCGGATGCGCGCCCTGACCGTGGAACCCGGCCCGGTGGAACAGCGGTCGGTGTCCTTCTCGGAAGAGGCCGTGCGCCTTGCCGGGGTGATCACCACGCTGCGCCAACTGTCCGTCGCGCCGCTGGTGGTGCGGTCCGCCGACGACCTTGCCGCATCCGTGGTGCTGCCAGAGGTGGAAGAGATCCGCGACGAACAGTCGACCACCATCGCGTCGGTCCTGAACGTGCTGTCGCAGCGGGCCGAGACGCTGAAGATGGCGGCCGAGGCTGTGCTGGCCATGCCGGCCCCCGCCGACATCACCTATACCCCCGTCTCGACCGCCGACGCGGTGATCCTGTACGCTGGCAACTTCGTTCCTTCGTGGGCTGGCGCGATCTCGATCGACCTGCTGCCCGCCGTTCTGGTGTTCATCCTGATGGTCACGCAGGCGGCGATCCGGCAGGGACGCGGCCGCGCCGGGGTCGAAGACACGCTGACGCTGGCCGAATTCCGCGCCGCGCTGGGGGCCGTGCGAGAGGTCGAACTGGCGCTGGACCGCACCAACCGGGCCGAAAGCGCGGCACCCGCCGCTGCGGTCGCGCGCGCCGAGGCCCCGCGCCCTGACGCGCCGTTGCCCGAACCCTCCGCCCCAGACGCTGCGCCCGATCCGAAGGTTCAAAGGTTCAAGGCGGCGGGCGACGAGTGATGCGGGGCCCCCGGCTGACCACCGCCCGCGCGATCCGCGCGCTGCTGGCGTTCCAGATTGGCATCGGCGTGGTGCTGTTCGGGCAGGACATCGCGCGCACCCTGCCCCAGCTTGGATTCACCCCCCGCAGCCCCGGCATGGACGAACCGATCCGCCCCGGCGACCAGACGCGCCGGTTCCAACCGGACCGACTGCCGCTGCGGCGTCCGTCGCCCGGCACCGACATGCCGGACACCAGCGACATGCCCAACCGGCTGCAATTCACCGAGGCGGCGGACGACCCGACGGTGCTGGACGTGACCGGCGCCATCGCCGAGGGCGACTTTGTCCGGTTCGAGGATTTCCTTGAAACCACAAGCCTTTCGCCGGACACGATCCGCCTGAACAGCCCCGGCGGATCGGTGATCGACGCGCTGGCCATCGGCCGTGCGATCCGCGACGCCGGGTTCGACACGACCGTGGGCGAAGATGGCATTTGCCTGTCCGCCTGCCCTTATCTGCTGGCCGCCGGTGTCGAACGCAGCGCCGCCGAAACCGCGCAGGTCGGCGTCCATCAGCACTATTTCGACGAAAGCACCGTGCTGCCCGCCTTTCTTGCGGTCGAGGACATCCAGCGCGGTCAGGGCGAGGTTCTGGCCTATCTCATCGACATGGGGATCGACCCGGCGTTGATGCAGCACGCGCTGGTCACGCCGCCGCAAGAGATCTACATCCTGCTGCGCGAAGAGCTGGAAGATTACGCGATGGTCACGGACGTCCAAGATACCGGCTGACCCGGCGGACGCGCCGCCGGGGTCGTTCGCCGCTTAGACCGAGCGCGACAGCATCAGCAGCGAAATGCCCGAACTGACGAAGTGGATGCCCAGCATCAGGCCCAGCGCCCATTCGGCGGTGCTTGGCAGGCCGAACATCAGCAGGATGCCCAGCACCAGCGACAGCGCGCCCGACAGCACCAGAAAGCCCCAGCCGCGCGTCTGGCGGTTCTGCAGGCCGATCAAGACCTCGAACACGCCCTGCGCCGCGAAGGTCAGACCCAGAAGCAGGGTCAGCGCGACAAGCCCGGTCATCGGGAAGAAGGCAAGATAGACGCCGACCGCAAGCGACAGGACCGCGATCAGCGCATTCCAGATCGTCGAGCCCCATGACCGGGTCTGGAAGGCCGCCCACAGGTTGATGCCGCCCGCGACCAGCATGATCCACCCGACCATCACCTTGGCGGCGATGCTGGCGACCAGCGGGAACAGCAGGGCGACGACGCCCGCGATCAAAAGCGCCGCGCCAAGGAAGGTGAACCACCCCTTGTGCGCGCGGATCGCTTCCAGAAGTTCTTCGGGGGGCTGCCCCGGCTGGTGGCCGGGATCGTTGAGCGGGTCGGACATGACAATGCTCCTATCAAGCCGCGCGGCGGACCGGCGAACCCGCGACCGCCGACGTTAAGTATCTTTAACATAAATTTGTGTCGGGGGCGCCCCGCAGCAAGGGGCACGCGCCACGAAGTCGCGATTTGCGCGCGCTTCGGGCATGACGCCCGCCGGCGCGGTCCTGCCGCAGAATGTTGGATGGGGACAAGAAATGCAGGCAATCGCCGACAAAAGCGCCGGCAATTGCAAGGTTCGTGAAAGCCTTAGAAGGCTTCGGGCTTCGCCTCGCGGGCCATGTGGTCAAGCACGGCGTTGACGAAACGCGACTCTTTGCCTTCCGGGAAGAACGCTTTCGCCACGTCGACATATTCCACGATAACCACCTTCGGCGGCGTGTCGGACTGGACCAGTTCGGCCCCGGCGGCGCGGAACAGCGCGCGCAGGGTCGGGTCGATGCGGGCGATCGGCCATTTCGCGACCAGCGCGCGGTCGGTCATCTGGTCGATCTTCGCCTGATAGTTCACCGCGTGGTCCAGAACCTTGCGGAAGTGGTCGACGTCGCCCTCGACCATCTCGTCGCCGTCCAGCTCTGCGCCGAACCGGAAATCCTCGAACTCGGCGCGCACCGCCTCGACCGTCTGGCCCGAGGCTTCCATCTGGAACAGCGCCTGCACCGCGTACAGCCGCGAGGCGGACCGCATCTGTTTCTTGTCAGGAGCCTTGGTCATGCCGTTGCCGGTCCTTCCGCGTCGCCCGCCATCAGCGTGTCCTCGCCCGAGGGCTTGAAGCCGAAGCCGCCCTTCGGCTTGCCCCAGCGGCGTTGCAGCGCCAGCAGGTGGAGCGCGGCGGCGGCGGCACCGCCGCCCTTGTTCTGGCCCGCGGCCTCGGCCCGGACAACCGCCTGTTCGCGGTTCTCGACGGTCAGGATTCCGTTGCCGACGCAGCAGCCCTGCAGCCCCAACAGCGTCAGCCCGCGCGAGCTGTCGTTGCACACGGTGTCGTAATGCGTCGTCTCGCCCCGGATCACGCAGCCCAGCGCGACATAGGCGTCGAAGTTCGACAGCCGGTGCGCGGTTGCGATGGCGCTGGGGATCTCAAGCGCGCCGGGCACCTCGACCAGTTCGACCTCGGCGCCCGCTTCGGCGGCCACGGCTTTCGCCCCGGCGATCTGCTGGTCGGCGATGTCCTTGTAATAAGGCGCGACGACGATCAGCAGTTTCACCGGCGCGTCGAAGGACGGCAGCGGCAGTTCATAGTGGGTTTCGGTTCCGGCCATGTCAGCTCTCCGGTATCGCGCGGGTGCCCTCGATGGACAGCCCGTAACCTTCCAGGCCCACCACCTTCGGCAGCGGGGAATTCGTCAGCAGTATCAGTCGCGTCAGGCCCAGTGCCGACAAGATCTGCGCGCCCAGCCCGTACTGCCGCAGGATCTGCGGGCTGACCTGCCCGTCCGTCACCAGCTTCATCGACGGGTCGCGCAGCATCACCACCAGACCGCGCCCGACGTTGGCGATCTCGCGCATCGCGTTGCGCAACTCGTCCGCCGGGTGCGGGCCAAGGCCCAGCGCGTCGTCCAGCGGGTTCAGCGCGTGCATCCGCACCAGAACCGGCTCGTCCGTGGTCAGGTCGCCCTTCGACAGCACGATATGCTCGGCGCCTTGGGTTTCGTCGGTGAACACGCGCATCAGCCACTCGCCGCCGAACGCGCTTGTCACGGGCTTCACGGCGCTTTCGTTCACAAGGTTGTCGTGGCGATGGCGATAGCCGATCAGGTCGGAAATCGTGCCGACCTTCAGCCCGTGCTTCTGCGCGAAGGCGATCAGCTCGGGCAGGCGCGCCATCGTGCCGTCCTCGTTCATGATCTCGCAGATCACGCCCGAGGGGTTCAGCCCCGCAAGGCGCGAAATATCAACCGCTGCTTCGGTATGGCCGGCACGCACCAGCACGCCACCCTCGCGGGCGCGCAGCGGGAATACATGGCCCGGCGTCGCGATGTCGGCGGCGCCGCGCGTGGGGTCGATGGCGACCGATACGGTGCGCGCGCGGTCGTGGGCCGAGATGCCGGTGGTCACGCCCTCGCGCGCCTCGATCGACACGGTGAACGCGGTCTCGTGGCGCGACGAGTTCTGCGACGCCATCAGCGGCAGACCCAGTGCGTCGATCCGTTCGGTCGGCAGCGCAAGACAGATCAGGCCACGCCCGTGGGTGGCCATGAAGTTGATCGCTTCCGGCGTCGCCATCTGGGCGGGGATCACAAGATCGCCCTCGTTCTCGCGGTCCTCGTGGTCGACGAGGATGAACATCCGGCCGTTCCGCGCGTCCTCGATGATCTCTTCGATGGAAGAGATCGCGTCGGACCAGTCGCGCTCCACGGGTCCGGCCGACTCGTATGCCTTGTTCATCGGTGTCCTCGGTACAGTCTGCGCGCGCCAATTAGACCAAGTTTCGCGCCCCCGCCACCCCCAGCGGCGGAACGAGACGTCGCGGGGATGAACAGCCGCTGTGCAGTGGAAGCATGGCTGCCGGTGGGCCGGGTTAACGCGCTGTCACTTGTCTGCCAATTATCGCCGGTCCAAAGCCTGTCTGGGCCGCAGAATAAAACGGATCGCGTAATTCAGCCTGCGGTCCCAAAGAACCGCTCTGCCGGGATGACCCCCGCAAGCCGCCCTGCGCCGCACCACTCTGTTTCCACCGATGTCGCCGAAACCAGCACCACCTCGTCCCGACGCGCGCCTTTGGCGGCCAGAAGCTCGGTCAGCCGTCTGGCCGTCGCGGACCAGCTTTCGGTGAAGGACGGCGCCTGCGACACCAGTTCGAACAGCCCGGGGTTCGCGCCCGCGACCGCCTCTGGCATCGCATAAACGGCCGCCAGCCGATCCGCCCTGCCCTGCAGGTCGTGCAGCCGCTGGCCGATCCCGTCCGGCACCGCCACCCGTCGCGACCGAAGATCCAGCGCGTTGCCAGAAAACAGGAACGCCACCACGTCATGCCCAGACGCCGCGCGGATCGAGGCATAGGTGCGATAGTCGATCCCCAGCGCCGCCGCGCGTTTCACCCGGCGGCGCACGATTTCCAGCGGCACCGTGTTCGGGATCAGCTCTGCCCTCGCCTTCGTCCAGACATGCTTGCGCCAGCGATAGCCAGCTTCCATCGTCGGCCCGCCGTTGTGTCCGATGCCTGCGGTCATGCGCCCGTCTCCAGCCCGTGTTTCAATTCCGCCACCACAGCCGCGGCCTCGTCCGGTGTCAGCGCCGGCAATTCGGTGAAGGTTACCGTGTCTTCGGCGATGTACCGGCGCGAGGTCAGATCGTCCTTCTCGTGCAATGGCACGACATGCGCATGAGCATGCGCGATGTCTCCGCCGGTGAACGCGAAGCCGACCCGCTTGACCCGATAAGCCGGTTTCATCGCCCGCGCCAGCCGCTGGCCCAGCGCCAGTATCTGGGCGGACAGATCGGGGGGCAGATCCTCGAAATACGGATAATGCGCCCGCGGAATGATCTGCACATGCCCGCGCCGGATCGGCATGGTGTCCAGAAACGCGACGATCTCGTCATCCTCGAACACCACCGCCGCCGGAACCGACCCCGCCGCAATGCCACAGAACAGGCAGGTCATGCCCATTCTTGCAGGCGCGCGACATAGCGCGCGAGCGTGTCGATCTCTAGGTTCACGGCGTCGCCCGCAGACACCGCACCCCAAGTCGTAACCTCTTGCGTATGGGGGATAATATTCACACCAAAGTCGCGGCCATCTACCTCGTTCACCGTCAGCGACGTGCCGTTCAGCGCAACCGACCCCTTGGGCGCGACGAACCGCGCCAAAGCGTCCGGCGCGCGCAGGGTCACGCGGGTGCTGTCGCCTTCGGGCGTCACCGACAGCACCTCGGCCACGCCGTCGACATGGCCCGACACGATGTGCCCGCCCAGCTCGTCCCCCACCTTCAGCGCGCGTTCCAGATTGATCTGCCGCCCTTCGGCCCAGCCGGTCACGCCGATGCTGGTCTTCGACACCGTTTCGGCGCTGATTTCGACCTGAAACCAAGGCACCGGACCCCGCCCCAGCGCGATCACCGTCAGGCAGACCCCGTCGCAGGCGATCGAGGCGCCGATGTCGATGCCGTCCACGTCGTAGCCGGTCGCGATCCGCGCCCGCAGGTCGCCGCGCGGCTCGACCTCTAGCACCTTTCCGACGTCGGTGATGATCCCGGTAAACATGGCCGTTTTCCAATTCCCTGTCCGCGTGACCTTGCCGTCAAGCGCATCCAAGGGCAAGAGAAGGGCAGTGCCTTGTCGTGTTAACCTTATGGCAGCCCAAAGAATGCCAGATTGCCACGGCAGCACATCACCCGAACCGGCAGAACGCCGGCGCGCCGCACCAGACGGGAGACGACGATGATCTCCGGCAAGGACCGGACATTCCTGTTCCTGCAGGGGCCGCACGGTCCCTATTTCCACCGGCTGGGGCGGATGCTTCGGGCGGCGGGGGCGGATGTCTGGCGGGTCGGGTTCAACGCGGGCGACCAGTTCTTCTGGCGCGACCGTGCGTCCTACATCCCGTATCGTAGCGAACCACAGGACTGGCCCGAAACGTTCCGCGCCATCGTCGCCGACAAGGGCGTGACCGATATCGTGCTGTACGGCGACACCCGCCGCATCCACGCGCAGGCGGTCGAGGCGGCGAAAGACCTTGGCCTGACGATCCATGTGTTCGAGGAAGGCTATCTGCGCCCCTACTGGGTGACCTACGAACGCAATGGGTCGAACGGCAATTCCGCGCTGATGGACCTTGGCGTGCCCGAGATGCAGCAGATCCTGTCCCGCGCCGAACTCGACATCCCCGAGGCGCCGGCCCATTGGGGCGACATGCGCCACCATGTGTTCTACGGCGCGGCCTACCACGGGCTTCTGCTGCTGGCGAACCGCAGCTACCGCAATTTCGAAGCGCATCGCGATCTGACGGTGGGGCAGGAATTCCTGTTGTATCTCAAGCGCCTGCTGTTGATGCCGTGGCTTTGGGCCGACCGGGTTCAGGCGACGTGGCGGATCAAGTACGGCGGGTTCCCGTACCACCTGACCCTGCTGCAACTGGCGCATGACGCCAGCTTCCGCGACCACAGCCGCTTTGCGTCGATGACCGAGTTTCTGCAAACCGTGATCGAAGGCTTTGCCAAGGGCGCGCCGCCGCACCATCACATGGTGTTCAAGGCGCACCCCCTGGAAGACGGCCGCGCCCCGATCCGGCGCGATATCCGGCGGCTGGCGGCGGAACACGGGGTCGCCGACCGGGTCCATTATGTGCGGGGCGGCAAGCTGGCCGCGCTTCTGGATCACGCGCGCGGCGCCGTGACGGTGAATTCCACGGCGGCGCAGCAGGTGCTGTGGCGTGGCCTGCCGCTGCGCGTGTTCGGCAGCGCGGTGTTCGCCAAACCGGAATTCGTCTCGACCCAGTCGCTGCCCGAATTCTTCTCGCGCCCCACCCGGCCCGACAACCGCGCCTATCGCGATTACCGCCATTTCCTGCTGGAAACCTCGCAGGTTCCGGGCGGTTTCTATTCCTCGCGCGGGCGGCGTCAGTTGCTGCGGCAGGTGGTCGACATGATGCTGGTGGGCGAAGATCCCTATGACGCGCTGCGCAAGGGGACAGCGGCACCTCGGCAACAGTTGCGCGTGATCAAATAGCGCCCACGACCGTTTGCTGCTGGCGTTTTGGGCCTGTTTCCGATAGGTTACCTCAAAAAATTGAGGCAGATAAAACAGGTCGAGGAGACCGGGCAGTGAAAATCAAGGCATCGCGAGTCGCGCGAGCTGCCGCTCTTGTGGCGCTTGTGGGCTTTACCGCAAGCTGTGGCCTGCCCCGTTCGGGGCCGAACAAGCGCGAAATCTACGCCGGATCCGTCCAGAAAGAGGGCGATGCGTTCATCGTCAGCGTCAACGAGCGTGTGACGCGCGCCACCGCCGTGGTGCCCGCGCTTGGATTTTCCGACGCGTTCCTGAACGCCGGCATCGTCGGATCCGACACCATCCGCCCCGGCGACACGCTGGGGCTGACGATTTACGAGAACGTCGACGACGGCCTTCTGTCGGCGACCGGGCTGAACTCTTCCGTGCTGGAACAGGTGCAGGTCGACGGGTCGGGCTTTATCTTCGTGCCGTATGCCGGGCGCATCCGCGCCGCGGGCAACACGCCCGAGACCATCCGCCGCCTGATCACCGAGAAGCTGGCCGAACAGACGCCGGACCCGCAGGTCATGGTTCGCCGTCTTGCCGGTAACGGCGCCACGGTTTCGCTGACCGGCGCGATCACCGGACAGGGCGTCTACCCCATCGAGCGGCCCACCCGCACGCTGAGCGCGATGATCGCCGCTGCGGGCGGTGTCACCGTTGAACCCGAAGCCGCGAAGGTGAAGATCATTCGCGGCGGCCATACCGGAGAAATCTGGTTCGAGGATCTGTTCTTCGACCCGACGGCGGACGTCGCCCTGCGCGGCGGCGACCGGATTCTGGTCGAGGCCGACACCCGCACCTTCACCGCGCTTGGCGCGACCGGCCAGCAAAGCCAGGTCCGGTTCGAAACCCGCACGATCACCGCGATCGAGGCCATCGCCCAAGTCGGTGGCCTGCGCGCCGTGTCGGCGGACCCGACCGGCGTGTTCGTGCTGCGCAACGAGCCCGAGGAAATCGCCCGTCAGGTTCTGGGCCGCGGCGACCTGATCGGGGCGCAGCGCATGGTCTACGTGCTGGACCTGACCGAACCCAACGGCCTGTTCGAGGCGCGCGATTTCGTGATCCGCGACGGCGATACCGTCTATGTGACCGAAGCGCCGTTCGCCCAGTGGTCCAAGACCATCGGTGCCCTGACGGGGACGCTGTCCGCGGTCGGCGGCCTTGCCAACGCGGCGGACTCCGTCAGCACCATCGGCGAGTGATCTCGTGACCCACATGGCCGGAGATATGGCCGCCGGGGTGGAAACACCCCGGCGGCTTTACGTTTACAACGGCGGTTTCCTGACCCCGCGCAGGATCCGGCGCATCCTTCAGCTTGCGGGCTGGGACATCCGCGTCGGTGCGCCCGGTCCCGACGACTGGGTCGGCGTCTGGGGCAAAAGCCCCACCTCGCCCCGGGGCGAAACCGTGGCCGACCGCACCGGCGCGCCGGTGCTGCGGGTCGAGGATGCGTTCCTGCGGTCCTTGTATCCCGGTCGCGACGGCGAGCCGCCGCTGGGCCTTCTGTTGGACCGCACCGGCCTGCATTTCGACCGCGCGCAGCCGTCGGACCTTGAAACCCTGCTGGCCACCCATCCGCTGGACGACACCGCGCTTCTGGACCGGGCCCGCGCCTGCAGCGCATGGATCCGCGAGGCGCATCTGTCGAAATACAACGCCTTCGATCCTGCCGCGCCCGTCCCCACCGCGCCTTACGTGGTGGTGATCGACCAGACGCGCGGGGATGCCTCGATTGCCGGGTCTGGCGCGACAGAGGCGACCTTCCGCGAGATGCTGGTCTTCGCGCAAGAGGAACACCCCGGCGCGCAGATCGTGATCAAGTCGCATCCCGAAACCGCGGGCGGCCACCGCCCCGGCCATTTCGGACCCGAGGTCGAACGCCCCGGCATCACGCTGCTGACCGACCCGGTCAGCCCGTGGAAGCTGTTCGATGGCGCTCTTGGCGTCTACACGGTCAGTTCGGGTCTGGGGTTCGAGGCGATTTTCGCCGGGCACCGGCCCCGCGTGTTCGGCCAGCCGTTCTATGCTGGTTGGGGCCTGACGCAGGATGAATTCCCAATCGACCGCCGCCAGCGCCGCCTGACCCGCGCGCAGTTGTTCGCGGCGGCGATGATCCTTTACCCGACGTGGTACGACCCGTTTTCAGACAGCCTGTGCGAGCTGGAGGACGTGCTTGCCACGCTGGAAGCGAAGGCAAGGGCGTGGCGTGACGACCGGCATGGCTATGTCGCGTCGGGGATGCGCCTGTGGAAGCGCAAGCCGCTGCAAAAGGTGTTCGGCACCCAGCGCCGCCTGCGGTTCGAGGATGACCCCGCCCGAGCAGCAACGATCGCCGGGCGCGACGGTCGGCGGCTGATGGTCTGGGCCAGCCGCGAATATCCCGCCCATTCCGCGCCCCGCCCAAATCCTGGTCACAATCCTGGCCCCAATCCCGACGGCGCAACCGAAACGACCGAGGTCCTGCGGATCGAAGACGGCTTTCTGCGGTCGCGCGGGCTGGGCGCCGAGCTGGTGCCGCCGCTGTCGCTGGTCGCCGACGACCTTGGGATCTACTACGATCCGACGCGGCCCAGCCGCCTGGAAGACCTGATCGCCAAGGCGGCAGAGTTGCCCCCCGCGCGGCTGCTGCGCGCCGAACGGCTGGTGGCCCAGATCACCCGCGCGCGCCTGTCCAAGTACAACCTGCACCGCAACGGCGTCCCCGAGCTTCCCGCCGGTCATCGTATCCTTGTGCCCGGTCAGGTCGAGGATGACGCCTCGATCCTCAAGGGCGGCGGGCAGGTGCGGACCAATCGCGATCTGCTGGACCGCGCCCGCGCCGAGAACCCCGGCGCCGTGATCCTGTACAAGCCGCACCCCGACGTCGAGGCGGGCCTGCGCCCCGGTGCGCTGGACGCGGAAGCGACCGCTGCCGCCGATCTGGTGCTGGGTCCGTGCGATCCGGTCCGGCTTTTGGAGGAATGCGACGAGGTCTGGACCATGACCTCGTTGATGGGGTTCGAAGCGCTGCTGCGTGGCCTGCCCGTCACCTGTCTTGGGGCGCCGTTCTACGCCGGGTGGGGCCTGACCCGCGACCTTGGCCCGGTGCCGGACCGCCGACAGGCACGGCCCAGTTGCGCCGCGCTGGCCCATGCCACCCTGATCGCCTATCCGCGCTATTTCGATCCGGTCACCGGCGAACCCTGCCCCGCCGAGGTCGTCGCAGAGCGGCTGGAAACCGGCAACCTGCCGCGGCCGGGGCCCGTGAACCGGGGCGTCGCGAAATTGCAGGGCGCGCTTGCAAGCTATGCGTGGCTGTGGCGGCGCTGAAGCAGGCGACTAGTACGAACAGAACTATTTGCGGCTGATTTTACGGTCATTCACGCCGCTGGCTTGATCATAGCGGACATCAGCGACCCATCGTCAAAATTGCTCACTCGACCGGGTGGCGAGATCTTTGACGCTTGCCCACCCAGCCGACGATGACCAGCGCCAACAGGATCCTGAACAGGTGATGCGCCGTGACGATGACCGGGCTGGCCTCTAGGCTAAGCGCGATCAGCGCCATCTCTGTCATGCCGCCGGGGGCGAAGCTGATGAACAACGGCTCGAACCCGCCGGGCACCGCCCCTCGCAAAGCGAAGGCCGCGAAGGCGCCGATTGCAAGGATGCCGGACACGTTCACCACCCCAAGCGTGAAGGCCTTGATCAGAAGCTTGGCACTGGCCCCGGCGAACTGCGCGCCAAGCCCGGCCCCGACCACAAGCTGCGCCAGCGGCAACAGCCAGAACGGGCTGTGCAGGGTCAGCACGCCGGTCACATGCGCCAGCCCGCACAGCACCAAAGGCCCCATCAACTGCCCCGCCGGCAGGTGCAACCGGCGGCCCAGCACAAGGCCCAGCGGCGCAAGGATCGCGATGACGAACAGGTCGATCCACCCGGCCTTGCCGTCCGCCATCGTCTGCCCCGCCGCACTGCCCACCGTCTCGCCCCCGACCAACAGGAACAGCATGGGCACGGCCACAACCACCACAATGATCCGGGCAAAGTGCTGCACGGTCAGTACCCGCACGTCGGCGCCTTCGCGTTCCCCCAAGGTGATCGCCTCGATCAGCCCACCGGGAAGCGAGGCATAGGTCGCCGTCGGCCGGTCATAGCCACCGACCCGGCGCAGAACAATATAGCCAAAGCCATACGCCGCCAGCACGAAGGGAATAAGCGCAAGGAACGACGGCCAGTATTGCGGGAACAGACCCAGCAGATCCGGGGTGAACCGCGCGCCGATCATCGTACCGATGGTGGCGATGAAGAAGAACCGCAGGTTGCGCGGGAATTTGACGATGTGGTCCCGGTGCGTCTGGACCATCGTGTAGGCCGCGCTGAACGTCAGGCTGCCCAGCATGTAGGGCATCGGCAACCCGGCGAAAGCCGCCAGGGTGCCCCCCAGAACGCCGAGCACGAGCAGCGCGCCAATATCGAACACGTTCACCTGTTGCATGGCGCCCTTATCCGCCTCCCGGCAGAAAGATGCCAGAGTCATTTATTAGGCGTAAGCGACCCCCTGCACCTTGACGTGCAGCGCATACAGCGACCGGCTGGCCGCCATGAACAGCCGCGTCCGGTGACGCCCGCCGAAGCACAGGTTGGCGCAGCGTTCCGGCAGGTGGATGTGGCCGATGGCAGTGCCGTCCGGGGCGAAGACCCGCACACCGTCCAGACCCTCGCCCAGACCCCAGCCAGCCCAAAGGTTGCCTTCCACGTCGCAGCGGAACCCGTCCGGCGTGCCCTGCTCGCCCGCCTCCACAAAGACCCGCCCGTCGCCGACGGACCGCCCGTCGGACGATACGTCGAACGCGTGGATCTTCTTCGGCAGGCCGGATTGCACAAGGTACAGCAGGCGTTCGTCGGGCGAGAAACACAGGCCGTTCGGCTGGTCTATGCCCTTGATGACGGCGGTAATTTCCCCGGTGTCTCCGTCGATGCGGTAGACATTCGTGGGCAGTTCCGGGTCGGCGACGCCGCCCTCGTAATGGCTGAGGATGCCGAAGGTCGGATCGGTGAACCAGACGCTGCCGTCCGACTTCACCACCACATCGTTGGGCGAGTTCAGGCGCTTGCCGTCAAAGCTGTCGGTCAGAACGGTCAGGCTGCCGTCGATCTCCGTGCGGACCACAGCGCGGCGTCCATGCTGGCACGAGATCAGCCGCCCCTGCCGGTCGCGCGTGTTGCCGTTCGCGTGGCCGCCCTTGCGAAACTCGGACACGCCGCCCGTCGTCTCGTCCCAGCGCATCAGCCGGTCGTTCGGGATGTCGGACCAGACCAGCGCACGCTGGTCGCCGAACCACACCGGCCCCTCGGACCACCGGCAGCCTGTCGCCAGCCGTTCCACGGCGGCATGCCACAGCACCAGATCGGCAAAGCGATCGTCCAGAATCTCGATGGACGGGTCGGGATAGCGTTCGGCGGGTTCCCACATGCGACAGTCTCCTCCTTGCTGCACCGCCAAGGCTTAACGCGCGCCTGCCCAAGCTGCCAGTGCGAACCCCGCCCCTACGCCCCGGCGCGCCCCTTACCACCGGCACGAAAAAGCGCGACCCCGTCTCCGGGGCCGCGCGGCACTCGTACAACGACCTGTCTTGGGGGGTTAGAACGGCAGGCCGACGTAGTTTTCAGCCAGCGACCCCAGCGCCCGCTCGGACGAGAACAGGTAGTCCATGTCCGTGTCCTGCAGCCGCTGGTCATAGGTGATGCTGTCCGGGAAGGTGTGCAGCAGCGTGGTCATCCACCACGAGAACCGCTGCGCCTTCCACACCCGCGCCAGCGCCTTGGCGGAATAGCCGTCCAGCCCCGCGTCGTCGCCCTTCAGGTAGTGGTCCATCATGCCGTGGTACAGATAGTAGATATCGGACGCGGCAGAGTTCAGCCCCCGCGCGCCGGTCGGCGGCACGATGTGCGCCGCGTCGCCCGCAAGGAACAGGTTGCCATAGCGCATCGGCTCGGCCACGAAAGACCGCAGCGGCGCGATGGATTTCTCGATCGACGGCCCGGTTTCCAGCTTTGCCGCGACCTCTTCGGGCAGCCGCTTCTTCAGCTCGGCCCAGAAGGCATCATCCGACCAGTCCTCGACCCGGTCGGTCAGCGGGACCTGAAGATAATAGCGGCTAAGGACCTGACTGCGCAGGGAACACAGCGCGAAGCCGCGCTCGTGCCGGGCATAGATCAGTTCGTGGTTCACCGGCTTGGTGCGGCTGAGAACGCCCAGCCAGCCGAAGGGATAGACCTTTTCGTGCTCGGTCAGCACGTCCTTCGGGATCGACTTGCGGCTGACCCCGTGGAACCCGTCGGCCCCGATCACGAAGTCGCAGTCGATGCGCACGATCTCGTCGCCGTCGCGGTAGGTGACCCACGGCGCGTCGCTTTTCAGGTCATGCAGGGTCACGTCCTCGACGTTGTGGATGACCTTGCCGCCCATCCGGTCGCGCGCCTCGTACAGGTCGCGGGTCAGTTCGGTCTGGCCGTAAACGACCACCGACGAGCCGCCCGAGTATTTCTTTAGATCGACCCGGTCCAGCTTGCCGTCGTGGGCGATGTAGAACCCGTCGTGTATCTCGCCCTCGCGGTCCATCCGTTCGCCGCACTGCGCTTCGCGCATCAGCTCGGCAAAGCCGTGTTCCAGCACCCCCGCCCGGATACGGCCCAGCACGTATTCGCGGCTTTGGCGTTCCAGAACGACGGTGTCGATGCCCTTGAGGTGCAGAAGCTGGCTGAGCATCAGCCCCGAGGGCCCGCCGCCGATGATGCAGACTTGCGTTTTCATGTCGCGCTCTCCTCCGTTGATCGTGCGAATTTACGCGTCCGAGGGCGGGCACGGAATGGACCGGCCTGCGGAAAACTTGTACGCATCGGACATGACCCAAGGCGCGCAGATCCTGACCTATAACTTGTTCGGCGAATCCACCGACCTGCCGGACGTGGTGCATTGCGAAACGATCGAGACGCGGTCGCGCCTGCACGACTGGGAATTCGCGCCGCACCGCCACGCCCGGCTGCATCAGGCGCTGTTCGTGGAGACCGGCGGCGGGCAGGCTTCGCTGGACGGCATGACGCTGGATCTGCGGCCGATGTGCCTGTTGAACGTGCCAACCGGGCTGGTGCACGGGTTCCGATTTGCCCCGGGCACGGTGGGGCTGGTGGTGACACTGGCGGCGGAAATTCTGGACGAAAGCCTGCACCCGGCCGAGGGGCTGCGCCCCGTGCTGGCCCGCCCTGCCCTGATCGACGCCGATCCGGCGACCGTCGCCACCCTGCGCGCCATCGCCGCCGAGCATCCGGGACGGGGGTTCGCCCGGGCCCAGATCCTGCGGGCGCTTGCCGGAGAGTTACTTGGACGGATCGCACGGTCCCTGACCGACGAAAGCCCCGAAGACGCGGCAGGCGGCGGCGACCTGCTGGACAGGTTCAGTGCGCTGCTGGACGCGCATTACGCGGATCACTGGAAGGTTGCGGACTATGCCAATGCGCTGGCGGTCAGCACGACACACCTTAGCCGCGTGGCGCGCGCCGCGACGGGGCGGCCCGCGACGGGCCTGATCGAAGAACGGCTGATCCGAGAGGCGCGGCGGAACCTTGTCTACACCAACCTGCCGGTGTCGACGGTCGCCTATGCGCTGGGGTTTTCGGACCCGGCCTATTTCAGCCGGGTCTTTTCGCGTGCCACCGGCCTGTCGCCGCGCGCCTTCCGGGCGCGGCTTCAGGATGGCAACTGACAGGAATTTCCAGAAAGCCCTGTTAAACAGGACCTTCTAGAGGATCGTGATCGCCCCGGCTTAGAAGCCGACCGCGATATCCTCGGCGTCAAGGCCCAGACGCGCCCGCAGGTCCGCCGGAAGCAGGCGGGCCGACGCGATGCGCGGCAGCGGCATCTCGTCGATGGTGCGCTCTTCGCCACACAGCGCCTGATACTCGGCGAAGTTGTCGAACGCCCGGCGGCCGACGTTGTCGACATAGGTCTCGGCCGGGGTGCCGTTGGCGAGGATGACCTCGTGGTGGTCGGTCTCGACGTGGTAGTAGGTCACCTGCTCGGGCAGGTCCGCCATCGCGTCGAAACGGATCGTGGTGCCGTTGACCAGCGCGCCCGCGTTCACCGCCATCCCATCAAGGATCAGCGCGTGGTCCGCCGTCAGCACCAGATCGGTGTGCGGAATGCCGTCGCCCAGTGCGCCAGCGGTCACGCGCACCGGCGCGAACTTTTCGGCCGGGGTGAACAGCTTGTGCACGGTCCGGCGGCCGACCCAAGTCACGGTCGCCTCGCCTTCGGGCGTCAGCACTCGGTCGCCCGGTTCCAGCGTCTCGACCGCGCGTTCACCGCCCGGCGCCGCGATCTGCGTGCCGGCGGCAAAGCAGGTCACGTTGTAGGCGTAGGGATTAATGGTATCGACGGTGAAGCTGTCGTTCTGTTCAACGTTCGGGTTGTTGGTGAAGAGGTAGTAGTTGCCAAATCCATCAAGGTCGAGAACAACGCCGACGTTCGCAATCGTTCCGACCACTTCGAATACGCCTGACCCGAGGGCCTCAAAGGTATTGTCACCGACAAAAGTAAGTTCGTCCCCTAACCCGTCTTGGGAATCGACTAGTTCAAAGGACGCTGTGGTGGGACTACCGGTTGCGGTAAATGTCGTTCCATCGAAGGAACCTTGGAATAGCGTCGTAAAGCTCTGACTCATTGGGCTGCCCTGCCTCTGGTTTGAATTTACAACCGGACATTGCGTTGCAGAATATAACTTATCAAGATTTTTTCCGGACGGCTTTTGACACCCGAGGGATCAGGGGACTTCGCGACACACATCAGCCCAATCTGTTGGCAGCCAACCAATCCGTCATTGCCGTCACCACCGCGCCGGGCTTCTCGAACGGCAGGAAATGCCCGGCGCCGTCGACCACCACGACATCGGACGGCCCCGACACCATCCGGGCGATCTCGCGGTGCTGCGGCTCGGGGCTCCAGACGTCTTCGTCACCGACCAGCAACAGTACCGGACAGGTCACGTCGCCCAGCGAAGCACCCGCGTCAGGGCGACCGATCAGGGCCCCGATCTGGCGGGCGTGCACCTCGGGCCCGCAGGCGGCGGCCATGTCGGTCAGCTCGCCCATCAGACCGGCATTCCCGTGATGCGACGCGCCCACCATCGGCGGCAGCCATGCCTTGACCATCGCGGCCATGTCGGCGCGGCCCTCGGCCACCTTCGCCTCGCGCTTGGCCCGCTCGCCTTCGGCCAGCGCGTTGTGTCCCGTGTCGGCCAGAACCAGCCCCGCCATCCGCGCGGGCGCCAGCCGCGCCATCTCCATCGACACGCGCCCGCCCATCGAGTGCCCCACCGGGATCACCGGCCCGTCGGCCAGCGCAAGCGCGCTTTCAGCCATCGCGGTGATGCTGTTCTGCGTGGTCACGTCGGCGATCACGAAATCGCCCCCCACCCCTTCGGCCACCTCGCGCCAGACGCGGGCATCGGACAGCAGTCCGGGAACATAGATCAGAGTTGTCATGGGGGGTCTCCTCGCAAAGACAAAGGCCCCGGCGCTGCCGCCGGGGCCCTTCCGTCACATGACATCTATCAGGCCGCGCATTCCAGCAAAAGCGTCCCCGCGGCGGTGTTCGAGATCGGAATGTGATAGTTCCGCGTGATCTCTGTCACGTCGTCACCCAGCGCCCCGCGCATCATCATCCACATCAGGAACTCGGTCCCCTGCGCACCGGCCTTCTCGACCAGCTCCATCCGGGTGATCTTGGTCAGTTCCTCGGGGTTCGAGACAATGTTTTCAAGGCAGTACTGGTCGAATTCCTTGTTGATGAAACCTGCACGCTCGCCATCCAACTGGTGCGACAACCCGCCGGTGCCAAGGATGACGATCTTCGCGTCCTCGGGGAACGACCGCAGCGCACGGCCCAGCGCCTTGCCGAAATCCAAAGCCCGTTTCAGCGTCGGGATCGGGTGCTGCACCGTGTTGGCGCTGATCGGCACCGCGCGCGGCATGTCGGGGTTGTTCGGCGCCCCCGGCCAGAACAGCTGCATCGGCACCACGAAACCGTGGTCCACCGCCAGTTCCTGACACGAGGTGATGTCGAATTCGTCCGCCACCATGCTTTCGATGATGTGCCAGCTTAGCTCGGGCGCGCCAGGGAACGGCGGCAGCGAGGGCAGGCCCCAGCCTTCGTCCTCGTTGCGGTATTCGTGCGCCGCGCCGATGGCGAATGTCGGCATCCGGTCAAGGAAGAAGCCCAGCCCGTGGTCGTTGTAGATGTTGATCACATAGTCGGGCTTCGTCTCTTTGATCCACGCATGGACCTTGGGATAGCCGTCGAAGAAGGGCTTCCAGTACGGATCGTCGTACATTTCCTTCTGGATCGCGTTGCCCACCGCCGGGATATGAGAGGTGGTGATGCCGCCAAGTACCTTTGCCATTGTAGCCTCTCCTTATGCCTGGCTTTGCAGGAAGTCCTGAAATTCCTCGGTGGTGCGCCCGGTCTGGAGGCCGCCCACGTCCTGAACCGACAGCTTGAAGATCCCGGCCAGCTTGGCGAGGTAGTAGATGTTGCCGCCTTCCTCGATCATCTGCAGGATGTTGCGGCTGCGGATGGCGGCTTTCTGACCCTCGGTCAGGCCGTATTTCGTCATCCAGCCTTCTTCATCCGCCTTGAACCCTTCGCGGTTCTCGGCGCGGTTGAAGTCATAGCACATCTTGTTCAGCGCATAGCCCTTCATGGCCTGCTTGCCGTCGAAGATCGTCGTTCCGGGGATGTCGATGTGATAGTCGTAGCCGGGTTGGTCCATGATCTCCTCCTGTGTCACTCCGGGCGTCGCGCCTGTGTCGCACACAGCCCCGAGCGGAAGGTTTGATGTGGATCAAACAAGGGTCGCGCCGGTCGCAGATCGAATAGAAGGGTCGCAAAACTTATAGGTAAGGCGCCCCTTCGGCTGTCCCCGGTTTGCCGGGCTTAGGCCGGGACCGGACCGGAACCGGGCCGAGGGCCTCTAAACAAATTCGTGACACTGCATATATAAATTGCCCCGCCGCAGCCCGACCTGTACCGTAGCGTCAGCCATCGAAGGACCATCGCCATGCACCGCACCCTCCGTTTCCCCACCCTACTCGCGGCCCTGCTGATCCTGCTTCCGCTCGCCTCTGCCGCGCAGATGTTTGGACACGGCGGCGGCATGGGCCACGGCCACGGCGCGGACGGCACAGGGCACGACATGGTGAACATGCCGGGCCTGCAGGGCCAGAACGCGACGCCGGAGGAAAGCACCGAGCTGGCGGTAATGTTCCGCAACTTCCACACCATCACCCGCGACGTCACCAACCTGCCGAACGGCATCCGCACCGTGACCCGATCTTCCGATCCAGAGGTGATGGACGTTCTGGTCAGCCATGTCGTGGGGATGATTGGGCGGGTCGAGGCGGCGGACGACCCGCAGATCTTCATTCAAAGCCCAACGCTGGACATCTTCTTCGAACGTGGCGACCGGATCGAGACCGAGATCGAGGTCACCGACGACGGCATCGTCGTGGTCCAGACCTCGGACGATCCGGAATTGGTCGCGGCCATGCACACCCACGCGGCCGAGGTCTCTGCCATGGCCGACCACGGCATGCAGGCGGTGCACGAAATGATGATGACCCGCGCCGCGAACTGACACCCGCCCGGTCGGCCGGGACGCCTGTTCGGCAGCGTAGGGTGGGTTTCCAACCCACCGCCCCCCAAAGAAAAAGGGCGCCGCGACCCCGGCCGCAGCGCCCCCGGACATGGCCCTGTGCCTTAGACAGAAACGGCGCCGCCGCCCCCGTCGATGCGATAGTAAGCGCCGGTGATGAAGCTGGCCTTGTCGCTGGACAGGAACAGCATCAGGTCGGCGATCTCGTCCGCCTCGGCGTAGCGGCCCAGCGGCACGCTGGATTCGAAGGTCTCGCGCGCGTTCTCCGACCCGCTCGCGGTGGCGTTCTCTTCGATCGAGCGCATCATCTGCGTGTCGACCCCGGACGGACAGACGGCATTCACACGGATGTTGTCGCCCGCCACCTCAAGCGCCACGGACTTGTTGATCCCGATCACGGCGTGCTTCGACGCGACATAGGCGCTCATCCCCGGCGCCCCCAACAGGCCACCATTGGACGCGGTGTTCACGATGGCGCCGCCGCCCTGCTTTTTCATCTGCGCGACGACATGCTTCAAGCCCAGCGCGACACCGATCACGTTGATGTCCAGCACCTTGCGATAGTTGTCGACGGTCTGATCGGTGATCGGCTTGAAGTCACCGTTGATGCCGGCGTTGTTCACGAACACGTCGATCCGGCCGAATGCCTCGACCGTCTTCGCGACATAGTCCTTCACGTCGTCTTCGTTCGACACGTCCGCCGACAGCAACAGCGCACCGTCCATGTCGCCCGCCGCCTGTTCCAGCGCGTCCTGCTTCAGATCGACCAGCGCGACCTTCGCGCCTTCGGCCGCGTATTTCCGCGCCGCAGCCAGTCCGATGCCGCCAGCAGCGCCGGTGATCAGTACAACCTTGTCCTTGAAATCCATTGGGATGCTCCTTCTGTATGCAATGGAATACCATTGACTTAACACCCATGTAGGAGCGAATTTCCCAAATACGACAACGCCTTGGACGCCGCGCGCTCACCTTTCCGTGCGCTGCCTGCACGTCAGGTGGGCACACACGCCCGGAACGCGAACGGGGCGCCGCAGCCTTCGCCACGACGCCCCGCCAAACCTGTTCGCGAACCGGACCGCGCCGGATCAGCGCGCCCAGTACAGCCGCATCGGGTTGTCCACCAGAAGCTTCTGCTGCAACTCGGGCGTGGTCGCGATCTTCGGAATGAAATCGACCAGCACGCCGTCATCGGGCATGTGCGATTTCATGTTCGGATGCGGCCAGTCGGTCCCGGACAGCACGCGGTCGGGGAACGTCTCGACGATCAGCTTCGCGAAGGGGATCACGTCGGCATAGCCGGTGTCCGGCCCGTCCTCGGACAGCCGTTCCGGGCAGGTCACCTTGGACCAGATCGTCGGCACGTCTTCCATCAGTTGCACGAAACGCTGGAAGTCCGGGTGATCCACGCCCTTCGACACGTCGGGCCGGCCCATGTGGTCGACCACGATGACGGTGGGCAGCTGCTTGAGGAACGGGATCAGCTCTTCCAGATCCTGCGCCTCGAAATAGACGACGATGTGCCAGTCCAGCTTGGCGATCTTCTCGGCGATGCCCAGAAAGACCTCTTTCGGCGTGGAGTCCACCAGCCGCTTGACGAAGTTGAACCGCACGCCGCGCACGCCGGCCGCGTCCATCTCTTCCAGCTCTTCCATCGTGATGTCCGGCCCGACGGTCGCGATGCCGCGCGCCAAATCGCCCGCAGTGCGGCAGGCGTCGACCATCGCGCGGTTGTCCTTGCCGTGGCAGGTCGCCTGCACGATCACGTTGCGCGAAAACCCGAGATGGTCGCGCAGCGCGTAAAGCTGGTCCTTGCCCGCGTCGCAGGGCGTGTACTTGCGCTCGGGCGCGAAGGGGAACTCGTCCTTCGGGCCGAAGACGTGGCAATGCGCGTCCACCGCGCCTTCGGGCAGCTTGAAATCGGGTTTCTTCGGGTTCGGATGGAACACCAGCCAGTCGGGATCCATCACCTGTACCTCGTCGCTCATGCGAACACCTCTCCGTCCATAAGTTTCCGTGCGGTCCGCAGGATCGCCGCCGAGGCGACCGCGCCGCTGTCATCCAGTTTCGCCACGACGCTCATCTCGCCGGTGGGATGCTCCACCGACAGCGTCCGCTCGGCCCCCTCGCCGCGCGCGGCAAGGTCATAGGCGGGCGAGCCCTCGGTCAGGCAGGCTGTCGCGACCGAGACCGCGCCAAGCACGCCGATGGTCTTGTGGCAGCGGTGCGGGATGAACGTGCGCGTCGCGATCGCCCCGCCGTTCCGGGGCGCGCTGACCATCGTCATCTTCGGCACCGACTTCTCGGCCACGTCGCCAAGGTTCATCATCGGCCCGCAGGCCAGCCGGATCGTCTCCAGCTTGGCGCGCAAGTCCTCGTTCGCCTCAAGCTCCTCCGGCGTCTCCTCGCCCGAGATCCCCATGTCCGAGGCCCGCATCACCACGCAGGGCATCCCGTTGTCGATCATCGTGACCTCGACACCCTCGACGGTATCGCAAGGATTGCCCGTGGGCAGCAGCGCGCCGCAGGACGACCCGGCGGTGTCCTTGAACTCGCACGGCACCGGCGCCGCCGTTCCCGGCACGCCGTCGATCTTCGCGTCACCGGCATAGGACACGACGCCGCCGGGGGTCTTCACCACCTCGACCGCGACCTGCCCGGTGTTTTCCATGAAGATGGCGACCGGCGTCTCGCCGTCCTGCGCATCGACCAGCCCCCGCTCGATGGCGAAGGGCCCGACACCGGCAAGGATATTGCCGCAGTTCTGCGCGTCGGTGACGATCGGCTTGTCCACGAAAACCTGCAGGAACAGATAGTCGACATCGACCCCGTCCCGCTCGGACCGCTTCACCACCGCGACCTTCGACGTCAGCGGATCGGATCCGCCCATCCCGTCGATCTGCCGCACATCCGGCGACCCCATGATCCGCAAAAGGAACGCATCGCGCTCCCCCGCGTCGGCAGGCAGGTCATCGGCCAGGAAATACCCGCCCTTCGAGGTCCCGCCCCGCATCCACATGCAGCGCACGCCGTCAGTCATCCGTCTCTCCTCGACCCATTCGTCCACCGGGGCTCCGCCCGGTCCCGCCTCGGATGGTCCCCCGAGACGGTCCGCCGCGTCGCGGACCGGCGATCCCCCTCCCGCTTCTTCTCTTTCCAAGTACCTTGGGGGGTCCGGGGGGCAAAGCCCCCCGCCCCGGTCGCCGCCCAAAGGCGGCGAACCCGGATCACACGTACTTCAGGCCCTTCTCGGCCAGCCGTTCGCGCATCTTGTAGATGTCCAGCCCCAGCTCGCCGTTGCGAAGCTTCACACGCTTCTCTTCCTCGGCGGCCTCGCGGGCGCGGGATTTCTCCAGCACCGACGCGGCTTCCTCGCGGCGAACCACGCAGACACCGTCGTCGTCGGCCACGATGATGTCGCCCGCATTGACCATCTCGTCGGCGCAGACCACCGGCACGTTCACCGAGCCCACGGTTTCCTTGATGGTGCCCTGCGCGCAGACCGCCTTGGACCACACCGGGAAACCCATCTCGGTCAGGTCGCGCACGTCGCGCACGCCCGCGTCGATGATCAGGCCCTTGCAGCCCCGCGCCATCGCCGAGGTCGCCAGCAGGTCGCCGAAATACCCGGCGTCGGACGGCGACGTGGTGCCAAGCACCATGATGTCGCCTCCCTTCAGCTGCTCGATGCAGACGTGGATCATCCAGTTGTCGCACGGCGCCGCCAGCAGCGTCACCGCCGACCCCGCGATGCGCGCACCGGGATAGATCGGCCGCATGTAGGACGCCAGCAGGCCCTTGCGGCCCTGCGCTTCATGCACGGTGGCCACGCCGCATTCGGCAAGGCCGTCGATGATCGACTGGTCGGCGCGTTCGACGTTCTGGACGACGACGCCCATGGTTCCGGGCTGATAGCTCATTCCAGTTCGTCCACCGTGCGCGGGAAGATCGCCTCGAAGCCCTCGGCGTAGCGGCAGTCGCGCCCGCCGGACTGACCGCCCGAGTTGCGGCGGAAGTGGTTGCCGCGGTTCTCGGCCACGTTCTCGTAGAAGTGCCACAGGTGCTCTTGGCCCTGCATGCACTGGATCGCGGCCCATTTCTTGTCCCAGACCGGCGTGATGTCGAGGAAGACGTTCGGCTTCCAGTTCATCTGTTCGGTCTGGTGCGGCTCGAACAGGTAGAGCTGCGGCGCGCCAAGGACCTTCTGGCCGGGGTTGTGGCCCCACGCCTGCGCGACCATGCGCGCTTCCAGCGCGAAGTCGGTCGTGCGCATGTGGTCGGTGTTGTACGGGTCCCACTTCGAATGCGAGAACATGAACTTCGGCTGAACGTCGCGGATGATGTCGACCATCATGTCGACCGTCTCGCGGCCAAGATCCAGCGGATAGTCGCCACGGTCGAGGAAGCGGATGTCGTTGATTCCCAGCGCGGCGGCGGCGTTCTCGGCCTCCTTGCGGCGCTCGGTCTTCACCTTGTCCAGCGTCATGCCTTCCTGCTTCCAAAGCTTGGCGCTTTCGCCGCGCTCGCCGTAGGACAGGCAGACCACGGTGACGTCGTAGCCTTTCGACTGGTGCAGCGCGATGGCGCCGCCGGCGCGCCAGACGAAGTCGGCGGAATGCGCGCTGATGACCAGCGCCGTCTTCTTGTCGGACATGGGTGCTCCTCCGGTGTTCGAACGCGGCCCTTATTGCCGACCGGCCTCCGAAAGCCTATTTCGAATGAAGCTGCGGGGATAAGTTCTGTCTATACCCCTCATCAGTTTTTCTTTGCGGACCTGCCGGTCCGCGCGTCCGAGGGACCGTCCGTGACCACCGATTTTCCGAACATCCGACACATGCGCGTGCTGGCCGAGGCGGTGCGCGCCGGGTCGGTGTCGGTGGCGGCGGGGCGGTGCCACCTGTCGCAACCGGCGGCGACGCAGGCCATCGCGGGGCTGGAAAAGGACCTTGGCACCCAGCTGCTGATCCGCCGCACCCGCGAACTGACCCCCACCCCCGAGGGCGCCGCCTTCGCCCGCCGCGTCGGCGCCGCGCTGGCGCATCTGGAACGCGGCGCGCGCGAGGCGCTGAAATCAGGCCGCAGCGAGGGCGGCGCCACCGCGCGCAACGCGGGCTTCGACCGGCTGGTCACCGCCGCGCAGTTGCGGGCGCTGATCTCGATCGCGAATGCCGGGTCCTTCACCGTCGCCGCCCGTGATCTTGGCGTCTCGCAGCCCACGATCCACCGCACCGCCCGCAATCTCGAGGCGCTGTCGGGCCTGACCTTCTTCACCGCCACCGCCGTCGGGGTCGAACTGACCGCCGCCGCGCAAGCCTTTGTTCTGGGGGCGAAACTCGCGCAGGCGGAGATCCGGCAGGGGATCGAGGAGATCGGCCGCGCCCTTGGCACGCAGGCCGGGACCTTCTCGATCGGATCGCTGCCGCTGGCGCGGACGTCTATCGTGCCTCGCGCCGTGGATGCGATGGTGCGGCGGTCGGGCCGGATGCAGATCCGCGTGGTCGACGGCCGGTTCCCGCAGCTTCTGCGCAGCCTGCGCGAGGGCGAACTGGACTGCATCATCGGCGCCCTGCGCGATCCGGTCCCCGCCGAGGATGTCGTGCAGGAACCCCTGTTCGACGATCCGCTGGCGCTGGTGGCGCACCCGTCGCACCCGCTGTTCGACCTACCGTCCCCCACGGTCGAGGACACCCTGCGCTTTCCGTGGGTCGCACCCCCGCGCGAAACGCCTGCGGGCGGCTATCTGTACGAGACCCTGCGCCTTCAGGACCGCAACATCACGCCCGTGCGGGTGGTGTCCTCTTCGCTGGTGTTCCTGCGGGGGCTGCTGGCGCAGGGGCCTTACGTCACCATCATCTCGCGCCACCAGATCAGCGTCGAAGAGGCGTCCGGCCACCTGAAGCCGTTGCCGATCCCGCTGCAGAACAACGCGCGCGGTATCGGCCTGACCTATCGCGCCGACTGGCGTCCGACCGTCGCGCAGGCCGAATTCATGGACCTTCTGCGCCGCGCCGCCGCTGCGGCCGCCGCGTCGCGCGCGCCGGACCCTTATTCAGATACACCGGCCGAGGCGCCGCAGGGCTGACCATCCGCCACGGCCCCGCCCGCGCCTTGCGACAGGCCCAGCCCGCCGGATTTCCGCACAGGCAGCCGCCCCGCATTATAGCTTTTTTCAATATTCCCCCGGGCATTCGAATTACAGCCCCGGCGCCCCGGCTGATAGAGGGAAGACAATGTCAATCGACGGCGACGCCCCCTGCCGGCGGCTGGTCCCGCGTCTTGCGCTGCGGCGTTCGACGGCCACATAACGGACCATACCGCCAGTTCCGGCGCCACCATGTTCCTGGGAGGAAGGAATGCCTGAAAAGGACTACGAGGACATTCCCGGCACGTTCGTCTTCGACGCGGACCGTTCGCGCGAAGGCTATCACCTGAACCAGTTCTGCATCTCTCTGCGCCTGCAGAAGAACCGGGACGCGTTCAACGCCGACGAAGAAAAGTACCTCGACAATTATCCGATGACGCCAGAGCAGCGCGATGCCGTGCTCAAGCGTGAATGGAACCGCCTGCTCGAGTTGGGCGGCAACATCTACTACACCTCGAAGCTGGCCGCGAACGACGGCATCAACTTCCAGAACCTCGCAGGCCTGATGACGGGTATGGGCGTCGACGCCTACCGCGAGATGATGCTGAACGGCGGCCGGTCGCCCGAGGGCAACCGCTATAAATCCGAGTGGGAGGACAAAGACTAATGGCCCGTATCACTGCAGGCGTGGGTGTCTCCCACGTGCCCGCCATCGGCGTGGCGATGGACACCGGCATCACCGACCAGCCGTACTGGAAACCCGTGTTCGACGGCTTTCAGTACAGCCGCGAGTGGATGAAGGAAAAGAAGCCGGACGTCATCTTCCTTGTCTACAACGACCACTGCACCGCCTTCGACGCGTCCTGCATTCCGACCTTCGCGCTTGGCGCGGCGGCGGAATTCCAGCCCGCAGACGAAGGCTGGGGCCCGCGCCCGGTGCCGGTCGTCAAGAACCACCAGAAGCTGGCCAGCCACATCGCCCAGTCGCTGATCCTTGACGAATTCGACATGACCATCATGAACGAGATGGAGGTCGACCACGGCCTGACCGTCCCGCTGTCGGTCATGTTCGGCGAGGTCGCGCCCGAGGACGAATGGCCGTGCCTTGTGATCCCGTTGGCGGTGAACGTGGTGCAGTACCCTGCCCCGACCGGCAACCGTTGTTTCCAGCTGGGCAAGGCGATCCGCAAGGCGATCGAAAGCTACCCGGAAGATCTGGACGTGATGATCTTCGGCACCGGCGGCATGAGCCACCAGCTGCAGTACAAGCGTGCTGGCCTGATCAACGCCGAGTTCGACACGATGTTCCTCGACATGCTGACCGAAGACCCGGTCAAGCTGTCGAAGATGCCCCACGTCGACTACCTGCGTGAAGCGGGTTCGGAAGGCGTCGAGATGGTCATGTGGCACGTCATGCGCGGTGCGCTGAACGACGAGGTGAAGGAAGTGCACCGGCACTACCACGTCCCGGCGTCCAACACCGCGGTCGGCCACATCATCCTGGAAAACGTCGCGGCCTGATCGCCGCGGCCCTTCCGTGAATCCCGGCCGCCCCGTCCCCGCGACAGGGGCGGCCTTTTTCTGAACAACGCAAAGGAGCCATCCCCATGCGTATCTGTGTCGCCGGCGCCTACGGGGCCTTCGGACTGAAACACCTCGACGCCCTGTCGGCCATCGACGAGGTCACCGTGACCTCTGTCATGGGCCCGACCAAGGAAAAGATCGAGAAGCTGGCCGCCGACAAGGGCATCGGCCATGCCTCGACCGATCTGGCCGAATGTCTGGCCCGTGACGATGTCGATGCCGTCATCCTTGCCACCCCCACCCAGATCCACGCCGAACAGGCCATCGCCTGCATGAAGGCGGGCAAGCCGGTGCTGATCGAGATCCCGATGGCGGACTCGCTGGCGGACTCGGAAGAGATCTGCAAGGTGCAGAAGGAAACCGGCGTTCTGGCGATGGCCGGTCAGGTCCGGCGCTTCAACCCGTCGCACCAATGGATCCATAACAAGATCAAGGCCGGTGAACTGACCGTTCAGCAGATGGACGTGCAGACGTATTTCTTCCGCCGCACCAACACCAACGCCAAGGGCGAGCCGCGGTCGTGGACGGACCACCTGCTGTGGCACCACGCCTGCCATACGGTCGACCTGTTCCAGTACCAGACCGGCGGTCAGGTGAAGGACGCCTTCGGTCTCGAAGGCCCGCACCACCCCGAGCTGGGCATCGCGATGGACATGGCGATTGGCATGAAGGCCGAGAACGGCGCGATCTGCACCTTGTCGCTGTCGTTCAACAACGACGGCCCGTTTGGCACGTTCTTCCGCTACATCTGCGACAACGGCACCTACATCGCCCGCTACGACGATCTGTTCGACGGCAACGAGAACCCCATCGACCTGTCGGACGTCGCGGTGTCGAACAACGGCATCGAGTTGATCGACCGCGAGTTCATCTCGGCGATCAAGGAAGGCCGTGAACCGAACTCTTCGGTGCATGACGTGCTGTCTGCGATGCAGACGCTGGACAAGATCGAAAAGTCGTTCTCGTAAGTATTCGACGATCCAAGACTGACGCCGCCCTGATTGTCACGGGGCGGCGTTTTCGTGTGCGGGCTAGGCCCGTCCAAAGACGGCGAAAAGCATTCCCCCACGCGAATGTGATGCGGCCGAAGAAATTAATCAATATTAGTTAATTATACCTGTTTTTCTTTGCCATGTGCAGCATCCGAACACTTTCGAATATTTGCATAGTTTCCCTAAGGTGAACTATTTCGAAGATGGCCGCCAACTCTTTGCGGGTCAGGAACAACAGTCAAAATTATGCCGCCTTTCGTACTATTCTTGGTGCGAATTCGTCGGAACTATGGCAAAAAGAAGCTCCATGAGGCTATGACCGCATATTCTTGCGGAGGGGTAACACAATGAAGCTGTTAAGTGTTTGTAAAGGTGCCGTTCTCGCGATCGGCCTGACGGCCAGTACGGCCTATGCGACGACGGTCGATTTCATCGTCGGCGCGGATACGGATGTGGCCGACGTTTCGGCTTGCGTCGGTTGTGACGTAACCATCGAGCAGAACCCGCTCCTTGAGGGCTCCATGTTCACGCTGGGTGTCGGTGAATCGAAGACCCTCGCATTCTTCGACATCACCGCCGACACCAACAACCCGTTCTTCGCAGCGGGCCTGTTCGGCGTGGACGCCACGCTGGCGTTTGCGTCTCCGGGCGGCGCCGCGTCCGCCATCGGCGGCGGCGGGTTCCTCAGCGCCTTCGGCAGCATTACGCTGGGCGCGCTGGTCTGGGATCAGAACGAGTTCACGCTCAACTTCGGCAACGGCGGGATTTACTCGATCGTTTTCGATCAGGGCGTCGATCTGATCCTCGGCACCGCGAAGACCATCTACGCGGAAGTCACGCTGGAAGCCGCTCCGGTTCCGCTGCCCGCCTCGGCTGTTCTGCTGCTGGCCGGTGTCGGCGGCCTGGGCGCCGTGCGCATGCGCAAGAAGAAAGCCGCTGCCGCCTGATCGGCGCGTAACGGATTTCCGCGAAAACCAAGACGGCCGCCCGATCATCCCCCGGGCGGCCGTTCTCTTTGGACCGGTCGTGTATAGCTGGCCTAGCGCCCGGCGAGGAAGCGACGCTCCATCTCGGCCTCTTGCCGCACCATGAACGCCTGAGCGGCTTCCATGTGTTCGCGCATGATGGCGCGGGCGCGCGGCCCGTCGCCCAGCCGCAAGGCGGTGATCAGCTCGATCTGGTGATCGGTGCCCATCTTCCACAGCTCATAGTTCCGCGGCTCGTACAAACGGCGCATCACCGTCAGGTCCGACAGCATCTGCGCCATGAAGCCGATCAGAAAGCCCAAAAGCTCGTTGCCTGCATAGCTGGCCAGAAGCTTGTGAAAGTCCAGCGACGCGATGTGCTGCTGCCGCTCTTCCTCGGCGTCCTTCGGCGGCGTGACATAGCGCGCCACGTTCGCCTCTAGCGCGGCAAGCTGATCGGCCGACAATTGCCCCGCCAGATCCGCCGCCAGTTCGGGCTCTAGCACCAGCCGCAGCTGATAGATGTCGGTGACCGTCAGATCCTTGAAATAGAAGTAGTTGCCCAGCAACGCGCGGGCGCGGGCCTCGCTGACCTCGTGCACGAAGCTGCCGCCGCCCGGGCCGGTCCGCGTCTTGACCAGCCCCTGCGCTTCGAGAATGCGCATCGCCTCGCGGATCGTGCCCTTGGCCATGCCGAACCGCTCGATCATCTCCAGCTCGTTCGGCAAACGGTCGCCCGGCTTCATGTTCGCTTCGACCACCCATGACTTGATCGCTTCCGCGACCTGAGCCGGCCGGCTTAGGCGTTGCGGGGCGGCGTCACGGGTCGAGCGGGTGGTGGCAGGCGGCAAACTGATCCTCTCCCATCTTCGTCAGTGCCGGATCTTCTGTCCGACAGATGTCACTGGCCCGCGGGCAACGTGCTGCAAAGGCGCACCCCGGTGGCGGGTTCAGGGGGTCGGGGAGTTCCGTGCCCTTTGCCTCGGGCGGCGTCAAGGGCCGCCCCACAACCGGAGCGCTACCGGCAAGAAGGTTGGTGTACGGATGTCGCGGTGCCGAGAACACCTTGTCGGCGCGTCCCACCTCGACCACGGCGCCGAAATACATCACCGCCACCCGGTCGCTGACCGCTTCGACCACGGCAAGATCGTGGCTGATGAACAGGTAGGTCAGACCGTATTCCGCCTTCAGCGCGGCCAGCAGGTTCAGCACCTGCGCCTGCACCGAGACGTCCAGCGCCGAAACGGGTTCGTCCAGCACAAGGATGCGCGCGTTCGCGGCCAGTCCCCGCGCGATGCCGATCCGCTGCGCCTGCCCGCCCGAGAATTCGTGCGGATACCGGTCAAGGAACTCTTCGCGCAGGTTCACGCTGTCGAAAATCTCGCGGATGCGCGTCTCGCGCTCGGACGCCGACATGCCGTGCAGGCGCTTCAGCGGTACCTCAAGGATCTTGCGGATCGACTTGCGCGGGTTCAGCGAACTGATCGGGTCCTGAAACACGTACTGGATCAGCTTGCCGAAGGCGGTGGCGTCGGCGTTGTCCAGCGCCTTGCCCTCGATCTCGATGGTCCCGGTCGAGGGCGGGATCAGCCCCACCAGCATCCGCGCCAGCGTGGACTTGCCACAGCCGGACTCTCCGACGATGCCCAGCGTCTCGCCCTGCGCCACCTCTAGCGACAGGGGCCGCACCGCGCGCACATGCGCCTTGGGCGGGCCGATCAGCGGTTTGCCGACGGCGAAGGTCTTGGAAAGGTTTTCCAGTCGCAGGGCAAGGGTCATGCGGTCACCTCTACCACGTCGGCCTCGGGAAACAGGCAGCGGACGCCGCGCGTGCCGTCGGTCTTCAGTTCGACCGGCGCCGCCTGACATTCCTCGCGCGCCTTGTGGCAGCGCGGGGCAAAGGCGCAACCGGGCGGCAGCTTGTCCACTGCCGGCGGCAGCCCGGGGATCGCCGCCAGCTCGCGCCGCCCCTCGCCCAGTTCCGGCACGCATTCCATCAGCCGCTTGGTGTAGGGATGCGCGGGGCGGTCAAGGATCTCGTCCGTGGTCCCCTCTTCGACGATGCGGCCCGCGTACATTACCGCCACGCGGTCGCACAGCTGCGCCACCACGCCGAAGTCGTGGGTAATGAACAGGATCGCCACGCCGCGTTCGCGCCGCAGGTCGTCCAGCAGCGACAGCACCTGCGCCTGCACGGTCACGTCCAGCGCGGTGGTGGGTTCGTCGGCGATGATCACCTCGGGCTCGTTCGCCAGCGCCATAGCGATGGCCACGCGCTGCCGCATCCCGCCCGACATCTCGTGCGGGTAGCTGTCGGCGCGGCTTTCCGGATTGGGAATGCGCACCGACCGCAGCAACTCGATCGCGCGCTTGCGCAACTCGGTGCGGCCAACCTTGTGGTGGACGCTGATCGCCTCGGCCAGCTGGTCCCCCACCTTCATCAGCGGGTGCAGCGTCGCCAGCGGGTCCTGGAAGATATAGGCCACCTTGTCGCCCCGCAGCTTGCGCAGCGTCTCGTACCGTGCGCCGACAAGGTCCTGCCCGCCGTGGAACACCGCGCCGCCGGTGATCACGCCCGGCGGCGAGGCCACCAGCCCCATCACCGACAACGCCGTCACCGACTTGCCCGACCCGCTTTCCCCGATCACGCCTAGGCATTCGCCCGGTGCGATGGTCAGGTTCACTTGGTTCACTGCGCGGTACACCCGCTTGCCGACATGGAACTGCGTCTCTAGGTCGACGACATCCAGCACGCCGCGCCCCGGCCCATTCGGCGGCGCATCCTTGCGCGCCACCATCGTCGCCGGACGCGGGCGGGTCAGTGCCCCGGACCGCAGGCGCGGGTCCAAAGCGTCGC
The DNA here is from genome assembly GCF_029168315.1 of Psychromarinibacter halotolerans. Taxonomy (NCBI): domain Bacteria; kingdom Pseudomonadati; phylum Pseudomonadota; class Alphaproteobacteria; order Rhodobacterales; family Paracoccaceae; genus Psychromarinibacter; species Psychromarinibacter halotolerans. The sequence continues at coordinate 177,590 of NZ_JARGYD010000009.1, forward strand.
GCACGCCGTCGCCCAGCAGGTTGATCGACATCACGATCAGGAAGATCATGATCCCCGGCACCACCGAGGTATGCGGGTTGGTGATCAGCGCCGACCGCGCCTCGCCCAGCATCGAACCAAGGTCCGCCTGCGGCGGTTGCGAGCCAAGGCCAAGGAACGACAGGCCGGCGGTTTCAAGGATCATCCAGCCGATGGTGGTGGACATGGCGATCACGATCACCGGCACCACGTTCGGCAGGATCTCGGACACAAGGATGCGGCCGTGGCCCATCCCGGCCAGCTTGGCGGCATCGACGAACTCCTTGTGCGCGATCCCTACGGTGATGCCCCGGATGTTGCGCGCGAAGAACGGCACGTTCACTGCCGCCACCGCGATCAGTGCGTTCAGCAGGCCCGGCCCCAGCGCCGCGACGATGGCCAGCGCCAGCAGGATGTAGGGAAACGCCATCAGCATATCGACAAGCCGCATGATCACGTTGTCCGTCCGCCCGCCGAAATACCCCGCGACGATGCCGATGGCCGACCCGATCACGGCGGCGGCGACGGCGGCGGCGAAACCGACCGCAAGGCTTAGCCGCGTGCCCCACAGCAGGCGCGACAGCAGGTCCCGGCCAAGGTGGTCGGTGCCCAGCAGGTGCCCTTCCGAGAACGGCGGCATGAAGCGGTCGGCGGTGTTGGTGACGTCCGGCGGCAGCAACGGCAGCACCGGCGTCAGCACCGACACGATCACCACCAGCGACAGGACGATGCCGCCCATCAGCGCCAATTGGTTGCGGGCAAGAAGCTTGAGGAACTGCATCATGTCTTGATCCTCGGATCCAGCAGGCTTTGCGCCACATCGACGGCGATGTTGAACAGCACGTAGCAGGCGGCAACGAAGACCACCCCGCCCTGCACCAGCAGGATGTCGCGCTGCAGGATCGCGTTCACCAGCATCCGGCCGACGCCGGGCCACTGGAACACGATCTCGACATAGACCGCGCCCGACAGGACGAAGCCCGCCTGAATGCCCAGCACCGGAATGATCGACACCATCGCCGCCTTCAGCGCGTGCCACCAGATCACCCGGCGTTCCGGCACGCCCTTGGCGCGCGCAGTTCGGATGTAATCCTGCCGCAGCACTTCCAGCATCGCCGACCGCGATAGCCGCGCCACGACGCCGGTCGCCACCACCGCCAGCGCCAGCGCGGGCATCGCAAGGTGCCACAGCAGGTCCGGCAGATCGCCGCCGCCATAGATCGCGTACATCCCCGACACCGGGAACCAGCGCCGTTCCACCGCGAAGGCAAGGATCATCATCATCCCAAGGAAGAAGGACGGGATCGAAATGCCGATCAGCACCACGAAGGTGATCGCCTTGTCGGCCAGCCCGTATTGCCGCGCCGCCGAGATCACGCCCGCGACGATCCCAAGGATCGAGCACAGGATGAAAGAGGTCCCCGCCAGCACCAGCGTCGCACCGAAGCGGTCCAGCACCTCGTCCAGCACCGGTCGGTTCAACGAGAACGACCGCCCAAAGTCGCCGGTCAGCATGTTGCCAAGCCAGATGAAATACCGCGCCACCAGCGGCTTGTCCAAGCCAAGGTCGCGGTTGATCCGTTCGACATTCTCGGGCGTGGCATAGCTTCCAAGGATCGCCGTCGCCGGGTCTCCGGGGATCATCGCCATGATCAGGAACACGATCACCGTGATGCCCAGAAGCACGGGCACCGCCGAGACCAGTCGTTTCAGGATGTATCCACCCATAAGGCTCTCCGTTGCGGATGGCGGTTCGGGTTCGGGGCCCGGGGGCGCGCCGCGTCCCGGTCAGGACGGACGAAGACCGCAAGGTCCCGGGAACGCGCCGCCGTCAGGCG